>NZ_JNYE01000141.1 GCF_000717185.1 Kitasatospora phosalacinea | reverse complement strand
CGGCCGCCCCGGCCCGGGCGAGCGGCCCGCCGCGCTGCCCGGCAGCGCCCCCAGCGCGGGCCCGGCCCCGCAGCCGCCCACCGCGCCCGGCCCGGCGGAGCTCCCGGCCCGCGGCCGCCCCGCCCGGGCCTTCCCCGGCACGCCGGAGGTGCACCCCGGCGCCCGCGCCGACAGCGGCCCCACCGCCCTGCACCCGAGCCGCCGCACCGAGGGCGGCAGCCTGCTGGACGTGGTCCGGGTGGCGATCGTCATCCTCGACACCTCGGGCCGGGTGGTGCTGTGGAGCCCCGCCGCCGAGGAGATGCTCGGCTGGCCCAGCGAGGTGCTGGTCGGCCGCTCCGTCGACGAGCTGATCCCCGACCCGGGCCAGGTACAGCGCACCCGCGCCGCCCTCCAGGAGACGCTGCGCCGCGGCTCCTGGCACGGCTTCACCGAACTCGCCGACCGGGACGGCCTGCCGGTCGAGGTGGAGGCCCGGCTGTCGCTGCTGGTCGACGGCGACGGCGCCCCGTACGTGCAGGCCGCGCTCACCGAGGCCGCCGCGCTGCGCGCCGTCGAACGGGACCTCGCGGTCCGCGACGCCCTGTTCGAGCAGTCCCCGCTCGGCATCGCCGTGCTGGACACCGAACTGCGCTACACCGCCGTCAACCGCACCCTCGCCGAGATGAACGGCCTGCCCGCCGAGGAGCACATCGGCCGCACCACCGGCGAGACGCTGCCCGAGCGCTCCGCCGACGAGATCACCGCCGTCCAGCGCCAGGTGCTGGCCACCGGCGAGCCCGTCATCGACGTCACGCTGGCCTCCCCGTCCACCGCCCGCTCCGGCTACCGGTCGATCTCCTACAGCCGGATGACCGACCGCTCCGGCCGGGTGCTCGGCATCTCCGGCACCATCATGGACGTCACCGAGCGCTACCGGGCGGTGGCCAAGGTCGAGGGCGCCCGGCGCCGGCTGTCGCTGCTCAACGAGTTCGGCTCCCGGGTCGGCGACCTGCTGGACGCGTCGATGATCGCCCAGGAGCTGGCCGGGGCGGTCGTCCCGCGGCTCGCCGACTACGCCGGGGTGATCCTGCTGCAGGCCGTCGCGCACGGCGACGACCTGCCCCGGCACGGCCACGACCGGCACACCTCGCTGCTGCAGCTCGGCGTCGCCGCGATCCAGCAGGGCCCCGCCGTGGAGACCATGCTGCGGCACGGCGCCCGGGTCACCTTCGACGAGGACTCGGTCTTCGGCCGGGTGCTGCGCAGCGGCGTCCCCGAGATGCTCTCCGGCGGCAACTCCACCGAGGAGCTGTCCTTCGCGGGCGACCCCAAGGTCGAGGCCGCCCGCGAACTCGGCGTCCACTCCCGGCTGGTGGTCCCGCTGCGGGCCCGCGGCATCGTCATCGGCCTGCTGGTGGTCAGCCGGGCCGGCTACCGCGAGGGCTTCGACCGCGACGACCTCGCCTTCACCGTCGAGCTCGCCGACCGGGCCGGCAGCTCCCTCGACAACGCCCGCCTCTACGCCCGCGAGCGCACCGCCGCGCTCACCCTGCAGCGCACCCTGCTGCCGCAGCAGGTCCCGCAGCCCACCGGCGTCGAGGTCGCCTACCGGTACGTGCCCGGCTCCAGCGGCACCGAGGTCGGCGGCGACTGGTTCGACGTCATCCCGCTGCCCGACGACCGCACCGCCCTGGTGGTCGGCGACGTGATGGGCCACGGCCTGCGGGCCGCCGCCACGATGGGCCGGCTGCGCACCGCCGTCCGCGTGCTGGCCGCCCTCGACCTGGCCCCCGAGGTCGTCCTGCGGCACGTCCACGAACTCGCCGACGACCTCGCCCAGGGCCCCGACGAGGCCCTGCTCGCCACCTGCGTCTACGCGGTCTTCGACCCCGCCCGGCGCAGCCTGACCGTCACCAAGGCCGGCCACATCCCGCCGGTCCTGGTGGTGCCCGGAGCCGACGCCGAACCGGCCCGCTCCGGCGGCCCGCTGCCCGGCGGCGCGGGCCAGGTGCTCGACCTGCCCTCCGGCGCGCCGCTCGGCGTCGGCGGGGTGCCGTTCGAGTCCATCGAGATGGAGATCCCGGACGGCAGCCTGCTCGCCCTGTGCACCGACGGGCTGGTGGAGTCCCGGGACAAGGATCTGGACGTGGGACTGGGGAGGTTGATCACCGTGCTGGAACAGCCGTACGCCTCGATCCAGCAGGCGTGCGAGGCCGTCCTCGACACCATGGAGCAGGGCCGCGAGCCCGACGACGTGGCCCTGCTGCTGGCCCGGCTCGGCCGCGGCCGGGCCGAGTCGCCCACCGCGGGCTGGACGCTGCCCGCCGAGCCGACCGCGGTCTCCCGGGCCCGGCGCCTCGTCCGCGGCACGCTGGCCGACTGGGGCGTCGAGGAGCTCACCGACACCGCCGAACTGCTCGTCAGCGAACTGGTCACCAACGCCGTCCGGTACGCCAGCGCCCCGATCGGCGTCCGGCTCACCCTCGGCGAACTGCTCCTGGTCGAGATCTCCGACCCGCTGCCCGACCCGCCCAAGGAGCGCCACGCCGGGGCGGGCGACGAGGGCGGGCGCGGCCTCGAACTGGTCCGCAGGCTGGCCCTGCGCTGGGGCACCAGGGCCGAAGGGCTGGGCAAAGTCGTCTGGTTCGAGCTCGTGAACTCGGAGGTTCAACTACCCGATTCGATGTTGTGACGTTGAAGGGCGTGTGCGCCCGCGCCCGAATGATGAATACTCGGACAGCGAATACTCGGTCTTCTCGACACCGGATGGGCGCGGGTTGGAGGGGTCGGTCCGTTGAACAGCTTCCCGGCACGGAACGTGACGCACGGCAGCGGCAGTCATGCCGCGGTGCCGGAGCAGCCGGGTGCCCCGACGACCCCCGTCCCGCTGCCGCTCGGCTGGGGACAGGGCGCCTCGGGCACCATCTACGACTACATCCGGGTCGCGACCTTCGCGATCGGCCCGGACGGGCGGATCGCCCAGTGGAGCGACCGGGCCGCCGAGTTCTTCGGCGTCCCCGCCGCCGAGGCGGTCGGCGCCGACCCGATCACCGCGTTCATCCCGCGCGAGCTGTGGCAGCGCGGCCGGGCCCGGCTGGAGCGGATCCTGTCCGGCGAGGAGTGGGTCGGCACCGCCCCCTACCGCGACCTGTCCGGTGCCGAGAGCCTCGCCGAGGTCTACGCGATGCCCGCCAGCGCCGACGGCTCCGCCACCTGCCTGGCCGTCGACCTCGGCCGGCTGCGCGCCATCGAGACCGACCTGGCCGCCTCCGAGGCCGTCATCGGCCAGACGCCCACCGGGTTCTTCCTGTTCGACACCGACCTCAAGCTGCAGCGGGTCAACGCCGCCTTCGCGGCCGGCGTCGGCCGCAGCCCCGCCGCCCTCCAGGGCCTCGCCCCCGGCGACGTGTTCCGCCCCTCCGACGCGGACCGGCTGCTGCTCGCCCTGCGCAAGGTCCTCACCGGCCAGGAGCCCGTCCTCGACCTGCGGCTGTCCGGCCCGGTCCGGGCCGCCCGCCCCAGCGCCGGGCGCGACGAGGACCAGCGCACCTGGGCCGTCTCGCTGTACCGGCTCACCGCCGCGGGCGGCCGCCCGATCGGCGTGGCCGGGCAGGTCCAGGACGTCACCAGCCGGCACATCGCCGAACGCGAGGCCGCCGGGGTGCGCCGCAGCCTCGCCCTGCTGAACGAGGCCTCCACCCACATCGGCTCCACCCTCGACCTGGAGACCACCGCCAAGGAACTGCTCGACGTGATCGTCCCGCAGTTCTGCGACGTCGCCACCGTCGACCTGTACACCGCGCTGCTCACCGGCGACTCCGCCCCGCTCAGCGCCAACCCGGAGAGCGGGGAACTGCGCCGCGTCGCCGTCTCCAGCGTGGTCGGCAACGCCCCGTCCGTGCTCGGCAGCGAGCGCGGCGGCGTCCGGGTCGCCGAGGCCGGCGGCACGCTCTGCTACCCGCCGCGCTCCCCGCACGCCCGCGCCCTGCGCACCGGCCGCAGCGTCGTCCCGCAGCCCGGGCCCGACCCGCTGCTGCGCTCCACCCTGGTGGTGCCGCTGGTCGCCCGCGACCAGGTGCTCGGCCTGGTCCAGCTCTCCCGGGCGATCGGCAGCGAGCCGTTCGACGCCCGCGAGGTCGCGATCGCCGAGGAGCTCGTCGCCCGCGCCGCCGTCTGCGTCGACAACGCCCGGCTCTACCGCCGCGAGCACGAGCGCGCCCTGATCCTGCAGCGCAGCCTGCTGCCCCCCGGCAACCCGGCCGCCTCCGGCCTGGAGATCGCCCGCCGCTACCTGCCCAGCAACAACAACACCGAGGTCGGCGGCGACTGGTTCGACGTCATCCCGCTGCCCGGCAGCCGCACCGCCCTGGTGATCGGCGACGTGATGGGCCGCGGCCTGCGCGCCGCCGTCGCCATGGGCCAGCTCCGCACCGCCGTGCGCACCCTCGCCATGCTCGACCTCGACCCCGAAGAGGTGCTCTCCGCCCTCGACGAGATCGCCCGCGGCCTGGGCAACGACGAGGACCCGGACCGCTCCAGCGCCGAGGTCTACCTCGCCACCTGCGTCTACGCCGTGTACGACGCCGTCAAGCAGCGCTGCACCTTCGCCAACGCCGGGCACCTGCCGCCCGTCCTGCTCACCCCCGGCCAGGTCGCCCGCACCATCACCGTGCCGCCCGGCCTGCCGCTCGGCGTCGGCGGCGAGCCCTTCGAGGAGGTCACCGTCGACCTGCCCGAGGGCGCCGTGCTGGCCCTCTACACCGACGGCCTGGTGGAGTCCCGCAAGCACCAGCTCGACGAGGGCATCGACGCCTTCCGGGCCGCCCTGGCCGCCGGGTCCGCGCAGATCGAGGAGCTCTGCGACCAGGTCCTGGACGAGCTCAACCCGCACCACGGCGAGGACGACATCGCCCTGCTGATGGCCAAGGTCAAGGGCCTGCCCAAGGGCTCGGTCGGCGACTGGCGCTTCCCCTCCGAGCCGACCTCGGTCGCCAAGGCCCGCGAGGCCGCCTGCGGCTGGCTGCTGGAACGCGGCCTGGACGAACTGGTCGACACCTCCGAGCTGCTGGTCAGCGAGCTGGTCACCAACGCGCTGCGGCACGGCCGGGGCGAGATCCGGCTGCGCCTGCTGCGCGACAAGACCATGGTCTGCGAGGTCTGGGACGACGCCTACGCCCAGCCGCGCCAGCGCCGCGCCCAGGAGACCGACGAGGGCGGCCGCGGCCTGCAGCTCGTCTCGCTGCTGGCCGAGCGCTGGGGCAGCCGCCGCACCCCCAAGGGCAAGATCGTCTGGTTCGAGCTCGCGCTCTAGGCCCTGCCCGGCAGGATCGGCCGGACAGGGCCCAGGGCCCAGTTGTTCCAGGGCCCAGTCGTTCCAGGGCCCGGTCGTTCCAGGGCCCGGTCGTTCCAGGGCCCGGTCGTTCCAGGGCCTAGTCCAGGACGACCGCCGCGGCCCGCTGCTCCACCAGGGCGGTGCGGGCCAGGCCGGGCAGCACCCCGTGGGCCCGGGCCAGGGCCCGGCGGGCCTGCTCCGGCCGTCCGGAGGCCAGCAGGGCGGCCGCCAGCGAGCAGGCGGCGTCCGCCGTGCCCCACGCGTCCACGGAGCGCCGTGCGGCCGCGGAGGCGTGCTTCACGGCCTGCTCCCGCTCCCCGCGCAGCCGGTGCAGGTCGGCCCGGACCGCCGCGCCCGGTCGGCGGCCGCTGACCGCGTCGACGGCGGCGGCCAGCCGCGGCAGGTACTCGGCGGGCGGCAGCAGCCCCGCGTCGGCGGCGCACACCAGCGCCTCGGCGCGCGCCAGGTCGGCGAGCCAGCCGACCCGGGCCACCGGGGCGGCGACGGTGATCCGCTCGGCCCGCTCCAGGGCGGCGGCCCACTCGCCGGTCGCCAGCAGCACCCGCACCCGGGCCACGCCGTCGGCCAGGGTGCCGGTCTCCGGCTCGGCGGCCAGCGCGGCGGCCGCGTCGGCGATCCGCCCGCCCTCCAGCGCCCGGGCGGCCGCGACCTGCCCCGGGGTCGCGTACACCTCGGCCAGCGCGGCGGGGGAGGCGGCGGGCATCCGCAGCACCACCCAGCCCGGGCAGCCCGGGAAGGCGGCCTGGACGGCCAGCTCCACCAGCGCGGCCGTCAGCACCAGGCCGAACAGCTGCCAGGCGCCCGCGGTCGTCGCCAGCAGCCAGCCGCCCAGCAGCGGGGCCGGCAGGTACGCGGCCGTCACCGCCGCCCAGGCCCGCCACCGCGGCCCGGGGACGAGCTGGTAGGCGGCGGCGAAGAACGGCAGCGGCACCGAGCGCAGCACCAGCGGGCACCGGCCCAGCCGCACGGTGCGGGAGCGGCGGCCCGAGCCGACCAGGTAGAAGGCCGGGGCCAGCCCGGCGGGGCGGGCGAGCGCCGCCAGCCCGAGCTGGGTCAGCAGGTTGCCGGCGAGGGCCCCGCCGGCGAGGGCGAGCAGGCCGACGTGCAGCGGCGGGACCGTCACCCGGGACAGCAGGGGCTGCAGCAGGAACGCCCCGGCGAACACCGCGAGGAACAGCAGGATGCGGGTCTTCTTCTTCACCGGCGTAGCTTCCCGATCCCTTGGTGCGTACGGGAAGGAGCGAGACCCACTTGTGATCTCCACCGCCCCGCAGCCGCCCGTTTCGGCTCCGTTGGGGCCTTCCCCGTACGATGGGAAGAAGCCGAGGCATGTGCCGTGCCCGGCGGGTGGACCGGTGAATGCTGACGCGGGCCGGGCACCGTGACCCACGATTCCGGGAGAATCAGCGCCGCATGCCCACGCGCAACGACATTCGTAACGTCGCCATCGTCGCCCACGTCGACCACGGCAAGACCACCCTGGTCGACGCCATGCTGAAGCAGGCCGGTGCCTTCGCCGCCCACCAGCACCTCGACGACCGGATGATGGACTCGAACGACCTGGAGCGCGAGAAGGGCATCACCATTCTCGCGAAGAACACCGCGGTCAAGTACCACCCCAAGGACGGTGGCGCGCCGATCACCATCAACATCATCGACACCCCCGGCCACGCCGACTTCGGCGGCGAGGTCGAGCGCGGCCTGTCGATGGTGGACGCGGTCGTCCTGCTGGTCGACGCCTCCGAGGGCCCGCTGCCGCAGACCCGCTTCGTGCTGCGCAAGGCGCTCACGGCCCGGCTGCCCGTCATCCTGTGCATCAACAAGACCGACCGTCCGGACGCCCGGATCGACGAGGTCATCAACGAGACCTACGACCTGTTCCTGGACCTGGACGCGGACGAGGACCAGATCGAGTTCCCGATCGTCTTCGCCTGCGCCCGCGACGGCGTGGCCTCGCTGACCAAGCCGGAGAACGGCACCGTGCCGGCCGACTCCGAGAACCTGGAGCCGTTCTTCTCCACCATCCTGGAGCACGTCCCGGCCCCGGTCTACGACGAGGACGCCCCGCTGCAGGCGCACGTCACCAACCTGGACGCCGACAACTTCCTCGGCCGCATCGCGCTGCTCCGGGTCGAGCAGGGCGAGCTGCGCAAGGGCCAGACGGTGGCCTGGATCAAGCGCGACGGCTCGATCCAGAACGTCCGGATCTCCGAGCTGCTGATGACCGAGGCGCTCACCCGCAAGCCCGCCGAGGTGGCCGGCCCCGGTGACATCTGCGCCGTCGCGGGCATCGGCGACATCATGATCGGCGAGACCCTCGCGGACACCGAGAACCCGATCGCGCTGCCGCTGATCACCGTCGACGAGCCGGCGATCTCGATGACCATCGGCACCAACACCTCGCCGCTGGTCGGCAAGGGCGGCTCCGGCAAGGGCGCGGACGCCAAGTCCGGCGCCAAGGTGGACCGCAAGGTGACCGCCCGCCAGGTGAAGGACCGCCTGGACCGCGAGCTGATCGGCAACGTCTCGCTGCGCGTGCTGGAGACCGAGCGCCCGGACGCCTGGGAGGTGCAGGGCCGCGGCGAGCTGGCGCTGGCCATCCTGATCGAGACCATGCGCCGCGAGGGCTTCGAGCTGACCGTCGGCAAGCCGCAGGTGGTCACCCGCGAGGTCAACGGCAAGACCCACGAGCCGGTCGAGCGCCTCACCGTGGACGTCCCCGAGGAGCACATGGGCGCCGTCACGCAGCTCATGGGCATCCGCAAGGGCCGGATGGACAACATGTCCAACCACGGCTCGGGCTGGGTCCGGATGGAGTTCGTGGTGCCGTCCCGCGGCCTGATCGGCTTCCGCACCGAGTTCCTCACCAACACCCGCGGCACCGGCATCGCGCACTCGATCCACGAGGGCTACGAGCCGTGGTTCGGCAACCTGACCACCCGCAACAACGGCTCCCTGGTCGCCGACCGCTCCGGCGTGGTCACCGCCTTCGCGATGACCAACCTGCAGGAGCGCGGCGTGCTGTTCATCGACCCGGGCACCGAGGTGTACGAGGGCATGATCGTCGGCGAGAACTCGCGCGCCGACGACATGGACGTGAACATCACCAAGGAGAAGAAGCTCACCAACATGCGTTCCTCGAACGCCGACGTGGCGGAGTCCATCGTGCCGCCGCGCAAGCTCTCGCTGGAGCAGTCGCTGGAGTTCTGCCGCGAGGACGAGTGCATCGAGGTGACCCCGGAGACCGTGCGCATCCGCAAGGTCGTCCTGGACGCCAAGGACCGCGGCCGCACCGCCTCGCGCGCCAAGAAGGGCTGACACCCCCGGCTCCACCCCTGTTCGGCCGACCGGCCGGCGTCCTCGCGGACGCCGGCCGGTCGCGTTTTCGGTGACGTTGCGTCACGGCCCACCGGAGGCGGGGCGTTCGTTAATCGGACGTCACTGATCGTCATCCGTGAGAACTGTCCGTTTCGCCCGTGTCTGGGTATGTCTCGAATGTCCGTTTTCCGAGACTAACTCACCGTTCATGTGACCAAATTGAAATCCGGAATGGTCATTTCCGTATCCGTGAGTGACCGATAGTGGGTGCAGTCGAGCTCGGGTCGAGGCTCCTGCGCAGGGGTGCGCGCCAGGCCGCGAGCGATCTGCAACACGATTTCAGGAGGCACACCCATGCGCGGTGCCAACCAGGCCAAGTGGGTTGTCGCAGCCGTCGCGGTCGCCCTCGCCGCTACCGCTTGCGGCAGCAACGGCGGAAGCTCTTCCGGCAGCTCCAACGGTGGCGGGGCGGTCAACGCCCAGGGCACGTTCAGCTACCAGAGCACCGAGCCGCAGAACCCGCTCCAGCCGGCGAACGCCATGGAGGTCGGCGGCGGCCGCATCATCAAGACCCTGTTCAAGGGCCTGGTGGACTACGACCCCAGCAACGGCCAGCTGCGCAACCAGGTCGCCGACAAGATCGAGACCACCGACGCGCAGAACTACACCGTCACCCTGAAGTCGGGCTGGACCTTCCACGACGGCACCCCGGTGACCGCCAAGTCCTTCGTGGACGCGTGGAACTGGTCGGCCAACGTCAAGAACAACCAGATCAACTCCGACTGGTTCTCCGACATCCAGGGCTACACCGACGTCCACCCGGACGAGGGCGACCCGAAGGCCACGACCATGTCCGGTCTGAAGGTCGTCGACGACACCCACTTCACCATCGCCCTGGACGGCCCGGTCTCGTACTTCGAGTACAAGCTCGGCTACACCGCCTTCTCGCCGCTGCCCGAGGTGTTCTTCACCGACCCGGCGAAGTACGGCCAGTCCCCGGTCGGCAACGGCCCCTACAAGTTCGTCTCGTGGGAGCACAACAAGGCCGTCACCGTCGCCGCCTACGACAAGTACGCGGGCGTCGACAAGCCGAAGAACGCCGGCATCGTCTTCAAGAACTACGCCCAGGCCGAGGGCGCCTACAAGGACCTCGTCTCCGACAACCTGGACGTGCTGGACCAGGTCGACCCGAGCGACCTGGCCTCCTACAAGAGCGACCTGGGCGACCGCGCGGTCGACCAGGCCCAGGGCGCCATCCAGTCGATCTCCTTCTCGCTCTACGCGGACGACTGGAAGCCGGAGAACCTGGCCAAGGTCCGCCAGGGCCTGTCGATGGCGATCGACCGCGACACCATCACCAAGACGGTGCTCAACGGCTCCCGCCAGCCCGCCAACTCCTGGGTCGCCCCGGGTGCCATGGGCTACAAGGACGACACCTGCGGCGAGTACTGCACGTTCAACCCGGAGAAGGCCAAGCAGCTGATCACCGAGGGCGGCGGCGTCCCCGGCAACAAGATCACCGTGCTGTACAACGCCGACGGCGGCCACAAGGAGTGGGTGGACGCGGTCTGCAACTCCATCCGCCAGGCCACCGGCGTGGAGTGCGTCGGCGACGCCAAGCCGGACTTCAAGACCTCGCGCGACCTGATCAAGAACAAGAAGGTCGACGGTCTGATGCGCACCGGCTGGGTGCAGGACTACCCGCTGAACGCCAACTACCTGCGCGACGTGTTCGGCACCGGCGCCGCGGCCAACGACGCGGGCTACTCCAGCCCGGCGTTCGACCAGCTGGCCGCCGAGGCGGACAAGGCCACCTCGGTGGAGAAGACCGCCGAGCTGTACCAGCAGGCCGAGGCCCAGCTGGCCAAGGACATGCCGGCCATCCCGCTCTGGTACTACAAGACCACCGCCGGTTACTCGAAGAACGTGCAGAACGTGAAGTACGACTCCTTCGGTGACCCGGTCTTCACCCAGGTCGAGGTCAAGCAGAAGTAACCGAGCCGGCACCGCACGGCTCGAACAGACACGGCCGGTGCCGTGCCCCGCCCCACCGGGCGGTCCGGCACCGGCCGTTGTCACGTCCAGAACTCTGACACCGGGACGACAGCCCGTCAGAGCAGTCAATTGGAGGCACGATGGGGCGCTACGTCGCGAGGCGACTGCTCCAGATGATCCCGGTGTTCCTGGGCACGGTCACCATCATCTTCTTCATGACCCGCATGCTGCCCGGTGACCCCGCGGCCGCGATGTGGGGCGACAAGGCCGCCGACCCGGCCCAGCTCGCCGCGTTCAAGCACGCCCGCGGACTCGACCTGTCGAAGTGGCAGCAGTACCTCCACTACATGGGGGACCTGTTCACCGGCGACTTCGGGCTGACGATGAACAACCGCAAGGTCATCGACGTGATCGGCGAGGCCCTCCCGGTCACCATCCGACTGGCGCTGCTGGCCTTCGTCTTCGAGCTGGTCGTCGGCATCGGCATCGGCCTGTTCGCGGGCCTGCGCCGCGGCAAGGCGTTCGACAAGTCGACGCTGGTGCTGACCCTGCTGCTGATCTCGATCCCCGTCCCGGTGCTCGGCTTCGTCTTCCAGAACGTCTTCGCGATCCAGCTCGGCTGGGTCACCCCGACGGTGCAGAGCTCGACCAACCTGGGCCAGCTGATCCTGCCCGCCGTCGTGCTGGGCTCGATCTCGCTCGCGTACGTCGCCCGCCTCACCCGGACCTCCATCGCGGAGAACCTGAAGGCCGACTACATGCGCACCGCGGTCGCGAAGGGCCTGCCCAGGCGCAAGGTGATCGGCACCCACCTGCTGCGCAACTCGATAATCCCGGTGATCACCTTCCTGGGCACCGACCTGGGCGCCCTGATGGGCGGCGCGATCGTCACCGAGGGCATCTTCAACGTCCAGGGCGTCGGCAACTCGCTGTACCACGCCATCGGCCGCAGCGAGGGTGCGACCGTCTCCGGCTTCGTCGTGGTGCTGGTGCTGGTCTTCCTCTTCGCCAGCCTGCTCGTCGACCTGCTCTACGCGGTCCTGGACCCGAGGATCCGGTATGCCTGACATGATCGAGAAGTCCGCCCCCGCAGGAGAGGACGCGATCCCCGCGCAGCGGGGCGGCGCCGTCGCCGAGGCGAAGGCCGAGAAGCCCCGCAGCCTCGGCCTGGACGCCTGGCACGACCTGCGCAAGCGTCCGGTCTTCATCATCTCCGCGGTGCTGATCGTCGTGCTGGTGCTGTTCGCGATCGCCCCCGGCCTGTTCACCTCGGTGGACCCGCGGGCCGGCGACCTGAGCAAGCACTACCTGTCCAAGCCGAACTACCTGCACCTCTTCCAGGCGGACTGGTTCGGCTACGACGGCCAGGGGCGCTCCATCTACGCCCGGATGATCTACGGCGCCCGCGCCTCGATGGTCGTCGGCATCTGCGTCACCGCCGGTGTCACGATCGTCGGCGGCCTGCTGGGCATGGCGGCCGGCTACTACGGCGGCTGGGTCGACACGATCATCTCCCGCTTCACCGACATGGCCTTCGGCATCCCGCTGCTGCTCGGCGCGCTGGTCATCCTGAACGCCTTCCAGGTCCGCACGGTCTGGTCGGTGGTGTTCGCCCTGGTCGTCCTCGGCTGGACGCAGATGACCCGCGTGATGCGCGGCTCGGTGATCACCGTCAAGCAGTCCGACTACGTGACCGCGGCCAAGGCGCTCGGCGCCGGCACCGGCCGGATCATGTTCAAGCACATCCTGCCGAACGCGATCGCCCCGGTGATCGTGGTCGCGACCATCGCGCTGGGCGGCTACATCGCCGCCGAGGCCACGCTGAGCTTCCTCGGCATCGGCCTCCAGGACCCGACCATCTCCTGGGGCATCGACATCAACTCGGCCCAGAAGGTGATCCGCCAGGCGCCGTTCGTGCTGTTCTTCCCGGCCGGCATGCTCTCCGTCACCGTGCTGGCGTTCATCATGCTCGGCGACGCGGTCCGCGACGCCCTCGACCCGAAGCTGCGCTGAGAGAGGCGGCCCGCACCATGACCACCGCACCCGAGAAGACCACTGCCGCCAAGGACCGTCCGGTCCCCGGCACCCCGCTGCTCGAAGTCCGCGACCTGCACGTCGAGTTCAAGACCCGGGACGGCGTCGCCAAGGCCGTCAACGGCGTCAACTACTCGGTCGCCGCGGGCGAGACGCTGGCCGTGCTCGGCGAGTCCGGCTCCGGCAAGTCCGTCACCGCGCAGACCATCATGGGCATCCTCGACATGCCGCCCGGCCGGATCACCTCCGGGGAGATCCTGTTCCGCGGCCAGGACATGCTGAAGATGTCGGGCGAGGAGCGGCGCAGGATCCGCGGCCGCAAGATCGCGATGATCTTCCAGGACGCGCTGTCCTCGCTCAACCCGGTGCTCTCCGTCGGCTACCAGCTCGGCGAGATGTTCCGCGTGCACGAGGGCGCCTCCAAGAAGGAGGCCAAGATCCTGATCACCCACGACCTCGGCGTGGTCGCCGACGTCGCCGACAAGATCGCCGTCATGTACGCGGGCCGGATCGTCGAGACCGCCCCCGTCCACGACCTGTACGCCCGCCCCGCCCACCCCTACACCGAGGGCCTGCTCCGGTCGATCCCGCGACTGGACCAGAAGGGCGAGGAGCTGTACGCGATCAAGGGCCTGCCGCCCAACCTCTACAAGGTCCCGGCCGGCTGCGCGTTCAACCCGCGCTGCGACGCCGCCACCGACCTGTGCCGCACCGAGAGCCCCGCCCTGCACCAGGTCACCGACCGGGACGGCGCCGAGCTCGCCGGGCGCGCCAGCGCCTGCCACTTCTGGAAGGAGACCCTCCGTGGCTGAGCCCATCCTGGAGGTCCGCGACCTGGTCAAGCACTACCCGCTGACCCAGGGCGTCCTGTTCAAGAAGCAGGTCGGCGCGGTCAAGGCCGTCGACGGCATCTCCTTCACCCTCCGCAAGGGCGAGACGCTCGGCATCGTCGGCGAGTCCGGCTGCGGCAAGTCGACCCTCGCCAAGGTCCTGATGAACCTGGAGCGGGCCACCGCGGGCCAGGTGCTCTACAAGGGCGAGGACATCTCCCGGCTGTCCGGCGCGGCCCTCAAGGCCGTCCGCCGCAACATCCAGATGGTGTTCCAGGACCCGTACACCTCGCTGAACCCGCGGATGACGGTCGGCGACATCATCGGCGAGCCGTACGAGATCCACCCCGAGGTGGCCCCCAAGGGCGACCGGCGCAAGGCCGTGCAGGACCTGCTGGACGTGGTCGGGCTGAACCCCGAGTACATCAACCGGTACCCGCACCAGTTCTCCGGCGGCCAGCGCCAGCGCATCGGCATCGCCCGCGGCCTGGCCCTCAAGCCGGAGGTGATCATCTGCGACGAGCCGGTCTCCGCGCTGGACGTCTCGGTGCAGGCCCAGGTGATCAACCTGCTGGAGCAGCTGCAGCAGGACTTCGAGCTCTCCTACATGTTCATCGCGCACGACCTCTCGATCGTCCGGCACATCTCCGACCGGGTCGGCGTGATGTACCTCGGCAAGATGGTCGAGATCGGCACCGACCTGGAGATCTACGACCACGCCACCCACCCGTACACCCAGGCGCTGCTGTCCGCCGTGCCGGTGCCCGACCCGAGCGACCGGGAGAAGCGGGAGCGGATCATCCTCTCCGGCGACATCCCGTCCCCGGCCAACCCGCCGTCCGGCTGCCGGTTCCGCACCCGCTGCTGGAAGGCGGAGGAGCGCTGCTCCACCGAGCTCCCGCTGCTGGCCGTGCCCGAGCTGCCGGCCGGCGGCGCCAGGCACGAGTCGGCCTGCCACTTCGCGGCCGAGCGGGAGACCGCGGCCGCCGCGTAGCGACGGCAGCGGCACTGACGGGCCCTCAGCAGGGGCGCCGGGCGACACGCCCGGCGCCCCTGCGCCGTTCCTCCCCCGTCCGGCCCTACTGCGGTCGCGCCGCAACTGCCGGGCCCTTCTCATGGGGTGAGATGCGTCTCATACACCCCTGAGGAGGAAGCTCCATGCCTACAGGCACCCGCGTGCGCTGGGCCGTTGTCAGTGCGACGTCCGTGGCCCTGGTGGCCACGGGTTGTGGCAGCAGCGGGGACAGCGGCTCCGGTGGCGGCTCGTCGGACACCAGCAAGACCTTCACGTACCAGAGCAGCGAGCCGCAGAACCCGCTCCAGCCGGCCAACGCCAACGAGGTCGGCGGCGGACGCATCGTGCAGAACCTGTTCAAGGGCCTGGCGGACTACGACCCCTCCAGCGGCAAGCTCCGCATGCAGGTCGCCGACTCGATCGACACCAGCGACGCGCAGACCTACACCGTGACGCTGAAGTCGGGCTGGACGTTCCACGACGGGACGCCGGTGACCGCGCAGAGCTTCGTGGACGCCTGGAACTGGGCGGCCAACGTCGGCAACAACCAGATCAACAGCTCCTGGTTCGGCGACATCGAGGGCTACAAGGACGTCCACCCGGAGAACGGCTCGCCGACCACCGACAAGATGTCCGGCCTGACCGTCCAGGACGACACCCACTTCACGATCAAGCTGTACAACAAGGTCTCGTACTTCCCGTACAAGCTGGGGTACGTGGCCTTCTCGCCGCTCCCGGAGGGGTTCTTCAAGGACCCGGCGGGCTACGGGCAGAAGCCGGTGGGCAACGGGCCGTACGAGTTCGTCAGCTGGGACCACAACTCGCAGGTGGTCACCAAGACCTTCGCCAACTACCAGGGCGTGGACAAGCCGAAGAACGGCGGCGTCGTCTTCAAGATGTACACCACCGCCGAGGCCGCCTACGCGGACCTGCAGTCGAACAACCTGGACGTGATGGACCAGGTGCCGCCGTCGGCGCTGGCGAACTACAAGAACGACCTGGGCGACCGGGCGATCGACGCCCCGCAGGGCGCGATCCAGAACATCGGCTTCACCCTCTACCAGCCCGAGTGGCAGGGCGCGAACACCGCCAAGGTCCGGCAGGGCCTGTCGATGGCGATCGACCGCGACACCATCACCAAGACGGTGCTGCAGGGCTCGCGCAAGTCGGCCACCGCGTGGGTCGCCGAGGGCGTCGAGGGCTACAAGTCCGGTACCTGCGGGGACTTCTGCACGTACAACCCGGACAAGGCGAAGCAGCTGATCCAGGAGGGCGGCGGCGTCCCCGGCAACGCGATCAAGATCACGTACAACGCGGACGGCGGCCACAAGGAGTGGGTGGACGCGGTCTGCAACTCGATCCGGCAGGCCACCGGGGTGAACTGCAGCGGCGACGCGAAGACCGACTTCAAGACCGCCCGCGCGGCGATCACCGGGCACCAGATCAACGGCCTGTTCCGCACCGGCTGGGTGCAGGACTACCCGCTGAACGCCAACTTCCTGGCGGACGTCTACCGCACCGGCGCGGCCTCCAACGACACCGGCTACTCCAGCCCCGAGTTCGACAAGCTCGCCAACGAGGCCGACCAGGCCGACTCGATCCAGGACACCGCGACCGGCTACCAGAAGGCCGAGGAGCAGCTGGCGCTCGACATGCCCGCCATCCCGCTCTGGTACTACCGGACCAACTCCGGCTTCTCCACCAACGTGCAGAACGTCGAGTTCGACTCCTTCGGCAACCCGGCCTGGACCCAGGTCGAGGTCAAGGGCTGACCTGCCCGGCACCGGCCCCGTCCTCCCCGCACGGAGGGCGGGGCTCCGGTACTACGTCACCCCTTCGGAGGGAGGGCTCCCATGGGCCACTACGTCCTACGCCGCGTGCTCCAGATGATCCCGGTGTTCTTCGGCGCCACGCTGCTGATCTTCCTGATGGTGTACAGCCTGCCGGGCGACCCGATCGCCGCGATGTTCGGCGACAAGGCGGCTGACCCGGCGCAGGTCGCCAGCCTGCGGCACCAGTACTACCTCGACCAGCCGCTGTGGAAGCAGTACCTGCACTACATGAACAACATCTTCCACCTGGACTTCGGCACCAGCTTCACCGGCCGACCGGTCTCCGAGATCATGGCGGACGCCTTCCCGGTCACCATCCGGCTGGCCCTGGTCGCCTTCTTCTTCGAGATCTTCATCGGCCTGCCGCTCGGCCTGATCGCGGGCCTGTACCGCGGCAGCATCGCCGACACCCTGGTGCTGGTGCTGACCCTGATCGTCATCTCGATCCCGGTGTTCGTGCTCGGCTACATCGCGCAGACGATCTTCGCGATCAACCTGGGCTGGGTCACCGCGACCGTCCAGGACTCCACGGACATCACCCAGCTGATCCTGCCCGGCCTGGTCCTGGCCTCGCTGTCGCTGGCGTACGTCGCCCGGCTCACCCGCACCTCGATCGGCGAGAACCTGCGCGCCGACTACATGCGCACCGCGGTGGCCAAGGGCCTGCCCCGGCAGACCGTCATCGGGCGGCACCTGCTGCGCAACTCGCTGATCCCGGTGGTGACCTTCCTGGGCACCGACCTGGGCGCCCTGATGGGCGGCGCGATCGTCACCGAGGGCATCTTCAACATCGCCGGCGTCGGCAACGTCCTCTACAAGGCGATCAACCAGAAGGAAGGCCCGACGGTGGTCGGCATCGTCACCGTGCTGGTGCTGGTGTACCTGGTCGCCAGCCTGGTCGTCGACCTGCTGTACGCCGTCCTGGACCCGAGGATCCGCTATGCCTGAGCGCAACGAGGACATCCCCGACGGGCACGACCCGCTGCGGAACATCCAGCCGACCGACAGCGACCACCTGGACTACGTCGGCCAGCAGGGGTTGGCAGTGGAGCAGGAGACCCTGATCGAGCCCGACACGGTCAAGCGGGAGCAGGCCCGCAGCCTGTGGGGCGACGCCTGGCGGGACCTGCGCAAGCGGCCCACCTTCATCATCTCGGCGCTGCTGATCCTGCTGCTGATCGTGATCGCGATCTGGCCCGGCCTGTTCACCAACGCCGACCCGCGGGCCGCCGACCTGACCCAGGACTACCTGCGCAAGCCCGACTACACCGACTTCTTCGGGGCCGGCTGGTTCGGCTACGACGGGCAGGGCCGCTCCATCTACGCCCGGGTGCTCTACGGCGCGCGGGCCTCGATCACGGTCGGCATCTGCGTCACCCTGGCGGTCACCGTCCTGGGCGGGCTGGCCGGCATGGTCTCCGGGTACTTCGGCGGCTGGGTCGACTCGGTGATCTCCCGGGTCATCGACATCTTCTTCGGCATCCCGCTGCTGCTCGGCGCTCTGGTGCTGCTGAACGCGTTCTCCGTCCGCACCGTCTGGTCGGTGGTCATCGCGCTGGCCTTCCTCGGCTGGACGCAGCTGGCCCGCGTGATGCGCGGCTCGGTGATCACCGTCAAGCAGTCCGACTACGTGGTCGCCGGGCGGGCGCTCGGCGCCGGCACCGGGCGGCTGATGTTCCGGCACATCCTGCCGAACGCGCTGGCCCCGGTGATCGTGGTCGCGACCATCGCGCTGGGCGGCTACATCACCGCCGAGGCCACGCTGAGCTTCCTCGGCATCGGCCTGCAGGACCCGACGATCTCCTGGGGCGTGGACATCTCCTCCGCGCAGAAGGTGATCCGGCAGGCCCCGTTCGCCCTGTTCTTCCCGGCCGCCGCGCTCTCCGTCACCGTGCTGGCCTTCATCATGCTGGGCGACGCGGTGCGCGACGCCCTCGATCCGAAGCTGCGCTGAGCGAGGGGACACCAGGCACATGACCACTGCCGCCGACCAGGCCCGCACGGCCCGCGAGGAACCCTTCGCCGGGCCGCTGCTGGACGTGAAGGACCTGCACGTCGAGTTCAAGACCAGGGAGGGCGTCGCCAAGGCCGTCAACGGCGTCAACTACACCGTCAGCGCGGGCGAGACGCTGGCGGTGCTCGGCGAGTCCGGCTCCGGCAAGTCCGTCACCGCGCAGGCCGTCATGGGCATCCTCGACATGCCGCCGGCCAGCATCCCCCAGGGGGAGATCCTGTACCGCGGCCGGGACATGCTCAAGATGTCGAAGGACGAGCGGCGCAAGATCCGCGGGCAGAAGATCGCGATGATCTTCCAGGACGCGCTGTCCTCGCTCAACCCGGTGCTCACCGTCGGCTACCAGCTCGGCGAGATGTACCGCAAGCACCGCGGCGACAACCGCAAGGACGCCAAGGCCAAGGCGATCGAGCTGATGGACCGGGTCCGCATCCCGGCCGCCAAGGAACGGGTCAACGACTACCCGCACCAGTTCTCCGGCGGCATGCGCCAGCGCATCATGATCGCGATGGCGCTGGCCCTGGAGCCGGACCTGATCATCGCGGACGAGCCCACCACCGC
>NZ_JNYE01000140.1 GCF_000717185.1 Kitasatospora phosalacinea | reverse complement strand
TTCGCCGACGCCGTCACCACCCTCACCACCCACGGCGTCACCCGCTTCCCCCTGCGCCGGGGCCGCCCCGAGGAGCAGTCCGCCGTCACCGCCCTCGCCACCCTGCACACCCACGGCACCCCCGTCGACTGGCACGCCTTCTACCCGGACACCACCCCCCTCCCCGACCTGCCCACCTACCCCTTCCAGCGGCAGAGTTACTGGCTGCGTTCCGAGTCCGGCCGCGATGTGACCGGCACGGGGCTGGAGACGGTCGCGCACCCCTTCCTGGGGGCGGGGACCGCGCTGGCGGACGGGCAGGGCTGGGTGTTCACGGGGCGGGTGTCGTTGGACGCGTTCCCGTGGCTGGTCGACCACGTGGTGTCGGGTCAGGTGCTGCTGCCGGGTACCGCGTTCGCCGATCTGGCGTTGACGGCGGGTGCGCGGGTGGGCTGCGGCCAGGTGGAGGAGCTGGTCCTGGAGGCGCCGCTGGTGTTCGGCGCGGACATTCCGGGCCGGGTGGCCCCGGCGCGGGCCGTGCAGGTCCGGGTGGGGGCGGCCGAGGCGGACGGCGGCCGGGAGGTCGCGGTGTACTCGCGGGCGGCCGACGCGCCGTCCTCGGACGAGTGGCTGCGGCACGCGAGCGGTCGGCTCGCGGTGGCCGGGGCCGACGGGTTCACGGACCTGGCGGTGTGGCCGCCGCAGGACGCGCAGGAGCTGGACGTCTCCGAGGTGTACCCGGTGCTCGCCGCGTCGGGGCTGCGCTACGGCCCGGTGTTCCGGGGGCTGCGGGCGGCGTGGCGGCGCGGTGAGGAGCTGTTCGCGGAGGTGTCGCTGCCGGAGGGCGCCCGGGCGGAGGGGTTCGCCGTGCATCCGGCGCTGCTCGACTCGGCGCTGCACGCGGGCGCGTTGCGTGACGCCGAGGCGGCGGACGGGCCGCCGATGGTGCCGTTCTCGTGGGGCGGGATGGCCCTGCACGCCGGGGGCGCGGGTGCGCTGCGGGTGCGGGTGCGTCCGGCCGGGGGCGGTGCGGTGAGCGTGCACTGCGCGGACGGGCTGGGGTCGCCGGTGTTCTCGGCCCAGTCGCTGTCGGTGCGTCCGGCGCCGCAGCCGGTGCGGGAGTCCGCGGACGATTCGCTGCTGGTCCTGAACTGGGTCCCGGCCGGGGCGGCGCCGGTCCGGCGCGGGGGCCGCGGCTGGGCGGTGGTCGGTGCGGACACCGTGGGCCTGGCGGCGGCGCTGGAGCGGTCGGGCGCGGGTGCGGTGCACGCCGATCTGGCGTCGCTGCGGGCCGCGTTGGCGGCCGGTGCGCCGTCGCCGGAGCTGGTCGTGGTGCCGTGCCTGCCCGCCGCGGGTGACGGGTCCGGCGTCGCGGGGGTGCACGCGGCGGTGCACCGGATGCTGGCGCTGGTGCAGGGCTGGTTGGACGAGGAGCTGCTGGACGGTTCGCGGCTGGCCGTGGTGACCAGGGGCGCGATGGCGACCGGGCCCGCGGACCCGGCGGTCACGGACCTGGCGGCCGCGGCCGTCTGGGGCCTGGTCCGCACGGCCGAGGTGGAGAACCCGGGCCGGGCGATGCTCGTCGACCTCGCCGGTGGCGAGGACGCGGAGGCGCTGGCCGCCGCGTTCGCCCTGGACGAGCACCAGGTCGCCCTGCGCGGCGACCGGGTGCTGGTGCCGCGGCTGGCCCGGGCCGCGGACGACCCGACGGTGTGGCCGGCCCCGGCGGCCGGGCCGGAGCTGTCCTCCGGCACCGTGCTGCTGACCGGCGGCACGGGCGTGCTCGGTGGTCTGATCGCCCGTCATCTGGTGACCGGGCACGGCGTGCGCGACCTGCTGCTGGTCAGCCGGCGCGGCGCGGACGCCCCCGGCGCAGCCGAACTGATCGCCGAACTGGCCGAGTTGGGCGCCGAGGCCCGCTTCGCGGCGGCCGACGCCGCCGATCCGGCCGCGCTGGCGGGGCTGCTGGCCGCGGTGCCCGCGGACCGGCCGCTGACCGGCGTGGTGCACTGCGCGGGCGTCCTGGACGACGGCGTGCTGGGGTCGCTGACCCCGGAGCGGATGGACACCGTGCTGCGCCCGAAGGCCGACGTCGCCTGGCACCTGCACGAGCTGACGAAGGACCTGGACCTGGCGGCGTTCGTGCTGTTCTCCTCGGCGGCCGGCACCTGGGGCGCACCGGGGCAGGCCAACTACGCCTCGTCGAACTCCTTCCTGGACGCGCTGGCGGCGCACCGGCGGGCCGCGGGCCTGGCCGGGCAGTCGCTGGCCTGGGGCATGTGGGCCGAGCGCGGGATGTCCGGCGAGCTGCCGCAGACCGACCTGATCCGGATGGCCCGGGCCGGTGTGCTGGGCCTGTCGACCGAGGACGGCCTCGCCCTGTTCGACACGGCGCTGGAGCTGGGCACGCCGGTCCTGGTGCCGATCAGCCTGGACCGGGGGGCGCTGCGCGCGCAGGGCGAGGAGCTGCCCGCGATCCTGGACGACCTGGCCGGTCCGCGGTCCGGCGGCGGGGCGGCCCGTCCGGTGGCGGCCGCGTCCCAGGACGGCCCGGCGGTGCTCTCGGCCCGGCTGGCGGGTCTGGACGCGGGCGGTGCGCAGCGCGTGTTCGAGGACCTGGTGCGCGGCCTGGCCGCGACCGTGCTGGGGCACGCCGGGGCGGCCGCGATCGGCCCGCGCCAGCCGTTCCAGGACATGGGCTTCGACTCGCTGACCACGGTGGAGCTGCGCAACCGGCTGGTCTCGGCCAGCGGCCTGCGGCTCCCGGCCACGGTGGTCTTCGACTACCCGAACCCGGTGGAGCTGGCCGCCCACCTGCGCGAGCGCTTCGTGCCCGCCCCGGCCGAGGCCGGTCCGTCCACCGGCGGTCCGGACGAACTCGCGGCGCTGCGCCGGGCGTTCGGCTCCATCCCGGTGGAGCGGCTGCGCGCGGCCGGGGTGTACGAGGTGCTGCTCGGCCTGGTCGGACCGGACGGCGCCCCGGCGCCCGCCGCCGCCACGGCCGCTGCTGCCGCCGTCGCCGTCGTGTCCCCGGACGACGACGAGGACGAGGACGACCTGGACGACCTGGACACCCAGAGCCTGATCGACCTCGCGCTCAGCGACGGCACCTCCCGCTGACCGCCCCCTGAACGTCCCCCTTGAAGATTGCGAGGCCCGCACGTGACCGGCTCCACCGAACGTCTGGAAGAGGCGCTGCGGGCGTCCCTCAGGGAGGCCAAGCGGCTGCGGCGGCAGAACCAGCAGTTGGCCGCCGCCGCGGCCGAGCCGCTGGCGGTGGTCGGCGTCGGCTGCCGCTACCCGGGCGGGGTCGACGGCGCCGACGCGCTGTGGGAGCTGGTGGACGGCGGGGTCGACGCGGTCGGCGAGTTCCCGGCCGACCGCGGCTGGGACGTCGAGGGGCTCTACCACCCCGAGCCCGGGCAGCCGGGCCGGACGTACTCGAAGTCCGGCGGGTTCGTGGCGGACGCGGCGCGGTTCGACGCCGGGTTCTTCGGCATCTCCCCCCGGGAGGCGCTGGCGATGGACCCGCAGCAGCGGCTGTTCCTGCAGTGCTCCTGGGAGGCGCTGGAGGACGCGGGCATCGACCCGGTCGGCCTGCGCGGCAGCGCCACCGGCGTGTTCGCGGGGTGCAGCTTCTCCGACTACGGGGTGCGCGGCGCCGACGCGGGCGACACCGGCGGGCACCTGCTGACCAGCACCGAGCTGAGCGTGGTCTCCGGCCGGGTCTCCTACGCGCTGGGCCTGGAGGGCCCGTCGCTGACGGTGGACACGGCCTGCTCGTCCTCGCTGGTGGGCCTGCACCTGGCCGGGCAGGCGCTGCGCCGCGGCGAGTGCGCGCTCGCCCTGGTCGGCGGGGTGACGGTGATGGCGACGCCGGAGGCGTTCGTCGAGTTCTCCCGGCAGCGCGGCCTGGCCGCGGACGGGCGCTGCAAGTCGTACGCGGCGTCGGCCGACGGCGTGGGCTGGGCCGAGGGCGCCGGTGTGCTGGTGGTGGAGCGGCTGTCGGACGCGGTCCGCCACGGGCGCCGGATCCTGGGCCTGGTGCGCGGCACCGCGGTCAACTCCGACGGCGCCTCCAGCGGTTTCACCGCGCCCAACGGGCCGTCCCAGCAGCGGGTGATCCGGGCGGCGCTGGCCGACGCCGGGCTGTCCGCGGCGGACGTCGACGCGGTGGACGGCCACGGCACCGGCACCCGGCTCGGTGACCCGATCGAGGCGCAGGCCCTGCTCGCCACGTACGGGCAGGAGCGGCCCGCGGACGGCTCGCCGCTGTGGCTCGGGTCGGTGAAGTCGAACATGGGGCACGCCCAGGCCGCGGCGGGGGTCGCGGGCGTGGTCAAGATGCTGATGGCGATGCGGCACGGGGTGCTGCCGCGCAGCCTGCACAGCGGCGAGCCGTCCCCGCAGGTGGACTGGGCGGCGGGCCGGGTCGAGCTGCTGCGGGAGCCGGTGCCGTGGCCCGCCGGGGAGCGGGTGCGCCGGGCGGGCGTGTCCTCGTTCGGGATCAGCGGGACGAACGCGCACGTGGTGCTGGAGGAGTTCCGGGCCGAGGAGCCCGCGCGGGAGGTCGTCGCCCCGGCCGGGCCGCTGCTGTGGCCGGTGTCGGCGCACAGCGCCGCTGCCCTGCCGGTGCAGGCCGCCCGGCTGCGGGCGGCGCTGCTGCGGCCCGGCGCGGCGGCCGACCCGGTCGACGTCGGGTTCTCGCTGGCCACCGGCCGGGCCGCGCTGGAGCACCGCGCGGTGGTGCTCGGCGCGGACCGCGGCGAGCTGCTGGAGGGCCTGGCCGCGCTCGCCGAGGGGCGCCCGTCCGCGGCGGTGCCGGTCGGCGCGGTGCGGCCCGGCGCGGCGACGGCGTTCCTGTTCACCGGGCAGGGCGCGCAGCGGGCCGGGATGGGCGCGGGCGCGGCGGCCTTCCCGGCGTTCGCGGCGGCCTTCGACGAGGTGTGCGCCGAACTGGACCGGCACCTGGACCGGCCGCTGCGCGAGGCGGTCGCGGCGGGCGGCGCGGAGCTGGACGCGACGGGCCTGGCGCAGCCCGCGCTGTTCGCCGTCGAGGTGGCGCTGTTCCGCCTCGCCGAGTCCTGGGGCCTGCGCCCGGACTTCGTCGCCGGGCACTCGATCGGCGAGCTGGCCGCGGCGCACGCGGCCGGGGTCTGGTCGCTGGCGGACGCCTGCG
Source organism: Kitasatospora phosalacinea (assembly GCF_000717185.1). GTDB lineage: Bacteria > Actinomycetota > Actinomycetes > Streptomycetales > Streptomycetaceae > Kitasatospora > Kitasatospora phosalacinea_A. The sequence goes on along the minus strand of NZ_JNYE01000140.1, from coordinate 18,205 downwards.
CCCTGGTCGCGGCCCGCGGCCGCCTGATGCAGGCGCTGCCGTCCGGCGGCGCGATGGTCGCGATCGCCGCCGCCGAGGAGGAGGTCCGGGCCGCGCTGGTGCCGGGGGCGGACGTCGCGGCGGTCAACGGTCCGCGCGCGGTGGTGGTCTCGGGTGAGGCGGAGGCGGTGGCGAAGGTCGCCGCGGGCTTCGCCCGCACCAAGGAGCTGGCCGTCTCGCACGCCTTCCACTCGGCGCTGATGGACCCGATGCTGGCGGAGTTCCGGCAGGTCGCCCGCGGCCTGGAGTACCGGCTCGCCCGGATCCCGGTGGTGTCGACGCTGACCGGCGCCCTGGTCGGGCCCGGCGAGCTCCAGGACCCGGAGTACTGGGTGCGGCACGTGCGCGAGGCGGTGCGCTTCGCCGACGGCGTCGCCGCGCTGCGCGAGCAGGGCGTGACCCGCTTCGTGGAACTCGGCCCGGACGCCGTGCTGACCGCCCTGGCCGGCCAGTGCCTGGACGCCGACCCGGCGGCCGCCGAGGTGCTGGCCGTGCCGCTGCTGCGCCGGGGCCGCCCCGAGGAGGCGACCGTCGCCGCGGCCCTCGGCGCCCTGCACGCCCACGGCGCGCCCCTCGACTGGGCCGCCTACTACGCGGGCAGCGGCGCCCGCCGGGCCGAGCTGCCCACGTACGGGTTCGAGCAGCGCGACTACTGGCTGGGCCGCCCCGCGAAGGACGCCGGGACGGCGGCCGGGGCGGGCCAGGGCGCGGCCGCCCACCCGCTGCTGGGCGCGGTGGTGGAGCTGCCCGGCACCGGCGGGGTCGTGCTGACCGGCCGCCTCTCCCCGTCCGCCCGGCCCTGGCTGGCCGACCACGCCGTGCACGGCGCCGTCCTGCTGCCCGGCACCGGGTTCGTGGAGCTCGCCGTCCGGGCGGGCGACGAGGTCGGCTGCCCGCTGCTGGAGGAACTCGCCCTCGAGGCCCCGCTGCTGCTGGACGCCCCGGACGGCACCGACCTGCGGGTCGCCGTGGACGGCCCGGACGGGGCCGGGCGCCGCACCGTCACCGTGCACTCCCGCCCGGCGGCGGACGCAAACGCGCCCTGGACCAGGCACGCGGCCGGCACCCTCGCCCCGGCCCCGGCCGACCCGGCGGCCGCTGCCCCGCTGCCCGCCTGGCCCCCCGCCGGGGCCACCGCCCTGGACGTCTCCGGGGTCTACCCGGCCCTCGCCGCCCAGGGCTACGGCTACGGCCCGGCCTTCCGCGGCCTCACCGCCGCCTGGAGCGCGGGCGACGACCTGTACGCCGAGGTCGCCCTGCCCGAACCGGCCCGCGCGGAGGCCGACGCCTACGGCCTGCACCCGGCCCTGCTGGACGCCGTCCTGCACGCCGTCGGCTACGCCGGGCCGCGGACCGACGGCGGCATGGTCCCGTTCTCCTGGACGGGGGTGCGCCTGCACGCGGCGGGCGCCGCCGCCCTGCGGGTGCGGGTCTCCTTCCGCGGCCCCGACGCGGCGGCCGTCACCGCCACCGACCCGGACGGCCGGGCCGTCCTGGACGTCGCGGAACTCGCCTTCCGCGCCCTGCCCGCCCCCGCCGACCCGGGCACCGGCACCGACCGGCTGTTCCGCCTCGACTGGGTGCCGCTGCCCGCCCCGGAGGGCACCGGGCCCGCCGCCTGCACCGTGCTGGGCGCCGACCGGTTCGGGCTCGGCCCGGCACTGGCCGCCGCCGGGCACACCGTGTCGGCCGGGCCCGCTGCGGACGGGCCGCTGGTCCTCGTCCCGTGCTGGGCACCGCCGCAGGAGCAGGACGCGGCCGCCGCCCGGGCCGCCGCCGAGCGGGTGCTCGCCCTGGTGCAGGAGTGGGCCGCCGACCCGCGGCCGGCCGACCACCGGCTCGCCGTGGTGACCCGGGGCGCGGTCGCCGCCGCCCCCGGCGAGGGCGTCACGGACCTGGTGCACGCTCCGCTGTGGGGCCTGCTGCGCACTGTCCAGCAGGAGTACCCGGACCGCTTCGTCCTGCTCGACCTGGAGGACGGCCCCGCGGACACCGCCCCGCCCGCCCTGCCGCCCGGTCTGCTCGACGCGCTGCGCGGCGGCGAGCCGAACCTCGCGGTGCGCGGCGGCGCGCTGGTGGTGCCGCGGCTGGTGCGGGCCCGGCCGGAACCGGCGGACCGGCCCGGCCTGGACCCGGCGGGCACCGTCCTGGTCACCGGCGGCACCGGCGCGCTCGGCGCCGCGCTCGCCCGGCACCTGGTCACCGGCCACGGCGTCCGGCACCTGCTGCTGACCGGCCGCCGCGGCCCGGACGCCCCCGGCGCTGCCGAACTGACCGCCGAACTCGCCGAGTTGGGCGCCGAGGTGACGGTCGCCGCCTGCGACGCCGCCGACCGGGACGCGCTGCGGCGGCTGCTCGACGCCGTCCCCGCCGACCGGCCGCTGACCGGCGTGGTGCACGCCGCGGGCGTGGTCGACGACGGGGTGATCGGCTCGCTCACCCCGGAGCGGCTGGCGGCCGTGCTGCGCCCGAAGGTCGACGCGGCCTGGCACCTGCACGAACTGACCCGCGGCCTCGACCTGGCCGCGTTCGTGCTGTTCTCCTCCGTCAGCGGCACCCTCGGCGCCGCCGGGCAGGGCAGCTACGCCGCCGCCAACGCCTTCCTGGACGCGCTGGCCGCCCACCGGGCCGCCGACGGCCGGGCCGCGCACAGCCTGGCCTGGGGCCTGTGGGCGGACGCGGCGGCGGGCGGCGGCATGGGCGCCGCGCTGCGGGACGCCGACCGGGCCCGGCTGGCCCGCGGCGGCGTGCTGGAGCTGGCCGTCGACGAGGGGCTGGCCCTGTTCGACGCGGCGGTCCGCGGCGCGGAGCCGGTCCTGCTGCCCGTCCGGCTCGACCTCCCGGCGTTCGCCGCCGACGCGGCCCGCACCGGCGAGGTCCCGCCGCTGCTGCGCGCCCTGGTCCGCGGGCCGGTGCGCCCGCGGGCGGGGGCCGGTGCCGCGGCGGGCGGCGACGGCGCGGACGGGCCGGGCGCGGCGGGCGGCGCGTGGGCGCGGATCGGCGCGCTGGCCGGGCGCGAGCGGCAGGACGCCCTGGTCGAGCTGGTGCGGGGCGCCACCGCGGCGGTGCTCGGGCACGACCGCCCCGAGGCCGTCGACCCGGAGAAGGGCTTCCTGGAGCTCGGCCTCGACTCGCTGACCGCGATCGAACTGCGCAACCGGCTGGAGGCCGTCACCGGCAACCGGCTGCCCGCCACCGTGGTCTTCGACTACCCGGCGGTGTCCGCCCTGGCGGCCCGGCTCGGCGAGGACCTGCCCCGGGCGGGCTCCGCGCTGGCCGACCACCTGGCGGCCGTCCGCTCCCTGCTGGAGTCCGGGGCGCTCACCGGCCCGGAGCGCGCCGAGGCCACGGCCGCCCTGCGCGCCCTGGCCGCCGCGGCGGGCGCCGACCCCGGCGCGGGCACCGACCCCGGCGCGGGCGCCGCGTCCGACCCGGCACCCGCCGAGGACCTGGACGCGGTCACCGCCGAGGAGCTGTTCGGCATCCTCGACGAGGAGTTGGAGACCTCCTGAACGGGGACCGCACGCACCGCGCCCCCGGCCGTTCGGCCGGGGGCGCGGTGACAGGGGAAGGTGCCGGGGTCAGACGGTGAGCGAGGCCGGCAGGTCGCTGCGGCCCCGGATGCCCAGCTTCTTGTAGATCCGGGTCAGGTGCTGCTCGACGGTGCTGACGGTGATGAACAGGGCGTTGCTGATCTGCCGGTTGGTCCAGCCGAGGACCGCCAGCCGGGCCACCCGCAGCTCGGCCTCGCTCAGCGCGGCCGAGTCGGCCTGCTCGCCCTCCGGCTCGGCCGTGACGTCGGAGATCAGGGCCGAGGCCTGGAGCCTGCGGCGGGTGTCGTCGAGGTCGACGGCGGGCTCCGCGGCGGGCTGCGCCTGCTGCGGGGCGGGCAGGCCGAGCAGTTTCAGCGCCCGCGCCAGTTCGAGCCGGTCGCCGCCCGCGGTGAGGCACTCCACGGCCTGGCTGGCGGGTTCCTGGTGCTCGTCCCCCGCCCCGGCCCGGGCCAGCACGAGCAGCGCGGCGCCGCGCGAGCAGGCGTCCGACTCGGCGGAGAGTTCGAGCTGCTGCCGGGCCAGCCGCAGGGCCAGCGCGGTGTCGCCCATCTTCAGGTAGGCCTCGGCCAGGTCGCTGCGCCACGGCACCAGCACCGGCAGGTCGAGGTCCCGGCGGATCATCATCCGGCGGCAGTCGTGGATGTCGGTGATCGCGGCCAGCGGCCGCTCGGCGGCCAGGTGGTAGCGGGCCCGGGCCCGCAGGTAGCGCAGGCCGCAGACGGTGTTGAAGACGGAGTCCGGGACGGGGTGGCGCAGCGTCTCCTCGACCTTGTCGAAGTCCCCGGTCGCGGTGTGCGCGGTGAGCAGGGTGGTCAGCGGGTAGCCGACCGGCACCCCCCAGCTCTGCATCCGCAGCGAGGACTCGGCCAGTGCGACGGCGGTGGGGACGTCCCCGCGCCGCAGGCTGATCCCGGACCAGACGCCGTCGATCATCGCCTGCCAGGTGACCGCGCCGTGGGCGACCGCCCGGCTGCTCAGCACGGCGCACCACTGCTCGGCGAGTTCGCCCTTGCCGCCGTGGTCGAGCGCGGTGATCGCGGTGAGCAGCGCCTCGAAGGTGAGGTCGGAGAGGCGGCAGTTGCGCAGGATCTGCTTGGCGCTGGCGTTGGCCGGGCCGCCGTGCGCCCAGATCCCGGACAGGGTGCGGGCGGTGCCGATCCACGGGTCGAGGTCGGCGAGGTCGGTGTCGTCGCCGCGCTGCCCGCGGGGCGGGCCGAAGTACCACTGGTGGGCGAGCATCAGCACGGCCTCGGTCTGCGGGTCGAGCGCCTCGGGGCCGCCGCGCAGGGCGTCCAGGGCCTCCTTGAACCCGGCCTCGTCGCCGTTCCACAGCGCCATCCGGGCCAGCATCGCCTGCTCGATCCGGCCCGCGTCGGCGGGGACGGCCGAGGCGGAGCCCGCACCGGCGCCGGTGACGCCGTAGGAGGCGGACGGGGCGGCGGCGGACCCGCCGGTGGTGCCGCGTCCGCCGGGGGCGGCCGCCCGGGCGGCCCGCTCCGCGCTCTCCTCCGCGGCGGCCTGGCGCAGCGCCGACAGGTAGGACTGGGTGATCAGCGGGTTGATCCGGAAGGTGCCGCTGGCGAGCCGGCTGAGCACCTCGCGGCGCTGCTCGTGCCCGGCGGCCAGGTCGAGGGCGAGTTTGAGGCAGCGGTGGGAGAAGTCGAGCTCGTCGCCGAGCATCGCGTGGTCGGCCGCCGCGCACAGCACCGGGAACGCCCAGTCGCCGGGTGCGTCGGCGGAGGCGACCAGGTGCCGGGCGATCTCGCCGACCGGCGCCGCCCGCCGGTACTTCAGCTCGGCGGCCCGCACGTGCAGGTCGGAGAGGACCTCCGGGGAGAGGCAGCCGAGCGCGGCGGCCGCGCCCGCGGGGTGGCGGAAGGCGCCGTCGGCGAGCAGCCCGGCGCCGGTCAGGCCGTCGAGGACCTCGGCCGCGGCCTCGGGCTCCAGTCCGGCGAGTTCGGCGACGGCGTCCGGGGAGCCGTGCCGGTCCAGCACCGCCAGCGTCCCGGCGACCATCGGCAGCAGCGGGTCGCGCCGGTTGAGGACGAGGGAGACGGCGTGCGCGTAGCTCGCGCCCGGGAGGGCGTCGGGGTCGTCCCCGTCGAGGTCGGTGCAGTCGTCGACGAGCGCCTCGACGAGCAGCGGGTTGCCGCCGCTGAGTTCGCGGATCCGGGCGGGCAGGTCGACGCGGCGGCGGCCGGTGCCGATGCCGATGCCCGTGCCGATGCCGGTGCCCGTGCCCGTGCCCGTGCCGACGGCGTAGACCACGGCCTCGGTCGGACCGCCGTCCTCGCCGTCCTCGCCGCCCCCGCCGTCCTCGGGCCGGGAGCCCTGGGCGGGGACGCGGCCGCCGGGGCCCTCCGGGGCGGCGGTGTGCACGGGCTTGAGCACGGGGGCCGCCGGGGCCGGGGCGCCGCCGAGGGCGGTGTGCACCCAGGTGCGGATGGAGGACTCGGCCAGCGGGGCGAGCCGGATGTGGTGCTGCGGGTGGAGGCCGGTGCCGACCCACTGGGTGCGGGGGCCGCCGGTCGGCCGGTCTGGGCCGCTGAGGACCATCAGCAGCCGGGTCGACTTGATCCGCCGCTGGAGCTGCATCAGGATCTGCAGCGAGAGCCGGTCGGCGAAGTTCAGGTCGTCGACGAGGACGACCGTGTGCTGCTCCTCGGCCAGGTCCAGCAGGATCTGGCGCACGCCCCGGACCACCGACGCGTGGTCGATCGCACTGTGCAGGCCCTGCCAGTCCTCCAGCCGTCGGCCGGCCGGGCCCTGGAGCGCAGCCACCTGCTGCGCCGCCTCCGCCGACAGCCTGGAGGAGGCGAGTAACTGCTCGATCACGCCGAAGGTGTACTGCTCGTCGGCGGCCCCGGTGGCGTACAGGGTCAGGGCGCCCGACTGGGCCGCGGTGTGGCCGAATTCGTGCAATAACTGGGTCTTGCCGCTGGCGATGCCGCCGCTGACCAGAACGACCTGTCCCGGCCCGGCGGCGGTGCCGGGTAGGAGGTCCTTGAGGAATTCCAGGGCCTGCTCGGGCTCGAAGGACCACGCGGTCCGTCCGTTCGCGGGGCCTGGAACAAGGCGCAGGCCGCGCTCTCGCAGGAGTCTGGAATACTCGCCCGTATTGATCGAAAGCATGATCCTACTCATTGGGTTCAGAGAATGTCTGCCAATGGATGGGTGGGAAACCCGGTGCCGTCCGGCGCCCCCGCGCCGGTTCCCCAGGAGCGTTCCGCCGCTCGCTCCGACCCGTGGCCGGCCCTGCGGGCCCGGCGTCGACGCGGTTCCCCGTGGTGAGGGGGTCCGGCACCGACGCGGCCCCGGGTAATCGGTGGCCCGGCCCCGCCGGGCACAGCACCGCGACCGGCTCGGGCCCGGTCCGGGCGGGGCCCGGGAACCGACCGGCCGTCAACCGCCTCTCCCAAGCTCCGGCAAAGTCCCCGCGGGGATCGGCGGGGCCGCTCCGGGCCGCCGCGCCGCGCCGGGCCGTCCGGCCGGTGCCGCGCCCCCCGGCCGCACCCGCCCGCCCGCTCGCGGGGCCGCCGCGCGGTGGCCCCGCGGCCGCCCGGGAACGGCGCTCGCCCGCCCCCGGTGCCGGATGGCTTCTTCCCGTCACGCTCTCCCCCGAGATTCATGCACTTGCATCTGCACCTGCATTTGCACTTGCACCGCCGCACCGCATCGGCAGCCTATCCGTCCCGCACGGGCGAAGTGGTGCAGAACGCCCGATCGACCGAAGTGCGGCCCCGGGAAGTCCAGCAGCCGCCCGCATCGGAGCCGCGTCAACCACGTGTCGCAGGCGTATCGAAGATGTGTCGGAGCTGTGCCCGGGTCCGCGCCCCGGCGGGCCCGCACAGGGGGGCGCCGACCCGGTCGGGCGGTGGGAACGGGGAGTTCAGTCCGTCCCGCCGACCGGCCGGGCCGGCGACGGTAGTGAGGGGGCGTCCTCGCCGCGACCCGGGCGCGCCGCCCGCGGAACGTTCGATCGGGGGGCCGTGCCGGACGCCCTCGCCGCTGCCCCGGCGCACCGTTCAGACACTGCAAGTCCCCCACTGCAGCTAGGAGTTCAGGATGAGTGGTACTCGGCGACGCCGACGGTGCCGTTCCGCGCTCTCACTTCGATGGGACGACTGCGGGCACAACGGGTGCGAGGTGCGGGTTTTGCTACCGGCCGGTTGGGTCACCGCGCGCAGAGAGTTGCGCCGGACCCCGATTCCCCAGCCGCCCTCTCCAGCAACGGAGTAGTGCCGCAGGCAGGCCCAACGTACCACTCAAGGTCATCTCTCTTCCATTGCCATGTCGACAAAGTGCAGGTCGGAAATGGACATTCGGAGGGTCGCGGCCGACTTCGACGGAAGGACGCACACGCACCCCCGACGCTCCCCCTCCCGGTCGCCCCCGCTTCACCTCCGACGGGATTGATCAACGGGATTCCCGTTGCGGTTCCACCCCTTCCCCTTCCGCCCCTTCCGCCCCTTCCCCTTTCCGACTCCCTTCCGCCCCTTCCCGGTTCCGCTCCCGCCCGGGACCGGTCACGCGGGGCCGCCCGCCCCGCCGCCCACCCCGCCCCCCACCCCGCCGCCCACCCCGCCGCTCACCCGCCGCTCACCCCTCCGCACGGTCGGCGAGCAGGGCCCGCACCCGCGGGACGACCTCCTCGCCGACCCGGTACGCCTCCTCCAGGTGCGGGTAGCCGGAGAGGACGAACTCCCCGACGCCCAGCGCCCGGTACTCGGCGAGCCGGGCCGCGACCTCGTCGTGCGAACCGACCAGGGCGGTGCCCGCGCCCTCCCGGACCAGGCCGATGCCCGCCCACAGGTTCGGGGCCACCAGCAGGTCGCGGGACGCGGCGGTGCCGCCGCCGTGCAGGGCCGCCATCCGGGCCTGGCCGGTGGAGTCCATGGCCGCGAACCGGGCCTGGGTGGCCCGGACGGCCGCCGGGTCGATGCCCGCCAGGATCCGGTCCGCCTCCGCCCAGGCCTGCCCGGCGGTGTCCCGGCTGATCACGTGCAGCCGCAGCCCGTAGCGCAGGGTGCGGCCCTGCCCGGCGGCGAGCGCGCGCAGCCGCTCGATCCGCTCGCCGATCGCCACGGGCGGCTCGCCCCACAGCAGTTGGACGTCGGCGCGGCGGGCGGCGACCTGCTCGGCGGCGGGCGAGGCCCCGCCGAAGTACAGCGGGACGGGGTGCTCGACCGCCGGGTCGACCAGCTGGGCGTCCGCCAGGTGCAGGTGCGCGCCGCGGCGGTCCACCCGCCTCCCCTCCAGCAGGTCGCGCAGCGCGGCCATCACCTCGTCGGTGCGGGCGTAGCGCTCGTCGTGCGCCAAGTGGTCGCCGTAGGACCGCTGTTCGGCCGGGTCGCCGCCGGTGACCACGTTCAGCCGCAGCCGTCCCCCGGCGAACCGCCGGAAGGCGTCGGCCTGTTGGGCCAGCAGGGTCGGGCTGGCGAACCCGGCCCGGAAGGCCACCAGGAAGCCGATCCGGCCGGTGTGCTGGGTCAGCGCGGAGGCCAGGACCCACGGGTCGACGCAGCCGAGGCCGACCGGTGCGAGCAGCGCCCCGAACCCGGCCTGCTCGGCGGCCCGGGCCACCTGCGCCAGGTAGCCGACGTCGGCGGGCCTGCGGGTCGCGGCACCGGTGCGGCCCTGCACGGCGGTGACGCCGCCCGGGTCGCGGCCGTCGCCGCCGGTGGGCAGGAACCAGTGGAACTCGGGGGTGCGGTCGGACACGGAGGGCTCCTCTTCTCCGGACGCCGGGAACGGCCGGTCCGGGAACGGGACGGGGGGCGGGCTCCCCCGGCGTATGGGCCCACGGGCTCGACCGGTCCACCGGCCTACGGACTCAACCGGCTTACGGACCTGCGGGCCTACGGGCCTACGGGCCTACGGCCGGTGCGGGGCGGGCCCGGCGGCGCGGGCGTACCGGCGGCACCGCCTGCGGACGTACCGGCGGGCGGACGCGGGGTGCGGTGCCCGTACGGGCGGGGGAGGGGACGGGCGGCGCTCAGGCGCGGCGACAGGCGGCGGAGCACACCCTGAGCAGGTCGATGTGACCCCGGGTGGTGAGCAGGACGCGCTGCGGCATGCGCCGGAAGCTACCACGTTCCGGCCGGTCGGGGCCGGGGGCGGTCCGCATCGTGGGCACCGCGTCCACCAGGCGTCGGGGGTGCCGACCCGGTCACCGTCACGCACATTTCGGCGCAGGTCCGGTGACGTTCGGTCAGATCTTCGGCGAACTGCGCCCGACCGAGGCGGACATTTCGTCCAACCACTTGACCGCGTCCGGTACATCGCTATCGTCTCCCTCAGTATCCGGTCTAGACCTATGGCCGTCTCCCGACCTGTCGCACCGGTCGTACGGAGGAGTACCGCTCGTGTCCGCCCCACCGCGCCACGGGGGCCTCCGACGTGCCCCGACGGCCCGGGCGGACCTGAACCCCCACATCAGGAAGGCACCCCACATGCAGACCAAGAGAAAGGTGACCGCCGCCGTCGGCGCGCTGGTCGCCCCCCTGCTCGGCCTGACCCTCACCGCGGGCACCGCCAGCGCCCACGGCTGGGTCACCAACCCGGCGAGCCGCCAGGACCAGTGCGCCAACAACGTGGTCAGCTGCGGCCAGATCAAGTACGAGCCGCAGAGCGTCGAGGGCCCCAAGGGCCTGACCAGCTGCTCGGCCGGCCACGCCGAGTACGCCGAGCTCGACAACGACAACCTGGGCTGGAAGGTCACCAACGTGTCCTCCACCCAGACCTTCACCTGGCACTTCACCGCCCGGCACTCCACCTCGAACTGGCAGTACTACATCGGCAGCAAGCTGATCGCCACGTTCCCGGGCAACAACGCCCAGCCGCCGGCCGACCTCAGCCAGACCGTGAACTTCGGCAGCTTCACCGGCCGCCAGAAGGTCCTCGCGGTGTGGAACGTCTCGGACACCGCGAACGCGTTCTACTCCTGCATCGACGTCAACATCGGCGGCACCGGCGGGACCACGGGCGGCACGACCGGTGGCACCACCGGCGGGACGACCGGCGGGACCACCGGCGGGACCACCGGTGGGACCACGGGCGGCACCGGCAGCTGCACCGCCACCGCCTGGAGCTCCACCGCGGTCTACAACGGCGGCGAGACCGTCTCCTACGGCGGCCACAACTGGCGTGCCAAGTGGTGGACCCAGGGCGAGCAGCCCGGCTCCACCGGCCAGTGGGGCGTCTGGGACGACCTCGGCGCCTGCTGAACCACCCCTGGCCCACCCCTGAACCACCCGCGACCCGGCTGACCGACCGACGGCCCCCTGTGGGGGAGGGCCCGGCCCGGCCACCGAACCGCACCCCGGCCTCCGACCACCGCCCCCGGCCCCACCGGCGGGCACCGGTCGGGGGCCACCCCGTTCCCGCCCCCGCAACAACCGCGCCCCCAGGCGCCCCGGGCCGGGCCCCGCCTCCCGACCGTCCTGCGCCCCGCCTCGCCTCACCCCCCGCGCGGCAGCGCGTCCAGGAACGTCCGGGCCGGGCCGTCCAGCCCCGGGGCGAACAGCACCTCGCGCCGGTGCACCAGCCGGGGCGCGCGCACCGGGAGGGCCGTCGTGCCCCCGCCCGCGCTCGCGGCCAGTGACCGCGGCAGGACGGCGAGGCCGTGGCCCGCCGCGGACAGGGTGAGGAGCGCGGCCGCGTCCTGGCCCTCGTACCCGGCGGTGGCCGGGAAGGCACCGCCGGTCAGGGCGCGCAGGTCGGCGAGCGGGGCGGCGACGGCGGAGGCGTCCAGCCAGCCCGCGTCGGCGAGGCGGGCGAGGTCGACGGCGGCGCGGCGGTGGAGCGGGTGCCCCGGCGGGCACAGCACCGCGCACGGCTCCTCCCCCGCCCCGACCTGCCGGACCGGCCCGAGGTCGCCGAGCGCCAGCGGCCCGCCGGGGGCGGCGTAGCCGTCGGTGACGCCGACCGCGCACCGCCCGGCCGCGACCTCGACGGCCACCGCCCGCCGCGCCAGCACCCGCACCCCGACCCGTACCCGCGGCTCCGCCTCCCGCACCCGGGCGAGGGCCCGCGCCACGGTGGCGTCCATGCCCAACGGGGAGACCGCGAGCAGCAGTTCGGGCCGCTCGGGGAGGGAGAGCCGCCGGACGTCGGCGCGCGCCGCGTCCATCCGCTCCAGCAGCAGCCGGGCATGCTCGATCATCCGCTCCCCGGCCGCGGTCGGCCCGACCGGCCGCCGGTGCAGCAGCGGGGCGCCCAACTCGCCCTCCAGCGCGGCGATCTGCTGGGAGACCGCGGACTGGGTGTAGCCGAGTTCGAGGGCGGCCGCGGAGAACGAGCCGAGCCGGGCCACCGTGACGAGCGTCTTGAGCAGGTGCGAGTCCACGCCCACCAGTGTGCGGGCACGCCCGGGCAGGCCGATCAGTGGTGCTGATGGGCCAGCAGGAACGCGTGTTGGACCGGGCGGGCGGGGGCCGGTCAGGATGGCTGGCCATGGAGACCGGAGACTGCACGCACACGGCCCGGGTCGCCCTGGTGGGCGATCGTTCCCCGCACGTTCCGGCGCACCTGCGGGGGCCGCGAATGCTGGCTGCGCTGGCGGCGGCGGGCGGGCCCGTCGTCGAGCCGTACTGGATCGGGACGGAGGAGGTGGACGCCGAGGAGCTGGCCGGGTTCGACGGAGTGTGGCTGGTGCCGGGGAGCCCGTACCGGAGCGAGGCGGGGGCGGTGGCGGCGGCCCGGGTGGCCCGGGAACGGGGGGTGCCGTTCCTGGGGACGTGCGGCGGGTTCCAGCACGCGGTGCTGGAGTTCGCCCGGCACGCGTGCGGGATCGCCGGGGCGGCGCACGCCGAACAGCAGCCGGACGCCGGGGAGTTGGTGATCGTGCCGCTGTCCTGCTCGCTGTACCGGCAGGAGGGCGGGATCCGGCTGGCGCCGGGTTCGGCGGCGGCCCGGCTGCTGGGCGCGGAGCGGGCCACCGCCCGCTACAACTGCGGCTACACCCTGGCCCCCGGCTACCTGGAGGTGCTGCGGGCGCACGGGATGCGGTTCACCGGGCACGACCTGGACGGGGAGGTCCGGGTCGCCGAACTGCCGTCCCACCCGTTCTGGTTGGCGACGCTGTTCCAGCCGGAGCTGACCCCGGAGCACGAGGGCCCGCACCCCTTCGTCCGGGCCTTCGCCGAAGCGGCCGCACGGGCCTCGGCGGGCGGCCTCCCCGGGCCGTTCTGACCCCGGCCGTTCCGACCCGACCCCGACCCCGCCCGCCCCCTCCGCCTCCTCCGCCCGCTCAGCCCCGCAGCCGGGCCATCAGCGTGCTCCACCACCCGCGCCGCTGCGGCGGCAGCACCGGAACCACCGGCGGCACGGGCGGCAACGGCGGCCGGACCGCCGACCGCGGGCCGGGAACGGTCGCCACCGTCGGAACCACCGGAGCCGCCGGAGCCGTGGACGGCGTCGACACCCCCGCGCCCGTACCCGTACCCGCACCCGCTCCGGTGCCCACGGCCCGCTGCTGCGGGTGCAGCTCGCCGAGCGGCGTGAAGCGGGCCGGCAGCTCGGTCAGGTGGCGCGACATCCAGTTGCCCCGCCACACCAACTCGTGGTCCTCGACCGAGAGTTGCAAGTCCGGCAGCCGGGTCAGCAGGATGTCGATGCCGGACTCGGCGATCGCCCGGCCGATCTCCTGCCCGGGGCACTCGTGCGGGCCGCTGCCGAACGCCAGGTGCGAGCGGTTGCCGAACAGCGGGGTGTCCAGGTCGGGCCGGACCGCCGGGTCGGCGTTGCCCGCGGCGACGCCGAGCAGCAGCATGTCGCCCGCCTTGATCGCGCGTCCGCCCAGCTCGGTGTCGCCGGTCGCCCAGCGGCCCGGCACCAGCATGAACGGCGGCGAGTCCCACAGGACCTGGTCGAGGGCGTCGGGCAGGGTCATCTGGCCGCCGGAGAGGTGGGCGCGGAAACGGCCGTCGGTGAGGACCATCTTCAGCGTCTCGGAGATCAGGTTGATGGTGGTCTCGTTGGCGGCGAGCAGCACCGAGCGCAGGTGCTCCAGCACCTCCTCCCCGTTCAGCCCGGAGGGGTGCTCGATCAGCCAGGTCACCAGGTCCTGCCCGGGTTCGCTGCGCTTGCGCTCCACGGTGCGGCGCAGCGACTCGACCACGTACTCGTTGCTGGCGACGGCCGTCTCGGTGCCCTTGACCAGGTCGCGGGCGGCCTCGACCAGCCGTGGGCCGTACTCCTCGGGCATGCCGAGGAGTTGGGTCATCACCAGCATCGGCAGGTGCTCGGCGAACTGGGCGACCAGGTCGACCCGGCCGCTGTCGCCGAACTCGGCGATCAACTGGTCGGAGAAGCGGGTGACGAAGCGCCGCATGCCGCGCCGGTCGAAGCGGTTCAGGCCGTCGGTGACGGCGGTGCGCAGCCGCCGGTGCTCCTCGCCGTCGACGAAGGAGCAGGTCGGCTGCCAGGCGATCACCGGCAGCACCGGCGAGTCGGCGGGGACGCGGCCCTCCCGGAACTCGGTCCAGCGGCGCGAGTCCCGGGAGAACCGGGACGGGGTGCGCATCGCGGTCAGGTTGGCCGAGTAGCCGAGCACCAGCCAGGCGGGCAGGTCGCCGTGCAGCAGCACGGGGGCCACCTCGCCGTGCTCGGCGCGCAGCTTCTCGTAGAAGCCGCTCGGGTCGGCCTCGGCCTCGGGGCCGAACAGCCGCAGCAGTCCGCCGTCCGGCGGCCCGCCGCCGGGGCGGTGGGCGGGACATCCGGGCGGCGGGACGGGCCCGCCCTGGTACGCGTGCTCTTCGTACGACACGGGGCAACTCCGGTACGGGATAAGTGGATTGACGGACCGTCAGCCGACCGGCTGGGCGGACGCGGCGGGCTGGGCGGACGCGGCGGGCCGGGCGGCGAGGTCGTACAGGTAGCGCATCAGGGCCATCAGCACGTCCCGGCTGGACTCCCGGGAGCGGGCGTCGCAGTGGACGATCGGGACGTGGTGGGGCAGGTCGAGCGCGGCGCGCAGTTCCTCGACGGGGTAGCCGGGCGACTCGGGGAAGCCGTTGAGCGCGACTACGAACGGCACCCCGCGGTCCTCCAGCCGACCCAGCACGTCGAAGGACACCTCCAGGCGGCGGGTGTCGACCAGCACGACCGCACCGAGCGCGCCCTCGAACAGGCCGTTCCACAGGAACCAGAAGCGCTCCTGGCCGGGCGTGCCGAAGACGTACAGCACCAGTTCGTCGCTGATGGTGATCCGGCCGAAGTCCATCGCGACGGTGGTGGAGTTCTTGCGCTCCACCCCGGCCAGGTCGTCGATGCCGACCCCGGCCTCGGTCATGGTCTCCTCGGTGGTCAGCGGGCGGATCTCGCTGACCGCGCCGACCAGGGTGGTCTTGCCGACCCCGAAGCCGCCGACGATGACGACCTTGACGGCGGTGGCCACGGTCGCCGGGAGCAGCTCGGCCTCGCGCGGCCCGCGCGGCTCAGAGCCGTTGAAGTCCATGGATCACTGCCTCCAGCAGGGAAAGGTCGGGAAGGGCGGCCGGCGGGACGGGGGCGCGGACCTCGATCCGGCGTTCGGCGAGCAGGTCCGCGAGCAGGACGGTCACCAGGCTGTTCGGCAGCCGCAGGTAGGCGGAGATCTCCGCGACCGACAGCGGGGAGGAGCAGATCCGCAGGATCGCGGCGTGCTCGGGCTGCATGGTGGGTTCGGGCCGGGCGCGGGCGACGACCAGCGTGACCAGGTCGAACCCGGCGGTGGCGGACTTGCGGTCGCGCCCCCCGCTGATCACGTACAGCCGCTCCGGGTTGGCGTCCGCCCAGTCCTGGTTGCTCATCCCCGCACCTCGGTGTGGCCGGCGGCCGGTCGGCGCGTCGGCGGTGTTCCGGTCGTTCCGGTCGTTGCGGTCGTTCCGGTCGTTGCGGTGGTCGCCGCCGCTCCGGCGGTCGCTGCCGCCCGGCCGCCCGCGGTCACTGCCGCTCGGCTGCTCGTGCCCGCGCTCGCGGTCACGGTCGCGGTCGCGGTGCGTAACGCGGCCCGGCGGCCGGTGTCCCGGTCGGCGGCGGTGCGGGTCACGCGATCTGCTCGCTGCCGCGGACGGGGGTGGTCAGGTGCTCGCCGATCCGGGCGACCAGGTCGCGCATCCGCTGGCCGACCAGCCCGGCGTCCACGCCCTCGTCGGCGAGGACGGCCAGGTAGGCCCGGGAGCCGGCCGCCATCAGGTAGAAGAACCCGCCGCCGACCTCGATCACCACCAGCCGCATCCGCCCGTCCCCGTGCGGGAACTCGTGGCCGACCGCGTTGGCCAGGCTCTGCAGCCCGGCGCAGGCGGCGGCCAGCCGGTCCGCGGTGTCGGGGTCGGTGCCGTGCTGGGCCAGCCGCAGGCCGTCGGCCGACAGGACGATGACGTGCCGGATGCACGGGACGGTCTCCGCGAGGTCCCTGAGCATCCAGTCCATGTTGGTCCGTTGCTGAATCACTTGTCGCCTTTCCCTGCTGCTTCGTCACTGGCGCGGCTGCCGCCGTCCGGTCCGGCGGTCGGCGGGGTGCCGTTGACGCCGTTGGTGAAGGCGGCCAGCCACAGGCCGGGTTGGACCGGCTCGGGGGCAGGTGTCTGCGGCACCGGCGCGGGCTGCGCGACCGGGGCCGGGGCGGCCGGGCTCGGGGCCGGCTGCGAGGTGCGGGGGGCGGCGGCCGCGCCGAAGCGGGACGGGGCGGCGTGGCGGCGGCGCTGGGGCAGGCCGTTCGCGGTGCGCTCGAGGACCAGCGGGACCTCGTCCTCGTACGGGGCGGGCGGCGCGGCGGGGGCCGACGGCGCGGCGGGGGCGTACGGGGCCTGCGGGGCCGACGGCGCGGGCACGGCGTGCGGGAACGCCCCGCCGGAGGGGAACGCCCCGCCGGAGGGGAAGGCCGCTGCGGCCGCGAAGCCCCCGGCGGGGGTGTGGGTCGCGGCGGCGGGGTGGGGGCGCGGCGGGGTGTCCGCGCTCCCGCTCCCGGCCGGGTACGCCTCGTTGTCGGGCTGCCCGGGGTGGGAGGGGAAGGCCAGCGGGGTGGTGGTGGCGATCCGGCCGATGCCGTGGGCGCGGCTGGGCGCGGGCGCGGTGGTGATGTACACGTCGGGGACGATCAGCACGGCGCGCACGCCGCCGTACGCGGACGGGCGCAGCGAGACCTGGAAGCCGTAGGAGCGGGCGAGCCGGCCGACCACGGCGAGGCCGAGCCGGGGCGCCTCGCCGAGGCCGTTGAGGTCGATGCCGGACTCGGCCTCGGCGAGCATCCGCTCGGCCCGGGCGCGGCCCTCCTCGCCGAGGCTGAGGCCGCCGTCCTCGATCTCGATCGCGATGCCGGTCTGCACCTCGACGGCGGTGAGGTGGACGCTGGTCTGCGGCGGCGAGTAGCGGGTGGCGTTGTCGAGCAGTTCGGCGAGCGCGTGGATCAGCGGCTCGACGGCGGGGCCGACCACGGCGACCTCGGAGACCGGGTGCAGTTCGACCCGGCGGAAGTCGAGGATCCGGGACATGCCGCCGCGCAGCACGCTGTACAGCGGGACGGGGTTGTTCCACTGGCGGCCGGGACGGGCGCCGCCGAGCACCGCGATGGAGTCGGCGAGACGGCCGATCAGGGCGTTGCCGTGGTCGATGACCAGCAGGTCGTCGAAGACCGCGGGGTCGTCGCCGTGCCGGTCCTCCATCTTGCGCAGGTCGATGGCCTGGCGGTGGACGATCGCCTGGACGCGGCGGGCGATGTTGACGAAGGCGCGCTGCGCGGACTCGCGCATCGCCTCCTCGTTGTCGACCGCGTCCAGCACGGCGCGCAGCACGGCGTAGCGGAAGTCGTGGAACTCGTCGCCCGCGTTGTTGACGTGCTGCTGCTCGTAGGAGCGGAGCACGTCGGTGATGAACTCGCCGCCCTGCATCCGGGCGACGGCCCGCGGGAGCTCGTCCCTGGCGAGTTCGAGCATGCCTTCCTGCTGCCGGGCCAGCCGGTGCCGCTGCTCGGCCTCCCGCCGGGCGGCCTCCTCGCGGGCCAGCTCCAGCGCGCGGCCCCGGCGCACCGCCTCGAACCCCGCCACCGCCACGGCCGCGGCGCCCACCAGGCCGCACCAGATGATCCCCGAGGTCGCCGCGCCCGGGTCCGCCGCGGCGGCGAAGCCGACGGCCGCGCCGATCACCGCCGCGGGCAGCAGACAGACGAGCACGGCTGCGGGCAGCCGTCCTCCTGAAGACGATCCGCCTGGTGACGATCCGGCTCGAAGCATCAGCATCCTCATACGCTCGTGGGGACGGGGGTGGTGGGCGGGGCCGGGCGGCGCGGCGGGGCCCGGGGCGCGAAGCAGCATAGCCGGTGCACGACGCAACTGACTGTCCGTCAGAGTTCTTTTCCCCCAGGAGAGTTGTGCCGCCCGGGAACTCCGCGTCGGGCCCCGCTCGGCGGTTCCGACCGCCCCGCGCCCGACTCATAGGCTTGTCTCACCACGCGCCCCCGCAGTAGCCCCGCGCACCGGATTCACCCGGAAGAGCGGCACTCCCGCCAAACCCCCGACCCCTTCCGGTCGATGGTGCTAGACGAGTAGTTCCGAAGTGGGTCAGTGGTCGTAGGCGATGAGTGATCGGGTGACGGGTTGGCCGGTGGTGCGGTTGTGCCAGATCGCGCAGGT
>NZ_JNYE01000139.1 GCF_000717185.1 Kitasatospora phosalacinea | reverse complement strand
CCGCACCGGCGGCAACGCCCGCCTGCGCCGCGTCGCCCGCCCCGCCTCCTCCGCCCCCGCCGTCGGCTCCGCCAAGCGCCACGCCGCCGAACAGCAGGCACTGGTCGCAGAGG
This sequence comes from Kitasatospora phosalacinea, assembly GCF_000717185.1. Taxonomy (GTDB): domain Bacteria; phylum Actinomycetota; class Actinomycetes; order Streptomycetales; family Streptomycetaceae; genus Kitasatospora; species Kitasatospora phosalacinea_A. The sequence goes on along the minus strand of NZ_JNYE01000139.1, from coordinate 13,271 downwards.
TGTTCTCGCTCTGACGCGCTGAGCGCGGCACGGCCCCGACCGCCCCGTCCCCGGTTCTCCGGGGGCGGGGCGGTTCCGTTTCCGGACCGTGACGCGGTGGGGGACCCCGTGGGCTGCAGGGGATCTGACGGATCGGTAGGTTGTGGTTCGCCGCTCCGCCGCCGGGTGCCGGACGGCCGTCTTTCGACACGCTCATCCATAGGGGGACCCGCCGCATGGCAGCCGACACTCCGCAGAACGCCGCACCGCTCCCGCCGGTCTTCCAGCCGCTGCTGCCGGACGACCCCCGCGAGGTCGGCGGCTACCGGCTGTTCGCCCGGCTCGGGGCGGGCGGCATGGGCCGGGTCTACCTGTCCTACACGCCCGGCGGCCGTCCGGTGGCGCTCAAGGTGGTGCGCCCGGAGTTCGCCGAGGACAGCGAGTTCCGCCGCCGCTTCGCGCAGGAGGTGAGCAGCGCCCAGCGCATCCACGGCCTGTACACGGCGCAGGTGATCGACTCCGGCGGCCTGGAGTCGGGCGCGCCGTGGCTGGTCACCTCGTACGTGCCGGGCCCGTCGCTGCAGCAGGTGGTGCGCGAGCACGGGGCGCTGCCGGTGCGGACGGTGCTGCTGCTGGTCGGCGGGATCGCGGAGGCGCTGCAGGCGATCCACAGCGTCCAGGTGGTGCACCGGGACCTCAAGCCGGCCAACGTGCTGGTGGCCTCGGACGGGCCGCGGGTGATCGACTTCGGCATCGCCCGGGCCGCCGACGCGACGGCGCTGACCGGCACCGGCTACCGGATCGGCTCGCCCGCGTTCATGTCGCCGGAGCAGGCCCAGGGCCGGACGGTCTCCCCGGCCACCGACGTGTTCGCGCTGGGCGCGCTGGCCGCGTACGTGGCGGGCGGCGCGCCGCCGTTCGGCGACGGGCCGGACACCGCGGTGCTGTACCGGGTGGTGCACGAGGAGCCGGACCTGAGCACCGTCCCGGCGCCGCTGCGCGAGCTGATCGGCCGCTGCCTGGCCAAGGACCCGGCCGACCGGCCGACGCCCGCCGAGATCATCCAGGCGGCCCGGGAGCACCCGGTGGTCGGCGGGCAGCTGCGGTTCGGCGAGGACTGGCTGCCCGGGCAGGTGAACACCGAGATCACCCGGCGCTCCGACCTGCCGCGGACCCCGCCGACCCCGCTGCCCGCGGCGCCGCCGACCCTGCCCGCCACTCCCCCGCCGCCGGCCGCCGCCCCGCTCGCGCCCCCAGTCGCGCCCTCCGTGCAGCAGCACGCCCCGGTCGGGTCCCCGTCCGGCGCGTTCGGGCCGCCCGCCCCGGTCTCGGAGGCGGTGACCGGCCCGGTCGCCCCGGCCGACCCGACGCTGCGGCTGACCGAGCAGCACACCCCGCCGCCCGCGCCCGCCGTCCCGCTGGCCGCCGAGGCCGAGCCGGCCCCGGCGAAGGCCGAGCGCCGGGGCGGGGTGTCCTGGAAGACCCTGCTGGTGGTCGCGCTGGTGACGCTGCTGGCGGGCACCACGGGCGGCCTGGTGCTGATGAAGACGTTCGACAAGGACGACCCGAAGAAGCCGACCGCGACGCAGACCGTCACGGTGGGCCCGTCCCCGACGGGGGACGCGGGCGGCGACAGCCAGGACCAGGTGACCCCGGAGCCGTCGGACACCCCGTCGAAGCCCGCGGGCTCGGCGTCCGCCTCGCCCTCCCCGCGCAAGAGCGGGGCGCCCGCCGGGTTCACCGTGGTCTACGCCGACCGCGAGCTGTCGGTGCCCAGCACCGACTACGGCTTCGACCTGCTCAACGGCAAGGTGGTGCCGTCCTCCTCCGGCAGCGACGTCTTCCTGCGGCCCAGTTACGACGAGCTGCGGGTGGCGGACGGCTACGACCGGTACCTCAGCAAGTCGGACTCGCTGACCCCGCAGGAGTGCTCGGACGCCATCGACAAGAACCCGAGCGCCGACTTCCCGTACGCCGACCTCCCGCCGGGGCGGATGATCTGCGTGCGCAACCGGCAGACCTGGAGCGTGGCGATCATGAAGATCGGCAACGTCACCAGCGACGGCGCGGTGTCGCTCTCGCTCAGCTACTACCGGTACAACGGCTGATCGGCGCCGCACTATCCTGGGTCCCGACGGACCGAGAACCAGCACCCCCGGAGCGAACCACCGTGTACTTCACCGACCGCGGCATCGAGGAGTTGGAGAGCCGGCGTGGCGAGGAGGAGGTCACCTTCGGGTGGCTGGCCGAGCGCCTGCGGGAGTTCGTGGACCTGAACCCGGACTTCGAGGTGCCGGTGGAGCGGCTGGCCACCTGGCTGGCCCGGCTGGACGACGAGGACGACGAGTGAGCGGCTGACGCGACGTCAGCACCGCGGCCCGGAAGGCGAGTTCGCCTTCCGGGCCGCGGCCGTTCCCGGGGTTCTCCCGGAGCGGCGCCTCGGGGTGGGCTCCGGGTCGGGCCGGGGTCGGGATCGGGGTCGGGGCTCCTTGACTTCCCGGCTACGCGATATATCGTGAATAGCAGAAGGACGCGATACATCGCGTATCGGAGGACAGGACGGACGGGGAGCCCGAAATGACCCAGTGGACGGTAGACAGCGCCGAGAAGATCGCCTTCGACGAGGCCGTGCACACCCTGCACGTGCGCGTCGTCGACGGCGCCGTGAACGTGGTCCCCACCGAGGGCCCCGCCCGGCTGGAGGTCGCCGGGCTGGAGGGCGAGCCGCTGCAGGTCTCGCTGGAGGACGGCGTGCTGACCGTCACCTACAAGGACCTCAGTTGGGGCGAGTTCGGCGAGGCCGTGAAGTCCGTGCAGACGGTCAAGTCGTTCTTCTCCGGCCTGCGCCGCAAGCGCCACGCCGACCTCACGGTGGCCGTCCCGGCCGCCGCCGTGGTGCGGGTCGGCACCGTCTCCGCCGACGCCACGATCTCCGGCATCGCCGGTGAGGTCGGGGTGCACGGCGCCAGCGGCGCCACCACGCTGGCCGGCCTGACCGGCCTGGTCAGCGCCAACACCGTCTCGGGGGACGTGGACGCCGAGGGCCTGTCCGGCGAGCTGAAGGTCAACACGGTGTCCGGCGCGGTCACCCTGGTGGCCGGGTCCGCCACGAAGATCCGCGCCCACTCGGTCTCCGGCGCCGTCACCCTGGACCTGGACGCCGCCACCCCCACCGACATCGGCGTCAACACCGTCTCCGGCCCGGTCGGCGTCCGGCTGCCCGCCCTGGCCGACGCCAAGGTCGAGGCCGGCACCACCAGCGGCACGCTCTCCAGCGCCTTCGCCGAACTGAGCGTCGGCGGCGGCTGGGGCTCCAAGAAGCTCTCCGGCCAGCTCGGCACCGGCCGCGGCCGCCTCTCGGTGACCACCGTCACCGGCGCGGTCACCGTCCAGCGCCGCCCCGAAGCCGAGGAGGACCGCCCGGCCAAGGAACTGCCGGCGGCCCCGCTCGACCTGACCAAGGAGTCCTGATGACACCGGTGTTCGGCCACGGGCGGCTGCGCCTCTACCTGCTGAAGCTGCTGGACGAGAGCCCCCGGCACGGCTACGAGGTGATCCGCCTGCTGGAGGAGCGCTTCCACGGCCTGTACGCGCCCTCCGCGGGCACCGTCTACCCCCGGCTCGCCAAGCTGGAGGCCGAGGGCCTGGTCAGCCACACCACCGAGGGCGGCCGCAAGGTCTACCGGCTCACCGACACCGGGCGGGACGAACTCGCCTCCCGCTCGGCAGAGTTGACCGACCTGGAGGCCGAGATCCACGACTCGGTCGGCCAGCTCGCCGGAGCCATCCGGCAGGACGTCCGGGACAACGCCAAGGACCTGCGCGCCGAACTCTGGAACCAGGCCGCCGCCGACCCCGGCACCGCCTCCGGCGGGACGCCCTGGCGCGACCAGGAGTCCTGGCAGCGGGCCAAGGAGGAGTTCGCCCGGCTCAAGGCCGAGACCAAGGAGCAGGCCCGCCGGGCCAAGGAGCAGGAGAAGGCCGCCCGGCAGCAGGCCAAGGCCGCCGAGGCCGAGGCCAAGAAGCTGCGCGAGCAGTCGAAGGCCGCCCGCACCGCCGCCCAGCAGGAGGCGCTGCGGCTCAAGCGCCGGGTCGAGGAGCAGGTCAGGGCGCACGCCGCGGGCGGCGACTGGTCCGCCGGTCTGGCCGAGGGCCTGGCCGAACTCACCCGCGGCCTGGGCTCGTTGGCGGACGCGGCCCGCTGGGGCGCGCCCGAGGAACCGGCCGCCCGGATCGACCTCGACAAGGACCTCGGCAAGGACGCCCCGCACCCGGACGCCCCCGCCGCCGAGCTGCCCGACTGGGCCCGCACCGACCCGGCCGGCGACCCGGCCCGCGAGCTGGAGCGCCTGCTCGACCGGTTCCGCGACCACGTCCGGGACACCGCCCGCGACCGCGGCGTCGACGCCGCCCGGCTGGCCCGCGCCCAGCAGGCGCTGGCCGCCGCCGCCCGCGCCCTGTACGGGCGCTGAGCACCGGCCCCGCGAGACACGGAGCGCCCCCGAGGACGGGTCGGGGGCGCTCCGCCCTCTCCGCGCTCCGGCGGTCAGGGGGTGAGCACCAGCTTGCCGAACACATCCCCGCGCTCCAGCCGGGCGAACGCCTCCCGGGCGTCGGCCAGCGGCAGCACCGAGTCGATCACCGGCCGCACCCCGGAGTTGGCGCACAGCGCCAGCAGCCCGGCCAGTTCCTCCTTGGAGCCCATGGTCGAGCCGACCACCCTGAGCTCCAGGAAGAAGATCCGGTTCAGCTCGGCGGCCTTCGGGTGCGGCCCGCTGGTCGCCCCCGAGATCACGATCGTGCCGCCCGGGCGCAGCGACTTCACCGAGTGCGACCAGGTCGCCGCGCCGACCGTCTCCATCACCGCGTCCACCCGCTCCGGCAGCCGCGCCCCGCTCTCGAACGCCGCGTCCGCGCCGAGCCCGACCGCCCGGGCCCGCTTCGCCTCGTCCCGGCCGGTGACCCACACCCGCAGCCCGGCGGCCTTCGCCAGCACCACCAGCGCGGTCGACACCCCGCCCCCGGCGCCCTGCACCAGCACCGTGTCGCCGGGCTTCACCCCGGCGTTGGTGAACAGCATCCGGTACGCGGTCAGCCAGGCGGTGGGCAGGCAGGCGGCCTGCTCGAAGCTCAGCTCCGCCGGCTTGGGCAGCAGGTTCCAGGTCGGCACCGCGACGCGCTGCGCGAAGGTGCCCTGGTAGCACTCGGTCAGGATGGACCGCGGCTCGTGCGGGCCCACGCCGTGGCCGCTCTGGCCGACCACCGAGTGGATGACCACCTCGTTGCCGTCCTCGTCCACGCCCGCCGCGTCGCAGCCGAGCACCATCGGCAGCCGCTCGGCGGGCAGGCCGACCCCGCGCAGCGACCACAGGTCGTGGTGGTTCAGCGTGGCGGCCCTGACCGTGACCACGCTCCAGCCGGGGCGCACCTCCGGTTCGGGCACTTCGCCCAACTCCAGTGCGCTCAGGGGGTCGTCGGGGCTGATGCGGGCGGCGTAGGCAGCGAACATGCCCGGACCATAGCCCCGTCGGGCCCGCCCCGTTAACCGCGACCCACTGTGAACGTCCCCATATTGCTTTCCCGCGCCGCCGTTGCGCGGGGGTCGGCCCGGGCGGACGGCGGGGTCCGCCCCCGGACGGCGCACCGTCCCCGGGCGGACCCCGCGGCACCGCTGCTCCGGATCAGATCCGGGCGAGGCCCTCCGCCCGGGCCGCCTCCGCGACCGCGCGGGTGACCGCCGGGGCGACCCGCTCGTCGAAGGGCGAGGGGATGACCTTCTGCGGGGTCAGCTCGTCGGCGACGACGCCCGCCAGGGCCTTCGCCGCGGCGAGCTTCATGCCCTCGGAGATCCGGCTGGCCCGGACCGAGAGCGCACCGGCGAAGATGCCGGGGAAGGCCAGCACGTTGTTGATCTGGTTCGGGAAGTCGGAGCGCCCGGTGGCGACGACCGCCGCGTACCGGTGGGCGACCTCGGGGTGGATCTCCGGGGTGGGGTTGGCCATCGCGAAGACGAAGCAGCCGGGCGCCATGGTGGCGACGGCCTCCTCCGGGACGGTGCCGCCGGAGACGCCGATGAACACGTCCGCGCCGTCCAGCGCGTCGGCCAGGCTGCCCTTGAGGCCGCTGCGGTTGGTGAGCGCCGCGATCTCCGCCTTGGCGTCGGTGAGGTCCGCGCGGCCCTGGTGGACCACGCCGCGGCGGTCGCAGACCGCGACGTCGCCGATGCCCGCGGCGAGCAGCATCTTGGCGATCGCGACGCCGGCCGCACCGGCGCCGGAGATGACCGCGCGCAGGTCGCCGACCTGACGGCCGGTCACCTTCGCGGCGTTCCACAGCGCGGCGGTGGTGACGATCGCGGTGCCGTGCTGGTCGTCGTGGAAGACCGGGATGTCGAGCCGCTCCTGGAGCTGCTTCTCGATCTCGAAGCAGCGCGGTGCGGAGATGTCCTCCAGGTTGACGCCGCCGAAGGACGGGGCGAGCCGGACCACGGTCTCGACGATCTCGTCGACCCCGGTGCAGTCCAGCGCGATCGGCACCGCGTCGACGCCGCCGAACTGCTTGAACAGGATGGCCTTGCCCTCCATCACGGGCAGCGAGGCCCGGGGGCCGATGTCGCCGAGGCCGAGCACCGCGGTGCCGTCGGTGACGACGGCGACGGTGTTGGCCTTCCAGGTGTAGTCGTCCACCAGGGCGGGCTGTTCGGCGATGGCGGTGCAGACCCGGGCCACGCCCGGGGTGTAGGCGAGCGACAGGTCGTCCGCGTCGCGGACCGGGACGGTCGCCCGGATCTCCATCTTGCCGCCGCGGTGGAGCGCGAAGACGGCGTCGACCGGGTCGTCAGTGCTCTGGGTGTCGGTGATGATCTCCGCTGCCACAATGACCTCTTCGTCATGTATCGGCGAAGGCGCGCGTCCGACGGACTTTCGACCCGGGCCGCGCGCCAATGCGCGAGCACGGGCGCGCCGCCTGCGGCGCACCCGTCTCCGGGTCGGGGCGCAGCCGTCGGGCGACGCCCTCGGGGTGAGGGTTTCAGGTGTTCTGCGTTGTTCGTCCGGACGTCGGCACCGCACCTGTGCCGGGTCCTTCTTGTTGCGCGTGGCCCCCCGAGCGAGGGGTCCGCAGGCACTCGCAGGAGTGAACGCAGACACGGAGGGGAGCTGGTGCTTCGGATACGGAGCCGGTGACGGCTTCCGTTCCTGCGGCACCCCGGCCCTGTGGCGAACCGGTGGTCTGAGTTCTGCGTCGGGGGTCACCCGATACCAGATTCTGACATACCCGCTACCCGGCTGAGCAGGCCGGGATGGCAGTATCCGGTGTTCGACCACCGTTGTCCGGACGTTCCCGCGCACGTCGGGCCGCGTCCCACCCCGTCGCACCGGTCGCGCACACCAGCGCGCAGCGGCGGGGGCCCGCCCCCTCTCCCACAGGAGGACCACAGATGTCGACGGCCACTCCCCCCGCCAGATCCGCGGCGACCCCCCGCACCACCGCCCTCGCCGCGGCCGCGCTGACCGGCACGCTGCTGCTGACCGGCTGCGGCGCCACCGCCTCGTCGGGCCGCGGCGGCGACGCCGGTGCCACCGCGGCCGACCTGCACGCCCAACTCCCGGAGCGGGTCCGGTCGTCGGGGGTGCTGCGGATCGGCGCCGACCTGACGTACGCACCGATCGGCTTCAAGGGGGAGGGCGGCAAGCCGGACGGCCTGGACGTGGACCTGGCCAACGCCCTGGGCGCCGTGCTGGGCGTGCAGGTGCAGTTCAGCGACGTGCCGTTCGACCGGCTGCGGCTGGGGCTGCAGGCCGACGAGTACGACCTGGTGATGTCGGGGATGACCGACAACCCGCAGCGCCGGGACGGCACCGACGACGAGGCCCGGAAGGTCAACGACGGCCTGGACTTCGTCGACTACTTCGTCACCGGCACCTCGATCGTGGTGGCGAAGGGCAACCCGCAGCGGGTCGCCGGCCTGAACGACCTGTGCGGGCGGACGGCCGCGGTGCAGCGGGAGACCGTGCAGGCGACGCTGCTGGAGCGGCAGGCCGAGGCGTGCCGGAAGGACGGCCGGAAGCTGACGGTGACCGAGACCGAGACCGACGACCAGGCGCTGGCGCTGGTCGCACAGGGCCGGGCCGCGGTGGACCTGGACGACGCGCCGGTGGCGGCGCACGCGGTGCAGCACGGGCGGGCCGGCGGGCAGTTCCAGGTGGTCGGCGAGCAGTTGCAGGTGGCGCCGTACGGGATCGCCTTCGAGAAGGAGGACACCGCGCTGCGGGACACCGTGGCGAAGGCGCTGGACCGGCTGATCCGCAACGGGCAGTACGACGAGGTCCTGGCGAAGTGGGGGCTGACCGGCGGAGCGGTGCAGAGCGCCGTGGTGAACGGCAGTTTCTAGCCCGCGGTCCGGTGGGTGGTCACCCGGTGCATGGGTATGCACCGGGTGACATGATCAGGGAAAAGTCTCCGGATAACGGACGGTAGTAAGTCCTGTTATCCGATTTTGATCTGCGGCGGGGATGATTTGGCCACCCAGAGTGGCAGGATTCCCCCCACATCGGAACCACCTGTCACCTCGGCGGAGGGTGGCGAGCACCGACCCCGCCGTACCGCGCCACCCCACCCGGCAGCGCGATCACCGTCCGACTCCAGGAGGAGACCCCCATGCCCGCTGCCCGCTCCCCGCGCCTGCGGCCGATCGCCGCGACGGCGGCCCTCGCGGCCGGCTCGCTGCTCCTCACCGCCTGCGGCAGCTCCAGCACCGGCACCACCACCTCGGGCGCCGCCCCGATCCCCACCCAGGCCATCGCGGCCGTCCAGGCCGACCCGGCGCTGGCCGCCCTCGTCCCGGCCGAACTCAAGTCCGGCGGCAAGCTGGTGGTCGGCTCCGACACCTCGTACGCGCCCAACGAGTTCAAGGACGAGAAGGGCAAGATCGTCGGCATGGACGTCGACCTGGGCGTGGCCATCGCCCAGAAGCTCGGCCTGACCGCCGACTTCCAGAGCGCCGGCTTCACCGACATCATCCCCGGCATCCAGTCGGACAAGTACCAGCTCGGCATGAGCTCCTTCACCGACACCAAGGAGCGCGAGGAGCAGGTCGACATGGTCACCTACTTCTCGGCCGGCACCTCCGCCGCCGTGAAGAAGGGCAACCCGGACAAGATCGTCCTGGACGACCTGTGCGGCAAGAAGGTCGCCGTCCAGGACGGCACCACCCAGGCCGACGAGGTCAAGGAGACCCGCAACCCGGACTGCGCCAAGGCCGGCAAGCCCGCCATCCCGAACGACGGCGACCGCTTCGCCCTGCAGACCGACGTCGCGCAGTCGCTGGTCTCCGGCCGCGACCAGGTCATGCTGGCCGACTCCCCGGTCATCGACTACGCCCTCAAGCAGACCGGCGGCCAGCTGGAGAAGCTCGGCGACACCTACGGCGCCGCCCCCTACGGCGTGATCCTGGCCAAGGACTCGCCGCTCAGCAAGGCCGTCCAGGGCGCGATCCAGTCGCTGATGGCGGACGGCACCTACAAGACCATCCTCGACAAGTGGGGCGTCTCCGCGGGCGCGATCAGCACCTCCGAGATCAACCCCGCCGGCAAGAGCTGACCCTCCGCCGCTCGATCCCCTGACGAGGTAATCACGTGGAAAAGACCGACCAGGGGTCGGTGGAGCAGGGACGGCCCGAGACCATCCGGGCCGTCCCCGTCCGCCACCCCGGCCGCTGGGTCTCCGTCGCCGTCGTCGCCGTGCTCGGCGCGATGCTGCTGCACGTCCTGTTCACCAACCCGGCGCTGGACTGGGACTTCGTCGGCGCCACCCTGCGCGACCCCACCGTGGTGCACGGCATCTGGGTCACCCTGGAGCTGACCGCGCTGTCCATGCTGATGGGCGTGGTCGGCGGCGTGCTGCTCGCCGTCATGCGGCTGTCGAAGAACCCGGTGCTCTCCGGCACCGCCTGGTTCTACATCTGGGTCTTCCGCGGCACCCCGGTGCTGGTGCAGCTGGTGCTCTGGAACAACATCGGCTTCCTGTGGAAGCAGATCTCGCTCGGCGTCCCGTTCGGCCCGTCCTTCTGGTCCCAGGACTCCAACACCCTGGTGCCGGTGTTCACCGCCGCCCTGCTCGGCCTCGGCCTCAACGAGGCCGCCTACATGGCGGAGATCGTCCGGGCCGGCATCCAGTCGGTGGACGAGGGCCAGTCCGAGGCCGCGCACGCGCTCGGCATGAGCCGGGCCACCGTGCTGCGCCGGATCGTGCTGCCGCAGGCGATGCGGGTGATCATCCCGCCCACCGGCAACGAGACCATCTCGATGCTGAAGACCACCTCGCTGGTGCAGGTGATCTCGCTGGTGGAGCTGTTCACCGCCGGCCACGACATCTCCACCCGCACCTACAAGCCGATCGCGGCGATGATCGCGATCTCGATCTACTACCTGCTGCTGACCTCGATCCTGACGGTCGGCCAGTACTACCTGGAGCGCTACTACGCCCGCGGCGCCAACCGGACGCTGCCGCCCACCCCGCTGCAACGGGTGCGCGCCCTCTTCGCCGGCCGCGCCCCGGCGAAGACGGCGGCGCCCGCGAGCCCGGCGGCGCCCGCGGCGCCCGACGCTCCGGGCGGTGCGCCGGGTGGTGCGCCGGGCGGTGCGCCGAATGACGCTCCGGACGGAGGGAAGGACGCATGACCGACCTGTCCAAGCCGCCGCAGGCCCCCGCCCCCGACCCCGGCCGCCCGATGGTCCGGGCCGAGGGCGTGCACAAGTCCTACGGCCAGGTCGAGGTGCTCAAGGGCATCGACCTGGAGGTGCGGCAGAGCGAGGTGTTCTGCCTGGTCGGCCCGTCCGGCTCCGGCAAGTCCACCTTCCTGCGCTGCATCAACCACCTGGAGAAGATCAACGCCGGACGGCTGTACGTCGACGGCGAGCTGGTCGGCTACCGGCAGAAGGGCGACCGGCTCCACGAGCTCAAGGACCGCGAGGTCGCGCTCAAGCGCCGGGACATCGGCATGGTCTTCCAGCGCTTCAACCTCTTCCCGCACATGACCGCGCTGGAGAACGTCACCGAGGCGCCGGTCCAGGTCAAGAAGGAGGGCCGGGCCGCCGCCAAGGAACGCGCGATGGCCCTGCTGGAGCGGGTCGGGCTGGCCGACAAGGCCGGCAGCTACCCGTCCCAGCTCTCCGGCGGCCAGCAGCAGCGCGTCGCCATCGCCCGGGCCCTGGCCATGCAGCCCAAGCTGATGCTGTTCGACGAGCCCACCTCGGCGCTCGACCCCGAACTGGTCGGCGACGTGCTGGACGTGATGCGCGGCCTCGCCGAGGACGGCATGACGATGATCGTGGTCACCCACGAGATGGGCTTCGCCCGCGAGGTCGGCGACGCGCTGGTGTTCATGGACGGCGGCGTGGTGGTCGAGTCCGGCCACCCGCGCGAGGTGCTCGGCAACCCGCAGCACGAGCGCACCCGCGCGTTCCTCTCCAAGGTGCTCTGACCCCGCACCCCCGCACGCCCCCCGGTGCCCGCCCTGCGCCCCCGCGCACGGCGGGCACCGGCACGTCCGCCCGCACCTGTAATACCCTGGAGTCATTCGACCCGTTACACCCCGCCCGGAGGGACCCCGTGGAGCTCGCCTCGTACGCCGACTTCGCCGTCCGGCTGGTCAACAGCGAGGAACCCGACCGCGGCACCGACGACCTCACCTCGGTGGACGCCGTCCGGTCCCTGTTCGGCGAACCCTCCCGGGCCGCCGCACTCGCCGACGAGGCCGACCTGCCCCGGCTGCGCGCCGTCCGCACCCGGCTGCGCGGGGTGTTCGAGGCCGCCGCCGAGGGCGAGGACGTCCGGGCCGTCGACCTGCTCAACAGCCTGATGGTGGAGTACCCCGTCAGCCCGCTGGTCTCCGGCCACGACGACCTGGACGACACCGGCCGCCCCAACTGGCACCTCCACCTCGCCGACAACGCCCCCACCGCGGCCGCCAACTACGCCGCCGTCGCCTGCATGGGCCTGGCCATCCACCTCACCGCCCTCGGCGTCGACCGCCTCGGCATCTGCCAGGCCGCCCCCTGCCGCAACGCCTACCTCGACACCTCCACCAACCGCTCCCGCCGCTACTGCTCCGACCGCTGCGCCACCCGCGCCAACGTCGCCGCCTACCGGGCCCGCAAGCGCCAGGAGGCCCAACGGGCCCTGGCCGCCCAGGGCTGAGCCGCACCGCGCCGCTCGACGCAGCGTCACCAGGTGCCGCGTCACAGTTCCCCGTCGAACGGCACGCTGACGCCCAGCCGCTCGGCGAACCACGGCGCGCGCCCCCGCAGCGCCCGCTCCACCCGCCGCCCCGGGGCCAGCCAGGCCGGCCGGGGCGCCAGCCGCAGCAGCACCCGGCCCAGCACCAACTCGTCCGGCACCGCGCCGTACTCGCGGCTGTCGGTGCGCACCAGCGGGTTGTCGGAGAGCATCCACCACCCGCCCGGCCGCCGCCCCGCCGCCCGCTTCACCACCAGCAGGTCCTGCTGCAGCGGGTGCCGGAACAGCGCGATCGCCCCGGGCCGCAGCGGGGCGCCGTAGCGGACCAGCACCCGGTCGCCGTCGGAGAGCAGTCGGCGCATCGACGGCCCGGCGATGTCGACCACGCCGAGCGGTGTCCCATATCGCACGATTCGAACTCCTTCTTTTGCCCTAGGCCACCGGGGCGACGGCGATTTCGGCCTGCCGTGAGGGTAATGTCGGGCCCGGGAAGACGATCTAAGGAAGGACCCCCATGTTCTCTCGTCTGTTTGCTCCGCGAGTCACCGCCCACGCCCACTGCGACCTGCCCTGCGGCGTGTACGACCCGGCCCAGGCCCGCATCGAGGCCGAGTCCGTGAAGGCCACTCAGGAGAAGTACCAGGCCAACGAGGACGCCGAGTTCCGCGCTCGCGCCATCGTCATCAAGGAGGAGCGCGCCGAGCTGGTCAAGCACCACCTCTCGGTGCTGCACACCGACTACTTCAAGGCCCCGCACTTCGAGGCCTACCCGGGCCTGCACGACCTGTTCAACCGTGCCGGCAAGGCCGCCTCGGCCGCCAAGGCGTCCACCGACCCGGCGACCGGCCAGGCCCTGCTGGACCTGATCGCCGAGATCGACGCGATCTTCTGGGAGACCAAGAAGGCCTGACCCTCCGTCAGCCCGCACCGGACACCCGGCTGCCACACCCCGCCCGCGGGGCCGGCAGCCGGGTGTCCGCGTTTTCCGGCCCCAACCCCGCCCCCGGTCGCCACCGCCTCCACCTCCCTGCCTCCCGCCCCCCTGCCCCCTGCCC
>NZ_JNYE01000138.1 GCF_000717185.1 Kitasatospora phosalacinea | reverse complement strand
GAGCGGGGGAGAGGGAGGAGGGAGAAAAGGGAGGAGGAAAAAGGGGGGAGAGGCAGGGCGGGGAAGGGGGGCGCGGTGGGGGGAGGGAGAGGAGGGGAGAAGGAGCGGGGAAGCGGGGGCGCGGAGGAGGGGGAAGCGAGAGGGGAGAGGACGGCGTGGTGGGGCGTATTGGTTGCTATTCGGCTGTATGGTGGGGAGGAATAGGGAAGGATGCGGAGTGAACGATTTCTATTCGGTCGAGGACGTCGCGGAGCTGCTCGGGCTGCACGTGAAGACCGTGCGCGGGTACGTGCGGGACGGGAAGCTCAAGGCGGTGCGGATCGGGAAGCAGTACCGGATCGCCCGGGCGGAGGTGGAGGCGTTCACCGGGGGCGGGGTGCCGGTGGGGCCGGCCCGGGCGGAGGTCTCGGCGGTGGTGCAGGTGGACGGGGTGGGGGCGCGGGACGCGGACCGGCTGGTGACGGGGGTGCTGGCGGCGGCGTCGGCGTGGTCGGGCGGGCCGCGGCCGCTGTGGGTGCAGGCGGTGCGGGAGGAGGAGCGGAGCGCGTTGCGGTTCGTGGTGATGGGCCCGCCGCGGCGGGTGTCCGAGGTGCTGGCGCTGGTCGACGACTTGACGGGGGGCCTGAAGTGACCGGGGTGCGGGAGTTGGGCGGGGTGCGGGTGCTGGTGGCGGCGGCCGAGGGGGAGGTGGTGGCGGGGGAGCGCCAGGCGCTGGACCTGCTGGGCGACGCGTACTACCAGGAGGCGCCCTGGGTGGCGGTGCCGGTGGAGCGGCTGGGGGCGGAGTTCTTCCGGCTGCGCAGCGGGGTCGCGGGGGCGGTGGTGCAGAAGTTCGCGCAGTACCGGACGGGCCTCGCGGTGGTGGGTGACGTCGCGGCGCACGTCGCGGTGTCGGACGCGCTGCGCGACTTCGTGCGGGAGAGCAACCGCGGCCTGCAGCTGTGGTTCGTCGCGGACCTGCCGGAGCTGGCGGGGCGGCTGTCGTCCTGAGCGGCAGCAGCGGCGGCGGCGGGCTCCCAACCGGGGGGTTATGACCGGCAGTTGACTTGAGTGCGGGGTCTTTCGGTGACAGGTGACATGTGCAACTGTACATGTCACCGGTCGTCGAGGGGTACCTCGGCGGCCACCGACCCTCCGCCGTGCCCCGAAACACGGCGCCACATCGGCCCGGAGGCCCCCACGTGCGAACCTTCCGGATGTCCCTCGCGTCCGCAGGACGGACGCTGAGTCTGTTGTTGTCCCTCTGTATGGCCCTCGGGTTCCTCGGCGCGCTGGCGCCGGGAGCCCGGGCGGCGACCCGGGCCGAGCAGAAGCCGGCCGAGTCCGAGAAGTCCGGGGCGTCCGCCGAGGCCCTCGCGGCCGACCGGGCGGCGAAGGCGGGCAAGGAGGCCCCGCTGAACTCCGCGGCGGCCGAGCGCCGCAAGGACTCCGCCAGCAACGTCCGCTCGGACGCCGACAAGCGCCCGCCGCTGGTGGCGCAGGGCGCGCCCGGCGGGCTGCCGGGCGAGGTGCCCGCCGCGACCACGACCTGCAACGCCTCGGACTTCACCGGTCGCTCCGGTGCCGCCCTGGTGGCGCAGATCAAGGCGTCCACCGTGGACTGCGTCAACTCGCTGTTCCTGCTGAAGGGCAACGACGCGAAGGCGGCGTTCAACGAGTCGCAGATGGTCACCGTCGCCAACGCGCTGCGCGACCTGTCCGCCGCCTACCCGGGCGACAACTCCACCTCGGCCCACCAGATCGTGCTGTACCTGCGGGCCGGCTACTACGTGCAGTGGTACAACGCGGACGTCGTGGGCACCTACGGCGGCAGCCTGAAGGGCGCGATCGAGGGCGGCCTGGACGCCTTCTTCGGCAACGCGCACTCGCGGGACGTCACCGACGCCAACGGCGAGACGCTGGGCGAGGCGGTCACCCTGATCGACAGCTCGCTGGAGAACGCCCGCTACCTGAACGTGGCCGAGCGCCTGCTGAACGGCTACGACAGCAGCTACGACTCGTCCTGGTACATGGTCAACGCCGTCAACAACACCTTCACGGTGTACTGGCGCGGCCACCAGAACAGCGACTTCCTGCCCGCCGTCAAGGCGGCCCCGGCGGCGCTGGACGCCCTGCAGTCCTTCGCGACCCGCAACCTCGGCCTGCTCGGCGGCGACAACGACTTCCTGGTCGCCAACGCGGGCCGCGAGCTGGGCCGCTTCCTGAAGTACGCGGAGCTCCAGGCCGAGGTCCGCCCGATGGTCAAGGGCCTGCTGGACCGCAGCTCGATCACCGGCAGCACCGCCTCGCTGTGGGTCGGCCTGGCCGAGATGACCGACAGCTACGACCAGGCCAACTGTTCGTACTACGGCACCTGCGACCTGGTGAACCGGGTCAAGGCCGCCGTGCTGACCGTCAACTACGCCTGCAGCGGCAGCATCGACGTCATCGCCCAGTCGCTGACCTCCGACCAGCTCGCCACCGCCTGCACCAGCCTCAAGGGCCAGGACGCGTACTTCCACAAGGTGGCCAAGGACAACGGCCCGGTCGCGGACGACCGGAACACCACCATCGACGTGGTGGTCTTCCACTCCAGCAGCGACTACCAGAAGTACGCGGGCGTCATCTTCGGCATCTCGACCAACAACGGCGGCATGTACCTGGAGGGCGACCCGACCGCGGCCGGCAACCAGCCGCGGTTCATCGCCTACGAGGCCGAGTGGGTCCGCCCGGACTTCCAGATCTGGAACCTCAACCACGAGTACACCCACTTCCTCGACGGCCGGTTCGACATGTACGGCGACTTCGACGCCGGCATGACCACCCCGACCGTCTGGTGGGTCGAGGGCTTCGCCGAGTACGTCAACTACGGGTACCGGGGCGCCGACTACACCGCCGCGATCGACCAGGCCGGCCGGCACACCTACGCGCTGTCCACCCTGTTCGACACCACCTACGAGAACGCCGACCAGACCCGGATCTACAACTGGGGCTACCTGGCCGTCCGCTACATGCTGGAGCAGCGCCGCTCCGACATGGACGCCGTCCTCGCCGAGTACCGCACCGGCGACTGGGCCGGCGCCCGCAGCATCCTGAAGACCACCATCGGCACCCGCTACGACGCCGACTTCGCCACCTGGCTGACCGCCTGCAACACCGGCGCCTGCGGCAACGGCTCCGGCACCAACCCGCCCACCGAGCCGGGCGGCGACTGCACCGCCACCAGCCCGCAGCAGATCGACCTCGGCTGCAGCCGCACGGACGCCGCCGCGGCCGCGGGCGACTACTCCTACTTCTACGTGTGGGTCCCGGCCGGCACCGCCAACCTGACCGTCAGCTCCGGCGGCGGCACCGGCAACGCCGACCTGTACTACAACGGCAGCACCTGGGCCACCACCGGCGCCAACACCGCCAAGTCCACCGACAGCGGCAACACCGAGACCCTGACGATCGCCAACCCGCCCGCGGGCTGGAACTACGTCAGCCTGTACGCGGCCGGTGGCCAGCCCTTCTCCGGGGTCACCGTCACCGCCGCCAACGGCACCTCCACCACCCCGCCCGGCAACGGCGGCACCGAGTGCACGGCGGCCGACACCCGCCGGCTCGACGAGGGCTGCGTCCGCAGCAACGTCTCCGCCACCGCGGGCAACTACGCGTACTTCTACGTCTACGTGCCGGCCGGCACCGCCAGCCTCAAGGTCAACGCCTCCGGCGGCACCGGCAACGCCGACCTGTACTACAGCGGCAGCACCTGGGCCACCACCGGCGCCAGCACCGCCAGGTCCACCAACAGCGGCAACACCGAGACCCTGACCGTCGCCAACCCGCCCGAGGGCTGGAACTACGTCAGCCTCCACGCCGCCCAGGACTTCGCCGGCGCCACCGTCAGCGCGACCTTCTGAGCCGGTCCACCGCACCGAACGGCCCGGTCCACCGCACCGAACGGCCCGGCCCACCGCACCGGTGGGCCGGGCCGCCGCGCGTCCCCGGATGGGCGATCATGGGGGGACCGCACCCGCAGCACCGAGGAGCCCGACCCGTGGCCGAGATCGTCCTGTTCCACTCCGCGTACGGCCTGCGCCCCGCCGTCACCGCGGCCGCCGACCGGCTGCGCGCCGCCGGGCACACCGTGCACACCCCCGACCTGTACGAGGGCCGGACCTTCGACGAGCTGGAGGAGGGCATGGCGTACCGGGACGGGGTCGGCAACGACGAGCTGCTGCGCCGGGCCGTCGGCGCCGTCGCCCCGCTGCTGCCGGCCCGGGGCGGGCTGGTGTACGCCGGGTTCTCGCTCGGCGGGTCGCTGGCGCAGAACCTGGCGCTGGCCGACGAGCAGGCCCGCGGGCTGGTGCTCTTCCACGGCACCTCGGACCTGCGGGAGGACGCCGCCACCGAGATCCCGGTGCAGCTGCACGTCGCCGAGCCCGACCCGTTCGAGTCCGACGACTGGCTGAACACCTGGTACCTGTGGATGACCCGGGCCGGGGCCGACGTCGAGGTGCACCGCTACCGCGGCGCCGGGCACCTGTACACCGACCCCGAGCTGCCCGACCACGACGCCGAGGCCGCCGAGCGGACCTGGGCGGCCGCGCTGGCGTTCCTGGCGGAGATCGACGAACAGGGCTGAGCGCCCTCAGGGCGCGAACACCACGCGGCGGCTCTCCGCGTCCGGCTCCAGGAGGGCCAGCAGCCGCCCGCCCTCCCGCTCCAGCTCCGGGCGGCGGCCGTGCGGGAGCAGCGGGGTGAGGGTGAGGACGGCCGCGCCGCGCTCGCACGCGTGCTCCCACACGCCCGCGACCAGGCCGTCCACCAGGTAGGTGGCCAGCAGCGTCCCGTTGACGGCCCGGTAGACCTGCTGGTGGATCCCGGCGGGCAGCATCCGGGTGCGGTCGGCGTGCGAGAGCAGCGCGGCGTCCCACTTCGGCAGGAGGCGCACCGGCAGCTCGCCGTCCGGCTCGGCGGGCGGCGGGGCGCCGGGCAGGTCGAGCAGCTCGCGGCCGTCCCCGGCCCGGTAGCGGACCAGCCCGTCCAGGCCGTCCAGCTCGGCCAGCGCCGGGTCGACCTGGCGCAGCCGCAGGCCGGTGAAGTGCGCGAGGTCGGCCCGCGAGGCCGGGCCGTAGCCCGCCAGGTAGCGGCGCAGCAGGCGGGCGGTGGCGGCCGGTTCCGGCGGCAGCTCGCCGTCCCACAGCACCATCCGGGGCTTGCCGTGCGCCCGCCAGTGCCCGGACGGGGCGACGTGCACCAGCGGGAGCAGCGCCCGCGGGTAGTGCAGCAGGTCCGCGGTGCGGACCCGGCCGCCGGAGGCCGCGGCGGTGTGCTCGCGCAGCTCCTCGGCGCTGCGCGGGACGGCGGCGAAGGCCCGCAGCGAGGCCTCCAGGGCGCCCTCGTCCAGGTCGGCGTCCTGGTGCCGCCCGCGCAGCTCGGTCAGCCAGCGGCGGCGCCAGGCCGCGGCGAGGTGCCCGTAGTCGGCCCCGGGGACGAGGTGCAGGGTGCCGCGCATCAGCGTCGACTTGACCACCGTGCCGTCCAGCAGCGCGGCCTCCAGTTGCCGGGGCTCGAACCCGGGCAGCCGGGCCCACAGCGCCAGGTGCGGCGAGGGCGAGTACTGGGCCTGGAGCGCGGTCAGCCTGGTCACGGCCGCGGTGGCGTCCAGCGGCTCGGTGCGGTGCAGGAGCTGGCGGCCGAAGTAGGAGGCGGTCAGCTCGCGGTCGGAGAGGGTGCGGGCGGCGGGCATCGCCGGGCCTTCCGGGTCGTCGGGAGGGGCGCCCAAAAGTAACAGTCCGTCAGCGCGGGGCGGCCCCTCGGAGGGGGGTCAGGAGGAGGATTAGACTCGGGGGCGCGATCCCGGAAGCCGTGGTCCGAGCCCCGGTGGTGGCTCGGGCCTCACGTGTTTCAGCCCTCTCCCAGGACCCCGGAGGCCCCGCCTTGAGCGACCAGCCGTACGCGCACCTGCACGTCCACACCGAGTACTCGATGCTGGACGGTGCCGCCCGGTTGAAGCAGCTCTTCCAGGAGGTCGAGCGGCTCGGGCAGACCCACGTGGCGATGACCGACCACGGCAACATGTACGGCGCGGCGGAGTTCCACAAGCAGGCCGCGGCGGCGGGCATCACCCCGGTGATCGGCATCGAGGCGTACGTCGCCCCGGACGCCCGGACCAACACCAAGCGCGTGCTGTGGGGCCAGCCGCACCAGAAGAAGGACGACGTCTCGGCGTCCGGCGCGTACACCCACAAGACCATCTGGGCCCGGAACAAGGAGGGCCTGCACAACCTCTTCAAGCTGACCTCGCGCTCCTACGCGGAGGGCTGGCTGGTGAAGTGGCCCCGGATGGACAAGGAGATCATCGCCGAGCACGCGGCGGGCCTGATGGCCACCACCGGCTGTCCGTCCGGCGAGGTGCAGACCCGGCTGCGGCTGGGGCAGTTCGACGAGGCGGTCCGGTCGGCGGGCGAGTACCAGGAGATCTTCGGCCGGGAGAACTACTTCCTGGAGCTGATGGACCACGGCCTGGAGATCGAGAAGCGGGTCCGCGACGGGCTGGTCGAGATCGGCCGGAAGCTGGGCATCCCGCCGGTGGTCACCAACGACTCGCACTACACCACCGAGGCCGACGCGGGCGCGCACGACCTGCTGCTGTGCGTGCAGACCGGCAAGAACCTCTCCGACCCGGACCGCTTCCGGTTCGACGGCACCGGCTACTACGTCAAGTCGGCCGCCGAGATGTACGCCCTGGACTCCTCGGACGTCTGGCAGGAGGGCTGCCGCAACAGCCAGCTGCTGGTCGCCCAGCGGGTCGACACCACCGGCATGTTCGAGTTCAAGAACCTGATGCCGCGCTTCCCCATCCCGGAGGGCTTCGCGTCCGAGGCGGACTTCTTCCGGGCCAAGGTCTGGGAGGGCATGGACTGGCGCTTCCCGGGCGGCTACGACGAGGAGCACCGCGAGCTCGCCGAGTACGAGATGGACACCATCGTCCAGATGGGGTTCCCGGCGTACTTCCTGGTGGTCGCCGACTTCATCATGTGGGCCAAGAGCCAGGGCATCGCGGTCGGCCCCGGCCGCGGTTCGGCGGCCGGTTCGCTGGTCGCCTACGCGATGGGCATCACCGACCTCGACCCGATCCCGCACGGCCTGATCTTCGAGCGCTTCCTCAACCCCGAGCGCATCTCGATGCCCGACGTCGACATCGACTTCGACGAGCGCCGGCGCGGCGACGTGATCCGCTACGTGACCGAGAAGTGGGGCGCCGACAAGGTCGCCATGATCGTCACGTACGGCACCATCAAGGCGAAGGCCGCGATCAAGGACTCCTCCCGGGTCCTGGGCTACCCGTACGCGATGGGCGACCGGATCACCAAGGCGATGCCGCCGGACGTGATGGGCAAGGGCATCCCGCTGTCCGGCATCACCGACCCCGCGCACCCGCGCTACGGCGAGGCGGGCGAGATCCGCGGCCTGTACGAGAACGACCCCGACGTGCGCAAGGTGATCGACACCGCGCGCGGCATCGAGGGCCTGATCCGGCAGCCCGGCGTGCACGCGGCGGGCGTGATCATGTCGGCCGAGCCGCTGACCGACCACATCCCGGTGTGGACCCGGCACACCGACGGCGTCACCATCACCCAGTTCGACTACCCCACCTGCGAGGGCCTCGGGCTCCTCAAGATGGACTTCCTCGGCCTGCGCAACCTGACGATCATGGACGACGCGGTCAAGGCGATCGAGAAGAACAAGGGCGTCAAGATCGAGCTGCTCCAGCTGCCGCTGGACGACAAGCCCGCCTACGAACTGCTGGCCCGCGGCGACACGCTGGGCGTCTTCCAGCTCGACGGCGGCCCGATGCGCTCGCTGCTGCGCCTGATGAAGCCCGACAACTTCGAGGACATCTCCGCCGTCCTGGCGCTCTACCGGCCCGGCCCGATGGGCGTCAACTCGCACACCAACTACGCGCTGCGCAAGAACGGCCAGCAGGAGATCACCCCGATCCACCCGGAGCTGGCGGAGCCGCTCAAGGAGATCCTGGAGCCCACCTACGGCCTGATCGTCTACCAGGAGCAGGTGCAGAAGGCCGCGCAGATCCTCGCCGGGTACTCGCTCGGCCAGGCCGACCTGCTGCGCCGCGCGATGGGCAAGAAGAAGAAGGAGATCCTGGAGGCCGAGTTCGTCCCGTTCCAGCGGGGCTGCCGGGAGCGCGGCTACTCGGACGCGGCGATCCAGGCGGTGTGGGACGTCCTCGTCCCGTTCTCCGGCTACGCCTTCAACAAGGCGCACACCGCGGGCTACGGGCTGGTCTCGTACTGGACGGCCTACCTGAAGGCCAACTACCCGGCCGAGTACATGTCGGCGCTGCTCACCTCGGTCAAGGACGACAAGGACAAGTCCGCGGTCTACCTCAACGAGTGCCGCAAGATGGGCATCCAGGTGCTCCCGCCGGACGTCAACGAGTCGGACGCCGACTTCACCCCGCACGGCAGCGAGACCGTCCGGTTCGGCCTGACCGCGATCCGCAACGTCGGCGGGCCGGTGGTGGAGTCGATGATCCGGACCCGGAGGGCCAAGGGGAAGTACGCCTCGTTCCCGGACTTCCTGGAGAAGGTCGAGTCGGTGGTGTGCAACAAGCGCACCGTCGAGTCGCTGATCAAGGCCGGGGCGTTCGACTCGCTCGGGCACACCCGCAAGGGCCTGACCGCCCAGTTCGAGCCGATGATCGACAACGTGGTCGGGATCAAGCGCAAGGAGGCGGAGGGCCAGTTCGACCTCTTCGGCGGGGACGCGGTCTCGGACGAGCCGTCCTTCGGGCTGGACGTGGTGTTCTCCGAGGAGGAGTGGGAGAAGCCGTTCCTGCTCACCCAGGAGCGCGAGATGCTCGGCCTGTACGTCTCCTCGCACCCGCTGCACGGCATCGAGCACGTGCTCGCCGACAAGGCGGACTGCGCGGTCGCCGACCTGGCCGAGCGGCCCGACGGCGCGATGGTGACCATCGGCGGCATCATCTCCGGCCTGCAGCGCAAGATGACCAAGCAGGGCAACGCCTGGGCGATCGCCACCGTCGAGGACCTGGCGGGCTCGATCGACTGCATGTTCTTCCCCGCCAGCTACCAGCTGGTCGCCTCCCAACTGGTCGAGGACGCCGTGGTGTTCGTCCGCGGCAAGCTCGACCGGCGGGAGGACGTGCCGCGGCTGATGGGCATGGAGCTGTCGGTGCCCGACCTGAGCAACCTCGCGGCGCAGCTGCCGATCGTGATCACCGTGCCGGAGGACAAGCTGACCCCGCCGATCATCGGTCGGCTCCGCGAGGTGCTCGTCCACCACAAGGGCAGCACCGAGGTGCACGTCCACCTGCGCAAGGAGAAGTCGACCGTGGTGCTGCGGCTGGACCGGCACCGGGTGAAGACGGACCCGGCGCTGTTCGGCGACCTCAAGCAGCTGCTCGGGCCGAGCTGCCTGGCGAGTTGAGCGCGCCGGGGCCCCGACGGAGTGCGGTCTCCGCCGGGGCCCCGGCGCGCGGGTCGGGCCGGGTCAGGCCTCCTTGACCACCAGGGTCTTGGCGGCCTTGTCGTGGAAGCACTGCTGGAGCGGCTTGTCCCACAGCTGGGACAGGCAGTTGACCAGCGAGATCAGGCCGCCGACGAACGGGATCACCATCGGGCCGCCGTAGACGCCGGCCCGGGCCCACAGCTCGTTGTCGGTCGGGCGGCCGCCGTGGGCCGCGCTGACCACCCGGAGCCGCATGGCCTTCTTGCCGACGGTCTGGCCGTGCTGGGTCAGCAGCATGGCGCCCTCGTAGCCGACCATGACGATCCCGGCCAGCACGTAGTAGAGGACGCTGCCCGCGGTGACGGCGGCCAGGACGACGAGGGGGATGAGCAGGACCGCGGTGTCGATCAGGCGGGCCAGGAAGCGGTCCACCGGCGCGGCCAGCACCCGGGTCCCCGGAACGGGCTGCGCGCCGGGCGGCGGGGTCGGGGCCAGCCAGCCGGGGAGCCCCGCGCCCTGCGGGTACTGGCCGTACGGGCCCTGCGGAGGCCCGTAGCCGGGAGGGGTGTTGCTGCTCATGCGTGCGGCTCCAGCTCAACTGTGGGGAATCCTGGAGCCGTTGTACCGGTACGGGGGTGAACGGGGAAGGACGATCCGACAATCGTTACTCAGTGCCAGCGGTAACGGCGCCGCAGCGCGTCGACCACCAGCTGGAAACGGGCCCGGTCCAGGGCGCACGCCTCGCGCCGCATCCCGCCGTCGCGCACCCGGAACACCCGGTCCAGGGCCACCCAGGAGTCCCGCCCGCTGCGGTCCCACGGGCCCGCACCCAGCGGCACCCAGTCCCGGTCGTCGTCGTGCCCCTTGCTGGACAGCATCACCGTCAGCAGCGAGCCGCCCCGCTCCCGCGCCACCACCAGCACCGGCCGGTCCTTGCCCCGCCCGTCGTTCTCCTCGTACGGCACCCACGTCCAGACGATCTCGCCCGGGTCCGGGTCGCCGTCGTGGTCCGGCGCGTACTCGGTGCGGACCGGGCCCACGCCCTCGGCCCGGACCTCCACGGTGGCGTCCGGGCCGAACCGGCCCGGCTGCTCCTGCTGCTCGTTCAACTGATGCATGGCGGAAGGCTAGCGACCGTCCGTGAACGGCGGGAGGGTCAGGCCGAGCGGAGTTCGGCCGGGACGGCCGAGTGCAGGGCCGCCGAGAACGCCGCCACCGCCGGGTGCGCGGCGCTGCCGGCCCGGAAGGCGGTGCGGGTGCGCCGGTACAGCGGCAGCCGGGTCAGCACCACGCCCGGCGGGCACCGGTCGATGCCCAGGTGCGGCACCAGCGCCACGCCCTGGCCCGCCGCGACCAGGGCCAGCTGGGCGGCGAAGTCGTCCACCCGGTGGCGCACCCGCGGGCCGAACCCGGCGGACTGGCACACCCGTTGGACCATCGCGTGGCAGAGCGTCCCGGCCGGGGAGACGATCCACGGGCTGTCCCGGTGCCCGGCCAGGGCGCCCGCCGACCGGGCCGCCAGGTACAGCGGCTCGGCGAACACCGGGCCGGTCAGCGCGATCCCGTCCTCCGGCTCGCCCGGCACCAGGTCGTACTCGTGCACCAGCGCCACGTCCAACTCGCCCGCGCGCAGCGCCCCCGCCACCGCCGCCGGGTCCACCTCGCTCACCATCGCCTCCAACTCCGGGTGGCGGGAGGCCAGTTCGGCCAGCGCCGCGGGCACCAGGGCGCGCACCGCGGACGGGAAGGCGCCGATCCGCAGCGGCCCCGCCAGCCCCCGCCGGGCGTGCGCCAGCTCGGCGTCCGCCCGCTCCAGCAGCTCCAGCACCGCCTCGGTGTGCCGCACCAGGTTCCGCCCCGCCGGGGTCAGCGCCACCCGCCGCCCCGTCCGCTCCAGCAGCGGCACCCCCGCCTCCCGCTCCAGCACCGACAACTGCTGGGACACCGCCGAAGGGCTGAACGCCAACGCCTCCGCGACCGCCGCGATCGTCCCGTGGTGGGCCAGTTCGCGCAGCAACCGCAACCTCCGCACATCGAGCATCGGCCCAGCTTACGAGAAGCATCGGAAACGTGAACTGGACCTGCACGGTCATCGCCCGGCAGGCTTCCCGCATGGAACTCCACGGCATCCACGTCCCGCTGGTCACGCCCTTCACCGCCGACGGCGCCCTCGCCCTCGACGCCCTGGAACGGCTCGCCCACGACAGCCTGGAAGCCGGAGCGGCCGGACTGGTCGCCCTCGGCACCACCGGCGAACCCGGCTCGCTGACCGACGCCGAACGGGACGCCGTGGTCGAGGTCTGCCGCCGCGCCGCCGACGCGCACGGCGCCGTCCTCACCGTCGGCGCCGGCCACGGCGGCACCGCCCGCACCGCCGGAGCGCTCACCGCCCTGGACGGCCGGGCCGACGCCGCCCTGGTCGCCGTCCCCGCCTTCGTCCGCCCCGGCGCGGCCGGCGTCCTCGCCCACTTCCGGGCCCTCGCCGAGCACAGCCCGCTGCCGCTGGTGATCTACCACATCCCGTACCGCACCGGGCAGGCACTGGGCGCCGCCGCCCTGCTGGACCTGCTCGCGCTGCCCGGCGTCGCCGGGATCAAGTACGCGCCCGGCGGCATCGACGAGGAGACGGTCGCCCTGCTGGCCGCCGAGCCGCGCGGCGTCCTGGCCGGGGACGACCTGTTCCTCTCCCCGCTGCTCGCCCTCGGCGCCGACGGCGGCATCCTCGCCTCCGCCCACCTGGAGACCGCCCGCTTCGTCGCCCTGCACCGGGCCTGGCAGGACGGCGACGCCGCCCTCGCCCGCAAGCTCGGCGCCGAACTCGCCGCCCTCTCCCGGGCCGCCTTCGCCGGCCCCAACCCGACCGCGCTCAAGGCACTGCTGCACCGCGCCGGACGCATCCCGACCCCCGCGGTGCGGCTGCCGCTGCTCGCGCACGACCTCGGGGGCGGCATCGGGGACGGCAGCGGGGACGACTCCGGGGACGACTTCGGGGACGCGTGAGGGAGGACGGATCGCGCGCAGGATTTCCGGCGGGAGAGGCCCTGCGCAGGAGGGATTGCCGCCCCGGACGGCAAGCGTTCACGCCTTGGGACGCCCCCGCCGGAACCCGTTCTGACAAGGCATGATGGGCCGGGACAACCGGCCCAACCGGTAGCAGGAGGAGAGACGGATGAAGATCGGCATCGTAGGTGCCACCGGTCAGGTCGGCGGCGTGGTCCGCGAGATCCTGGCCCAGCGGAACTTCCCGGTCGAGCAGCTGCGGCTGTTCGCCTCGGCCCGCTCGGCGGGGCGCACCCTGCCCTGGAAGGACACCGAGGTCACCGTCGAGGACGCCGCCACGGCCGACTACACCGGCCTGGACATCGTGATCTTCTCGGCGGGCGGCGCCACCTCCAAGGAGCTGGCCCCCAAGGTCGCCGCCGCCGGAGCCGTCGTCATCGACAACTCCTCCGCCTGGCGCCGCGACCCCGACGTGCCGCTGGTCGTCTCCGAGGTCAACCCCGAGGCGATCGCGAACCGCCCCAAGGGGATCATCGCCAACCCGAACTGCACCACCATGGCCGCGATGCCCGTGCTGCGCCCGCTGCACGAGGAGGCCGAACTGGTCACCCTGGTGGTCTCCACCTACCAGGCGGTCTCCGGCTCCGGCCTGGCCGGCGTCTCCGAGCTGTACGAGCAGGCGTGCCAGGTCTCCGAGAAGGCCGACCAGCTCGCCTTCGACGGCGGCGCCGTCGACTACCCGGAGCCCGGCGTCTACCAGCGCCCGATCGCCTTCAACGTCGTCCCGCTCGCCGGGTCGGTCGTCGACGACGGCAGCAACGAGACCGACGAGGAGCAGAAGCTCCGCCACGAGAGCCGCAAGATCCTCGGCATCCCCGAGCTGAAGGTCTCCGGCACCTGCGTCCGCGTCCCGGTCTTCACCGGCCACTCGCTCCAGGTCAACGCCCGCTTCGCCCGCCCGCTCGCCCCCGAGCGCGCCGTCGAGCTGCTGACCGGCGCCCCCGGCGTCGAGCTCTCCGAGATCCCCACCCCGCTCCAGGCCGCGGGCAGGGACGCCTCGTACGTCGGCCGCATCCGCACCGACGAGACCGTCGAGCACGGGCTGTCGCTCTTCCTGTCCAACGACAACCTGCGCAAGGGCGCGGCCCTCAACGCCGTCCAGATCGCCGAGCTGGTCGCGCAGGAGCTGCGCGGCTGACCGCCGCCCGCGCCGTGCGGAGGGCCCCGGGCAGCCGCCCGGGGCCCTTCCGCGTCCGCCCGCTCACTGCCCCGGGTGCGCCGCCGCCCCGTCGACCGCCAGCGGCAGCTCCGCGGACAGCGCGGACGTCGTCCACTTGTCGCCCGGCGCGTACCACTGGAACGTCCCCGGCCCGCGGACCGGGACGTTCAGCGACAGCGCGCCGCCGCCGTCCGTGACGGCGGCGGCCAGGGTCGTCCAGGTGCTGCTGCCGGACGGACGGAACTGCAGGTACGCGGTGGCGCCCTGCTGCGGGATCTCGGTGTTGCTGTCCCAGTCGGCCCGCTGCAACCGGGCCCGGACGGTCACCGCCTCCCCGGCGGTCGCCCGGGCCGGGGCCTCGGCCAGGTCGATCAGGGCGGTGCGCTTGAGGGAGAAGCCCGCGGCGTTCTTCGCCACGTAGCGGTCGCCGTCCCGGGCCCGGATCCGCAGGTCGACGAACCAGGTCCCGGCCTGGTCGTCGAAGAGCGCCCGGGCAGTGGCCGCGACCGTCGCCTCACCGCGGCAACGGGCCGTCGTCCCGGCCCCGTCCAGCGGCGTGCAGGTCATCGGGCCCACCTTCAGGGCCGCGTAGTTCGGGCCCCACAGGCCGATCGGCTCGACCGCCCGGATGCCGGAGTCGTCGCGCGCCGTCACCTCGACCGTGACCGTACGGGTCTCGGCCGGGCCCAGCTCGACCGTCCGGCCCCCGTTGACCACCACCGACACCAGCGCGGTGTCCCCGCGGGACGCCTCCGGCGCGGTCGCGGGCACCAGCACGACGGCGACCGCCCCGACCGCCGCCACCGCGCACAACGCCACCGCACTCTTCCGCACGGTGCACCAGTATCCAGGGTCGGCGGGGTGGGGCGGGCGGGGCGGGGGTGCCTGGTGGCGGGCTGAGGGGTGGTGAGGGGGAGAGGGGCC
>NZ_JNYE01000137.1 GCF_000717185.1 Kitasatospora phosalacinea | reverse complement strand
GGGTCGATGTCCTGTGGGCGATGCTGCGTGACAAGAGGCTGTTCACCTCCGCCCCGCCGGTCACGCAGGCGGCTTGACACGATCATTGAGATTCCTTCGGGTCGGTTCGGGGGTCCCGGCGGGCGGGGAGGTGGCGACGGGCGGGCGGGGCCCGGCAGTCACAGCGAGCGGGCGATGGCCATCCGCTGGATCTGGTTGGTGCCCTCGATGATCTGCAGGAGCTTCGCTTCCCGCATCCACCGCTCCACCGGGTGGTCCTGGACGTAGCCGTGGCCGCCGAGCACCTGCACGGCGTCGGTGGTGGCCCGCATCGCGCAGTCGGTCGCGAACAGCTTCGCCTGGGCGGCCTGGGTGGAGAACGGCTTTCCGGCGTCCCGGATCCGGGCCGCCTCCAGCACCAGGGCGCGGGCCGCCGCGATCTGGGTGGCCATGTCGGCGAGCAGGAAGCCGACGCCCTGGAAGGTGATCACGGGTGAGCCGAACTGGACCCGTTCCTTGGCGTACGCGACGGCGTAGTCGAGCGCGGCCTGGGCCAGGCCGACCGCGCAGGCGGCGATGCCGAGCCGTCCGTGGTCGAAGACCGAGGCGGCGATCAGCATGCCGCGGTTCTGGCGGCCGAGGCGCATCGACTCGTCCACCCGGACGTCCTGGAAGACCACCTGGGCGGTGGGCAGGGTGGCGAGCGCCATCTTGTGCTCGGGGCGCTGGGGCAGCACGCCTTCGGTGCGGGCGTCGACCATGAGGCAGGTCAGCCCGCCCAGGCCGGGGCCGCCGGTGCGGCAGTACACGTTGTAGAGTCCGGCGACCCCGCCGTGGCTGACCCAGGACTTGGTGCCGGAGAGCCGGTAGCCGCCGTCCTCGCGGACCGCGGCGGTGCGGATGCCCTCGAGGTCGGATCCGGCGTCGGCCTCGGAGAGCGCGTTGGCGCCGAGGACCTCGCCGCTCAGCAGCTGCGGGAGCCAGCGGTCCCGTTGGCCGTCGTCCCCGAAGCGGGCCAGTCCGTGCGCGGCGAGGACTTGCAGGTGCACCGACTCGGCGACCGCGAACCAGCGGTACGCCAGCCGTTCCAGCACCTGGAGGTAGACCGCGTACGGCTGGTCGCCGCCGCCCCAGCGTTCCGGGAAGGGCAGCCCGAGCAGTCCGCTGCGGCCGAGCAGTTCGACCGTCTCGCGGGGGAAGCGCCCGGCGTGTTCGTGCTCGGCGGCGCGCGGCGCGAGTTCCTTGTCCGCGATCTCCTCGACCAGCGCGAACAGGTCGCGCTGGGTGTCGTCCGCGAAGTGGCGTTCCACCTTCACCAGGCCACCGCCTCGGGCCAGGTCCGCAGGACGCTGCGCACGGAGTGCTCCCAGTACGAGCGGACGGCGAGGTCGCCGTAGATGAACTCGCGCTTGGCCTCCACGTCGGCGGCCGAGGAGCTGTGGTAGCCGCCGGGGACCGCTTCGGCCATGAGCTGGAGGCGGCACGCCCGCTCCAGCAGGTGGGCCAGGACCACCGCGTGCTTGAGCGACTTGCCGACCACCAGGCCGCCGTGGTTGCGCAGCAGGAGCGCGGGGGCGCTGCCGAGCGCGTCGGCCACGGCGCGGCCGGTGGCGATGTCCAGGATGGTGTTGCTGGTCAGGGTGAAGCGGGGCAGCCGTTCCTCGAAGTACGCGCCGTCGTGGGAGACGGGCCGCACCGTCAGGTCGGTGGCGCCGAAGACGAGCGTGTGGGGGGCGTGGCTGTGCACGACGGCGTTGACGTCGGGGCGGGCCGCGTACACGGCCTGGTGGAGGGCGAGTTCGGGCGGTGCGAGGCGGTGCGGCGGCGCGTCGGGGTCGACGTTGGCGGGGACGACGTCCTCGGGGCGGCACTCGTCGAAGCCGGTGAGGGCGCCCTTGATCTGGAAGGTGCGGCTGCCGGGCAGGCGGGCCGAGACCTGGCCCTGGTTGAAGTCGTCGTGGCCGCCGAGCGACAGCGACCGGGCCCCGACGGCGAGTTGGCCGCGCAGCCGGGCCTGGGCGGGGGTGAGGTCCCGGGCCGGGGTGGGGGCCTGGTCGGGGGCCGGGCGGCCCGGGGCGGGGGCCCCGGGCGGGAGCCCCTCATCGGTTCTGGTCGACATGCCTGCTCCTTCGCGCCAGGTCTTCGTAGACCTCGTCCATCGTCCACAGCCCGGCCTGCGCGCGGGCGAGCCACTGCACGCCGAGCACGGCGCCCGCGCCCGCCGCGGCCAGCGACCTGACGTCGTGCGTGACGGTCAGGGTCTGGTGGTCGAAGGTGAGGGTGAGTGTGTGTTCGCTGACCGGCAGTCCGCCGCGCAGGGAGGCGGTGCCGGCGGGGGGTTCGCCGGTCAGGTCGGTCCAGAGTTCGGCCAGGCCGAGGGCGGAGGCGCTGGGGCTGTCCTTCTTGGCCGTGGTGTGCCGCTCGTGCACCACCGCTTCCGGCCGTTCGGCGCCCGCGGGGAACGCCTGGGCCAGGGCGGCGATCGCCTGGCGCTGGAGCCAGTGGCCGAGCGACAGGTTGGCGGCCCGCAGGACGGGCCGTTCCGCGGCCAGGTCCCGGAGCGCCGCGCGGTGGTCCCCGGACAGGCCGGAGGCGCAGCTGAGCAGGGGCAGCTGGGCGGCCCGGCACTGGGCGGCGGTCCGTTCGGTGGCGGCGGCGGGGGCGGCGTCCACGACCAGGTCGGGCCGGTCGGCGGTGGGCAGTTCGCCGTCGGGGCGGGCCGGGAGCACGAGGTGGCCGGCCCTCCGGCAGGCGTCGGCGACGGCGGTGCCGAGTCGGCCCCGCGCGCCGACGAGCGCCACCCGCAGCGGGTCATCCGGCATGGACGTCGATTCCCTGGCCGTCCATGTACCGCAGGAGGCCGTCGACGGTGGTGAGGGTGCCGGCCGCTTCCTCCAGGTCGACGTAGATGCCGAACTCGTTCTCCAGGGAGTCGATCAGGCGCAGGAAGGAGAGCGAGGACATGCCGAAGTCGGCGAAGGTGGCGGTGCCGGCCACCACGCCGTCCAGCGGGAGGCTGCCGTCGGAGGCCGCGACCGCCATTTCGGCGACGCGGAGGTGGAGGGGGGAGGTCTGCGCGGGCTGGTCGGTCATGATGCTCCGTTTCACGGGACCGGGACGGTGGTCGGGGAGGTGGTGCGGGTGCTGCGGGTGTGGCGGGTGGTACGGGTGCGGCGGGTGGTACGGGTGCTGCGGCGGGCCGGAGGGGTGGGCGGCGGGCCGGGCGGGTCCGGGGTTCACCCGCCCAGCAGGGCGCGGGCCGCCGTCAGCCGGGCCTTGCCGATGCTGGAGGTGGGGATCGCGTCCACCACGGCGAGGCGTTCGGGCACCTTGTAGGGGGCGAGCAGGCTGCGGCAGTGGGCCCGGACGGTGTCCGCGTCCAGGCCGCCCGGGGCGGCGACCAGGGCGCCCAGTGCCTTGTCCCCGTCGGACCTGGCGACTTCCAGGACCAGGGCGTCGGTCACTCCGGGCAGGGTCCGCAGGACGTTGGCGACCTCGGTCGGGTCGACCTTCCGGCCGCCGATGTTGATGAGCTTGCCGGAGCGGCCGGAGAGGTGCAGGAGCCCCGCTTCCAGGTGGCCCTCGTCGCCGGTGCGGTAGAACCCGTCCGGGTCGAGGCGGCGTTCGAGGACGCCGGGCGCGTTGAGGTAGCGGGAGCCCATGGACCGGGAGCGGACCCGGATCTCGGCGGCCGCCCCGGGGCGGGCGTCCGGGGGGAAGCGGAACTCGACGCCGGGCAGCGGGGCCCCGAGGCCGCGGGCCGGGTCCGGCTCGCGGTCGAAGGTGAGCGGCCCGGTCTCGGCGATGCCGTAGTAGTTGGCGACGGACAGTCCGTGGCGTTCGGCCAGGGCGCGGGCGTCGTCCGGCGGCAGGGGGGCGCCGGAGGAGATCGCCACCCGGATGCCGGCCAGTTCGGGGGCGGGGGCGGTGCGGCGCAGCAGCGAGGCGTACAGGGCGGGGAAGCCGGTGAGCCGGCTGGGCCGGGTCTCGCGGACGTAGCGCAGGACGTGGCCCGCCGTGGGCAGGCCGCCGGCCAGGTGGAGGACGGAGCCGGCGAGGAGGCCGGGGACGAGCGAGGTGTTGAAGGCGAGGCCGTTGGCGAGGCCGGCGAAGCACAGGATGCCGTCGTCGGCCCGCAGGCCGGTGCCGGTGATCCAGCCGGTGGCGGCGCCGATGACCGCGTCGCCCGAGAACTCGACGCAGTTCGGGAAGCCGGTGCTGCCCGTGGTGTAGCGGCAGAGTTCGGTGGTGGGCAGCAGGTCGGGGCGTTCGCGCGGTCCGGTGGCGGCGCTGGCCTGGAGTCCGCCGGGCAGCGGGCGGGCGGGGGCGGCCACGGCACCGGGCAGCGGGCGGTCGTGGAGCAGCAGGTCGATGCCGCAGCTGCGGACGGCGGCGGCGATCTCGGTCTCCTCCCACTGCGGGTCGAAGAGGAAGGGCACCGCGCCGCTGCCGAGGACGGCGAGCAGGGCGGTCGGGTAGTGCACCGTGTTGCGCAGGGTCAGGGCGATCCGGGGCCGGTCGTGGCCGGGGCCGGCGGTTTCGCCCAGGCTGCTGCGCAGTTCGTCGCTGCGGGCCAGGAGGTCGCCGTGGCGGAGGGTGCCGGTGGGGTCGCTGACGGCGGGGCGGTCCCGGTGCGTCGCGAGCGAGGCGCTCAGGCGTTCCCAGAGCAGGCCGGTCATCTCTCCCCCTGGGCGTAGGCGATCTCGGCGCGGTCGAGTTTGCGGGCGTCGTCGCGGTCGTTGCCGAGGGCGACGACGTAGAGGAGTTCCCGGGTGTGGTCGAGTCCGGCTGCGGCCAGCCACTGTGCGGCGTCGAACCCGCCGACGCCGGTGACGCCGACGGCGTTGCGGGCCGCGCCGAGGTAGAGCAGGTGGGCGGCGGCCGCGGAGCGGAAGACGGCTTCGCGCAGCGGGTCGGGTCCGGTGCCGAGCGTGCTGGCGCGGTCGGCGTGCAGGAGGACGAAGGCGTCGGCGCCGGCCAGGTGGCTCTGTCCGGTGCAGGCGCGGGCGATCGCCGCGGTGTCGGTGACGAAGGCGGTGCCGACGAAGTCGGGTGCCCCGGGCGGGTTGTCCCCGGGGGCGGTGATCCGTCCGGGCGGGGTCAGTACGGTGACGCCGAAGCCGCTGCCGGTCAGGTCGCAGGGGAGGGCGGTCATGAGGGCGCCGACGCAGTCGAGCAGGACGGCGGGGTCGAGCGGCTGGCGTCCGAAGCGCTTGGAGGAGCGCCGTCGGCGGGAGAGTCCGGTCCACTCGCCCGGTTCGATGCCCGCGGCGGCGGGGAGCAGCGGTCCGCTCTCCACGACGGTGCGGGTGGTGAGCCGGTGGTGGTCCGGTCCGTCGGCGAGGAGGCGGGGGATCCGCGCCCAGCAGACCGATTCGAGGTACCCGGCGCTCTCCAGCGGGGCGGGCTGTTCCTGGTGCAGGTAGCTCCAGCCGTCGGGCGGGGCGGCGGCGGGTGTCCGGGGGGCGTCCAGTTCGAGGACGGAGTGGACCTCCCGCCACGGGAGGTGGTCGGCGAGCGCTTCGGCGAGCCGGCGGCGGGGCAGGGCGAGGCGGAGCCGGGCGGTGCCGCGGTCGAGGGCGGTGCCGAGCAGGTTGGTGGCCGCGTGGCCGGCGTCGATCTGGGCGTAGAGGTAGCCGCGCGGGCCGTACTTGCGGATGGACAGCCAGGGGCGGACGGCGAGCAGGACGAGGACGGACCGGTCGCTGCCGGTGGTGCCGGCCAGGGCCTCGGCCAGTGGTGCCCCGGCGGCGGTGCGCACGCACAGGCGGCGGTCGAGGTTGAGGCGGTAGAGGACGGCGGGCCCGGGGCCGGAGCGGTCCAGGACGAGGACGTCGTAGGGGAAGATGGCGCCCGCGGAGGGGACGGAGCGGACGCTGCCGGGCCCCTTCGCGAGGATCCCGTCGTCGACGACGTGCAGGGCGGCGGCCAGGCTGGGCCCCGGTGCGGTGTCGGCGGCGAGTTCGGGGTGGGCCGGTATGGCGGTCAGTTCTTCCCAGATCCTTGCGAGTCCGGCTTCGTCGGCGGTGGTCGCCGGGCGGTCGAGCCGGTCGATGGGGTCACGTGTGTGCAACGCCGCAGCCTCTCTAGACATATGCGCCCGCTTGCAGGGTGTACAGCTCCGCGTAGAGTCCCCGCGCCGCCATGAGGTCCTCGTGGGTGCCCCATTCGCGCACCCGGCCGTCGGCGAGGACGAGGATGCGCTCGGCGCGCCGGACGGTGGAGAAGCGGTGGGTGACCAGCACCGTGACGGAGCCGTGGGCCAGGGCCCGGGTACGGGCGGTCGCGCCGTACCCGTCGAACAGGGTGTGCTCGGCCTCGGCGTCCAGGGCCGAGGCGGGTTCGTCCAGGACGAGCAGCAGGGGGGCGGGGCGCATCAGGGTGCGGGCGAGGCCCAGTTTCTGCCACTGGCCGCCGGAGAGTTCGGCGCCGTCGCCGTAGCCCTTGCCGAGCAGCTGGTCGGGGCCCTGCGGGAGGGCGGCGACCACGGCGGCGGCGTCGGCGCGGGCGAGGGCGTCCGCGAGGGCGGCGTCGTCCGCGCCGGGTTCCGTGCCGGGCCGCAGGTCGCCGAGGCCGACGGTCTGCCGCAGCGGCAGTTCGTACCGGGCGAAGTCCTGGAGCAGGGCGGCGACGCGGGAGCGCCAGGCGGCGGCGTCCAGGTCGGCCAGGTCGGTGCCGTCGACCAGGATGCGGCCGCTGGTGGGGCGGTAGAGGCCGCAGAGCAGTTTGACGAGGGTGCTCTTGCCGGCTCCGTTCTCGCCGATCAGGGCGATGGTGGTTCCGGCGGGGATCTCCAGGTCGACGTCCTCCAGGACGGGGCGGGTGGCTCCGGGGTAGCTGAAGGAGACGTGTTCGAAGCGGATGCCGTGGGCCAGCCGCACGGGTGTCGCGCCGTCCGGTGCCGCGGGGCGGGTGCCCTCGGTGCTGTCGGTGCCCTCGGGGCCGTCGGTGCTGTCGGTGCCTGCGGCGGGTGCGGGGGCCGGGGTGTCGAGTTCGGTGAGCCGGCGCAGGGTCCGTCCGGCGCCCTGGAGGGTGCCGAACAGGCCCAGGAAGGTGGTCATCTGGGTGCTGATCTGGACCATCAGGGTGATCACCAGGATGACGTCGCCCAGGCCGATCCGTCCGGCGAGCGCGGTGCCGACGGTGATCAGCAGGGCGGCTCCGTAGGCGGCGGCGAACAGGGCCTGGCCGGCCGCGCGCAGGGCCGCGGCGCTCCACTGCGAGCGGTTGAGGACGGTGCTCGCGGCCTGCCAGGACTCGGCCTGCCGGCGTCCGAGTTCGGGTCCGGCGCCGGCGAGCCTGATCTCTCCGGCGGGGCCGGGGGCGGTGGCGAGCCGGAGCAGGTCGCGGGTGCGGCGGGAGTCCTCGGCGCTGCGCTTCTTGGCGCGCTCGACCAGGTCCTGGGCGCGGTTGCCCATCAGGACCGGTGGCACGGCGAGCAGCGGCAGCAGGGCCAGGACGGGTTCGACCAGGGCCAGCAGTGCCATGGTGACGACGGTCTGGACGCCGATGGCGACCAGTTGGAGCGCCGCTTCCAGCGCGGACCTGGTCCTGACCACCTCTTCGCGGACGAGGTGCAGGGCGTCGGCGAACTCCGGGGTGCCGACGCGCTCCAGGGTGTCGGGGCCGCCGGAGGCCGCCAGCAGCCGGTTCTGGAGCTCGACCTCCTCGAGTTCGCCGAGCTCGAAGTAGTGCAGGTGGGCGAAGTGGCCGAGCATCAGTTCGGCGACGAGGAGCAGCGCGGCCACCAGGGCGCAGCCGACGGCTGCGGGGCCGCGGTCGTCGAGCAGGGCCTCCGCCAGGTGCTTGAGGGCCACCGCGAGGGCGGGGGTGGCCAGGCAGCCGAGCAGGAGCAGCCCCAGGCCGGTGGTCAGGCGGCGCCGGTCGACGCGCCAGGACAGCCGGGCGAAGTGGGCGACGGCGCGCCACAGGTCCTTCATCGCAGGGCTCCTTCGCGGCCGGGGGCGCTCTCGTCCGGGGCCGGGTCGAATCGGTCGGCCTGGAGCCGGAAGAGCGTCGCGTACCGGCCGCCCTCGCGCATCAGGCTGTCGTGGTCGCCGTGCTCGACGACGGCGCCGTCCTCGACGACGACGATGTTGTCCGCGCGCCGGACGGTGGAGAAGCGGTGCGAGATGACCACGCTGGTGGTGCCGCGGGTGAGTTCCAGGAAGCGCTCGTAGAAGGCGACTTCGGCCCGGACGTCGAGCTGGGCGGTCGGTTCGTCCAGGACGAGGACCTCGGCACCGGAGTCGACCGCGTAGAGGGCCCTGGCGAGCGCGACCCGCTGCCACTGGCCGCCGCTGAGGTCCCGGCCGCCCTGGTAGGCGGCGGAGAGCACGGTGTCGGGGCCGACGGCGTCCAGGACCTCCCGGGCGCCGGCCCGGGCCAGGGCCGCGGTGACGGCGTCCCGGTCCGGCGGGCGGTGGGCGGCCCCGAGGGCGACGTTCTGGGCGAGCGTCAGGTCGTAGCGGTTGAAGTCCTGGAAGACGACGGCCAGTCGGCGGCGCCACGCGGTCGGGTCCATGGCGGTCAGCGGGACGCCGTCGGCCTCGATCCGGCCCGCGACGGGTTCGTGCACCCGGGCGAGCAGCTTGACCAGGGTGGTCTTGCCGGCGCCGTTGAGGCCGATCACCGCGGTGGAGCGGTTGGCGGGGATCACCAGGTCCAGGCCCCGGTAGACCTGCCGGTCGGCGCCGGGGTAGCCGAAGTCGACGCCGCGGAACGCGATGCCCTCGGACAGCTGCGGCACCGGCCGCGCCCGGTCGGGCACCGGTTCGCGGCCCGCCTGCTCGACGAAGTCGGTGAGCGCCTGGTGGGCGAGCATCCCGTACTGGGTCTGCACGTCGCTCTCGGGGAAGTAGACGCCGAAGCGCAGCGGGACGAGCAGGCACTGGACGGTCAGGGCGAGCGCCAGTGCGCCGTCGCTGCCCGGGGGGACGGTGGTGGCGAGGACGAGCAGGTTGCCCGCCGCGCCGACGAGGGCGACGACCGCGAGGCCGGCGAACGGGAGCAGCAGCAGCCGGCGGCGTTCCTTCCACAGCTGCGCCAGGTAGTCGACGGCCTCGGCCCGGTAGCGGGCGCGGAACCAGGGCAGTGCGCCCAGCAGGCGGACTTCCTTCCCGCCGGAGGCGTCGACGGCGGCGGTCCGCAGGTAGGCGGACTTGCGGCGCTCGCCCGCCAGGCTCTTCCAGTACTCGACGTAGGCCGCGAGGGAGCCGCGGTTGACGGAGCGGATGACGAGCGCGGTGGCTCCGGCGAGCACGGCGGTCCACGGGTTCAGGACGGCGCCGAGCACGAGGAGGCAGGCCAGGAGCTGGCTGTAGCGGGCGACGAGGTTCACCAGGCCCGCCACGGCGTCGCCCGGGCTGGGCATGGCCCGGTCGAAGGCGGAGCGGGCGTCGGCGAGCCGGTCCAGTGCCTCCGGCCGGTCGAGCGCGGCGGGCGGCGCGTCCACCGTCGTGGCCGTCAGCATCCGGTGCGCGCAGTGGCCGTCGACGGCCCGGGTGACCGTCTCGGCCACGGCGGTCTGGAACGGCCGCAGCACCTGCGAGAGCAGGAAGACCGCGAGGGCGGTGACCAGGGGGGTCAGCAGGGCGTCCCAGTGGCCGCCGTCGGCGGCGGCCCGGGGGAGCCGGGAGACCGTGACGGCGGTGGCGATCATGAACGCCACCGGCAGCAGCCCCAGCGCGAGGTTCACGGCGAGGGCCGCGGCGAGGAGCGGGCGGCCGGCGGCGGGCAGCAGGCGGGCGATGGACAGCCAGCGGGCCGTGCGGGCGCGGAGCAGCGCGACCGCTCCGCGCGGTGCGGCCGTCACTTCTCCCCCTCGGGCGGGGTCGGTGCGGCGGCGAGCCGCAGCGCGGCGTCCAGGACCACCCGCTCGGTCTCGCGGAGGCTCTCCTCGATGCCGGTGCGGGGCAGCAGCAGGGTGTCCGCCATGACGAAGAACCGGGCCGAGTCCGGCGAGTAGGTCGTGTGGGCGAAGAACGTCGCGTCCTGGGCGGCCCAGGTGCCCTCGACGTGGATGCGGGTGCGGGCGCGCAGCCGCTCGACCGCCCCGGGCTCGGTGGGGAGCGGTTCGAGCGTGTCGGGCCACCTGTCCTGGAGCCGCGCGTCGTTGAAGAAGCAGCCGAGGTCGGGGCGGGCGCCGCGCTGCTCGGTGAGGCGGTCGAGCAGCCGGTCGAGCTCCAGGGGGTGGTAGCGGGCGTGCTGGTAGGCGAGCATGGCGCGGTCGTGGGTGCGGGTGACGAGGTCGGCGAAGTCGCCGCGGTCCACGCCGTCGACGGTGAACAGGGCGTTCTCCGTCATGGAGCCGACCAGGGCGTCCGTGCGCGGGTCGACCCGGTTGAAGGCGATCAGCTGGAGCACGACGGAGTCCCGGCCCGCGAAGCGGCCCACCACGGCGGACGTGGCGGCGAGCAGGACGGTGGAGACGGACGTCCGGCAGTGGTCGGCCAGTGCGGTGGCGGCGATCGCCAGCGCGGGCGAGTCCATGCCGAGCCGGACGAAGCGCTCCGGGTCCTCGGGGGCGCCCTGCGGGGACGGCCCGAACATCGTCGCGGGCGCCTTCTCCAGGTTCCGCTCCCAGTAGCGCAGGGCGCCCTTGCTGCGGGCGGCCCCGCCGGGCGCGCGTTCGACGGCGACCTGGTCCCTCGGCTGCCAGGCGTCGGCGTCGGGCTGTCCGCCGGTGGCCAGGAGGCGCAGTTCCCGCTCCATCACCCGCATCGACCAGCTGTCCACGGCCTGGTGGGTGACCACCATGCCGATGTGCAGGGCGGTGTCGCCGTGGGCGAAGACGGTGAAGCGGCCGGGCATCCCGTCGGCGCCGGGCAGCTTCCCGGCGGCCTGGGCGACGGTGCGCTCCTCGGCGCTCTCCCGGGCGCCCTCCAGGGGGACGGGGACCACCAGGACGTCCACGGTCCCCTCGGCCGAGACCGTCTGCGACGGCTCCTCCGCCCCGGCCTCCCACCTGGTCCGCAGCGCCTCGTGCCGGGCGACGAGGCGGGCGACCGCTTCGACCGCCCCGTCCACGGTGACGCCCTCGGGCAGGTCGACCAGCCGGCGGACGTTGAAGTAGTGCGCCTCGTCCCCCATCCAGGCGATCGTCTTCCAGATCGCGAGCTGTCCCCAGGTGAGCGGTGCGGTCCCGCCGTGTGCGGAGAACGTCCGCCTGTGCACTTCTTCTCTGCTGTCCACTGATGGCTTCCTGAGGTCGGGGGAAACGACGCGGAAAAGCGGGGGGCAGCACTTCGGCGGAACCGGAAATGAATATCGCGCAGCGCAGTGCGCCCCCCGTGGCGACTGTCGGTGCTCGTTCAACGAGGCTGCAACCTACACAGAGGTCTAGGCCAGCGTCAACGATCGGTCTCGCGATCTGAGATCTTGCAAGTCATCGGCCGTTGTGGCGACTTAACGGCACGTCAGGAAGCCGCCCGCCGACCGGACGCGCCCGCTCCGGGCACTCCGCCGCACCGGGTCCGGCCGCGGCGCCCCGGCACTGGCCACGGCACGGGCCGTCTGTTTTGATGGTCGCCATGAGCGACACGAAATTCCGCGAGATCGCGATCCTGCTTTTCCCCGACGTCGAGGAACTGGACGCCATCGGCCCGTGGGAGGTGCTCTCCTACTGGACGCGGAAGTTCCCCGAGGACGGCTGGCGGGTGAATTGCGTCTCCCGGGACGGGGCCCCCGTCCTGTGCGCGAAAGGCCTGACGATCCTGCCGCACTTCTCCCGGGAGACCATGCCCGCCCCCGAGGTCCTCCTGCACCCCGGCGGCCAGGGCACCCGCCCCCTCCTGGAGGACCAGGACCACGTCGACTGGGTGCGCGGGCTCAGCTCCGCGGCCTCC
The DNA here is from genome assembly GCF_000717185.1 of Kitasatospora phosalacinea. Taxonomy (GTDB): domain Bacteria; phylum Actinomycetota; class Actinomycetes; order Streptomycetales; family Streptomycetaceae; genus Kitasatospora; species Kitasatospora phosalacinea_A. The sequence continues at coordinate 3,957 of NZ_JNYE01000137.1, read as the reverse complement.
CTGACGACCAGCGTCTGCACCGGCGCCCTCGTCTACGCCCGGGCCGGCCTACTGCACGGCCGCCCCGTCACCACCCACTGGGCGTCCCTCGACCTGCTCGCCACCCTCGAACCCACCGCCGAGGTCCGCCCCGACGCCCGCTTCGTCGACGACGGCGACCTCATCACCTCCGCCGGCATCTCCGCCGGCATCGACATGGCCCTCCACCTCGTCGCCCGCCTGCACTCCCCCGAACGCGCCCGCGAGGTGCGCCGCGGCATCCAGTACGACCCCGAGCCCCCCGTGTGACCCGACCGGCTCCGGGAGTTCCCCGCCGCCCGGGGAGAACCCGCGGTGACCTGGTAGTCGGCCCGGGGCCGGGTCGCGGCCCGTCCGGGGGCCGCGTGCTGAACCCAAGGGTCGGTGAGGACTCTTGACAGTCGGGTGGCCCGGACCACCAGTATGGGTCCGGGCCAGAGACCAGAGTGCTTCAGGTCGCCGAAGTCCCCCACCTTCGAAGGGAGCGCGGTCCATGTCCGGACCCGTTCGCGCACCACTCCGAGCCCTGCTCGCCGGAGCCGTCACCGCCACCGTCGTCGGCGTGGCGCTCACCGGCACCGGAACCGGCACCGCCCACGCGGCGGGCACCCCACTGCCCGCCCGGGCCTTCGCCCCGTACGTCGAGGCCCCGTCCACCGCCCCCTCCCCGTCGCCCTCCGCGTCGAGCGTCCTGGTGCCCGCCATCCAGGTGCAGGTCAGCCCGTCCTCGGGCACGGTGACCGCCGGATCGTCGACCACCGCGACCGTGAGCACGGCCATCATCAACAACGGCTCGAACACGTCCATCGCGCTGACGGTCAGCGGCGTCCCCACGGGGGTCACCGCCTCGGTCAGCCCGTCCTCGGTCAACGGGAGCTCCAGCGCCGCCCTGTCGGTGTCGACCGTGTCCACGGTCGTCCCCGGCACCTACACCCTGACGGTCAAGGGCGCGCTGACCGGCACCTCGGCCACGTCCTCCGCGACCTACACGCTCACCGTGACCGGTACCGCCACCGCCCCGGCGTGCTCCACCGCCTCCTGGGTCGGCACACAGGTCTACACCGGTGGCAACACCGTCTCGTGGAAGGGCCACCGGTGGAGCGCCAAGTGGTGGACGCTGGGCGAGGAGCCCGGCACCACCGGCCAGTGGGGCGTCTGGCAGGACCTCGGCACCTGCTGACCTGCACCCGTCGCCAGGCCGCGTCCCGGAACCAGGGCCCGGAACCGGGGCCCGGCTCCGCGACGCGTGCGGACTCTGCTGCCCGCTTCGCCGCGGGGTGCTGGTCGGGTTCGGGACGATCACTCTGCGGGCTGCCTGGCGGTGGTGCGGCCCGGGCGGAGCCCTTGGCCCGGGCGGAGGAGTTCCGCCCGGAGGAGGCACTGCGACCGGCGTGCGCGCCGACGGGCAACCGCAGAAGTGCCGAGGCGGAGGTGCCCGGCCGGGATCCACCGGCCGGGCGCCTCCGCCTCGGCTGCTCAGGCGTGGGCGGCGGTCGGCTTGCGGGTGCCGTGGCGCAGTCCGGCGGCGGCGAGGAGGGCGCCGATGACGCACAGGGCAGCGGTGACCTGGACGGCGGTGTGGACGCCGTTCATGAAGGCGTTGCCGCTGCCTTCGACGACGGCGGCCCTGAGTTGGGCGGGCACGGCGGCGTCGACGGGGGCGATGCCCATGGCGACGGCGTCCTTGGCGGCGGCGAAGCCCTGGGCGGCGGGTTCCGGCACGCCCGCGCCGGTCAACTCGTGCACCAGGGTGGCGCCGACCCGGCCGCTGACCAGCGAGACCAGGACGGAGGTGCCGAGCGCGCCGCCGATCTGCAGGGCGGTGGCCTGCAGGCCGCTGGCCACACCGCCGTCGCGGACGGGGGCGTTGGCGACGATGGCGTCGGAGGAGGCGGACATCACCATGCCGACGCCGAGGCCGATCAGGACGAAGGGCGGCCACATCGCCCCGTACGCGGAGTGGCTGTCCCAGGTGCTCATCCACAGCGCGGCGACGGCCTCCAGCAGCATGCCCGCGGGCATGGTGAGGCGGGCGCCGAAGCGTCCGGTCAGGGCGGCGCCGAGCGGGGCGGCGGCGACGGAGGCCAGGCTCATCGGCAGGGTGCGCACGCCGACCTCGACCGGGCTGAGGCCGCGGACGTTCTGCAGGTAGAGCATCAGGAAGAAGATGACGCCGAGCAGGACGAAGAAGTTGATCGCGGTGACGACGGTGCCGATGGTCAGGGCCGGGCTGCGGAACAGCCGCATCGGCAGCAGCGGGTGGGCGACCCGGGTCTCGTACCGGGCGAAGAGCGCCAGCAGCAGCAGGCCGCCCGCCAGGGTGCCCAGGGTTGCGGCCGAACTCCAGCCCCAGCTCTCGCCCTTGATCACGCCGAAGACCAGGGCGACCAGCCCGAGGGCCAGCACGGCGACGCCGACCAGGTCGAAGCGGTGCTGCCCGGTGGAGTCCTTGCTCTGCGGCAGGACGAGCAGGCTGAAGACCAGCGCGCCGATGCCGATGGGCACGTTGACGTAGAAGACGGACTCCCAGCTGACGTGCTCCACCAGCAGGCCGCCGACGATCGGGCCGAGCGCGGTCGAGCAGGAGGCGACCATCGCCCACAGCCCGACCGCGGTGCCGAACTGCCGGGGCGGGAAGACCGCGCGCAGCAGGCCCAGCGTGTTGGGGATCAGCAGCGCGCCGAACAGGCCCTGCAGGGCGCGGAAGGCGATGACGCCGCCCACCGAGCCGATCAGGCCGATCATCACCGAGGAGGCGACGAACCCGGCGACGCCGACCAGGTAGAAGGTGCGGCGGCCGAAGCGGTCGCCGAGCTTGCCGCCGAGGATCAGCGCGGCGGCCATCGCCAGGAGGTAGGCGTTGGTGACCCACTGCAGGTCGGAGGTGGAGGCGTGCAGGTCGCGGCCGATCTCCGGGTTGGCGATCGAGACCACCGACCCGTCGAGGTTGACCATGAACAGGCCGATCGCGACGGCGACCAGCGTCAGCCACGGGTTGGCGCGCCGCCCGCCGGACTGCCCGGGCGGTTCGGTCCGTACGGGCAGGGCGGTGCGGTCCACCGGGGTGGAGGAGGGCATGAAGGTGCCTTGTCTGGAAGGGAGTTGACGGAAACGCCGCGCCGGTCCGCGTTCACGGCACGGACGCGCGCCGGAGCACCGTCGGCAGCCGCCGGACGTGCCGGGGCGCGCCGGAACGGGGTTCCGGGCCCGGGCGGGCGGTGCCGGGGGGTCAGCCGGCGGAGTGGGGGCGCCGGGCGAGTGAGTTCAGGGCGCCGAGGGCCGAGCCGAGGGCGTCCTGCTCCCCGTCGGTGAGCGTGGCCAGCAGCCGCGTCAGGTGGGCGGTCTTGATCGCCCGGGCCTCGGCCAGCCGCGAAGCGGCCAGCGGCGTGGGGTGCAGGTGGGCGACGCGCTTGTCGTCGGCGTCCTGCCGACGCTCCAGCAGGCCCTTCTCGGTGAGCTGCGAGACGAGGGCGCTGACGTTGTTCGGCTTCATCAGCAGGACCTCGGCGGCCTCGCGGACCGTGATGCCCACGTGCTCCTCGACCAGCCGCAGCAGGGCGAGCTGCCCCTCGGGCAGCCCGGGGTGCGGGAAGTCCAGCGCGACCTGCCGCTCCAGCACCCGGTTCAGCACGGGCAGGACCGACACCAACGCCTCGGCGGTGGAGTCGACTTGCTCACTGCGAGCACGGGGGGAGGGCACCGCCCCAGATTAGATACACCTTCATACCTATGTCAACATATCCAACCCCTCGGGCCGCGGGCACCGGGCCGCTCCGGCCGCCCGCAGCGCCGCGGCCCGGGCGAGGCGGCAGTGCCGTCCCGCCCGGGCCGCGGCGGACCCGGATGCTCCTATGGATGTCAAGCGGCTTCGGTGAGGTCGCTTCGAGTGGTTGGCGGGTTTGTGCGAGTGGGGTGGATCGACCGCATCAGGGCGCGGTA
>NZ_JNYE01000136.1 GCF_000717185.1 Kitasatospora phosalacinea | reverse complement strand
CGCCGAGCGCTGCGGCGAGCACACGTCTTGTTGGTGTGGAAGGTGGCACAGGAAGCCCCCAGCCCTTTCGTTCACGGAACGGATGACGGCAGGCGCCGACATCCGGCAGGAGAATCGCATACGGCAGGACTTGACCGGAGGTCACCTAGGCGACTCTTCGAAGCAAATTGAGGATCTTGTCGGATATTTGCCCGCTATGTCAGGCGAACCCTAGGCAAAGAGTTCGCAAAATTGGCTAGATGGGACCAACTTGGCTGGTGACGGCAGATGGCAACCCTTGCCATGATCACCATCAAACCCGACATCGGACACCGAGTCGGGGAATCCGTGCTGCCCTCGCGCAGCTAATAAAAGAGACGAAAAAATGCACATGCCTCGCCAGGAAAGATGACAAGTGGACGTTGAAGAACTATACTTGACGCATCATCAAATGATAAATATGACGTTTCGTCAAAAAGTATTTCAGCAGTGGTTGGTAGGAGCTTCCGCAGCAGTACTGGTGTCCGCATTGATCGCGATCCCGGCCCAGGCTACGGATGCGTACCAGCCATGGAAGCCCAGCAAGCCCTCCGCGGGAGCCGTGAAGGGAGTGAAGGACCTCAGAGGGCGTTAAGTCCGTTTCTGGATGATCTGGTATCGCCCGTTCGTGGGTAGGGGGCCGTTCGGGCTGACTGCGGTGTCGTGTGCATGATGGGGCCGGGCATGAAACGGATGCCGTACTCAACGGACTTGTCCGACGGGCAGTGGGCCTTGATCGAGCCACTGGTCACCGCCTGGAAGCAGGAGCGGGTGTCTCGGTCGGCGACCGGGGACCCGGGCTCCTGCGATCTGCGCGAGGTCGTGAACGCGCTGCTGTACCAGAACAGGACGGGGTGTCAGTGGCGGCTCCTGCCGCACGACTTACCGGCCTGGTCGGCGGTGTTCTACTACTTCACCCTGTGGCGCCAGGACGGTCTCGACCAGCGGATCCAGGAGATCCTGCGCTGCCAGGTGCGGGAGCGGGCCCGTCGATTAGAGGACCCGTTCCTGGTGATCATCGACACCCAGTCCGTCCGTGCGGCGGCCGGGGTGCCGAAGGAGACCACGGGGCTGGACGTGAACAAGAAGACGCCCGGCAGGAAGCGGGGACTGGCCGTCGACGTGCTGGGCCTGGTCATCGGCGTGGTGGTCCTCGCCGCGAGCGCGCACGACAACGAGGCCGGCATCGCTCTGCTGGACCAGGTGGCCCAGCGGTGCGGGATGCGCCTGGAGAAGGCATTGGTCGACCAGGGCTTCAAGGACGCCGTGATCATCCACGGGGCGGTGAAGGACATCACCGTCGAGGTGGTCCGGCGCAACCCCGACGACACGGGCAAGGGGTTCGTCCCGCAACCGAAGCGATGGGTGGTCGAGCAGGTCAACGGCACCCTCATGCTCCACCGGCGCCTGGCCCGCGACTACGACCACCGGCTGGACAACGCCGCCTTCCGTGTCTACTGGGCCTCCACCGCCGGCATGATCCGCCGCCTCACCACCCCCAGCCCCGCCTGGCGCGACGACGTCGAGCTGGCCGCGTGAACGTCACCGAACTCCTGCGGCTGCTGCAGGCCGAACACGACGAGACCGCCGCACGCGCCGACTACCTGCGCGAACAGATCGACCAACTCACCAGCGCCCTCACCGAGGTCGAGGCCCGCCTCGCCGAGATCGTCACCACCGGCAAGGTCATCGACGCCCTCGCCCTGCCCGACCACGAACCGGCCTCCGCGGAGACCGCCACCGTCTACCAGCGCATCGTGACCGCCTTCAACGAGCATCCCCGGCAGGTCTTCCGGGTTCGCGAACTACACGAACTCCTCGGCCTGCCCACCGACGAGCCCTCGATCAACGTCACCCGCTCCCGCCTGGGACGACTCGTCCGCCAGGGAATCCTCGACCAACCTGGACGCGGCCGCTACCAGAAACGGACTTAACATCCTCTCATATGAAATGAGTGTGAAATGGCAACGCCAGTAGCTGACGAAGCATCAGCCATTTGGAGCCCATCGCTCTCCTCGCCGAGGGTGACGGGCCCGCTTGCGTCATCACCTGCCCCCAGGGCGTCACGCCCATCGCCAGACACACGGATCGCCCGCTTTAGCGGATCTCAGCGTGCGATCTCCGACTCCGGCCGCCGACATCCGGGAACGGTGACCGCCGGTCAGCGAAGGCGCGGGCTCTGCTGGTCCTGCTGGACTTGCTGCGGGCGCGGCTGGAGCGGCGGCCTCGGCTCGGCCGGACGCTGGGCCGGGGCCTGGCGCTGGTCGGCGGGCTCGACTCGGCGGTTCGGCGCGGGCCGCGCGGCGCGGGTGGCGGGCTGTCCGCCGCGCTGCTGGAGTTGGTCGCGGTGGGCCTGGCGTTCGGCCTGGCGGCCGGCTCGGCGGCGTTCGGCGAGGGTCGGCTGGCGGCGCTCCTCCGCTTGCTGCTGCTCAGACTGGGTGGCCTCGGTGGTGAGTTGGCGGCGTTCGGCGAGCACCGTGCTGACGTGTTCGGCAATGTGTTGCTGGGCCAGGGCGGCGTCGTCCAGGCGGGGGCGGCCGGTGAGCCAGGTGGCGCCGGTCCGGGCGGCGACGGTGCGCAGGATCTCGGTCTGGTCGGCCTCGGGCAGGGTGCGGTAGACGTCGGCGGCGAGTCGGCGGCGAGCCTGCTGGTCGTTGTCCGCGGTGGCCGCCGTCGGGGGGTTCGGGGCGGTGGCGATGCGGCGGGCGGTGATGGCTGCTTCGGCTGCCTGCCAGTAGGCGTGGTGGCCGGTTCGGCCTTCTTCGATGTAGGGACCGGCAGGCTGGGCGGCGGTGTCGTCGGTGACCTTGTACTGGTCGCGGTAGGCGGCGACGACGGCGAGTTGCTGCTGCCAGTGGGTACGCAGAGCGGGGTCGACCGGGGCTTCGCCGAGGGTACGGCTCCACTCCGGGCGGCTCTCGGCGGTGCGGTCGCCGAGGGCCGAGATGCGACCCGCGATCAGCGCGGTGCTCTCGGTGAGGTACTCGTGGTGGCGCGGGTTGGCCGCGGTGGAGTGCGGGGCCGGGCTGATCCACGCCGGGAGGTCGGCGCGGCCGGAGGCGGGGCGGGTGCGGGCGAGGGCCTGCTGCTGGGCGTGCTGGAGGAGTTCGGGCAGCGCGGTGCGACCGGTCGTCTCGGAGAGGGCGGTCTCCGCGGTGGTGCCGGTGTTCTCGATGGTCTTGAGGGTCCAGGCGAGGGTGCGCCACAGCTCCGCTTCGGCGCGGTCGCCCTGCTGGGCGGCGGTGGCCGGGGCGTCGGCGGCGAGGTGGCGGCCGATGCGCCAGGCGAGGACCTGGCTGAGGCTGTCGGCGCCGGTGAGCGGGCGGCTCTCGGCGACCTGGCGCAGCAGTACGGCGGGTTCGTGGCCGGCGGTCTCGGCGCGGCGCAGGGCGGCGGTGAGGGCGGGCCAGGTGTTCTCGTTGCGTACGCGGGTGGCGTGCTCGTTGCCGAGGACGGTGGTGATGAGGGCCTGGTGGCGGAGGTTCTCGGGGGCCTGCTGGTGGTGTTCGGGGATGCCGTCGGCGGCCAGGTTGGTGCGGGCGGCGCGGGTCAGGGCGGTGACCGGGTCGCTCGCGCCGGTGGTCTGGGTGGCGGCGGTGGTGAGCAGGGTGGTGGTGTCGCGGCCGGTGCGGTCGGCGGCGGCCAGGGCGCCGGCGAGGTGGGGCCACTGCGGGTGGGCGGTGATGTTGTCGGTGGTGGTGTTGAGCGTGGTGGCAGCGGTGGTGGCGTAGCGGTTGAGGGTGTCGGTGGAGACGTGCGGGTGCGCGTCGGGGGCCTGGGCGGCGGTGGGCGCGATGCGCAGGGCGACCGGTTCGACGGTGGCGGTCTCGGGATCGAGGCGGTGGGCGGGCAGGCCGGTGAGCTGCGCGACCAGGGCGGCGTAGCGGGTGGTGTCGGCGGTGGTGGGGGCGTTGAGGTGGGCGGGGGCGGGGCGGTCGTCGGTAATGGTGTTCAGGCGCCAGGCAAGGGCCTGGGCCGGGGAGTCGGCAGTGGTCAGGTCGCCGCGCCAGGTGGCGGCGGCAAGCAGGCGCTCGGGCTGCCAGCCGGCAGCTTCGGCGGTGCGCAGGGCGCGGGTGACGGCGGTCATCGCGTCGTCGGTCGTGATCTGCTCGGCGAGGGCCGGGCCGAACAGGCGGTGGATCAGCTGCTGGTAGTAGGGGGCGGTCAGGGTCTCGACGGCGTGCTGGTGGCGGGGCACCAGGGTGGCCAGGGAGACGGCGTCCTCCTGGGCTCCTCGGATGGTCTCGGTGGCGGAGAGCTGGGCACCTTCGCGGCCCAAGACGCGCTCCAGCACCTCGCGGGCGGCGAAGGAGTCGGGGTCGTTCTTGGGCTGATCGAGCTGCTCGTCGGTCTCGAACGGCAGCAGCTCGTGGGTGGCGGTGTAGAGGGTGGTGGTGTGACGGGCGCGGCTGAGCTGGACGTACAACTCCTCGCGGGTGGTGTCGTCGGTGACCAGTGGGTGGGCGGTGTCGACGGTGCCGCCCTGGGAGCGGGTGATGGTGGAGGCATAGAGCAGCTGGACGTTGGCTGCGACGTACTCGGCGGGCAGGGTGAGGCGTCCGCGGTGCTCCATGTGGCGGACCTTGAGCGAGCCGTCCTCGTACCGCTTGAGGACCTGCCAGGCGTCGCCGTTCTTGACGAAGTCAGCGCCCCGGTTGGTGGTGATCTTGCGGTTGTTCTCGCGGGTGACGATCCAGTCGCCGCGGCCCGCACGGTTGCCGTCGCGCAGCAGCACGCCGTCGGTCTCGACCTGGCCGGCGGCCACGCGGTCCTCGCGGGCGCGGGCGGACAGCGCGGTGACGTCGGTGCCGGTGCGGGCGCTGATCAGCGTGGTGCGGCCCGCGAGCATGTCCGCCTTCCAGCCCTCGTACGCGGCCTCGACCATGGCGGTACGCGAGCCGCTGACCACCCGCTGGTTGGCGAAGTAGAAGTCCAGCCCTGCGCTGTCGCCAGTGCGGATCTTGAGGGTGGCGGCGGCCTCGTCCTTGTTGCTGAACCGGTGGAGGATGGTGAGTTCGACGGCGCCGGCTTCGGCGGCGATCAGCCGCAGCGCGCCGCCTGCCTCGACGCTGCTGAGCTGGCGGTAGTCGCCGAGCAGGCGCACGCTCGCGCCGCGCTCGGCGGCGATGCGGGTGAGGCGGTCCAGGTTCAGGGTGCCCGCCATCCCGGCCTCGTCCACCAGGACGACGTCACCCGGGCTCAGCACGAAGCCGGCCCGGTTCAACGGCACGTTCTGGCCGCTGCTGAGCTGGGCGGCCCAGGTGCCGCCGGTGTGCTCCCAGATGAACTTGTGGAGGTTCTCGGCGGGCTGCTTGAGGTCCTTGGCGAGGACGGCGGCGGAGGCCGCGGAGGTGGCGAGCGGGACAACGCGCCGGCCGGCCTGGTTGGCGACGTGGACGTACGCCTGCATCGCGGTGGTCTTGCCGGAGCCGGCCGGGCCCAGGCCCAGGGAGAGCAGCCGGGTGTCGGTGGCGAACGCGGTGACGAGGGCGCGCTGGCCCTCATCGAGCGCACGATTTCGGGCCTCGAAGCCGTCGATCGCGGCGCCGACGAAGGCCGGGTTCAAGCCCTCGTTGACGGAGGTGAGGGCGGCGTCGACCAGGCGTCGCTCGGCGTCCAGGATGACGGTGCTGGTGTAGCGGGTGGAGGCGTGCCGGACGAACACGGAGTCGCCGTTGGCCCGGCGCAGCTCTGCGGGCTCGTTGAGCAGCGCGGGGGCGTCGACGCGGACGCTGTGGGCCGGTGAGACGGCCTCGGTGACGATTGCCTCGACCAGTTGCTGGTACTCGGCGGTGCTGGTGGTGGGGTGCTCGGAGCGGGCCAGGCGCTCGGCGTGGGCGCGCAGGTTCCACACCGTCCACACTGCGCGCTCCTCGCCGACGGCGGTGATCACGGCGGCGGCCAGGGTGGGGATCTCGACCGGCTTCGGCTCCTCCTGCTGGGCGGTGGCCGGGGTGTTCTCGGGTGCGGGGACGGCCGCCATCACGCGCTGGACGATGTCCTGGCCGTGGGCGGTGGTGACGGTGTGGGTCCAGTCGGCGCGCATCTCCTCCAGGGAGCGGGCGGCCTTCTTGCCTTCGCGGGTGTCGAGGTTGGCCTGGCGGGCGAGCTGGTGGGTCATGCCGCGAGAGGGGTCGTGCCCGTGCTCGCGCCGGTACTCCCGCAGGAGCTGCTCGTAGCGGGCCTCGATCTCGGTCCGGCGGGAGGAGAAGTGCGTGATCGCCTCCAGCGGGACGCCGGCGATCTCGCGCACTGGCTGGCGCTTGGCCACCGCGTCCTCGCGGGCCTCGAAGGTCACGCCGAGCCGGGCGGTCAGCTCGGTCTCGAAGCGGGAGTTGTAGAACTCGGAGGTGGCGACGGTCATCGCCAGCAGGCCGCGGGCGTCCAGCGAGCGCCACTTCCCGTCGACGCCCTGGATCTTGTTGGCGATGACGACGTGGGTGTGCAGGTTGGGATCGCCCGCCCGGGAGTCGTAGTGGTCGAACGCGACGGCGACCAGGCCCTTGGTGTCGATCTGGGCCTGGCCGGTGCTGCCGGTGCGGGTGTGCGCGGCGTGCTCCTCCAGCAGCTCCAGTGCGGCGTCGCGGGCGGACTCGTGGGCCTCGCGGACGGCGGCGCGGACCTCGGGGCGCTCGTCCAGCGCCCACAGCACCGCCGCACTCTTCACCGGGGCGAAGACCAGGTCGAACCCGGCGACGGCGGCGCGCTGGCGGCGGGACTCCTCGTTCTGGACCTTCTTGATCTCGGCGCTGGTGGGGGTGCGCCGGGTCTCCTTCTCGATGACGGCCAGGCGCCACTCGACGCGGTCGGCGAACGGATCCAGAGGCTCGTACTCGGGGTACTTGCGGCCCAGGGTGGCGGCCTTGATCGCGGCCGCCTGGACGGCCTTGAGCTGGTCCTCGTCCATGTCGGCGCGCACGCCTGCGGCCAGGTGCTCGGCGATGATCCGCTCGGCGTCCGGGTGCTGGCCGAGGCCGAACAGGTGCTTCATCTGCTGCTCGGTGACGGTGGTCCCGTCGAGCCCGAGCAGGGGCGCTCCGCGGCCGAGCCAGACGCCGGCCGGGTTGCCCTTCTGGGTGTAGTAGTCCTCCGCGGACTGCCCCCGCTGACGCTGTACGTCGCCGCCCGCGACGTGGCGCGTCAGGTAGGTGTAGCCGTTGCCGGCGGTGAGCTTGTGGATGGTCATCAACGCGACCACCCCCAGCTTTCCGATACCTGGGCGAGGGTAGGCGCGGCAGCTATTCGAGCCGCCGTTCCACCTGCCTCGCCAATTGCCATAGCGGCACTTTAGCCCCGCGCAGCGGACCATGCTCAGAATATCTGCAAGAGGTGTCTGGATGACTTGGCCTTGCTTCTGATGTGGCAGCTCAGAGCGCCAGTCGGGGCGAGCATGTGACATGCGACTCGGTTTTACTATCGAATTCTCTCGACGTTTATCAATGCTTATCGAGAGGGATTCAAAGGGGTTTGCAATATGGCCGATGCTGACTATGTTCGGTGTATGAGCGGACGAATTTCGGCGTCGCGGGCCAGTGCGGTTCGAGCGGCGCAGCAGGCGAAGGCAGTGCGGGATGCGGCGCGTCTCCAGCGTGAGCGGCAGGTGGAGTCGGCGCTGGCTGACTTCTACGAACAGACGGGAAGGGTGGAGCACCTGCGGGCGACCGCGCAGTCCCGGGCGGAGAAGGTCCTGGCGGAGGCGGAGGCGGCGGCCTTGGAGCCGGAGCGGCTGGCGCGGGAGGCGGTGGCCGCGCTCGCGGGTCTGGGTGAGCCGCGTGATCAGATCGCTGAACTGACGGGGCTGCCGCTGGCGGACGTCCGGGGGATCCTGTCGGAGGTTGCCGGGGCCGGGAGGTCGCGTGGTGACGGCCGCGGCGCTGGGTTGGTGGCGGCCTCGGTGCCTGAGTCGGAGGGGGAGGTCGCCGGCTCCGGCGGTGTGCGGGCCGATGCTGCCTTGTAGGGGTAGCCAAGGGTGGCCCCGGACTTCCTCGGGGCTTTGAAGGGTGGAATGCCGACGGCGCTGCCGACCGGGTTGGTCGGCAGCGCCGTCGGCGTGTTCCAGAGCGCTAGCCGGCGGCCGGGGGGTTCCAGAAGGCGTCGAACGTCTTCGGGTCGTAGCGCTTGCCGTCCTCGGTGTCGATCGGATGCGGCACGGGTTGGCCGGCGGCCTCGGCGCGGGCGATGCGCTTGCTGATCGCGCTGAGGCTGACGCCGTAGTACTTGGCCAGCTCGGTCGCGGTGCGGTGGGGTCCGCGCAGCCAGGTCCGGTGTTCGACGCTGCCCTGTTCGTCGTAGCCGAACTCGGCCAGCGCGGCGCGCTGCTCGGCGGTCGGCTTCTCCTCAGCGGGCAGGTAGCCGAGCTCGGCCAGGACGGCGCGCTGCTCGCCGCTGAGCGGGCCGGAGGCCGGGAGGTATCCGAGCTGCCACAGCAGCGGCAGCAGGGTGTCGGCGGGCCACACCCGGAGTCGGCCGACCTTGGTGGCGAGTGCGGCGATCTCGGGCTTGCGCACCAGGGTCTTCACGGCCTCCTTCCCCTTGCCGGTCAGGCGCTCGATCATGGCGGTGGTGACCTTGTCGAGCACCGGCGGGGTGGTGGACTCGGCGGCGGGGGGCTGGGTCCTTCCGCGGGGACCGGTACGGCTGGATCGTCGGCCGAGCCAGGCTTTGACCTCGCCCCAGTTGTAGGTGCCGAGCGGGTCGGCTGTGGGGAACGGGTCGGCGCTGTTGTGGTAGGTGGAGGGCATGCGGCTGACGCTCTCGCGCAGTCGACCGGTCCGGCTGGCGATCTCGGTGAGGGTGACGCGGTCGTCGTCGGTGCCGGGCAGTTCCTCGGGGTTGACGCGGCTGGCCTGGTTGTCGCGCATCCACGTGGCGACGGCCTCCCGCGGGTACCGCTGCTGGCGGTGGTCGCCGGGTGCTTCGGCGGGCCAGCCGGGCTCCTTGGCCAAGCGGCGGACGGTGGCTTCGGACAGTCCGGTCGCGGTCGCGATGTCGGCGACGCTGAGGCTGTCCGAAGGGGCGGCGTCCAGCCGTTCGGCGAGCGTCGGGGCGGGCATCGGCTGGTCTCCTTGGGGTGGTTGTTCAGGGGGAGAACCCTCCCGGGCTCGACATGGACTAATCTACCGGCGCGAGGTAGCGGTCTTTCGGGATCGGTCTTCGTGGGAGGGGGCCAGCGGCTTGCCCAGCCGATCCATTGAGGTCGGCACGGCTTCGGCCGTGCTGCTGGCCCCCGTCTTCCGCTCACGCCGCGAGCGTGACCGGGGGTACGAGGTCGGCCTGGTGGTGCAGTCGTTCCCACCAGGTGGCGAAGCTGGCGCGTTCCTTGTCGGCAACGCCGGCCGGTGCCAGGGCGAGGGCCATCTCGACTGCGGGGAACCCGCTGGTGCGGGGGATGATCTCGGCTCTGCTGATTCCGTACTGGTCGGTGCTGGCTCGGCCAGCGGCCATGGCCGAGAGGGCGGTGGTGGCGTCGGTCCGGCTGCCGGTGAACACGGTGCGCACGCTTCGCCAGGCGGCGCCCTTGACGGTGGGGTCGCCGCGTCGGGGGTGGATGATCCGCCGGACCTCGTAGACGCTCCAGCGCTGGCGCCGAAGGTGGCGCTCGAACTCGGTGAGGATGTCGGCCAGGCCGTGGGCGCGGGCGAGGTCCTGGGCGGCGCTGTCGCCGTAGAGCTTCGAGCGCGGGTTGAGCGCCATCGCGGTGTACTCCAGCGCGAGGGCTTGGGCGCCGATGGCCGGCTCCGCCCGCCAGCGCTCGACCAGCTCGGCGCGCCCGCGCCGCCCTGCGGAGAACGGGCAGTATCCGCAGGCGCTCCTGGTCCACGGTTCGCCGAAGTGGTCGAGCAGGTACTGCTCGCACCGGTGGCGGTCCCATCCCCACCCGTCGATCAGCGGGTACTCGGGGATGCGGCCGAGGGCGGTGAAGCCCTCGTCCCTCTCCGCTCTGCGGAGTTCCTCGCTGGCGAAGCCGAGCGCGTGCCGGAACGGGGCGCCGCGGAACTCGTCGCCCAGCCAGGCGTCGAGTACGTCTCCTTTCGCGTGCAGGCTGCACAGCCGCCGTTTCGCGGCGATCTGCGGGACGGTGCCGCTGGCGCGGAGTTCGTCCGACAGCCGCCACGGCCCGCGGGTGATCAGGCGGCGCGGGGTGCGGGAGTCGTCCAGCACGGTGTAGCCGCCGCGCTGGCTGGTCCTGCTGATCTGGACGAACCTCGTGGCGGTGTCGCGTATCAGGGGCAGCAGGTGCTGCTCGACCAGGCGCCGGGTGACGTCCGGTTCGTCGCCCGTCATCGCGGTCAGCACGGTCAGCCGGTCGAGCGGGAAGTCCCGGCTGACCGGCTCGGTGAGCCATCGGGCCAGGAGCGCGGCGCTATCCACCCCCATGCCGAAGCTGAGGACCACCGGCAGGTCGGAGGTCGTGGAGTCGGTACGGGTCATGCGGCGCACCCCTCCGTACGGTGCGGAAGCGTATGGAGGGCGGCACCGTACGGGCGCAGAGGCCGTACGGGTTCGGTGTCCCCGCGCTCGGCGGCTTCGATGATCTGTGCCATCGACAGGTCGCGGCGGAAGGGCTGACCGACTTCGTCTTCGACCAGGGCGTAGTCGAGCGCGGTGTCCGGCGCCATGCGTGCGGCGGTGACGAGGGAGCGGCGTCCGGCGAACGGGCACAGGCGGCAGCTGAGGCGGTCGAGTTGTTGGTAGACGGGATGAGGTGGGATGCCGCTGGCCCGTACGGTCTTCCACACGGCGTCGGTGCTGAGCTGGTGGATGGGCAGCCATGTGGTCACCTGGCGACGGCCGGAGCTGGCTCCGCGGTCCAGGGCGATGGTGGGACGGCGAGAGCGGACGGTGCTCTCGGCGGCGCGCAGTCCGAGCTCGGTGACGATCTGGATGGGTCGGCCAGTGACGCCGAGGCGGCCGGTCAGCTCGGTGTAGAACTTCCGCGCCACGTCCCGCTTGAGGTAACTGCGGCAGAAGGGGGTGGAGGGCCCAGGCCAGCGGCCCCGGTCGCGGACCAGGTCGAGCAGGCCGCCGCCGCGTTCGCGGCGGCGGACCTCGACGGGTAGTCCGTACGTGGCTGCCTGCTGCGCGGCGAGGGCGGGGACGCCCGGCCATTCGGCGTCGCCGAGGTCTAGGTGGAGCACCACCGTGCGGGCCAGCATCGCGTCGGTGGCGGTGGTGGCCCACAGGTGGAGCATCGCGGCGCTGTCCTTGCCCGCGCTGTTGTTCAGCACGTAGGCGTCGGCGTCACGCAGCTGCGGCGGTATGTGGAGGGTGGTGTTCATGTGCGGGTTCCTCGTACGGGTTCGGTGCGGGTCGGGAGGCGGGTGGGAGAGGCCGGTCGTCGGCGCTCCGGGCGGTGCGGATCGGGGTGCGGGGCCGCGGGTCGTCCGTGTGGACGAGGGGCTCCTGCACGGGGCTGGGTTTCGTACGGCCGTGGAGAGTGCGGGCTTCGGCGACCCGCTTCTCGCACCAGGAACGGCTGTAGCCGCTGCTGGCGGTGAGCTCGTCGTAGTCGGGGCGCCAGTCGGGGTCGGCGCGCATCGCGGCGAGCAGGCTGGTGATGACGTGGAGCTTGCTCGGCCGCTCCCTCGGCGGCGCGGTGGCCGGCTCCTCGTCGGGTGTATCGGTGTGGGGGTCGTCGGTCGCAGCGGCGAGGTCTTGGGCGCGAGTACGGTCGTCCGGCTGGGTCGGGGACAGAGGGTCGGCCGCAACGTCCTGACGCCCGCGGCCGTCCGCGTCGTCGGGCTGTGGCGACGCGGGTTCGGTCGGCTGCCCAGACGGGCGGGACTCGATGATTCCGGCGGCGGCGAGGAACGCCAGGCTGGGCCAAGCGGCCATCACGTACCCCCACGGGGTGGGCCGGGCGACGGCGAGGTTGGCGGCGAGGCTCATCGCCACGCCGAGCACCAGGACTCCGCGGGGCCAGCGGGCCGACTGTCGGGCGCGGTTGCGGCGGCGGATCTCGGAGACGGCGCCGAGCGCCATCAGCTCGACGGACACGGCGATGGCGTAGGCCACCCATCCGGTCTGGCCGGCCGCGCTGGCGGTCTGCACGACATGGGTGAAGGAGACGGCGAACGCGCAGACGCCGAGGATGCCGACGGTGAGGTCTGCGGTGAGCGCGTCCCTGTCGGTGGTGGTCGGGGTCACGGTCTTGTTCTCTCGGGTTTCGTGGGAGGGTGTGGCCCGGTTGCCCTCCGGGCCGCACTCGTTGATCGGTTGGGGTCGGAGCGAGTTGTCAGTGCGCGGTGCGCAGGTGCTGGAGGCGCGCTTTCTCCGCGTGGCGCCAGCCGAGGTACTTGACCGACCAGTCGCCGCAGCTGCACTTGGCCTCGGAGTAGGCGCGTCCGGTGCATCCACGGGTCAGGGGAATGGCGTTGGCGGCGTGCTGGTGCTCGGGCGGGCAGATCGTGTCGTCCCGGTGGTAGTCGATGCGCGGCGCGTGGAACTGGGCGGCGGAGGTGTTCCCCTTCGACTGGGCGTCCCACTCGGCTTCGGTGTAGGCATCGCCGACGCACAGCGGCTCGGTGTGGTCGAACCAGGTCTTCCGGTCGCTCGCGACGATGCGCTCCGCCTCTGCCTGGGCTGCTTCGGGGGTGGGTGCGAGCACGGGCACCACGTGGACGGTGATGACGTCGATGGGAACGATGAACTTGGGCATGCTGCTGTCTCCTGTCGGTGAACGGGGCGAGGCCTTGTCGGCCTCGGTGCGGTCCGGGCGTCCCTGGCTGCACCGGGACGGGTCAGGTCTTGGAGCCGTCGGCAAGGTGCTCCCAGCAGTTGCCGTTCCAGAACTGGGTCATGGCGCCGGCGGTGAGCGGCAGCCTGAGAGCAGCGTGCGCGCGGCGGCGGTCGTCCGCGGTGGCGGGCATCGAGATGGTGCCGCTGATGGTGACGCCTCCTTCGGGGCCGACTTCGCGGAGCAGGGTTCGGCCCTGGAGTGCCTGTGCGCGCAGCGAACGGCCGACGTTGAACTCCTCGATCAGGAGGTCGAGCAGCAGGGAGAGGCTGACGGGCTGGCCGTCGAGTCGGCAGGCGTCGGCGAAGCGGGCGAAGTCGGCCAAGGCGAAGTCGCCGTGGGGCACGAACTCTGTGGCGTCCCCGTCCCCGTAGTTCTGGGCGCTGCCGATCTTGCGGCTTCCGTGGCTGAGGGTGGCCAGGAACGGGGTCGCCCTGAGTAGTGCCAGCTCCTGGCAGCTGGTGACCTCGTAGCGGGGCTGGTTTGGGATCTGGAGCCCGGTGTGGGGCAGGGTCGGCACGTGGGGTTCTCCTGGTAGTGCGGGAAGGGTGAAGGTGGGCAGCGGGCGGCGCCGCGCGGGGTTGGGCCGTGGCGCGGGGTCGATCCCCGCGGCTCGGCGCTCCCGGCCGGGGCCGCCCGGCCCTGGTGGGCCGGGCGGCGGGTCGGTCACAGAGAGGCGGCCAGCTCCATGGCGCGAATGCCGAGTGCCTCGACCTCGTGGGCGTCGTCGGCGTCGGGGAGGGTCTGGGCGACGGAAGTAACGGCGTGCATCACGCCTCCGGCGGACAGGTCCCCGCCTGCAATGAAGTGGGCGAAGATGTCGGCGCGGTTCTGCTCGGTGAACTTGAGCCGCTGGGCGACTGTGGTGATGGTGGCTTCCGGGTTCGCCACCCGGGTGGCGGCGGTCGCCTGGATGGCTCGCAGCTGCCGCGTGACGTAGTCACGGTCAAGGAACGTCGAGACGGCGTCGGTGGTCTGGGAGGTGACCAGTTCGAGCGTGCGGGACTGGGTGGTGTTGCTCCACCGGATCACTCCGTCTTGCTGCTTGCCGCCGATGTGCACGGACCGCATGACGTCCTTGGTGATGACCATCCCGTTGTCGCAGACCTGAACGACCAGCCGGGGCACGATGGTGAACGCCCCGCACCCGGTCTCGGAGTTGGAGATCTCGAACCCGGCGAAGACGGTGGGGTTGTCGGCACCACGCGCGCCGCTGAACGGGCTTCGGTAGTCCCGCAGGAGCTCGGGGGCATAGGCGCTGATCTCCGGGGCGGTGATCTTGACGTACATCTTCCGGTCGGTGAGGTCGCACTTGTCCAGCCGGACCTCGACTCCGGCGTCCCGCACGCCCTGGAGTGCGGCGGCCAGAATGTCCAGGTTGTCGATGATCCGGTAGCTGGGGCTGAGGAAGGCGCGGGCGGTGCCGGTCTCCTCGTCCGGGGCGGGCGTCAGCGTACGGACCATGAACGACTTGTCGGCGCGGCTCTCGTGGGCGAGCCATCCGTTGACGTTGGCGTCCCACAGCTCCGGGGCCTCAATCCGGGTCTTCCTCAGGTAGCCGAGCGGGATGCCGAGCTTCTCGGCGACGCCGGACTCGCACACGTCGGTGAGCCGGTATTCCGCAGCCTTGCGGGTGACGCCGCTCGGGGTGAGGTCGTGGTCCGCACCCTCGATGACCAGTCGGCCACCTGCCGCACGGATGTTCTGGACGGGGGCGACGACGTCGGTCTTGCGGGAGTGCTGCTCGCGGAGAATGTTCACGATCTCGGGGAGGCTCGCGTTGCGGGTGGAGGTCCTGGCCAGGGTGATGGTCATGCGTGAAGCCCTTCGCACGGAATGGTCTGTCGTGGGTGTCGGCCGGGGTTGCCCTCCCCGCCCAACAAGAACAATATTACCTCAGAGAGGGTTTTTAGTCAACTCATTGGGCATGGATTCACCAGCTCACGGCGTTCACCTCGTCCGACATCGCACGGAAGTGCGGCACCGTGACTGCGACCGCCCAGCGACGGGCGCGGGCTGAGGCGGCTCCGCTAGCCGCCCCCCATGCGGCAGCGGCGGGGAGGCCCGGCCGAACGAACAGTTCGGGACTGATCACGTAGTGCGCCCCGGGGAGGTAGGCATCACGCCAGGCAAGGCCGATGGTGTGGAGCGCCAGCACGAACGACCAGTGCAGTTGCTGCCGGGGAGTGAATCCGCCGCCGGAGAGGACTGCGGTCACCTGGGCGTGGGCGGCGGCCAGGAAGGCGTCGAGCTCGACCAGCGCGGGGCACGCCCGCTGCCAGTCGGCGACGGACAGGGCGGGCACCGGCGGGAGCGTGGCCAACTCGGTCGGGGCGACTTCCCGGACGACGGCGGCAGCGGCGTCGAACCGCTCGCCGATCCCACGGAGGACCGCGAGCACTTCGCGGGAGCGGGCCGGGCGGGCCACCTCGGAATCGTGGTGGACGTCGATGATCATCAAGGGGTGCCTCCTCGGGGACAGGGCCCGGCCCGACGGATCGCCGGGCCGGGGGGCGGGCAGTGGTTCACCGGAGGCCCGCCGCCCAGAGCAGGCCAGCGAAGCTCCGGGCGATGTCGGCAAGGTCGTCCCGCCCCCGGGTCCACGTCGGGATCCGGTCGCTGCGGACCTGGGCGTCGGGGTCGTCCCACATCGCCCCCTGGAACAGGGCGTACTGTTCGCCAGGGGCGGGAATGCGCAGCTCCCAGGTGCCGAGTTCCTCGCACATGACCTGCACCGCATAGGTGCGGGCACCGGGGACGATCACGACGGTGCGGGGCGCTCGGGGGATGCCGAGTTCGGTGAGCCGGTGGTCAAGGTCGACGGCGACGGCGAGGCACTCGGCGTGGCGAAGTTCAGCGATGGCGTCAGGGGTGAGCCAGCACCAGGCGCAGCCCGATCCGCCACTGTGGCCGCACTCGGCCCGCTTGGCGGCGTTGATCTCTTCGAGTCGGGATCGACGGGCGCACCTCCCCCGTCCCCCCGACAGCTGCCTGGGGTCCGGGGCAAAGAGGCCGCCCGGGTCAAGGGCCGGCCGCAGGACGGCGGCGCAGCCGCGCGAAGCGCCCTTGAGGCGGACGGCCGGCCCCGGAAACTGGGCCGCGAAGGGGGGCCGGGGGAACCGCGCAGCGGGGCGCCCGGCAAAAAGGAACGCCGCGCCGAAGGCGCGACCACACCCACC
>NZ_JNYE01000135.1 GCF_000717185.1 Kitasatospora phosalacinea | reverse complement strand
TACGCCCAGAAGAGCATCGACCTGTCGGCCTACGCGGGCCAGAGCGTCACGGTGAAGTTCAACGCGGTCGAGGACTCCTCGCTGCAGACCTCCTTCGTGATCGACGACACCGCCGTCCAGACCGGCTGACCCACCCCGGGCCGGGGCCCGGCAGCCGCACCACACCGGCTGCCGGGCCCCGGCGCGTCCCGGCGCGCCGCCGTTCCCGGGTGTCCGAACGGTGAGATCCCGGAAACCCCCGGGCAACACGAAACACCCCCGAAACACCGCCGACGACGGCGCGAAATCCGGCCCGGCGACACTCCCCGCATGCTCCTCGCTGACTCCCCACCCACCCTGGACAGCGGCGACACCGCCTGGCTGCTGGCCTGCACCGCGCTCGTGCTGCTGATGACGCCGGGCCTCGCGCTGTTCTACGGCGGCATGGTGCGCACCAAGAGCGTGCTCAACATGATCATGATGAGCTTCGTGTCGATCGCCGTGGTCACCGTGGTCTGGCTGCTGGCCGGCTACT
Organism: Kitasatospora phosalacinea; assembly: GCF_000717185.1. Taxonomy (GTDB): domain Bacteria; phylum Actinomycetota; class Actinomycetes; order Streptomycetales; family Streptomycetaceae; genus Kitasatospora; species Kitasatospora phosalacinea_A. The sequence goes on along the minus strand of NZ_JNYE01000135.1, from coordinate 15,482 downwards.
CGCTGGCCTTCGGCGAGGACGCGGGCTGGGGCCTGATCGGCTCGCTCGACCACCTCGGCATGGCCGGGATCACCCCGCACAGCCTCACCGGGGACGTCCCCACCCTGCTGTTCGCGACCTTCCAGCTGACCTTCGCGATCATCACCGCCGCGCTGATCTCCGGCGCCATCGCCGACCGCGCCAAGTTCGGCTCCTGGGTCGCCTTCACCGCGGTGTGGACGCTGCTGGTCTACGTCCCGGTCGCGCACTGGGTGTTCGCCCCCGACGGCTGGATCCTCCACCACCTCGGCGCCCTCGACTTCGCGGGCGGCACCGTCGTCGAGGTCAACTGCGGCGCCAGCGGCCTCGCCCTGGCCCTGCTGCTCGGCCCGCGCCTCGGCTTCAAGAAGGAGGCGATGCGCCCGCACAACCTGCCGCTGGTACTGCTCGGCGCCGGCCTGCTCTGGTTCGGCTGGTTCGGCTTCAACGGCGGCTCCGCGATGGGCGCCAACGGCCTGGCCGCCGCCGCCGTCCTCAACACCCAGGCGGCGGGCTGCGCGGGCCTGCTCGGCTGGCTGGTGGTCGAGAAGAAGCGCGACGGCCACGCCACCACCCTCGGCGCCGCCTCCGGCGCGGTCGCCGGACTGGTCGCCGTCACCCCCTCCTGCGGCAGCGTCGACCTGTTCGGCGCCCTGGTGATCGGCCTGGCCGCCGGCGTGGTCTGCTGCTACGCCGTCAGCTGGAAGTTCCGCCTCGGCTACGACGACTCGCTCGACGTGGTCGGCGTGCACTTCGTCGCGGGCGTCCTCGGCACCGTGCTGATCGGCCTGTTCGCCACCGCCGTGATGACCGGCGGCCCCGCCGGACTGCTGCACGGCGGCGGCCTCGGCCAGCTCTGCAAGCAGCTGGTCGCGGTGCTGGTGGTCGCCGGGTACGCGTTCGGCATGACGTACGGCATCGGCCGGGCGATCGACCGGGTGATGGGCTTCCGGGCCGCGCCCGAGCACGAACTCACCGGCCTGGACCTCGCCGTGCACGCCGAGAACGCGTACGATCACGGCGTCCTGGGCCACGGCTCCGCCACCGCCCACGCCAGTGTGCACCCGCACGGTGCGCCCGCCTCCGACAGGACCCGCTCCGCATGAAGCTGATCACCGCCGTCGTCAAGCCGTTCAAGCTGGACGAGGTCAAGACCGCGCTGCAGGAACTCGGCGTGCACGGCCTGACCGTCACCGAGGCCAGCGGCTACGGGCGGCAGCACGGCCACACCGAGGTGTACCGCGGTGCGGAGTACCGGATCGACCTGGTGCCGAAGGTCCGGATCGAGGTGGTGGTGGAGGACGAGGACGCCGAGCGGGTCACCGACGCGATCGTGGTCGCCGCCCGGACCGGGAAGATCGGCGACGGCAAGGTCTGGGTGGTGCCGGTGGACGGCATCGTCCGGGTCCGCACCGGCGAGCGCGGGCCGGACGCGGTCTGACGGTACGTCAATGCTCCTGCGGCCCCCGGGGGTTCCGCCTCCCGGGGGCCGCCGCCGTCCTCCGGCGCGCCCGTTAATCGGATGCGGGGCGGGCGGTTCCGGGTTAGGGTCCCGGTGTGTCCTCCTTCCAGCAGATCTACGGCTGACGCGGCCGGGGCAGTGCCCCGAGCCCGTGCGTCCCGCCCGCCCGCGCGCCCTTCGACGGCGCCCCGGCGGCGCGGTGTCTCGTCCACGCCCCCGTAGAACGGAAGCAGGTGCTCTCCGCATGACCCGTCGTGCCCACATCGCCATGGTCGGCATCCCGGCCGTCAGCCACGTCCGCCCCAGCCTGGAGGTGATCCGCGAGCTGGTCGCCCGCGGCCACCGGGTGACGTACGCCAACGACCCCGCGGTCGCCGAACTGATCGCCCCCACCGGCGCCGAGCTCGTCCCGTACCCTTCCACCCTGCCGGTCGCCGACCACGACTGGCCGGAGGACGCGATCGGCGCCATGCGCGTCTTCCTGGAGGACGCGATCGCCCTGCTGCCCCGGCTGCACGCCCACTACGACGCCGACCCGGCCGACCTCTACCTGTACGACATCGGCGCCTACGCGGCCCGGGCCCTGGCCGAGGCCCAGGGCAGGCCGGTCGTCCAGCTCTCGCCGACGCTCGTCGGGTGGGACGGCTACCAGGAGGAGGTCGGCGCCCAGCTGCGGCAGCTGCCCGGAGCCGACGCCTACTTCGACCGCTTCGCCCGGTGGCTGGCGGGCAACGGCGCCACCACGACGGACGTGGACGAGTTCTCCGGGCGGCCCGTCCGGGCCGTCGCGATGATCACCGAGGCGATGCAGCCGCACGCCGACCGGGTCGACCGGAAGGCGGTGGACTTCGTCGGCCCCTGCTTCGACCTGCGGGCCGAGCAGGGCAGTTGGCGGCGCCCGGCCGGGGCGGAGAAGGTGCTGCTGGTCTCGCTCGGCTCGGCGTACACCCGGCAGCCCGAGTTCTACCGCAACTGCCTGGCCGCCTTCGGCGGCCTCCCCGGCTGGCACCTGGTGCTGCAGATCGGCAGGCACACCGACCCGGCGGAGCTCGGCGAGGTCCCGCCCGGCGTCGAGGTGCACCCCTGGGTGCCGCAGCGGGCGGTGCTGGAGCAGGCCGACGCCTTCGTCACGCACGCCGGGATGGGCGGCTGCGGCGAGGGCCTGCTCGCCGGGGTGCCGATGATCGCGGTGCCGCAGGCCGCCGAGCAGTTCATGAACGCCGACCGGCTGGTCGAGCTCGGCGTGGCCCGCCGGATCGACACCGCGGACGCCACGCCGCAGGCGCTGCGGGCGGCGCTGGCCGAGCTGGTCGGCGACCCGCGGGTGGCGGCCCGCTCGCGGGAGCTGCGCGCGCGGGCGGCGTCCGAGGGCGGCACCGCCCGCGCCTGCGACCTGATCGAGCAGCAGCTGGGCTGAGCCGCCGCGGCCGCGCCGGGAGCGCCGGTCCGCCGCTGACGAACTGTCAGCGGCGGACCGGCGCTCCCGTTTCCGGGGGGATCAAGGGCAGGTCACGGGCGTGCAACCTCCCTTGACGGGCGTCCGGGCGGACCCTATGGTCATGCCACTGCAAGTTTCCAGCAAGTTTCAACGCTCTTGCAGCGTCCTTGCAGTAGCGACCCTCCCCCCGTCGCGCTGACGGCACCCCCCCCCCGCCGTCGCGGCCCCCCACCCTGCCGCCCCCCGTTCCGCGACCTGCGTCCGCGGCCCGGGCCTCCCCCCAGGAGCGCTCCCTTGCCCACCTCCGCCCCCGCCCGCAGAAGGCGCCTCGCCGCCGCCACCACCGCACTCGCGGCGCTCGGCCTCTCGGTCGGCGCCGGGCTCACGCTCGCGCCCACCGCCACCGCCACCCCGCCGGGCGGCAAGGACGTCACCGCCACCCTGTTCGAGTGGAAGTTCGACTCGGTGGCCAGGGCCTGCACCGACACCCTCGGCCCCGAGGGCTACGGCTTCGTCGAGGTCTCCCCGGCCCAGGAGCACATCCAGGGCGGCCAGTGGTGGACCTCCTACCAGCCCGTCAGCTACAAGATCGCGGGCCGGCTCGGCGACCGCGCCTCGTTCCAGAACATGGTGAACACCTGCCACGCCGCGGGCGTCAAGGTGATCGCCGACGCGGTGGTCAACCACATGAGCGCGGGCAGCGGCACCGGCACCGGCGGCACCACCTACGGCAAGTACAACTACCCGGGCTACTTCCAGGACCAGGACTTCCACTCCTGCCGGACGCAGATCAGCAACTACGGCGACCGCTCCAACGTCCAGAACTGCGAGCTGGTCGGCCTCTCCGACCTCAACACCGGCTCCGGCTACGTCCAGCAGACCATCGCCAACTACCTGAACGACCTGCTCACCCTGGGCGTCGACGGCTTCCGGATCGACGCCGCCAAGCACATCGCCGCGAGCGACCTGGCCGCCATCAAGTCGAAGGTGAGCAACCCCGACGCCTACTGGGTGCAGGAGGTCATCTACGGCGCGGGCGAGGCCGTCCAGCCCTCCGAGTACACCGGCAACGGCGACGTCGACGAGTTCCGCTCCGCGACCTGGCTGAAGAGCGCCTTCAACGGCGGCCGGATCGCCGACCTGCAGAGCTGGGGCAGCGGCCTGCTCGGCTCCGCCCAGGCCCGCACCTTCGTCGACAACTGGGACACCGAGCGCAACGGCTCCACCCTGACCTACAAGTACGGCTCCGCCTACACGCTGGCCAACGTCTTCATGCTGGCCAACCCGTACGGCTCGCCGAACGTCTACTCCGGCTACGCGTTCAGCAGCAACGACGACGGCCCGCCCAACGGCGGTGCGGTCAACGCCTGCTACCAGGACGGCTGGAACTGCACCCACGCCTGGCGCCAGGTCGCCAACATGGTCGGCTTCCGCAACGCGGTCTCCGGCACCGGCATGACCAACTGGTGGTCCAACGGCAACAACGCGATCGGCTTCGGCCGCGGCAGCAAGGGCTACGTGGCGATCAACCGGGAGTCCGGCCCGCTCACCCAGACCTTCCAGACCTCGCTGCCGGCCGGCACCTACTGCGACGTCCAGCACGGCGACCCGGTGAACGGCGGCTGCACCGGCCCGACCTACACCGTCGGACCGGACGGCAAGTTCACCGCCACCGTCGGCGCGGGCGACGCGGTCGCCCTGTACGTCGGCGCGGGCGGCGGCTCCACCGCGACCCCGACCCCGACCCCGTCGGCCTCCGCCTCCGCGTCCGCCTCGCCGTCCGGCTCCCCGACCGGCAGCGGCAACACCGCCACCGTCTTCTACTCGACGGACAAGAACTGGTCGGCCTACGACCTGCACTACGCGCCCACCGGCGGCACCTGGACCACCGTCCCCGGCGTGGCCATGGAGGCGGCCTGCACCGGCTGGGTGAAGAAGACCGTCAGCCTCGGCACCGCCACCGGCCTGGCCGCCACCTTCAACAACGGCAACGGCACCTGGGACAACAACGGCGGCAACAACTACGCCCTGGGCACCGGGAACGTCACCGTCAAGGGCGGCGCGACCGGCTCCGGCGACCCGTGCGCCACCGCCACCGCCTCCCCGTCCGCCTCGGCCTCGGCGTCCGCGTCCTCCTCCCCGTCGGTCGGCAGCGGCGCCTCCTTCGCGGTCAACGCCACCACCGCGGTCGGCCAGAACGTCTACGTGGTCGGCGACGCGGCCGCACTCGGCGGCTGGGACACCTCGAAGGCGCTGCCGCTCTCCGCCGCGTCCTACCCGGTGTGGAAGCTGGACGTGGCGCTGAACGCGGGCACCGCGATCCAGTACAAGTACGTCCGCAAGGACGCCGCCGGGAACGTCACCTGGGAGAGCGGCGCCAACCGCACCGCGACCGTCCCGGCGAGCGGCAAGGTCGCGCTCAACGACACCTGGCGCAGCTGAGCCGGGTGACCGGCCGGGGCCGGTAGGTCACGGTCCGGGCGGCCAAACCGCCCGAACGGATGGAATCCCGGTTCCGGGGGAGCCGGGATTCCGTCCCGCTGGAAGCATCGGGCGGGTGAGCACCCCCACCCCCACCCTCCAGCCCCCCGCGCCCCTCCTGGACGTCGAACTCTGCGGCGGCCGCTGGGACGGACACCGCAAGCGGGTCCGGCCCGGCGCGCCGCCGCCGTCGTTGCGGATGGTGCTGCGCGCCGAGCTCCCCGACCCGGCGCGCGGCGAGCAGTGGCCCACCACCAGCGTGTACCGCTTCGACCCGGACGGGCCGCGGCCGCGCTACCGCCACTCGCACGACGAGTGAGCCGGGCGGCCCCGGGGCGTCAGCCGCGTCCGACGTACGGCATCGCGGTGGCCATCACGGTGGCGAACTGCACGTTCGCCTCCAGCGGCAGCTCCGCCATGTGCCGCACCGTGCGGGCCACGTCCGCGACGTCCATGGTCGGCTCGGGCACGAACCGGCCGTCCGCCTGCCGCACCCCCGTGGCCATCGCGGCCGTCATGTCGGTGGCCGCGTTGCCGATGTCGATCTGCCCGCAGGCGATCCGGTACGGGCGGCCCTCCAGCGACAGGGCGCGGGTCAGGCCGGTGACGGCGTGCTTGGTCGCGGTGTAGGCGATCGCGTGCGGGCGGGGCGCGTGGGCGGAGACCGAGCCGTTGTTGACGATCCGTCCGCCCTGCGGGTCCTGTGCCTTCATCCGGCGGAACGCGGCCCGCGCGCACAGGAAGGCGCCGGTCAGGTTGAGGTCGACCACGGCCCGCCAGTCGGCCGCCGCCACCTCCTCGACCGGGGCGGACGGGCCGAACGTCCCGGCGTTGTTGAACAGCAGGTCGATCCGGCCGAAGCGCCCGGTCGCGGCGTCGAACAGCGCCTCCACCTGCTCCTCGTCGGTCACGTCGGCGGGCACCGCCAGCACCCGGTCGGGCCCGAGCCCGGCGGCGGTCTCCGCCAGCGCCCCGGCCCGGCGCCCGGCCAGCACCAGCCGCCAGTCGGCCGCGGCGAGTTCGCGGGCCACGGCGCGGCCGACGCCGCTGCCCGCACCGGTGACGACGGCAACCTGACGGGACACGCGCACACTCCTCAGGGTGGTTTCCGGACGCGGAACCCCATGATCGCGGGGGCGGGCCGCCGCGTCAGCCGGAGGATCGTCCAATCCCGCTCCGGGGCGGCCCGGACCCCGCCGACCGGCGGGAACCGCCCCCCGCCGACCGGCTGGACCGCCCCCGCCGACCGGCTGGACCGCCCCCGCCGACCGGCGGGTCGCGGGCCCTGTCGCAACCGGGCCCGAGGGGCGGCACGTCATAGGATCACGGGAGGTCCGGACCGCCGCAGCGCGCGCGGCCGGGGCCGCACCCCGGGGTGGCCGGTGGCAGTGTCGCGGCGTCCCCGGCCCTCACTGACCAGGGCCTGCACCCGGCTGCCGGGCCGGCCCTCCGCCCGGAGAGACCACCGTGCTGCCGCAGCCCCGCCCCGCCGCCCGCCGCTCCGCGGCCGCCGCCGCCCTGCTCGCCCTCGCCGTCCCGCTCACCGCCTGCGGCAGCCCGGGCGGCGCGTCCGACGCCCGGGCGGCGGTCTCCGCCGACCGGAGCCCCGCCGCGCCCTCCGCCCCGGCGAGCAGCAGCGCGCCGCCGCCGAAGCCGTCCAGGGTGCTGATGCCGACCGGCCCGGCCGCCCGGTTCTCGACGGCCCGCGACACCGACGCCGGTCCGATCCTGATGACCACCCTGACCGGCGCCAAGTCCGGGGTCAGCGGGAAGGTCTGGGTCTGGCTGCCCCCGCAGTACGACGACCCGCAGTACGCGAGGACCGGCTTCCCGGTGCTGACCCTGTACGCGGGCGGGCAGAGCGCGGGCTACAACACCTGGACGGACGACCAGCTGCCGATCCAGGAGATCGACCAGCAGCTGGCCGCCGAGGGCCGGGCCCACCCGTTCATCATGATCATGCCGGTGCAGAACCTGGAGTCCAGCGAGTCCAGGGCGCTGGAGTGCGCCGACATCCCCGGCCAGCCGAGGATCGGCACCTGGATGGCCGAGGACGTCCCGGACTTCGTCCGCGCCAACTTCCGCACCGTCAGGGGCCGGGACGGCTGGGCCGTGATGGGCGCCTCCACCGGTGCGTTCTGCAGCGCGAAGCTCGCCCTGCAGCACCCCGACGTGTTCAGGGCCGCGGTGCCGATCGACGGCTACTGGGACCCCGACTCGCCGCTCTGGAAGGGCCACGAGCAGGAGCGCCTGGCCAACAGCCCCGACGAGCTGGTCGCCGCGGGCACCGCCGACGTGCGGGTGCTGGCCACCGCGGGCGGCGCCAACGCGTACGAGACCGGGCTGGTGAAGGAGTGGGTGGCCAGGGCCAAGGCCCCCACCACCGTCGAGTACTACGAGCAGCCCGGCGGCAAGCACCTCACCTCGGACTTCAAGAAGGTGATCCCCACCGCGCTGGAGTGGCTGACCGCCAACACCGCCGGGCCGGAGGCCGACTGACCGCGGGCCGCCGCCCGCGGGCGAAGGCAAAGCTTCGTCAAAAACCGCCACAGGACGCCGAGAAGCGCTCTGACCTGCACATCAATCGGTCGTTCATTCGCCCCTGATGGACTGCCGTCACCCTGGAGCCGTGGACCGGAGAACTGGACCGGGGTTACGCCGCACCGCGGCCCCCGCTCCGGCCAGCCCAGACCGTCGTGAAGAGAGCGCCATGCCCCGTCACCTGCTGCCCGTCGGCCCCGCGACCACCCCCGCCCAGCGCGGGAACGGCACTGCCGCCCGGCAGGGCGGGGCGCCGGCACCCGCCCCCGTCCCGGCCCCGGCGGTCGAGCCCGTCCCGTTCGCCGGGCTCACCCTGCTGCACGCCGCCGTCCGCCGCGACCTCGCCCGCATCCCGCAGGCGCTGCGCCTGCTCCAGCCCGACGACGCCGAGACGGCCGGGGCGCTCAAGCGGCACTGGGACTTCGTCACCGCGATGGTCACCTGCCACCACGAGCAGCAGGACACCCGGCTGTGGCCGGTGCTGCGGCGCTTCGCCCCCGAGCTGCGGCTGCTGCTCAACTGGCTGGAGTCCGACCACCACAACCTCGACCAGTGCTTCACCCGCACCACCACCCTGGTCGGCATCGCCACCCGCGACCCGGCCAGCGCCTGGCCGGTCTCCTACGCGGTCGAGGAGCTGGCCGCCCGGGTGGAGACCCACCTGCGGATCGAGGAGCGCCAGCTGCTGCCCCGGATGGCGGGCGTCTTCCAACCCGGCTCCCGGATCGGCACCCTGCCGGAACTGCTCGACCTGCTCCGCCACGCCGACGGCCCGTCCGCCTCCGACGCCCTGGTCTGGCTGCTGGAGGGCGTCGACCCGGCCCGGGTCGACCGGCTGCTCGCCGACTGCGACGACGAGACGGCGCGCCACTGGCCGCACTGGCGCGACACGTACGCCCGCTGCACCGACCGGCTGTGGGGGCCGCCCGGGCAGTGACCGGCGCCCCGGATCCGTCCGGGGCGTGAGCAGCACGACCCGGGCATACTGTCCCGGCGGGACTGATGTCCCGCCGGGACATTTTCAGTAGTACGGTGGGGCCATGAGCAGCGAGCAGCCCGCACCCGGCCCCGGAGCCGGCCACCCCGGAGCCGACCGCCCCGGGGCGGCCGCGTCCGGGGAGGCCGGGCGGCGCGAGCGCAAGGCCCGCCGCACCCGCGAGACGATGGCCGCCGCCGCACTGCGCCTCACCCTGGCGCACGGCCTCGCCGCCCTCGCCGTCGAGGACGTCACCGACGCCGCCGACGTCTCCCGGCGCACCTTCAGCCGCCACTTCGCCTCCCGCGAGGACGCCGTGCTGGACTGCCTGCGCGCCGACTTCACCCGGATCAACGAGGCGCTCGCCGCCCGCCCCGCCGCCGAGGCGCCGGTCGCCGCCTACCGCGCCGCCGTCACCGCCTGGCTGCACGACCCCGACCCCGAGCACCCCGCCTGGCACCGCCGCCCCGGCATGCGCGACCTGTTCGTGCTGATCGACGAGGAACCCGCGCTGACCGCCGCGTTCCGGCGGATCTCGGTCGCCGAGGAGGAGCGCTCGATCCGGCTGGTCGCCGCCCGGCTCGGCCTGCACCCGGAGACCGACCTGCGGCCCGCCGTCGCCGTCGGCCTCGGCGTCGCCGCCCTGCACGCCGCCACCCGCACCTGGGTGCGCGACCCCGCGGGCGACCTGCCCACCCTGCTCGACCGCGCCTTCGACCTGGCCGCGGCCGAACCCCCGCGCTGACCACCCGTCGGCCGGGAACAGCACCAGCCGCGCCCACCCCCGCGCGGCGCACGAGAGGAACCACCACCCATGACCATCCAGGAGACCGCCGCCCAGGAGCCCGTCGACCGGGAGTTCGCCGGCCGCACCGCCCTCGTCACCGGAGGAGCCTCCGGCATCGGGCTGGCGACCGCCACCCTGCTCGCCGCCCGCGGCGCGCACGTCGCGATCGCCGACCACAACCTGGACGGCGCCCGCGAAGCCGCCGCCGCCATCGGGGCCACCGGCGCGAAGACGCTCGCCGTGCAGCTCGACGTCACCGATCCGGCCTCGGTGCAGGCCGCGGTCCGGGCCACCGTCGAGGGCCTCGGACCGCTCCGCCTCGCCGTCAACAACGCGGGCATCGGCGGCCCGAGCGCCCCCACCGGCGAGTACGACCCCGAGGCGTGGCGCCGGGTGCTGGCCACCAACCTGGACGGCGTCTTCTACTCGCTGCGCCACGAACTGCCGGAGATCCTGGCGGCCGGCGGCGGCGCGATCGTCAACACGGCCTCCATCCTCGGCACCAACGGCTTCGCCGGATCGCCCGCGTACGTCGCCGCCAAGCACGGCGTGGTCGGGCTGACCAAGACCACCGCCATCGAGTACGCCGCGCAGGGCGTGCGGGTCAACGCGGTCGGCCCCGGCTTCATCGACACCCCGCTGCTCAAGGACACCGACCCGGCCGGACGCGAGCAGCTGGTCGCGCTGCACCCCGCCGGGCGCCTGGGCCGGGCCGAGGAGGTCGCCGAACTGATCGCCTTCCTGCTGTCGGACCGGGCGTCCTTCGTCACCGGCAGCTACCACCTGGTCGACGGCGGCTACGCCGCCCGCTGAGCCGTAACCACCCGGGGGGCCGATCGCGAAGGAGCGTCCACACCATGAAGGCAGTCCAGTACCGCACCGTCGGCGGCCACCCCGAGGTGGTCACCGTCCCCGACCCCGAACCCGGCCCCGGGCAGGTCCTGCTGAAGGTCACCGCCGCGGGCGTCTGCCACTCCGACATCGCCGTGATGAGCTGGTCGGCCGAGCAGCTGCCGTTCCCGCTGCCGCTGACCCTCGGCCACGAGGGCGTCGGCACCGTCGCCGCGCTCGGCGCGGGCGTCACCGGCCTCACCGAGGGCGAGTCGGTCGCCGTGTACGGCCCGTGGGGCTGCGGCAGCTGCGCCAAGTGCGCGGAGGGCAAGGAGAACTACTGCCTGCGCGCGGGCAGCCTCGGCATCATGCCGCCCGGGCTGGGCGCGCCCGGCGCGATGGCCGAGTACATGGTCGTCGACGACCCGCGGCACCTCGTCCCGCTCGGCGACCTCGACCCGGTGCGCACCGTCCCGCTCACCGACGCCGGGCTGACGCCCTACCACGCGATCAAGCGCTCGCTGCCGAAGCTCGTCCCCGGCTCCACCGCGGTCGTCATCGGCACCGGCGGCCTCGGGCACGTCGCGATCCAGCTGCTGCGGGCGATGACCGCGGCCCGGGTGGTCGCGCTCGACGTCACCGAGGAGAAGCTCGCCCTGGCCCGCGCCGTCGGCGCGCACGAGGCGGTGCTCTCGGACGGCGCGGCGGCCGGGAAGGTGCGCGAACTCACCGCCGGGCTGGGCGCGCAGGCCGTGTTCGACTTCGTCGGCGCCCCGCCCACCACCGCCCTGGCCGGGCAGCTCGCCGCCGTCGAGGGCGACGTCACCATCGTCGGCATCGGCGGCGGCACCCTGGAGGTCGGCTTCGGCGTCCTCCCGTACGAGGTCTCCGTCACCTCCCCGTACTGGGGCAGCCGCTCCGAACTGGTCGAGGTCCTCGACCTGGCCCGGGCCGGCGCGGTCGACGTGCACGTCGAGACGTACGGCATCGACGAGGCGCCGCTCGCCTACGAGCGCCTGCAGGCGGGCAAGGTCAACGGGCGGGCGGTGATCCTGCCCAACGGCTGACGCGGCGCGGCCGGCGGCCCCCGCCCGCGGGCCGGGGGCCGCTACCGGCGTTCGACCACCCGGACGCCGCCGCCCGGGCGCCGGCTGCTGATCTCCAGGTGGTCGCCGGCCACCTCGGTCAGCGCCGCGCCGGTGACCTCCAGCCGGAACGCGTGGTACGGGCCGGGCGGCGGCTCGGGCAGCCCGGCCTCGTACGCCGCGATCTCCGCCGGGTCGGTCAACTCGACGGCCACCAGGGAGAGTTTGGCGTCACCGCCGGGCATGTCGGTGCCGGGGCCCGGGTTCGAGTGCAGCGCGCAGCGACCGTCCCGCCGCAGGTCGGCCGCCTTGACCGCGCCGGACACCGAGCCGAGGAACAACCCGCCGCGCTGGAAGTCGACTTCGGTGCCGCTGACCCGCGGTGAGCCGTCCCGCTTCAGGGTGGCCAGGACGTGGTGCCTGTGCGCCGTGAAACGGGCCCGGATCCGCGGGGCGAGGTCGGGGGCCTGCTGCTCGAACTCCTGCCAGGTCGTCATGGCGCGGAGCGTGGGCGGCGGGGATCCCGGGCGCTGTCGGCGGCGCGCCCTACACTCGGCCGGATGGAGACCTACATCGCCTTCCTGCGGGCGATCAACGTCGGTGGCCGCACCGTGAAGATGGACCGGTTGCGGGAGCTGTTCACGGGCCTGGGGCTGGAGGGGGTGCGGACGTACATCCAGAGCGGGAACGTGTTCTTCCGCAGCGCGGAGGCCGACCGGGCCGCGCTGACCGCCCGGATCGAGGCCGGGCTGGAGGCCGGACTCGGGTACCCGGTGCCGGTGCTGCTGCGGACGGTCGACGAGGTCGAGGCGCTGCTCGCGCTGGAGCCGTTCGCGGCGGTGGAGCCCGCGGAGGACAAGCGGCTGTGCGTGCTGTTCCTGTCCGAGCCGCTGCCGGAGGAGGTCCGGGCCGCGCTGCCGGTCGCCTCGCCGAAGGGCGACTGGGAGATGATCGGCGCCACCGCGGACGCGGCGTTCGTGGTGATGCACGTGCGCAACGGCCGGTTGAACGGCAACCCGGCCACCGCGTTCCCCAAGTCGTACCGGGGGCACGCCACTTCGCGCTTCTTCCACACCACCGGGAAGATCGTCGCGGCGGCCCGCAAGGGCTGAGGGCCGGCTCCCGCCCGGTGGTCAACTCCCGTCGCGTCGGGCCGACTCGGCGAGCCGCTCGGCCAACTCCGTGACGCGCGTCCGGAGTTCGGCGGGATGGACGATCGTGAACGGGCGGTCCAGGGCGGCCAGCACGCCCGGTACCCAGTCGAGTGCGGCGACCCGCAGTTCGACGTCCGACCAGCCCTCGGCGTCCGGCCCTTCCAGCAGGGCCAGCCCGGCCGGGAAGTGCGCGCGGATCCGGTCGGCGTCCGCCCGGATCCGCAGCCGGACGTGGTGGCGGTGCGGGGCGGTGGCCAGGGCGTGCAGGACGCGGTCGGTCGGGGCCGGGCCGGGCGGCGGGGTGAAGGTGCCGGGCAGCGGGCGGGGCGCGGCCAGCCGGTCCAGGCGGAACAGGCGCTCGGCGCGGGCGCCGGTGTCCCGGCCGGTCAGGTACCAGCGGCCCGCGTGCAGCACCAACCCGTGCGGCAGGACGGACCGTTCGCCGCTGCGGCCGTCCGCGGAGGTGTAGCGGAAGGCGAGCGGGCGGCGGTGGTGCACCGCGTCGGCGACGGTCAGCAGCGCCTCCGGGTCGGGGGCGGCTTCCGGGGTGGCGGGTGCGGTTTCCGGGGCGGCGGGTGCGGGCCTGGCGGTGAAGGTCAGCGCCTCCCGCAGGGCGTCCAGGCGGTGGGTGAGCCGACGGGGCAGCACCCGGCGGATCTTCGCGGCGGCCGTCCCGCTCGCGGCGGCGGGGGCGGCGGACAGTCCGGCCCGCTCCGCGGCGGCCAGGCCGAACAGGACGGCCAGCGCCTCCTCGTCGGTGAGCATCAGCGGCGGCAGCCGGTGCCCCGGCGCGAGCCGGTAGCCGCCGTAGCGGCCGCGCACCGACTCCACCGGCAGGTCCAGCTCGACCAGCTGGGCGACGTACCGGCGGACGGTGCGCTCGTCCACCTCCAGCCGTTCGGCCAGCTCCGCGACGCTGCGGACGCCGCCGGACTGCAGCAGCTCCAGCAGGGTGAGGACGCGGGCCAGGGGTCGGGTCATGCCGTCCATCCTCCTCCCGGTACCGGGCGGATTCCGCCCGGTACCCCCTCTAGCGTCGAGTCGACCGCACCGGAACGCACACCGGAACGCACACCGGAACGCCGGACCGGAACGCCGGACCGGCACACCGCACAGGAGCCCCGCATGCACCTCGTCTCCGTCCGCCTGATCACCGCCGACGTCGACCGCCTGGTCGCGTTCTACGAGCGGGCCACCGGCCTGGCCGCCGTCCGGGCCACTCCGGACTTCGCCGAACTGCTCACCCCCGCCGGTACGTTGGCGATCGGCAGCGTCCGCACCGTGCCGCTGTTCGCGCCGGGTTCGGCCGAACCGGCCGCGAACCGCAGCGCGATCGTCGAGTTCCTGGTCGAGGACGTCGACCTGCTGCACCGCCGACTCGCCGACGGCGGTGCGGAGTTCGTCAGCGGGCCGGTGACCCTCCCGTGGGGCAACCGCTCGCTGCTGCTCCGCGACCCGGACGGCACCCTGGTCAACTTCTTCACGCCGGTGATGCCGGAAGCCCGGGCCAGGCAGGGGCTCTGACGGTGCGTCAGCTCCGGGGACTGCTACTGCTGCTGCAGCGTGCGCAGCCACACCAGCAGCAGGGCGGTCTCCGCCTCGCCCAACGGGCCGGTCCGCTGCGCCGGTCGGGCCTCCAGCTGGGCCTCCAGTTGGCGGGCGGCCCCGGCGAGCCGGTCCTCTTCGGGGGCGGGGGCGGCGGCCGACTCGTCCAGGCAGGCGGCGAAGACCGCGTCCCGGACCCGGGTCGGCAGCGCGGGGTCGGCGAAGCGCTCGGGCTGGGAGAGCAGGCTGAGGGTGACGCCGACGTTGGCCGCCAGGATCGCCTGCGCGGCCTCCTCGGCGGGGATCCGCAGCGCGCCGACCGCCGCGCACCGCTCCAGGGTCCGCTTGAGCAGGTCGAAGATCCGGGCGGCGGTCTCCGGCACCTCGGGCAGCGCGGGGGAGAACATCAGCCGGTACAGCGCCCGGTTGGACAGCGCGAAGTCCAGGTGGTCGTCCCAGCCCGCGCGCAGGTCGGCGACGGGGTCGTCGGTGACGGCGAGGCCCTGCTTGCGGCCGATGTAGCGTTCGAAGCCGTGCGCGACCAGCGCGGTCAGCAGGCCGTTCTTGTCGCCGAACAGGCGGTACAGGACGGGCTGCTTGACGCCGACGGCCACGCACACGGCGCGGGTCGAGACGTCGCTGTCGGGGGACTCCGCCAGCAGGTCCTCGGCGGCTTCGAGCATCCGGGAGCGCAGGTCGCCGGTCCCCCGGGGGGTGGTGCCGGTGGTGGCGTCGCTCATGGCCTGGTCCTCGCCTGTCTGTTCTTCGGTCCCGCGCTGCCCGGCCAGCGTAGTGGAGGCCGGGCGGCGCGGGACCGGACCGGCCCGGCGCCGCTACGCGGCGGGGGCGTCGGTGGGGGTGCCGGTGGGGGTGCCGGTGGGGGTGCCGGTGGCGGTGGCCGGGGCGTCATCGGCCGGAGCGGAGCCGGTCCCGTTGATCATGGCGGTGGTCAGGACGTGGCCGCCGATGCCCCAGCCGCCGTCGGCGACCTCCTCGACCAGGACCATGGTGTTCTGCCGGGCGCGTTCGCCGTAGACCTCGGCGTACAGGTCGGTGGTGCGGTCGACGATCAGCTGCTTCTGCGCCGGGGTCAGGGTGTCGGCGGGAACCTTGAAGTTGGCGAAAGGCACGGTGTTCTCCTCGGGCGGCGGGACGGGCGGGTGG
>NZ_JNYE01000134.1 GCF_000717185.1 Kitasatospora phosalacinea | reverse complement strand
ACCGTCTCCCCGGCCCATTCCCCCATCGCCACAAAACGAGTCTGGCCCCACCACTCACGCGGCGGAGCCAGAACCCAACATCTTCATCAGTCTTCTAGGCCCTGTCCGGCCGGGACGCCCGCGCACCCCGCGGCCCCGCCGGGGGCGCGGGGAGCCGCGCGCCACCGCGGGAGGCGGGGCCTGCCGGGGCCGGTGCCCGGCGCGCTCGGGAACCGCGCGGAGCGCGTTCGTACTCCGTGCAGGCATGGAACCCGTCCCCGCCGTCCCCGCGCCCGCCCGCCGTGCCCGCCGGGTGGCCCTGCTCGCCCCCGCGCTGCTCGCGGCGGCGGCCGTCGCCTACCTCGCCCAGCGGCCGCTGGGCCGCCACCACGCGGGGTGGAACGGCTGGGTCGGCACGGCCAACGGCATCGTCTTCCTGGCCGCGGCCGCCCTGCCGGTGGCGGTGCTGGCGGTGTGGGCGCTGGCCCGGCGCCGCCGGGCGGCGGGGGCGGAGCCCGGGTGGGCGCGGCGCTCGGCGCTGGCCGAGGTCGGCGCGGTCTACGGGACGGTGCCGTGGGTGTGGATGATCCTGCTGCCGGGCGTCGACCCGGGCGGCCCGCGGCGCCGGGTGAACCTGGTCCCGCTGCACGACGTCGCCGAGATCGTGGCCGCCGGGCCGCCCGCCACCGCGGTGGCCCAGATCGTCGGCAACATGCTGGTGTTCGCGGCGCTGGGCTTCCTGCTCCCGCTGCGGTTCGCGGCGCTGGCCTCGGCGTGGCGGGTGCTGGCGCTCGGCGCGGCCTGCTCGGTGCTGGTGGAGGCCGCCCAGTACGCGCTGCGGCTGGACCGGGTCTCCTCGGTGGACGACGTGCTGCTGAACGCGGGCGGGGCGGCGCTGGCCGCCCTGGCCTCCCGCCGCTGGTGGCGCCGCCCGGCCGGCTGAAGCCCGCCGCCCGGCGGCCCCTCAGTACTTGCGGACCGTCGCCGCGTCGGCCAGCGCCCGGAGCACCCCGCGGGTCGGCCCGTCGGCGATCGGGGCCGCGTCCAGGGCGTCCAGCGCCTCGGTGAGCAGCGCGTCGATCCGGGCCTCCACCAGGTCCGGGGCGCCGCTGAGGGTGATCAGGTCGCGGAGTTCGGCGATCTCCCCGGCGGTGAGGCCGGGGGTGCCGAGCCGGGCGTCGAGGTGCGCGGCGTCCGCCCGGCCGAGGCCGCGCATGGCGTGCGCGACCAGCAGGGTGCGCTTGCCCTCGCGCAGGTCGTCCCCGGCGGGCTTGCCGGTGACGGCGGGGTCGCCGAAGACGCCCAGCAGGTCGTCGCGGAGCTGGAACGCCTCGCCGAGCGGCAGGCCGAAGCCGCCGAGGGCGTCGACCAGGCCGGGGGCGGCGCCGGCCAGCAGCGCGCCGACCTGGAGCGGGCGCTCGATGGTGTACTTCGCGGACTTGTAGTGCAGGACGGTCCGGGCCCGGTCGATCGCCCCGTCGTCGGCGGAGTCGCCCGCGACCGGCTCCAGCACGTCCAGGTACTGGCCGAGCATGACCTCGGTGCGCATCAGGTCGAAGGCGGGCTTGGCGGCCGCCACGGCGGCGGCGGGCAGCCCGGAGCGCTGGAACAGCTCGTCGCACCAGATCAGCAGCAGGTCGCCGAGCAGCACCGCGGCGGACGCCCCGTACTGCTCGCGGTCGCCGCGCCAGCCGCCCGCCCGGTGCAGGTTCTCGAAGCGGCGGTGGACGGCGGGCAGGCCGCGGCGGGTGTCGCTGCGGTCCATCAGGTCGTCGTGCACCAGGGCGCTGGCCTGCAGCAGCTCCAGCGCGGCGGCGGCCCGCTCGATGCCGGGCTCGTCCGAGGCGCCCCCGGCGGCCCGCCAGCCCCAGTAGCAGAACGCGGGACGCAGCCGCTTGCCGCCGTCCAGCAGGAAGTCGCGCAGCGCGTCGGAGACCGGCCCGAGCTGCTCGGAGATGCCGGAGAGCAGCGCCGCCCGCTCGACCATGAACGCGCCGAGCGCGCGGTTCACGCGGTCGCGCACGTCCTCCGCGTCGACGGGGTTGCGGGGAAGGCGGATGGAGGAGGGCACCTGAGACTCCGGATCGAGGGGGCTGACAGTCAGATTAACGCTCCCACCGGGGTGACCCGTTCCACCCGCCGTCCGGCCAGCCAGAACCATTCGGCCGAAAATCTCAAGTGACGTCTCAGCGAGTGGACGGCGTTTGTCCGCGCCGAGCCGCCGACGGATAACCTGCCCGCATGGCACTAGGGATTCCCAGCACCAGAAGCGACCGCGCGCAGACCGTGCGCGACCTGCTGGCGGCCGGCGACCGCTCCTTCTCCTTCGAATTCATGCCGCCGCGCAACGAGGAGGCCGAGCGCAAGCTCTGGGACGCGATCCGCCGGGTCGAGTGCCTGGAACCCAACTTCGTCTGCATGACGTACGGCGCGGGCGGCTCCTCGCGCGGCCGCACCGTCGACCTGGTCGGCCGGATCGCCACCGAGACCACCCTGACCCCGGTCGCCCACCTCACCGCCGTCGACCACTCGACCGCTGAACTGCGCAACATCATCGGCCAGTACGCCGACCAGAACGTGCGCAACGTGCTCGCGGTCCGCGGCGACCCGCCCGGCGACCCGATGGGCGAGTGGGTCCGCCACCCCGAGGGCGTCACCTACGCCGCCGAGCTGGTCGAACTGATCAAGGGCATCGGCGACTTCTGCGTGGGCGTCGCGGCGTTCCCGCAGATGCACCCGCGCTCGGCCGACTGGGACGAGGACATCCGGCACTTCGTCGCCAAGTGCCGGGCGGGCGCGGACTACGCGATCACCCAGATGTTCTTCGAGGTCGAGGACTACCTGCGGCTGCGCGACCGGGTCGCCGCGGCGGGCTGCGACACGCCGATCATCCCGGAGATCATGCCGGTCACCAACAGCCGCCAGCTGGTGCGCTTCCCGCAGCTGTCCGGCTCCGCCTTCCCGGACGACTTCCGCCGCAAGTTGGAGGCCGTCGTCGACGACCCGGCCGCCGTCCGCGCCGTCGGCCTGGAGCACGCCACCGCCATGGCCGAGCGCCTCCTCGCGGAGGGCGCCCCCGGCCTGCACTTCATCACGCTGAACCACTCCACCTCGACCCTGGAGATCTACCAGAACCTGGGGCTGCACACCCGCTGACCGGGGCCGCCGCGAGCCGCTGCGCGCGGCGCGGCGGGGCAGCGCCGCGGGCGGTTGCCGCGCGGCCGCCGCGGGGGCGCTTTTCGGTCGGATCGCGCACCCGTCGGGCGGGCCGCCGCGGGGCGTCGCCGACGGGGCCGGGAACCGGTCGGAAGCGGTGCGGTCCGGGATGCGGTGCTGTTCGCCCGGAGGCTGTACAGTCGCCCGCAACCGCGCGGTGATGGTGGCGTCTGGAGGTTGCGGGGATGGGCATCGGATACCTGCTCCTCTATGGCGCGCTGGCCCTGGTCGCGCTCTGGCTGACCGCCGAACTGCTGCTGCAGAACCGCGCCCCGCTGCACTGGCGGGCGCTCGCCCTGCTGGGTTTCCTCGGCGTGGTCGCCGGGATGCGGACCTCCTCGGTCGCGGTGATAGTGGCGGGCGCGGCCGGGTTCGGGCTGGGCCAGCTGATGGTGACCGGCTCGGTCAAGCGCGGCCGCCCGGTCGGCTGGTCGCTGCGCCGCACCGACGGCCGACTGCCCGGCCCGCTGGCCAAGGTCCCGCTGCTGGCCGCGGCCACCGGCGGGAGCGCCGCTGCGGCGGTCGCCGCGGAGCCGGTGGTGCCGGTCGGCGAGGTCGGCCCGGTCGAGGTCGAGTTCGACGACCCGTACGACGGGCGCTCCGCCGCGTACGAGGAGTTCCAGCAGCTCGACGCGGGCGTCTACGCCGAGGAGCAGGTCTCCTACCAGGTCCCGCAGCAGCCGCAGTACGGCTACGCGCAGCAGTACCAGCCCCAGTACCAGCAGCAGTACGTCCAACAGCCGCCGCAGCAGCCGCAGTTGCAGCTGATCGGCTACGACCAGTACGGCCGGCCGGTCTACCAGGACCCGTACACCCAGCAGCAGTACCAGCAGCCGTACGTCCCGCAGCAGCAACAGCCGCAGCAGGACCAGAACTGGTACTACCAGCAGCAGTACTGACGCCCCGTCAGGCCGGGCCGAGCAGCCCGGCGGTGATCGAGGCCGACATCCCGACCCGGGCCAGCCCGCCGCCGGGGTGGGCGTGCGCGCCGATCAGGTACAGGCCCGCCGGGCCGGGTCCGTTGGCCCGGGCGAGGTGGCCGCCGGCCAGCGAGGGGGGCGGGACGGTGGCGGTGAACCGGGTCTCCCGCCAGCGCAGCCGCGGGCGCAGGTCGAGGCCGGACGCGGCCAGGTGGGCGAGCAACTCCTCGGCGTAGGCGTCCTGTTCGGCATCGGTGAGGGCGAGTCCGGCGGGCACGGTGACGGTCAGCACGGCGGCCTCCGCATCCGGTCCCGGCACCAGCGCGGGGTCGTCCGGGCGCAGCACCTGCACGGTGGGCCGGGCCGGCAGCGTCCGCTCGGCGAACACCGCCCGGACTTCGGCCGCGCCGTCCGCGGCGTGCACCACGGTGCGGTGCGCGGTGCCCGCCCGACGGGCGCCGTCCAGCGCGAGCAGCACGGTGAACCGGCCCGGCGCGGGGGCGGGGGCGGCCGCGCCCAGCCCGGGCACCGCGGAGAGCACCGCGTCGGCGGCCAGCACCCCCTCGTCCGTGCGCACGCCCACCACCCGCTCGCCGTCCCGCTCCAGGGCCCGGACGGGGGTGTCGAAGCGGAACTCCGCACCGCGCTCCACGCACCGCTCGAACACCGCGTCGGCGAGCGCCCGCAGGCCGCCGTCCACGTACCAGACGCCGAACGACTGCTCCATGTACGGCAGCACGGTCGCCGAGGCGGGCGCGGCCAGCGGGTCCAGGCCGTGGCGCAGCGCGTACTCGCCGAGCAGCGCCGCCGGACCCGGGCCGCCGCCCAGCTCGCGGGCCACGTCGCCCAGGGTGTACCGCCCGCGCGGCAGCAGCCGGGACAGGCCGCGGCGCGGCGGCACCGGGTACGGGTCGGCCGGGTCGACGGCCGGGCGCGGCTCCTCCAGCAGCGGGCGGCGGGTCGCCTCCCACACCGTGCGGCCCCGGTTGACCAGCTCGCCCCAGCGCGCCCCGGTGCCCGCCCCGAACGCCGCGTCCAGCGCCTGGCCGACCCCGCCCCGGGAGGCGTTCGGCAGCAGCAGCTCGGTGCCGTCCGGGAACAGGTGACGGCTCTCCGGGTCGATCGGCCGCAGCCCCACCAACTGCTCCAGCGGCTCTCGCCCGGTCTTCAACGCCAGATCCCGGTAGACGGCGGGCAGCGTGAGCAACCCCGGCCCGGTGTCGAACCCGAACCCGTCCCGCCGGTACGCCCCCACCTGACCCCCGTGCCCCCCGGCCGCCTCCAGCACCGTCACCCGGTGCCCGAGAGCGGCCAACCGGGAGGCGGCCGCCAGACCGCCCATGCCTGCACCGACGACGATGATCCGAGCCATGGCAGAAGATCCTATGCGCCCCCACCGCCCCGCCGGACCGCACGCCCCCGCAACCCCCTCCCCGCCGGGGACGCCGGGGCGCTGAGAGTCCGGGACGCCGAGCTGCCGTCCCCGCCGGCTCGTGCACGGCCGTCCCGCCGCCCCTACCGGGCTGCGCCCGCGCGGACCTTCCCGGCCCGGGGGCTCCCGTCCCCCTAGCCCGCCGCGACCGTCCCCGTCGCCGCCCGTCGTCGGGCTCGGCGCTCCTTGCGGCGGAGCCAGAAGCGGCGGATCCGGGTCACCGCGAACCACACCAGCAGCGCGCCGAGGGCCAGCAGCACGGCTGCGGTGGAGGCGGCCAGCCAGGGGTGGAAGACGGCGAGGGTGACCAGGCCGGCCACCGAGAGGTCCTCGGCCAGGCTGAGGAGGATGTTGGAGGCCGGTTCCGGGGAGGTGTTGACGGCCATCCGCAGGCTCGCCTTGATGCCGTGGCTGAGCAGGGCCGTCGTTCCGCCGACCGCGCCCGCGGCGACCTCGCCCAGCGAGCCGGGGTCGTGGGCGGCCAGCAGGGCGCCGACGGTGGCTCCGGCGATCGGGCGGACCACGGTGTGGACGGCGTCCCAGACGGTGTCCACGTAGGGGATCTTGTCGAGCACCGCCTCGCAGAGGAACAGCGCTCCGGCGGCCAGCAGCACGTCGGTGCGCTCCAGCACCGGCGGCACCGAGTCCGCGCCGCCGTACCGGCCGAACAGGCCCAGCAGCAGGACCACGGCGTACGCGTTGATCCCGCTCGCCCAGCCGCTGGTGAAGATCAGCGGAACGGCCCCCACGGCGGCCCCCTTCGACGCGTCCCGTCCGGCCCTCGGGCGGGTCGCGCACACCGTACCCGGCGGGGGCGGCCGCGGGGGAGGGCGGGGGAGCGGCGGCGACTGAGTATCCGTACTCAGGTCGCCGGTTGAGTACGCGCGCGGATACCGGCGGACCCCGTCCGACCGGCAGAGTGGTGCGCACCGGGAAGGCCGCCGCAGGGCGGAGCCGCCCGGAGCGCTCGGGGCCGGGCCGCCGGTCAGGGGGAACGACGGCCGACACCACGGCCCGGAGCGCGACCAGCGGCCGGAGCGAGGGGGCCGGGCACCGCCGACACGGGGCGGCGGAGCCCGGCCCCCTCCCCCTGGGGGGATCCGGGGGACCGGCCGTGGGGGACGACGGAACGGGGTCGGGGGACCCCGAGTTGTCAGACCCCCCGTTCACGATGGATGCATGCGCGGACCAGCCGGTCCGGGCAAGGTCCGGAGTGAACGGGGGAGACCCATGACCATCAGTCGTCCTGAGCCTGTCGCCCGCCCTGCCGTCGATCAGCCCGTCCTGCCCAGCACCCGCGGCAGCGACGTCCACCCGGTGCTGCGCCGGGGCTCCGCCCCGCCCGCCGCGCTCGAACTGCTCCGGCACGCGCACCGCACCCTGGTGCACGCCCGCGGCCGGCAGGACCCGCTGGAGCGCTACGCCACCGCGCACCTCGCCGCGCTGCGCGCCACCGCCGCGGTGCTCGCCGTCCGGGGCCGCCCGGTGCGCAACCCGCGCCGCCGCCAGGCGATCCGCCCCGCGTGGGAGCTGCTGTCCGAGGTCGCACCCGAACTCGCCGAGTGGGCCGCCTACTTCGCGGCCGGGGCGCGCCGCCGCGCGGCCGCCGAGGCGGGCATCACCGGCGCCGCCGGCGAGCGGGACGCGGACGACCTGATCCGCAACACCGCCCTGTACCTGCGCATAGTGGAGCGGATCCTGGCCCTGCACCCCTGACGGGCGCCCCCCGGCGGGCCGGTCGCCCGGCGCTGCGCCGCACCTCGGCCGTCCGGTCACGGCGGATAAGGTGGAGGAGTTCCCGCCGTGGAAGACCTGCCAAGAGGGGTGCCGCCTTGTATCCGACTCGTCCCCGCAGTGCGTTGCGTACCGCCGTGGTGTGGGAGGTGGTGCGGGAGGCGCTGGAGCGGCGTTCCGCCGAGCTCGGGCGGCCGGTGCTGGAGGTCGTCGACACCGGTGGCGGCACGGGCAACTTCGCCGTGCCCGTGGCCCGGCTCGGCCACCGGGTCACCGTGGTCGACCCGAGCCCCGACGCGCTGTTCGCGCTGGAGCGCCGGGCCGCCGAGGCCGGGGTCACCGAGCTGGTCCGGGCCGTCCAGGGCGACGCGCAGACGCTGCCCGACCTCGTCCCGGCCGGATCGGTCGACGCGGTGCTGTGCCACGGCGTCCTGGAGGTCGTCGACGACCCGGCGGAGGCGCTCGGCAACCTGGTCGGCACCCTCGGCAAGGGCGGCCTGGTCAGCCTGCTCGCCGCCAACCGCAACGGCGCGGTGCTGGCCCGCGCGGTGGCCGGCCAGTTCACCGAGGCCCGCACCGCGCTGGACGCCGCCGACGGCCGCTGGGGCGCGGGCGACCCGATGCCCCGCCGCTTCACCGGCGAGCAGCTGGACGGGCTGGCCGCCGCCGCCGGGCTGCGGGTCACCTCGGTGCACGGCATCCGGGTCTTCGCCGACCTCGTCCCCGGCGTCCTGGTCGACACCGAGCCGGGCGCGCTGGACGCCCTGCTCAAGCTGGAGCTCGCCGCCGCCGAGCAGCCCGCCTTCCACGCCGTGGCCACCCAGCTCCACCTGCTGGCCGAGGCGATCTGATCCTCCGCGGGGGGCACCAAGCGGGCCCTCCGCTCGTTGCAGGTGTGCGGGTCGCCGACGAGGTGGCCCGAGCCACGCCTGATTGACCACGCCGAACCGCGGCCGTGGACCGTATGATCTGGGTAAAGCCGGTAAGCATGACGGCCAGACCGGTGGGGCATATGGACCACACAGGCCCGAGCCAGGGGTGGCGGACCGGTCGCCCCGCGACCGACGAGTAGGAGGACTCCGTGCCGCTCTCGGAGCACGAGCAGCGACTGCTCGAGCAGATGGAGCGAGCGCTGTACGCCGAAGATCCCAAGTTCGCGTCAGCGCTCGAGGGAACCGGCCTGCACACCTACACCCGTCGGCGGGTCTACCTGGCCGTGGCGGGGTTCGTGGCAGGCATCGCGCTGCTCATGGGCGGCCTGGTCGCGCAGGTCATCTGGGTCAGTGTGGTCGGGTTCCTGGTGATGCTTGGTTGTGCGGTCCTCGCGGTCACCGCGTGGCGCCGCGGCCCGGCCGGACACGGCCCACGGCAGGCGGCCGCGCCACGCCGGAAGTCCGGTGTCGTGGATCGAATGGAACAGCGCTGGCAGCGCCGCCGCGACGAGCAGAGCGGCCTGTAGCAGCGACCGGAACGCAACGAGAAGAGATCCGCCCCGGAAGGTCTTCCCTCCCGGGGCGGATCTCTTCTCGTGCCGTCCCCGCCGACACCCCGCGCCCGCGGGACGCGGGTCGCGGGGCGCCGGACGGGGCTATCCGTCCTTGCGGCGCCGCCGGAACGGCTTGGTCACGGCGGCCCGGACCGCCGCCACCCGTTCGGCCGTGCGCTCGCGGCGGGCCGCGGCCCGGTCCTGGGCCCGCCACCACAGCCGCACCGCGGAGGCGGGCAGCAGCAGCGCGCGCAGGCGGCGGGTGCGGGTCGCCCGGACCCGCAGCGCCTCGCGGGCGGTGCGGACGTCGCCGCCCAGGTGCGGGGGCGCGTCGGAGTCGCGGGCGTACATGACGCGCTCGGTGGCGAGGGCGACCCGGCCCGCGGCGGCCGCGGAGTCGGCGTCGAGGCGGGCGTCCTCGGCGAGCCGCCGGACGGCGTTGCGCGGGGTGCGGGCCTCGTCCGGCGGGATGCCCAGGTCCCACGCGGAGTCGACGAGTTCGGCCCAGGCGGCGAGCACCTGTTCGTCGGTGAGCGGCGGCCCGCCCGCGCCGGGCAGGTGGCGTCCGGCGCCGAGGCGGCGTCGGCGCAGCCTGGTGCGCCAGAGCATCGGGAAGGCCAGCGCCGCGAGCAGCAGCAGGACGGCGAGGACGGTGACCAGCGCGGGCCAGGTCTGCCACCAGGGCGTCTCGACGGTCTTGTGCTCGACCACGGCGTCCTCGTCCTCGCAGTCGCCGATCTTGTGCTGCTGCGGGGGGCAGCTGCTGGAGGAGGACGGCTGGGCGGAGGGCTGCGCGCTGGGCGCGGCGCTGCTGGGCGCGGCGCTGGGCGTGCTGGTGGGCGCGGCCTGCTGCACGGAGTACAGCGGGGTGGTGCCCCGGTTCGGGGTGGGCTCGAAGCGCATCCAGCCGTAGCCGTTGAAGTACAGCTCGGGCCAGGCGTGGTAGTTGGAGCTGCGCACCACCCGGTCGGTGCCGTTGCCCTCGCCCGGGGTGAAGCCGATCGCGACCCGGGCGGGGATGCCCAGGGAGCGGGACATCGCGGCCATGGTGGCGGCGAAGTGGACGCAGAAGCCCTCCTTGTCCTGCAGGAACTTGGCGATGGCGTCCGGCCCGGTGCGCGCGTCGATCTTGGTGTTGTAGGTGAAGCCGCCGCTGGTGAAGTACTGCTGCAGGGCGACGGCCCGGTCGTACGGGGTGGTCTTGCCCTTGGTGACGTCCCGGGCGGTGTCGGCCACCACGGACGGCAGGTTGGCGGGCAGGTCGAGGTAGCGCTCGGCGACGTCGGCCGGGGGAGCGCCCGCGTTGCGCAGCTGGGCGGCGGTGGCGTCGACGCTGACCGAGCCGACGGAGTACTTCAGGCCCTTGCTCTTCTGGCCGTTGACGCCGTTGAGGGTGCGCCCGACCGGGTCGAAGCGCCAGTTCGCGCTGTTCGGCAGCTCCACCCAGGACATCGGGTACGGCATCGGCAGCCAGGTGGTGTTGAGCTGGTCGGAGACCGTGACGTTGGTGCGGACCGAGGTGGTCGGCAGGTTCGGGGAGAGGCCCTCGGGGCCGGGCACGGTGGCGGGCACCTGCTCCGGGTCCTGGTCCCCGGTCAGCCACTCCTGGCCGTTGAACTCGCTGAGCGCGGCGATCCGCAGGTAGAGCTGGTCGGCGTCGGGCGAGTCGGTGGAGAAGGTCAGCAGCTCGGTGTCGTCGCTGGCGCGCAGGTTGGCGGTGAGCGCGACGACCAGGTTGAGCGAGCGCTCGTCGTCGTTGCCCTTGCCGCCGCCGGTGCCCTCGCCGCTGTGGCTGCCCGCCTGGTCGAACAGGCCGGTGCCGACCGCGGGGACGAACACCGGCAGCAGGACGGCGGCGGCCAGCGCGATCATGCCGATCCGGCGCCCGCCGTTGGACAGCGCCACGGCGGAGCGGCCGGTGCCGTGGAAGACCCGGCCCCAGCGGGTGAGCCGGTCCTGGCCCTCGGTGTAGAGCAGGGCCAGGTAGCCCGCGGCTGCGAACAGGAACCACAGCCACATGCCGCCCGGCGACTCGGCCAGGCCGCCCGCGACCGAGTACACGGCCAGCAGCGGCAGGCCCGCGGCGGCGGCCCGGCGGTAGGTGACCGCCAGGGTGTCGACCAGGACGGCGACCAGGGCGACCGAGCCGACCACGATCATCCGCAGGCCGTCGCTGGCCGGGGCGGGGATCGCGTACTCCTGGACGTCGGTGCCGCCGTTGCTCAGCAGCGTGGAGACGGCGTCCAGCGCCTTCGGGCCGGGCAGCAGGCCGCCGGTCATCGAGGACTGCACGGTGGTGAGCAGCAGCACGTACAGCACCACGAGGAGCTGCAGCGGCGGCACCAGGGCCCGGGGGAGCGGCAGGGCGCGCAGCCCGGCCCCGGCGCCGGCCGCGACGGCGATCATCAGCAGCCCGTGCGGGGCGAACGCGAAGGAGTCCTGGAACAGCGGGGACAGGCACAGCGCCGCCAGGGCGGTGGCCAGGGCCGCGCAGAGCGTCAACTTGGCCCGGGTGGTCACGCGCCGACCTCGTCTCGGTAGGGAACGGTGGTGTTCTGGGTGCGGTCCGCGGCCCGCCACAGGGCGGGCAGCGAGTCGCCCGCCCGCACCGGCAGCACGGTCCAGCCGGACTCGCGCAGCCTGGTGACCCGGGCGGTCAGCTGCTCGTCCCCGGTCTCCGGCAGCAGGTGGCGCAGCCCCGCCCAGGTGCCGGTGTCCAGCAGCAGGGCGACGGCGCCGCCGGTGCGCCGGCGCAGCCGGGCCAGCCGCTCGGCCTGCTCCTCGTCCAGCTCGCCGACGACCGCGACCAGCAGGCCCTCGCCGCCGAGCCGCAGCACCTCCTCGGCGCGGGCCAGGGTGCCGCCGTCGGAGTGCTCGACCACGGCCAGCGCGTCCAGCAGCGTGCCGACGGACTCGGCGGCGCTCGCGCCGCCGCTCGCCCCGGGGTCGGGCACCGAGAAGCCGGTGTCGGTGAGCAGCCTGGTCCGGTAGCCGCGCTGCACCAGGTCGACCGAGACCGAGGCGGCGCAGGACACCGCCCACTCGAACGAGGACGCCGGGCCCGAGCCGCGGTGCGCGGCCTCCCGGGTGTCCAGCAGCACGGTCGCGCGGGCCTGCAGCGGCTGCTCCTCCCGGCGGACCATCAGCTCGCCGTACCGGGCGGTGGACTTCCAGTGCACCCGGCGCAGGTCGTCGCCGTGCCGGTACTCGCGCGGGATGACGTCGTCGTCGCCGGCCAGCGCCAGGGTGTGGCTGTTGGAGTCCCCCTGCCCGGTGGACTCGCCGGGCAGCCGCACCGGCGGCAGGTCCTGGACCTGCGGGACGACGGTCAGCACGTCGGCGGCGCTGAACGCGCGGGTCAGCTCGCACATCCCGAACGGGTCGGACAGCCGCAGCTGCAGCGGGCCCAGCGGGTAGCGGCCGCGCAGGTCGGAGCGGACCCGGTAGGACACCTCGCGGAAGCCGCGCGGCTCGACCCGGTCCAGCACGAAGCGCGGGCGCGGGCCCAGCACGTACGGGACCCTGTCCTCCAGCAGCAGCAGGCCGGTGGGCACCCGGGAGACGTTGTCCAGCCGCAGGTGCACCCGGGCCTCCTGGCCGGCCGCGGCCCGGTGCGGGCTGAGCCGGCGGCCGGAGGCGACCCGGTAGCGGGTGCGCACCAGCAGCGCGGCGGCCGCCAGCGGCAGCACCGCCAGCAGCACGCCGACCTGGAGCAGGGCGGCCTGGCCGAACACGAACGCGCAGACGGCGGCGGTCAGCCCGGCCGCGAGGAAGGAGCGCCCCCGGGTGGTGAGCCCGCGCAGTGCGGCGCGCACCCCGGAGGCGCGGGCGGTGCGCGCCACCTCAGCGGCCCTGCGGGCGCGGGATCGGGAGTCGGGCCACCAGGTCGAGCACGACCTGCTCGACCGTGCGGCGGCTCAGCTGGGTCTCCGAGGTCGGCAGCAGGCGGTGCGCCAGCACGGGGGCGGCGAGCACCTGGATGTCGTCCGGCAGCACGTAGTCGCGGCCCTCCAGGGCGGCGTGCGCGCGGGCCGCCCGGACCAGGTGCAGGGTGGCCCGGGGGGAGGCGCCGAGCCGCAGCTCGGGGCTGGTGCGGGTGGCGGCGACCAGGTCGACGGCGTACCGGCGGACCGGGTCGGCGACGTAGACGGTCTTCACCAGGTCGATCAGCTTGAGCAGGTCGGAGGCGTGCGCGACCGGCTGCAGGTCGTCCAGCGGGTTGGCCGCGGAGTGCAGGTCGAGCATCGCGAACTCGGCCTCGGCGCTGGGGTAGCCGATCGAGACGCGGGCCATGAAGCGGTCGCGCTGGGCCTCGGGCAGGGCGTAGGTGCCCTCCATCTCCACCGGGTTCTGGGTGGCGATCACCATGAACGGCGAGGGCAGTTCGTGGGTGGTGCCGTCGATGGTGACCTGGCGCTCCTCCATCGACTCCAGCAGCGCGGACTGGGTCTTCGGCGAGGCCCGGTTGATCTCGTCGCCGACCACGATCTGCGCGAAGATCGCGCCGGGCCGGAACTCGAAGTCCCGCTGGTGCTGGTCGAACACGTTGGTGCCGGTCACGTCGGACGGCAGCAGGTCCGGGGTGAACTGGATGCGGCGCACCGTGCAGTCCACCGAGCGGGCCAGCGTCTTGGCGAGCATGGTCTTGCCGACGCCCGGCACGTCCTCCAGCAGCAGGTGGCCCTCGGCGAGGAGCACCGTGAGCGCGATCCGGACCGCCTCCGGCTTGCCCTCGATCACGCTTTCCACGGACTTCCGGACCCGGTCGACCACCGCCGCCAGCTCCGCCATGCCGGCCGGCTCCCGGCGGTCGTGGCGGCCCGACTCCGGCTGTTCCGTGCCCTGTCCGTTGATGGTCGTCACCCGTACGCTCCCATGTTGCACAGTCACCGGGCGGCTGGTTCGAGCCCGGCCCACCCCGAATACTTGGCGCATTCTTCCCTGTCGCACGGCCAGAAGTCACCCGCCCGGGCGAGACGCGAAGGCTGTCCCGGTTTGGGACGGGGCCCGGGCCCCGGCGGTTTCCTCCGGGGGCGACGGATTCCCCGGCGCGGGTGCGGCCGCCCTCCGCCGCGCGGCCCGTTCGGACGGCTTCGCCCCGGTTCGTCCGGCGCGCCCGCCGGGGCCCCGCGCCCCGGCCCCGGCCGGCCCCCGCGCTCCCCGCGGCGCCCCCGCCCACCGGCCCGACCTGCGCAAACCGATACGGCCGCCCGGGTGGTGCGCCGGAGCGGGGCGTTGACTGCCGGGGCGCGGGCGATAGGCTGCAGGCGCAGTGGAGCACGGCGGACGGCGCCCGGCGACCGGGCGGCCCGGCCGCTCTCCGCGCCGGGTCGGCCCGCCCGTACGCAGCCCGCGGCCTCCTCCCGCTCCGTGCCCACCTGGCGCACCTTCCCCGGTGCCGGGCGGTCGCTCCTTCCCCCGAGCGAGCGGGCGGGGACCACGGGCGGCGTGCGGCCCGGCCCGCCCGGTGCGCGAGAATGGCCCGGCCACACCGCACCTGAGGAAGGCCCCGCCCCCGTATGAGTACCGACAGCCCCGCCCCCCGGCACATCCCGGTGATGCTGGAGCGCTGCCTGGACGCCCTGGCCCCGGCGATCTCGGCGCCCGGCGCCGTCGTGGTGGACGCCACCCTCGGCCTGGGCGGCCACAGCGAAGCCCTGCTGACCCGCTTCCCGGACGTCCGCCTGATCGCCGTCGACCGCGACCCGCGGGCCCTGGAGCTCTCCGCCCGGCGGCTCGCCCCGTTCGGCGACCGGGCCACCCTGGTGCACGCCGTGTACGACGAGATCCCGCGCGTCCTGGACGAGTTGGGCGTCCCCGAGGTGCACGGCGTGCTGTTCGACCTCGGCGTCTCCTCGATGCAGCTGGACGAGGCCGACCGCGGCTTCGCCTACTCCCAGGACGCCCCGCTGGACATGCGGATGGACCAGACCCGCGGCATCTCCGCCGCCGAGGTGCTCAACACCTACAGCCACGGCGACCTGGCCCGGATCCTCAAGGTCTACGGCGAGGAGCGGTTCGCCGGGAAGATCGCCTCCGCGGTGCTGCGCGAGCGCGAGCGGGAACCGTTCACCACCAGCGCTCGTCTTGTCGAGTTGGTGCGCAACGCCATCCCGGCGGCCACCCGGCGCACCGGCGGCAACCCGGCCAAGCGGACCTTCCAGGCGCTGCGGATCGAGGTCAACGGCGAGCTGGAGGTGCTGGACCGGGCGATCCCCGGCGCGCTGGACGCCCTCGCGGTGGGCGGCCGGATCGTGGTGATGTCCTACCAGTCGCTGGAGGACCGCCTGGTGAAGCAGTACCTCCAGGCCGGCGCCACCTCCACCGCCCCGCCGGGCCTGCCGGTGATCCCCGAGGAGCTCCAGCCCTGGCTGAAACTCCTCACCCGCGGGGCCGAACTGGCCACCGAGGAGGAGATCGAGGAGAACCGGCGCGCCGCGCCCGTACGGCTGCGCGTGGCGGAGAGGATCAGACGGACCCGGAGGTAGCCAGCCGCCGGGAGCAGCGGAGCGAAGGGGAGTGGAGCGGTGCCGGTGGCCGGCGAGCGGACCCGGGGGAACGTCCCCGGGCAGGGGGGCAGGGCGCGGATCACCGTCCGGCCCGGAGCGCGCTCGATGCGGGGGCGCACCCCGTTCGCGGTGCTGGTGGTCGCCCTGCTGTCGGCCGGGCTGCTCGGGCTGCTGATGCTCAACACCGCCCTGAACGAAGGGTCGTTCACCCTCTCCCGGCTCAAGAGGCAGACCACCGAGGCCACCGACCAGCAGCAGACCCTGCAGCAGCAGATCGCCCAGCAGTCCGCGCCCGACGCGCTGGAGCAGCAGGCCCGGGCGCTCGGCATGGTCCCCGGCGGCGACCCGGCCTTCCTCAACCCGGACGGCACCGTCACCGGCAAGGCCGAGCCCGCCGAGGACGAGCCGCCGGTGCCGCGCCCCAGCACCGCCGACCCGTCCGCCTCCGCCGCCGGGTCCGCTTCGCCCGGCGCGGGCGCGAGCCCCGCCGACCCCGGCATCGACCTCGCCCCCGCCCCGCCCGCCGGCGCCGCGCCCGGCCCGTCCGGCAGCCCCTCGCCCGGCCCGTCCGCCGGCCCGTCCGGCAGCCCGTCCGCCGGGGCGCAGCGGTGAGCCGCCCGCCCGGCGACGCCCCCCGACCGCGCCGCACCCCGCCCGGCTCCGGCACGCCCCGCTCCGCCCGCCCCGCCGTGCCGCGCGCCGGGAGCGGCAAGCCCGCCGAGCAGCCG
>NZ_JNYE01000133.1 GCF_000717185.1 Kitasatospora phosalacinea | reverse complement strand
GCGGCCCCCGCCCCCTCCCTCACCCTGACCCCGGGCACCCGCCCTGGCAGCGCCCGCCCCGGTGCCACCCACCCCGGCAGCGGCGGGCCTGCCGCGACGGGCGGCACCGGGCCGTAGCAGCGCCGGGCCGGGTGCCCCCGGGGCGAGCGGCGGGTGCGGGCGGGCTACGGTGGGCGGGTGATCGTGGTGGACGCTTCTGCGGTGGTGCTGTCGCTCTCCGACCGGGGGCCCCGGGGCGATGCCGCCCGGGCCGCGCTGGCCGCCGACCCCGAGTGGGTGGCGCCCGAGCACGTGGTGATCGAGGTGATGCAGTCGCTGCGCGGCCTGTACCTGGCCAAGCAACTGACGGCCGAGGAGGTCGCCGAACTCACCCTCCGGCTCCCCGGACTGGCGATCCGCAAGGTGGAGGTCGCCCCGCTGCTCGGCCGGATCTGGGAGCTCAAGGACAACCTGACCCCGGACGACGCCGCCTACGTCGCGGTCGCCGAACTCCACGGCGCCCCGCTGGTCACCGCCGACCTGCGCCTGATGCGCGCCAGCGGGCCGCGCTGCGAGATCCGCGGCATCACGGCGGACTGACCGCCCGGCCGGACACCGTCCGCCCCCGGAGCCGCTTCCCGTTCCCCTCCCGGTTCCCGTTCCCGTTCCCCTTCCCGTTCCCCTTCCCGTTCCTGTTCCCCTTCCCGTTCCCGTTCCCGTTCCCCTTCCCGTTCCTGTTCCCCTTCCCGTTCCTGTTCCCCTTCCCGTTCCCCTTCCCGTACGGGTGACTGCGGGCGGCGGTGCGGCACGGCGGCGTGCGCGGCGGGGCGGGGGCGGCCACCGTGTCGGGTGTTATCCCTGACGGCCCGTCGGAAGGTCCGCGATGCCCCTCTCCCCCGCTGCCGGTGCGCTGTTGGTACCGCTCGCCCTGCTGCCGATCGGGCCGCCCGGCGCCCAGGGGAGCCCGACGGACGCTCCGGCCGGTCCCGCCGCCGCGGGTGCTCCGGCCGGTCCGGAGGCCGGGCGGGTGGTGGACGCCCGGTTCGACCGGGCGGACGGCTTCGTCCCCGCCCGGGCGATCACCCACGCACCCGACCTGGTGCCGTACGGCTCGCAGGTGCGGGTCACGGTCGGCCGGGCGGCCGGGCGCACCTCCGTCACGGTGCAGCTCGCCGGGGTGTCCGGGGCGCACGAGTTCCCGGCGCACGTGCACACCGGCCGCTGCGGCGCCGACCCGGCGTCCTCCGGGCCGCACTACCAGCAGGTGGCGGGGGCGGGGGCGGACGCGGCCGACAACGAGGTGCGGATGACGGTGCGCACCGACCCGGACGGGGCCGGCACCGCCACCGCGACCGTCCCGTGGGAGTTCCGCCCCGACGAGGCGCACTCGCTGGTCCTGCACGCGGGCACCCCCACCGGGCCGCGCACCGCGGCCGACCGGGCGGCCTGCGTGGACGTCGACTTCTGAGCCCGCGGCGCTTCCGTCCCCCCCCACGCGCGGACGCCCGCCGGACACTGGTGCGTCCGGCGGGCGTCGGTGCGGCTGGGGGCGGAAGCGCCGCGGGGTCAGGACCCGAGGGTCGCCACCATCACGGCCTTGATGGTGTGCAGGCGGTTCTCGGCCTGGTCGAAGACCACGGAGTGCGCGGACTCGAACAGCTCGTCGGTGCACTCCAGTTCCGACATGCCGGTGAGCTCGAACATCTGCCGGCCGACCTCGGTGCCGAGGTCGTGGAACGCGGGCAGGCAGTGCAGGAACTTGACCGCCGGGTTGCCGGTGGCGCGCACCGTGTCCATCGAGACCTGGTACGGCTTGAGCAGCGCGATCCGCTCGGCCCAGACCTCCTTGGGCTCGCCCATCGACACCCAGACGTCGGTGTAGAGGAAGTCGGCCCCGGCCACGCCCGCCGCCACGTCCTCGGTGAGGGTGATCCGGGCGCCGCTGGCCTCGGCCAGCGAGTCGGCCGCCTTGCGGACCTCCTCGCTGGGCCAGAGCGAGGCCGGGGCGACGATCCGGATGTCCATGCCCAGCAGCGCGCCGGTGACCAGCACCGAGTTGCCCATGTTGAAGCGGGCGTCGCCGAGGTAGACCAGGGTGGTCTCGTTCAGCGGCTTGGCGGAGTGCTCCTGGATGGTGAGCACGTCGGCCAGCAGCTGGGTGGGGTGCCACTCGTCGGTCAGGCCGTTCCAGACCGGGACGCCCGCGTGCGCGGCCAGCTCCTCGACGATCTGCTGCCCGTCGCCGCGGTACTCGATGCCGTCGAACATCCGGCCCAGCACCCGCGCGGTGTCCTTGACCGACTCCTTGTGCCCCATCTGCGACCCGGCCGGGTCCAGGTAGGTGGTGGAGGCGCCCTGGTCGTGGGCGGCGACCTCGAAGGCGCAGCGGGTGCGGGTGGAGGTCTTGGCGAAGATCAGCGCGATGTTCTTCCCGCGCAGCCGGGGCTGCTCGGTGCCCGCGTACTTGGCCGCCTTCAGCTGGGCCGCCAGGTCGACCAGGTGGCGGAACTCCTGGGGAGTGAAGTCGAGCTCCTTGAGGAAGTGCCTGTTCCGGAGGTTGAACGCCATACCGGTCTCCTGGGTCGGTCAACGGACTGAAGTGGGAAGTGTATACGAGGAGTCGAATATTCATGCAACACTTCGATGGCCGCGCCCCGGTCCGGGCCCTCCGGGGTCAGAGCCGGGGGTCGACCGGCTCGGACTCCAGGGCCAGCACCGCGAACACCGCCTCGTGCACCCGCCACAGCGGCTCACCGGCCGCCAGCCGGTCCAGCGACTCCAGGCCGAGCGCGTACTCGCGCAGGGCGAGCGAGCGCTTGTGGCCGAGCGAACGCTGGCGCAGCCGGTCCAGGTGCCGGGTGTAGTCCGGGCCGTAGATGATCCGCAGGTACTCGCGGCCGCGGACCTTCATCCCGGGCTGGACCAGCCGCCCGGAGCCGTCCCGGTGCAGCGGCTCGACCGGCTTGACCACCATGCCCTCGCCGCCCGCCGCGGTCAGCTCCTCCCACCAGGCGACGGCGGCGGCGACCGAGGCGTCGTCCCCGGTGTCGACCAGCAGCCGCCCGGTGCGGTGCAGCACCGGTGCGGCGCCGTCCGCCGCCGCGGCGAGCTGCCGGTCGGCGTCCACCAGCCGGTCGATCAGGGCGAGGTGCTCGGTGTGCGGGCGCAGCGCCAGGTTGGCGCCCTCGGCGGCGAGCAGCTGGAACGGGGCCAGCCGGATGCCGTCGAGGCCCTCGGTCGGCCAGCAGTAGCGCCGGTACGCCTCGGTGAAGGCCCGGGCGTCGGCGGCGTGCCCCTGCTGGCGGTCGGTCAGTTCCGCCACGTCCAGCCCGCGGTCGGCGGCCCGGGCGAGGGCGTCGAGCGCGGCGGGCAGGGCGGCCCCGGCGGCCGCGCCGACGGCGGCGTACTGGCGGCGCAGCAGCTCGACCGCCTTGAGCGACCAGGGCATCAGCTCGGCGTCCAGCAGCAGCCAGCCGGTGTCGAGCTCGTCGAACAGGCCGGTGTGCTCGGCGGCGGCGCGGAGCCGGTCGAGCAGCGCGTCGGTGAGCCCCTGGTCGGACAGGAAGGCGCGGCCGGTCCTGGTCCAGATCGCGCCGGGGCCGGGCAGGCCGAAGCGCTTCTCCAGGGCGGCGCCGTCCCGGGCGACCAGGACGACGGCCCGGGAGCCCATGTGCTTCTCCTCGCAGACCACCTGCTGCACGCCGTCCTGCCGGTAGGCGAGGAACGCCTCCTCGGGGTGCTCCAGCAGGCCCTCGCGCCGGGAGGTCGGCGAGGGGGCCATGGTGGGCGGCAGGTAGGCGAGCAGCCGCGGGTCGAGCGCGAAGCGGCTCATCACCTCCAGCGCGGCGGCGGCGTTCTCCTCCCGGACGGCGACGTTGCCCAGGTGCGCGGTCTCCACCACCCGGCGGCCGAGCACGTCGGCGAGGTCGAGCGGGCGGCCCTCGCGGCCGCCGGGCGCGTCGGTGCGCATCGGGCGGACCGGCGCGTACCACTCCTGCTCGGCCGGGACGGCGACGACCTCCCGCTCCGGGTAGCGCAGCGCGGTGAGGCTGCCGCCGAACACGACGCCGGTGTCCAGGCAGATGGTGTTGTTGAGGAAGCTCGCCACCGGCACCGGGGTGTGGCCGTAGACCACCAGGGCGCGGCCGCGGTACTCCTCGGCCCACGGGTAGCGCACCGGCAGGCCGTACTCGTCGGTCTCGCCGGTGGTGTCGCCGTACAGCGCGTGGGAGCGGACCCGGCCGGAGGCGCGGCCGTGGAACTTCTCCGGCAGACCGGCGTGGCAGACCACCAGCGCGCCGCCGTCCAGCAGGTAGTGGCTGACCAGGCCGCGCACGAACTCCCGCACCCGGGCCCGGAACTCCTCGCTCTCCGCGGACAGCTGGTCGATCGACTCCTGCAGGCCGTGCGAGACGGTGACCTTGCGGCCGTCCATCCAGCGGCCCAGTTTGTTCTCGTGGTTGCCGGGGACGCAGAGGGCGTGGCCGGCCTCGACCATGCCCATCACCAGGCGCAGCACGCCCGGGGTGTCCGGGCCGCGGTCGACCAGGTCGCCGACGAACACCGCGGTGCGGCCCTCGGGGTGCGCGGCGTCGACGGCGCGGCCCTGCTCGTCGCGGGTGACCGCGTAGCCGAGCCGGCCCAGCAGGGTCTCCAGCTCGGAGCGGCAGCCGTGGACGTCGCCGACGACGTCGAACGGGCCGGTGAGGTGCCGCAGGTCGTTGTAGCGCTTCTCCGGGACGATCTCGGCGTGCTCGACCTCCTCGACCCCGCGCAGCACGTGCACCTTGCGGAAGCCCTCGCGCTCCAGCCCGCGCAGCGAACGGCGCAGGTCCCGCTGGTGGCGGGGGATCACGTGGGCGGGCAGCTGCCGGTCCGCCCTGGCCCGGTTGCGCTCGGCGCACACCTCGGCCGGGACGTCCAGCACGATGGCGATCGGCAGCACGTGGTGCTCCCGGGCGATCGCGACCAGGGCCCGGCGGGCGTGGTCCTGGACGTTGGTGGCGTCGACCACGGTGCGCCGGCCCGCCGCGAGCCGCTTGCCGACGATGTAGTGCAGCAGGTCGAAGGCGTCGCCGGAGGCGGACTGGTCGTTCTCGTCGTCGGCGACCAGGCCGCGGCAGAAGTCGGAGGAGACCACCTCGGTCGGCTTGAAGTGCTTGCGGGCGAACGTGGACTTGCCGGAACCGGTGCTGCCGATCAGCACCACCAGCGAGACGTCGGTGACGGGCAGTCGGCGGCCCGCCCGGGCGGGGGTCGGCTCCGGGGTTTCGGTGGTCATCGGTGGGCGCTCCCTTCCGGGGCGAGGTCGTTCGACGGGACGTCGATGGCGGTGGCGGTGGCGGTGACGGTGACGGTACTCGTGCCGGTGGTGGTGGTCGGGCCGGCACCGGTGGTCGTGTCGGGTTCGGCGAGGCGGAAGTGAGCGAGCTGGGTGGGGGCACCGACCTCGGGGTCGACCGGGCCGACCGGCTCCAGCTCGACGCCGTAGCCGTAGTCGGCGGCGACCCGCTCCGCCCAGGCCGCGAACTCGGCCCGGCTCCACTCGAAGCGGTGGTCGTCGTGGCGCATCCGCCCGGCGGGCAGGCTCTCCCAGCGGACGTTGTACTCGGCGTTCGGGGTGGTGACCACGACCGCCGCGGGCCGGGCCGCGCCGAACACCGCGTACTCGAGCGCGGGCAGCCGGGGCAGGTCGAGGTGCTCGATCACCTCGCACAGCACCGCCGCGTCGTAGCCCTTGAGCCGGGCGTCGGTGTACGTCAGCGCGCCCTGGACCAGCTTGACCCGGCGGGCCAGGCGCTCCGGCATCCGGTCCAGGTGGAGCCGGCGGGCGGCGATCGTCAGTGCCCGCGAGGACACGTCCACCCCGAGCACCTCGGTGACCCGCGGTTCCTTGAGCAGCGCGCCGACCAACTCGCCCTGCCCGCAGCCGAGGTCGAGCACCCGGGCCGCGCCCGTCCGGGCCAGCGCCGCCAGGATCGCCGTCCGCCGCTGCGCGGCGAGCGACTCACTGCGCTCGGTGGCCGGGGCGTCCGGGCCGGACGGAGCGTCCGGGCCGGTCGGGCCGGTCGGAGCGGCCTGGTCGGTGGGCGGCTCGGTCGGGTCGGTCGGGTCGGTCGGAGCGATGGCGGTCACCTCCTCCGGGGTGGTTGCGGCGTCCGGGTGTTCCGGTGCCTCCGGGGCGTCCAGTGTCTCCGGGACGTCCGGGACGGCGTTGTCGATCTCCTCCGCCTCGCGGTCGTCGGCCTCGGCCAGTCGGGCCAGGGCGAGGCGTTCCATCGCGAGCTTGGTCAGCGACCAGCGGCGGGACAGGTAGCGGCGGGTGATCAGGGCCCGTTCGGGGTGGGCCGCGAGCCAGCCGTGGCCGGCCGCGAGCAGCTTGTCGACCTCGTCGGGGGCGACCCAGTAGTGCTTGGCCCCGTCGAGGACCGGCAGCAGCACGTAGAGGTGCTGCAGCGCGTCGGCGAGCCGCAGGGTGCCGGTCAGTTCGAGCCGCACGTACCGGGAGTCGCCCCACTCGGGGAAGGACTCGTCCAGCGGGACGGGCCGCGCGTCGACCTGCCAGCCCAACGGCGCGAACAGCCGCTCCACCAGCACGGGCCCGTCGGCACCGGCCACCGGGACGGC
Organism: Kitasatospora phosalacinea; assembly: GCF_000717185.1. Classification (GTDB taxonomy): domain Bacteria; phylum Actinomycetota; class Actinomycetes; order Streptomycetales; family Streptomycetaceae; genus Kitasatospora; species Kitasatospora phosalacinea_A. Next base: position 9,869 of record NZ_JNYE01000133.1, on the reverse strand, counting down.
GGGCAGCGCGATCCGCAGCGGCAGCGCGCGGCCGGGCAGCTCGGGCCGGTGCGCGCACTCGCCCTTCATCGCGGACCGGTAGACCGTGCGCAGCGCCACCGCGAGCAGCGAGGAGGCGGCGTACGGGCGGTCGTTGACGTACTGGGCGAGCGCGAGGTCGGGGGAGCCCGACCGGCCCTTGCCGCGGCCTTGGCGGAGCAGCGCCGCGGGGTCGACCTCCAGCAGCAGCGCGGCGGTGCAGGAGTGCTCGCCGGAGGCGGGGTAGAAGACGTGCGCGGTGCCGTGCGCGGTGGCGAACTGCTGCACCCGGTCAGGGTGCTTGTGCAGCAGGAAGCCCAGGTCGGAGGCGGGGTTCTCGGCGGTGCCGGTGGTGGAGATCGATACGAACACCCGGCCGAGTATGACCCGCGGGCCCGTGCGGGGGCACCAGGTTTTGTCCGTCCGGTGAGCGTGTTGGTCAGGCCTCGGCCCGATTGGTTACGGTGCGGGATGTGACTGCTGAAACCACCACCCCCGCAAGCGGCGCGGTGGCCGCCGGCCTGGCGACCATCGCGGCCGACGGCACCGTCCTCGACACCTGGTTCCCCGCTCCCGAGCTGGCCGCCGCCCCGGGCCCGTCCGGCACCGCCCGGCTGAGCGCCGAGGAGGCCGAGCTGGTGCTCGGCCCCGGCGCGGCCGAGGCGCTCCGCACCGACGCCCGCCGCGGCGTCGAGGTGGTGGCGGTGCGCACCGTGATCTCCTCGCTGGACGAGAAGCCGCTGGACGCGCACGACGTGTACCTGCGCCTGCACCTGCTCTCCGCCCGTCTGGTGAAGCCGCACGGCCAGAACCTGGACGGCATCTTCGGCCTGCTGGCGAACGTCGCCTGGACGTCGATCGGCCCGACGCCGGTCGCCAACGTGGAGCAGGCCCGGCTGGCGGTGCGCGCCCAGGGCGGGCAGCTCGCCCTGTACGGCATCGACAAGTTCCCGCGGATGACCGACTACGTGGCGCCGTCCGGCGTCCGGATCGCCCACGCCGACCGGGTGCGTCTGGGCGCGCACCTGGCCGAGGGCACCACGGTGATGCACGAGGGCTTCGTCAACTTCAACGCGGGCACCCTGGGCACCTCGATGGTCGAGGGCCGGATCAGCGCGGGCGTGCTGGTCGGCGACCACAGCGACATCGGCGGCGGCGCCTCGATCATGGGCACCCTGTCCGGCGGCGGCAAGCAGGTCGTCTCGGTGGGCGAGCGCTGCCTGCTGGGCGCGAACGCGGGCATCGGCATCTCGCTGGGCAACGACTGCGTGGTCGAGGCGGGCCTGTACGTCACCGCCGGCACCCGGGTCACCGCCCCGGACGGCTCGGTGGCCAAGGCGGTGGAGCTGTCCGGCCAGGACAACCTGCTGTTCCGCCGCAACTCGCAGACCGGCGCGGTCGAGGTGATCGCCCGCTCCGGTTCGTGGGGCGGTCTGAACGCGGATCTGCACTCGCACAACTGACCTCCTGTCAGGTGGTGTCCGTCCGACGGCCGGTGTCTGCTCCCCAGCAGCCCGGCCGTCCGGCTGTGGTGCCGCCCCCTCGTGCGGCTCCCGTCGAGCGACTTCAACGGCCCGTGGCGGCCTCAACGGCCCGCGGCGGTCCGGCCCCGGCAACGGACCGGGCAGCGGGTCCGGCCCCGGACCCGTCCCGGTGCCGTAGCCGAGCGGGGGCGGCCCCCGCAAACTCGGCTCACTCCTGGGGCTGACCGGGCCCGCCGGTTGGACCTCAACGGGTGGTCCGGGGTGACCGCGCGCGGCGGGGGCTCGTTGGACCGGCGGCGCCGACCCCGGCGCTCCACACCGCACCACCGAGTTGAAGGGGCCCCCTCATGTCCGAGCCCTGGACCGAGCCGCCCACCGCGGGCGCCACCGCCGACACCGCGGAGACCGCAGAGACCGCCGCGGGCGGCGCGCCCGCCACCCCGAAGTCGCTGTTGGAGCAGATGCAGGAACTGCTCACCTCGATCAACACCGACCTGGCCGGACTCGGCTCCGACCTGCGCTCCTCGACCGTCCGCGGCGGGCCGGACGCCCCGACGGACGCCTCGGCGGACGGCCCGCCGCGCGCCTGAGCGCCGCGCACCGCCGGGACCGGCGGACCCAGCGGGATCACGAGCCTCGGCTCCTCCCGCCGGGCCGCGCCCGGGGCTCCCGGCCCGACCGCCTCCTCGACTCCCCCGGCCTCCCCAGTCGCACCCTCCTCCGGCCCGTCGCCCTCGGGCCCGCAGCCGTCCGGACCGCCGTCCGAACCGCCGTCCGGGGCCCGCGCGCCCGTCGACCTCCGTTGCTCGCGCAGGATCCGGGCCACCAGGTCGCGGCATTCGGAGCCCGCGTCCAACCCGTCGATGCAGCTCCAGTACAGGCTCTCGGTGTCCGCCCCGCAGGCGAGCACCACCAGGCTCTCGTTGGCGTCCTCCAGCAGCAGGGTGAGTTCGGCCAGCACCGGCTCCAGTTCGCCGAGCGCGCCGAACCGCTCGACCAGCGTCGGCCCGGTCCACTCCGGGTAGACGCCGACCGGGCCGCCGGGCAGGTCGTCCAGGCCCGGTTCGGGCGGTTGGCGCAGGCAGCTCGCGGTGTGCGCGCCGGCCTCGCAGAGCAGCTGCCCGAGGGTGGCGAGCGCTTCCTCGTCGTGGTCGGCGATCCGGGCCCCGACCGCCTCGGTGAGCAGCCCGGACTGCCAGGCCTCGTGCAGGATGTCACCGGTCGTCCGGGCCTCGGCCAGGGCGTGCCGGACGGTCTTGATCAGTCGCAGCGCCTCCACGGTGCGCTCCCCTCGCTCGCCGCCGCCGTCCTTCGGCGGTCGGTCACGGGGATCAGCGTGCCGCCGGTCGCGGGGCGCTCCCAGCGGGTTCGGCCGGCCTGTGGACAACCCGGCCCTGTGGACAACCGGGGTCCCCCGTACGGGGGAATTCCGGATGACTTCCCCCGCCACCGGGAACCCGCCGGAAACCCCCGGGCGCCCACCGAGCCCCCGCCGGGAACCCCCGGCACCCACCGAGCACCCACCGAGCACCCGCCAAGCACCCGCTCAGGGCGCCGGGAACCTGCTCTCGTTGCGCTCGATCTTCTCCGCCAGCGCCCGCAGCGGGTCCACCTCCAGCACGGTGCACAACTGCAGCAGGTAGGCCAGCACGTCGGCCACCTCGTCGCGGACCCGGTGCGCCGAGTCCGCGTCCGACATCACGTCGGCGGCCTGTTCGGGCGTCAACCACTGGAATACCTCCAGCAGTTCGCCCGCCTCGACGGTCAGCGCCGAGGCCAGGTTCTTCGGGGTGTGGTACTGCTGCCAGTCCCGGACGGCCGCGAACTCGGCCAGCCGCCGCTGCAGTTCGGGCACCGTCGGCCCGGCGTCCGACGGGGACGCCGCGGACCGTTCCTCTTCGTCGCTCATTCCCCCAGGTCTACCACCGCGTCCACCGCCGCACCCTCGCCGCGTGCCGCACCCTCGCCGCGTGCCGCCCCCTGCACCGGCACCCGGGCGGCGGGGTCGGTGCGGCGCAGCAGGCTGTGCCCGGTGGCCGGATCGCGTCGGCACTCGACGAGTTCGACGCCGTCCAGGCCGAGCGCCGGGCCGGGCTCCTGGAGGGTGGCGAGCAGCCGGATGTCGCCCTTGCCGGTGACCTCGCGGGCCAGTGCCAGCAGGGCGGCCACCTGGTCGGCCGCCAGGCCCGCGCCGAGGTCCTCGGCGAGCAGGACCAACTGCCGGTGCGCGTCCGGCACTTCGATGGCGGGGTCGACGTCGAGGACGGCGGCGCCGGTGAGCAGGACGGCGGCGAAGGCGAGCAGGCGCAGCATGCCGTCGGCCGCCTGGTCGGCGCCGGTGCGGCCGAGCACGCCCTCGTCGAAGACCGCGAGCAGGCGCTGCCGGTCGCCGTCGCCGCGGCGGGCGACGCCGAGGCCGAGCAGCGGGTGCGGGGCGGCGGCCTGGACGGCGCGCAGCAGGCGGGCCCAGCGGCGCGGGCACTCGTGCTCCAGCCGGTCGAGGACGGCGGAGACGTTGGCGGCGGTGCCGAGCAGCCTGGCCTGCGGTTCGGGCCGGTTCCAGCCGCGCATCGCGGCGGGCACGGGGTGCAGCGCGAACACCTCGCGCAGCGCGGTGAGCACCTGTTCGGCGGCGGCCAGCACCTTGCGTTCGCCGTTGGAGGAGCCGGCGACCCGCAGCGGGAGCTGGGCGGTGATCAGGCTGCCGCTGGGCAGCGGGGCGCGGATGTCGCCCTGCCGGGAGTCGTTGTGCCAGGTGACGTTGACCCGGCCGCGGGTGAGGTCCTGTTCGCCGGTCTCCATCAGGGTGCGGTCGTCCAGGGTGAGCCACTCGCGGGCGATCCGGACGCGTCCGTCGGTGCGGACCACGACTTCGAGCCTGATCGTCCCGACGCAGGAGCGCACGGTGCAGCCGAGGATGATCGCGTTGCGCCCGTGCGGGACGCAGCCGTTCAGGCCGCCGCGCACCGGGTGGGCGAGCGGGCCGCGCGGGCCGCCGAGGCCGTCCAGCGAGGGCCGGATCTCCTCGCCGAGGGCGAGCCGGGAGAGCACGGCCAGGGCGTCGAGCGCGTTGGACTTGCCCGCCCCGGACGGCCCGTGCAGCACGGTCAGCGGCGACATCGGCAGAGTGGCCCGCCGGTAGGACTTGAAGGAGGTCAGCCGCAGTTCCTCGACGGTGGGGCGCTTCACCGTCGGGGCGGGTGCCTGCCGCACCTCACGGGCGGTGGCGGGCCGCACCTCGCGGGCGGACGCGGCGGCCGGAGGTGGGGCCGGGAGGGCCGCCGGAGACGGGGCCAAGGGGGCTTCGCTGGTCACCCGGAGCACTCTAGGTGCGCCCTGAGCTGCAGAAACGTCTCTCCTGGTGCCCTTTCACCCCTTCGAGTCCCAACCGACCCGGGCGACCGGACGGGGTGTCACTCGTACGCGGTGACCAGCACCGATCCGGTGACCTCCACCGGTTCGGGCAGCGCCGCCAGCGCGGCGGCCAGCGCGTCCCGGTCGGTGTGCCAGGCGCTCGGGCCCATGCCGACCACGGCGGCGGCGTCCGTCCGCGACAGCCGCAGCGCGAACTCCACCTCGGTGCGCCCGACCGGGGTGAACCACGGGCCGAGCTTCTGCCCGATCCGCCGGTCCTTGTCCTCGTCGACCGACAGCAGGCCCAGCGCGCCGACCAGTTCGCGCAGGTGGCGGGAGGTCGGGGCGGCGACCAGCAGCCGTCCGCCGGGGCGCAGCACGCGCCGCATCTCGGGGCCGTTGCGCGGCGCGAACACGTTCAGCAGCACGTCCGCGGCGGCGTCCCGCAGCGGGAGCGGCCGCCAGGCGTCGCACACCACGGCGCCGATCCGCGGGTGCGCCTTCGCGGCGCGCCGCAGCGCGTACTTGGACAGGTCGAGCGCCGCACCCGCCGCGCCCGGCCGGGCCTCCAGCACCCGGGCCAGGTAGTGGCCGGTGCCCGCGCCGAGGTCCGCGACCAGCCCGCTCACCGTCGGCACCTCGGCGGCGGCCGCGGCCAACGCCCGTTCCAGCGGGGCGTAGTGGCCGGCCGCCAGGAAGTCGCTGCGGGCCGCGACCATGTCGGCGGTGTCGGCGGTGCCCGCCCTGGTGTCGCCCGCGAGCAGGCTCACGTAGCCCTGCCGGGCCTGGTCGAAGCCGTGGCCGTCGGCGCAGCGCAGGGTGCGGTCGTCCAGGGCCAGCGGGCGGGCGCAGTGCGGGCAGACCAGGTAGGGCTCGATGTCCTGCAGCAACTCGCTCGCATCCTCGGCGCAGATCGTTCGGTGCCCCGGCGGCCGTCAGGGGCCGTCAGGGGCCGGGGGAACGTCGAGGGTATCCCGCCCGCGGGCGCCACGTCGCTCTCCCGGCCCCTGACGCACCGCCCCGGCGGCGCGGCGCCCCACCCCTCGCCGCCGCTCCTCGCCGTCACTCCTCGCCGTCGTCGCCGACCTCTTCCTCCTCCGACTCGTCGACCACCCACATCCCCAGCCGCTCCGCCACGCCGGTGATGCCGAGCTTGCCCTCCCGGATCGCCCGGGCCAGGCTGCGCACCTCGCGCGCGGTGGTCGCCACCCGGCAGCCGCTGGCCACCAGGTACGCGTAGGCCACGGCGGTGGCGAACAGCTCGTTGTTGCGCTCCAGCGCGGGGACCCGGATCAGCTGGTGCATCAGCGCCGCCGCCCGGTCCTGCGGTTCCGGGTAGACCGCGATGTCGAAGACCTCGGCCTGGTGCCTGGTGATCGCCGCGAGCAGCGATCCGTAGTCGGTGACCTGCGGGTCACCGGGCGTGTACTGCTCGGCGGTCATGAGCAGCCACGAGAGGTCGACCTCAAGCTTCAACGGCGCACGTCCTGGAGTTCGCTGGGCGAGCCGAACTCGGCGAGGAACACCGCCTCGTGCTCCTTCATGAACTGCGCCGCGGCGTCCACGAAGTTGCGTCCGGCCTCGCCCATGTCCTGCTGCACCAGCCGTTCGATGTACTGGTTCATGCTGATCCCCTGCTGCTCCGCCCGCTCGCGGGCCATCTCGGCGGTGGTCGCGTCCACCCTGACGTTCAGCTGCTTCTTGGCCATACCTCACGCTAGCGCCGAGGTGCTAGCACAACAAGGGCGCAAACCGGCCGCTCCCCGCTCCCCCACCATGTCGGACGGCGCGAAAGAGTTCAGTAGCGCCGGGTTCCGTTCAGTAGATAGTTCATTGCCGCACAGAAGCGTTCAGCAAACCGGGACCGTCACGTGCTGTGATGCCAGCCAGCCCTCACCGAGGGTGCCGTGGCCCGTGCGTACCGCAGCAGGCCGAGGACCTCATCGCCCAGGATGTGCTCCAGCACGCCGTCCAGGTGGGGGCTGACCTCGATGATGTTCTGCCAGCAGCCGATGCCGCGGCGTCTGGTGACGTCCTTGGGGTGGACCGGGGGGCGGGGCATCAGGACGGCGCGGGCATGGGCACCCGGGTCACCGGAGAGCATGATCTGACCGATCACGCTGAGCTCGGCCGCCGTGCTGAGTCGATCAGGCATCTCGTGCCGGGGCCAGCCCGGGCGAGGACGAACTGGTCGTCGGAGTCCTGGCATGTGCACGTTCCAGTGCGCAGCCGTTTCTCGCCGCCGGGCGGCTGGAATCGGCTCAGCACCGCTGAGCAGGGGGTGTCGAAGGCCAGTAGGCGGCTGTAGCGCCACAGGAGGTGGGCCAGGACTTGGTAGTCGTGGGTCAGCTGCCGGTCGACGGGCATGCGCGAGTTGCCAACGCCTGCGGGCATCGAGCGCAGTGCCTGCTGCATCCGGGCTGCGGTCGGGTCCCCGGCGCGCCGAACGTGGGCTGCGCCCAGGTACCTGTCACACCTGGGAGGGTCGGCCATGATTCCGGTCGGCAGGCGGAGTTCGTGGTCGGGGATGTTGAGGGTACCGGTGCACCAGGCTGGGTCCAGGTCCTTGGTTCGGGAGACCCTGAGGGGCGTGCCGCACGCGGAGCACACTGCCGCAAGGTAGCGCTGATGAACGGGGCACATCACCGTGTGCGGCTCCAGCCAGTCGAGGAACCAGCGGCCGGCGTTCTCGCGCAGGCAGGCCGGGCAGAACGCCTGCACCGAGCCTGGGCCGGGGCGGTAGCCGGCCCGGTCGTAGAAGCTGTCCGGGCGGATGCCTTGGATCGTCATCGCCGCCAGGTCCTCCAGGTCCAGCCCGGTGGCGTGCGACAGATGCTCCGCCTCGGATTGGGCGAGGCCGGCAGTCAGCCGGGTGGTCCTGACATCGAGCTGGCCACTGCCCAGCCATCTCAGCCCCAAGCTTTCCAGCAGGGCCCGCAAGGGCAGTTCGTAGCCACGAGCCATCGCATGGAGCCAACTGGTCAGGGACTCGTTTGGCAGGGGCGCCGGCACCGCAGCCAGGCGCCTCGGGACAACGGGCCCGGTGAACAGGTGGTTGCGCCGACGTGGGCAGTGCGGCATTGCTGGTCTTTCTGGTCAGATGCAAACAGCTTGTTCGGCTGCGCCCCAGTGCCTTGGCCAGCGCCGGGATCCGATCGGCCGAACCCCATGGCGGACGGACTCTCGACATCCACGCAGAAGGAGCAGTCGATGCCGACCGCCGCCGCGACTGCACTATGGGCAGCCCAGCAGGCTGGCGCGGGCCGTGAACCTCCGTTCGAGGGCCAGTCGCCGACCCGGGGCGGGCCGGATCTGCAGCCTTGTTTCGCCCCAGTCTGCAACCGATGTACAGCGCACGTAACTGTAGGATACTTACTACAAGATCACGCATGGGGGCGGCGCATGTAGTTGGACCGGGGAGAGCACGTCTGACCGTTGAGATCCTTGGCCGGTGAACGCAGACGACGAGAACCACGGTCGAAGCCCGCTGGCTATGGTGCCGCGTACCCCCAGTCCCATGCCGCGGCGACTGCCCCAGGTGCCCCTTCCGCAGGACAGCGAGTCACTGATCAGCTGGCTGGACTTCATGGCCCTGGACTGGGGAGTGCCCCGGGGCAGGGTCGCCGAGCTGGTCGGCCTGGTGACCTCGCCCGACGATCGGCATGCGCTCTCACCGGCAGGCACGCTGATGTACGCCATCGACGGCCCGGCGGTCGGGCGCGTCTTCGCGGCAGCCGGCCTGGTCTCCGCAGAGTTGGATGTGATGACCCTGTCGCGCTACTGGGGCACGGCGGTCGGGCTCGGGACAGCCGACCGCCCCGATGAGGAGGTGCACCTGCGGCTGCCCACCGGGACGCGCTTCCTCTACATCGGCAGGGCGATCTCGATCTCGGTCGGAATCCAGCGGGAGTGGGTCCATCCCTCCTCTGTGAGCATCTGTCCGCGTTGTCTGTACGAGAATCACGGGCGCTGGCCGACATCCTGGTATCTGCCGTGGTCGGTCGTCTGCCCCACGCACCATTGCTACCTGCTGTCGGCGTGTCCTGGATGCGGCAACCGGTTCGAGCCCGCCCGGACTGGGTTCGGCAGGGGCCTTTGCGGCCACTCGACGACGGGCCGGCGAGGTGGGCGTTGCGGGGCGGAGCTGGATCATCTACCTGCTCCTCCCTTGAGGGACCGCGAACTACTCGATCTTCAGGTGTGGCTGATGGAACTGATGGAGGTCCAGGGGGTGGCTCGGCAGGGAGCTCATCAGATCTTCGGTGATCTGTGGGCCATGGCCTGCTTCGCCCTGTACATGGGTCAGCCGCGGCACCTCGACGGCGCCGACGCGGTGGTCCGCCGCGCCTTCGGCAGCTTCCGCGAGGAGTTCGCCCACCCGCTGAACGGCGGTCTCTGGCTGACCCCTGCACAGCGAGCCGACGTCCATGACACCTTGGTGCTGGCCGGCGCGCTGCGGATCGCCGGTCGCATCGTTCGCGCCGAGGATCCCTACGCAGCAGCGGGCTTGGTCGAAGCACTGGAGGCGCGGCCTCGCTCCGTTGGCTGGCGCGCGCTGAGAACGGGATGGAACGGGGCATCACCGTTGGCTTCCGCTCGGGAGGCAGCCGGTCCGCGTCTCGGCTCCTTGATGCGCGCTCTTCTGACGCCCAAACAGTTCGAATATGACCAGTCCGCCAGACGGCAGGCGGGGCTTGAGCACCTTTCGGATCGCGAGCCCGAGGATGGTCTTGGCAAGGTCACTCGGTGACGCCAGCCGTTGCGCCCGAGCAACCCGAAACGGCCGCACGACGCCTGCCGGCCGTGCCGCTCCCTTTGCCGGGAGAGGCGCTTCTGAGTTGGGTAGGCGCCAGCCGGTGTCGTAGCCCCGCATGCCTGGCGACTTTGGTTCATTTTGGGTAGTTCGCGAGCCGTTGTCGGCGGCGGTTGAACCGTGACCCGCTCTGGCCGGTTGAGTTCTGACCCTCGCGTCGTTGGTTGTCTTGGTTAGTTGTTGTCGGTGGTTGTGGTGGA
>NZ_JNYE01000132.1 GCF_000717185.1 Kitasatospora phosalacinea | reverse complement strand
ATGGGCGGTCGTCCGGTCCCCGGCCCCCGCCCCGGCCCCGGCCCCCGCCCCGGCCCCCGCCCCGGCCTGGCCGAGGGCCGGTTCAGCCGCGCCGCCCTCCTGGCCCGACGCCGCGGCCCGGAGCAGCTGCACACCGTCCTCCGCGGACCCGCATCGGTGCCCGGGCTCCCCGGCCAGGTCCCCTGTTCTGCCCCGGACGCCCCCGGGCTCCCGCTCTCACCGGAAGTCCCGGCCCGGATCGACGACGATCGGAGTGGCTCCGGTCGCGGCGACGGAGAGGTCCCAGAGCCGGGCGGCCGCTTCGGGGTCGACGGCGTGCGCGCGGACGCCGCCGTCGTCCATCGGGGTGTCGGGGGCGACGGCGCGGGCGACCTCGCAGTCCTCCAGGTAGAGGCCGCCGCGGCCGTCGAGGAGCGGGGAGGTGGCGGCCCACAGGCCGGTGGCGGCGCCCTGGGAGGGGGTCTTGAAACCGGCGCCGACCACGGTGCCGTGCTCGTCGACCCAGCCGCGGTCGATCTGTTCCCGGCGGGTCATCTCGCGTTGGAGGCCGGTGATGATCCTGCCCGGGTGGAGCGCGAACGCGCGGACCCCGTCGCCCCGTCCGAGCGCGTCGAGGTGCACGGCGAACAGGGCGTTGGCGGTCTTGGACTGCCCGTAGGCCAGCCACTTGTCGTAGCCGGTGCGGAAGTGCGGGTCGTGCCAGCGGATCCCGGTCAGGGCGTGCCCCGCGGAGCTGTTGACGACGACGCGCGCGCCGCCCGCGGCGGCCAGCAGCGGGTAGAGCTCGCAGGCCAGCACGAAGTGCCCGAAGTGGTTGGCGGCAAGCTGCCCCTCCCAGCCGGGCCCCGTCCGCCGCTCGGGGGTGGCCATGACCCCGGCGACGGCCAGCAGCAGGTCGAGCCGGTCGAACCGGTCGCGGATGCGGGCGGCGGCCGAGCGGACGCCGTCGAGGTCGGCCAGGTCCATCGGAACGACCTCGCAGGCCGCCACCTCCCGGAGGACGGCCCGCGCGGCATCGGGTCGGCGGGCGGGGACGACGACCCGGGCCCCGGCGGCGGCCAGGGTCCGGACGGTCTCCAGGCCGAGCCCGGAGTAGCCCCCGGTCACGACGGCGGTCCGGCCGGAGAGGTCGTGGCCGGCCACGACCTCCTCGGCGGTGGTGGCGGCGGAGAAGGGCGAGCCGAGCGGCTGCTGGTCGGTGGAGGTCATGCCGCCGACGCTACGATCTGGAGCGTGCTCCAGATCAAGCCCGGGAGTTGAGCGCGGCACGACGACCGCCGAGCCCCCGCCCGCGGCAGCACCGACGGCCCGCAGCACCCCGTACCCTGCACTCCGTTCCCGGCCCCTCCCGGCCCCGCCTAGCCGGGCCGCACCACGGCCGCCCGCCGGTCGTCGACCTCCTCCGCGAGGACGGCCATCCGGTAGAGCGTGACGAAGTAGCCGGTGGCGTACGTGTCCGCGGCGACGGCGGGCAGCAGGTCGGCGAGGAGGGCGCGGCGCTGGCGCAGGTGTTCGCGGTGGCGGGCGTCGAGCGGGCCGTCGAGGGTGGCGGCGGTGCAGCCCGCGAGGGTGGTGGCCAGGGTGACGAGGGATTCGCCGCCGGGTTCCCGGTCGTACCAGTCCGGGGGGAACCGCAGGGCGCCGAACTCCTCCAGGAGTTGGCCCAGCAGTTCGATCTCACGTTCGAGCATGGCAGTGATCATGCCGCACCGCAGGGCGGTTGGGAACGCGTGTTGCGCACATCACCCCCACCTCTCCCCCGCGATCCGGCGCCCGCCGACGGACGGTCACCGATCCGCCACGGACCGCCCCGCCGCCACTCCTTCGCCGTTCGGACCGTCAATTCCCTTTTCCGATCGGAAACTTCCGCATGGTCCAGACCTATTGCCATCCCATTACCCCATCCCTACCCTCCAATGACACAGGAGCCCCACATGCGCAGACGTCGGTACCGCCTCCCCCTCCTCACCGTCGGCAGCCTGCTCGCCCCGCTGCTGGTGGTCGCCCTCCCCGCCGGGGCGGCGCACGCGGCCGAGCCCACCGCGGTCTTCCACAAGGACCAGGACTGGGACACGGGTTACGGCGGCAGCTACACCATCACCAACGCGGGCAGCACCGCGATCAACGGCTGGACGCTGAGCGCCTTCCTGCCCGCCGACCCGGCGAAGATCGCCGCGGGCATCGACGTCCCGGGCCTGTTCGGGGCGTTCGACTTCGCCACCGTCCAGGGCTACGACTACCACGGCGCCCGGGAGACGACCACCAACCAGCAGTCCGCGCTGAAGGTCGCCGCGGGCGACCCGTCCACCCCGGAGCGGCAGTTCAGCTCGGAGATCGCCATCAACGCGTACCTCGACGGCGGCGCCCCGAAGTCCAGGCCGACCCCGGGCGTGCCGTTCTACGGCCGCGGCTGGACGGGCGTCCCGCGCGGCACCACCAACGGCCTGTTCCAGACCGCGACCGGCCCCGCGCCGGGCAGCTACGAGAACGGCTTCGAGGACTACTACAAGCTCAAGGAGAAGCTGGCGAGCGGCGGTCACACCCTCTACCGGGACCCGGTGGCCGACCACGCCTACATCTACAACGGCACCGTGCTCGCCAACGGCCTGAAGTAGCAGCCAGGTTCAGGCGCGGCGTGCCAGGTGGACCACGTCCGGCACGCCGCGCCCGACCGGGACCTCCTCGGTGCGCACCCCGGTGAACCCGGCCGCCCGCAGCGCCCCTTCGAAGGCGGCGGACGGCTGCGCGCCCCAAACCGCCAGCATCCCGCCGGAGTTGAGCCGGGCGGCGGCGTTCGCCAGCCCGGTCGGCCCGTACAGCCGGTCGTTCTCGGCGCCGACCGTCCAGTCCGGGCCGTTGTCGATGTCGAGGCAGAGCGCGTCGTACCGCTCCCCCTCCTGCGCGAGGTGCGCCACCAGGTCGGTGTGCAGGACCTCCACCCGCGGGTCGTCCAGCGCCCCGGCGGAGAACGCGCCGAGCGGGCCGGTGCGGTGCCAGTCGATGATCGCGGCCTCCCGCTCGACCACCGCGATCCGCGCCCAGCGCGGTTCGGCGGCGGCGTGCGCCAGCGAGAAGCCGACGCCCAGGCCCCCGATCAGCACGCTGGGCCGCTCCACCGCCGCGAGCCCGTCCAGCGCGGCCGCCACCAGCAGCCGTTCGGAGCGGCCGTCGACAGTGTCCATCAGGAAGCAGCCGTTCACGATGACCTCGCAGTGCTCCCCGCGCCGCCGCAGCACCACCTCGCCGCTCGCGCTCTCCCGCCGGTCGAGCACCTCGGCCTCGTCCAGTTCCTGACGGCTGGGCAGCACGGCCTCTGCGGACTCCACGGGCAGCACGACCCCTGCCGACTCCACGGACATGCGGCAACTCCTGGGAAGGTCGACACCGATCGTTGACCCACTGACCCTAACCGACCCGGCCGGTCACCGTCGGCTACCCCTGCGGATCGGGCGTCAGCCCCGCCGGGGCCACCGGCGCACCGCCCTTCACCTTCGGGCTGCGCCGCCCGCGCCGCTCCAGCCACTTGGCGAACCAGGACAGCAGCAGACACATGCCGATGTAGACCGGGGCGATCACCATCACCACCGGGATGAACGGCAGGTCGTAGTCGAGGTTGGTGGCGATCAGCTTCCCGGCGTGCAGGAACTCCTCGTAGGTGATCAGGAACCCGAGCGAGGTGTCCTTCAGCGCCACCACCAGCTGGCTGACGATGGTCGGCAGCATCGCCCGGTTCGCCTGCGGCACCAGCACGTACGCCATCACCTGGGTCTTGCGCAGCCCCAGCGCGTACGCGGCCTCCTTCTGCCCCTTGGGCACCGCGAGCACCCCGGCCCGGAACACTTCGGCCAGCACCGAACCGTTGTACAGCGTCAGCCCGGCGACCAGCGCCCACATCGGCGGGGCCTTGAGCGCCACGAAGATGAAGAAGATCATCACCAGCAGCGGCATCGCCCGGAAGAACTCCACCACCACGGTGCACACCCAGCGCACCGCCCGGTGGTCGGAGAGCCGCCCGGCGGCGAACAGCGCGCCGAACGGGAGGGCGAACAGCACCGTCCAGCCGAAGGCCTTCAGGGTGTTGCCCAGGCCGCGCAGCAGCAGCTCCTGGACGCCCTTGTACTCGAAGGGCATCCACTTCTGGTACGTGAACTGCTGGGTGTGGAACAGCATGTAGACCACCCAGCCGACCACCGCGGCGATCGCCAGCAGCGCCAGCCAGCCGTACAGCCGGTGCCGGGCCAGCGCCTTCGGGCCGGGCACGTCGTACAGCGCGGAGGACTCGACCGTCATCGGAACACCTCCGTCATCGGGGAACCGCCGTCATCGGGACACCGCCACCCGTCGCTCCAGCAGGTTGAACAGGGCGCTGATCGCCAGCGTCAGGACCAGGTACCCCACCGCGATCCAGACGAAGGTCCAGACGATGCCGTAGCCCAGCTCGTTGAGGGTCCGGTAGGTGCCGAGCAGTTCGACCACGCTGAACGAGCCCGCGATCGCGGTGTTCTTCGCCAGTGCGATCATCACGCTGCCGAGCGGGGCCACCACCGCCCGGTACGCCTGCGGCAGGATCACCAGGCCCAGCGTCTGGGTGAACGTCAGCCCCAGGCTGCGGGCCGCCTCGCCCTGCCCGGCGGGCACCGTGTTCACCCCGGAGCGCAGCGTCTCGCAGACGAACGCCGAGGTGTAGCAGCCCAGCGCCAGCACCGCGAAGGTGAAGAACGGCAGCGTGATGTCGAAGCGCGGCAGCCCCAGCACCACGATGAAGAACAGCAGCGTCAGCGGCGTGTTCCGCAGCACCGTCACCCACCCGGTCCCGAACACCCGCAGCGGCTTCACCGGCGACACCCGGAACCCCGCGACCGCCGCCCCGAGCACCAGCGCCAGCGCCGCGCTCACCAGGGTCAGCCACAGCGTGCCGAGGAACCCGTGCCAGTACGTGGACCAGTTGTCGGTCAGGACGTGCACTGTGCTCCTCCCTCCTACCGGTACCGGTCGATGGCCGGCCGCTCGGGCGCGGGCACCCCGGACAGGCCGAGCGTCGCCTCGTACGCCTTCTTCCAGTCGCCGTTCTGCTCGTGCCGCTGCAGCGCGTCGTCCAGCGCCAGCCGCAGCACGGTGTCGTTCTTCGGCACGCCGATGCCGTACGGCTCGGTGGAGAACGGCTGCCCGGCGATCCTCAACTCGTCCGGCACCTTCGCCGCGTAGCCC
Organism: Kitasatospora phosalacinea; assembly: GCF_000717185.1. Lineage (GTDB taxonomy): Bacteria > Actinomycetota > Actinomycetes > Streptomycetales > Streptomycetaceae > Kitasatospora > Kitasatospora phosalacinea_A. The sequence goes on along the minus strand of NZ_JNYE01000132.1, from coordinate 11,697 downwards.
TGCAGGATCGCGTTGTCGGTGGTCACCGCGTCGACCTGGCCGGTGATCAGGTTGTCCACGCAGGCCGAGTAGGTGTCGTAGCCGATCAGCTTCGCCTGCGGGTAGTCCTTCTGGATCCGCTGGTACGGGGTCGACCCGGCGGCCGAGCAGACCTTCCGCCCCGCCAGGTCCTGCGGGCCGTCGATCCCCGTCTCGTTCTTGCGCACCAGCAGGGACTGCCCGGCGATGAAGTACGGCCCGGCGAAGCCGACCAGCTTCTTGCGGTTGTCGTTGATGGTGTAGGTGCCCACGTAGTAGTCGACCTGCCCGTTCTGCAGCGCCGTCTCGCGGTTGGCGGAGGCGATGGTGCGGAACTCGATCTGCTCGGGGGCGAAGCCCAGGTCGGCGCCGACCATCCTGGCGATCTCGATGTCGAAGCCGGAGTACTCGCCGGTGGCCGGGTTCTTCTGCCCCAGGTACGGCTGGTCCTCCTTGGCGCCGACCACCAGGTGGCCGCGCGACCGGGCCGCGTCCAGGGTCGGCGAGCCGGTGACGGTGTCGCTGCTGCGCACCTGGTAGCTCGGCAGCGCGCTCGCCTGCGGGCCCTTCGGCGGCGGGGTGCCCTCCTTGCCGCAGCCCGCCGTCCCGGCCAGCAGCACGAGCACCAGCGCCCCGACGCGTCTCATCGTTCCCGGCCCCATCAGTGCTTCAGGATCTTGGAGAGGAAGTCCCGGGCGCGCTCGCTGCGCGGGTCCGCGAAGAACTCCTCGGGGACGCGGTCCTCGACGATCCGCCCGTCGGCCATGAACACCACGCGGTTGGCGGCCGAGCGGGCGAAGCCCATCTCGTGGGTGACCACCACCATGGTCATGCCCTCGGCGGCCAGCGCGCGCATGACCTCCAGCACCTCGTTGATCATCTCGGGGTCGAGCGCGGAGGTCGGCTCGTCGAACAGCAGCGCCTTCGGGTCCATCGCCAGCGCCCGGGCGATCGCCACCCGCTGCTGCTGGCCGCCGGACAGCTGCGCCGGGTACTTGGCCGCGTGCGCCGCCAGCCCGACCCGGTCCAGCAGTCGGCGGCCCCTGGCCTCGGCCTCGGCCTTCCCCCGCTTGCGGACCTTGACCTGCGCGAGCGTGACGTTCTGCAGCACCGTCTTGTGCGCGAACAGGTTGAAGGACTGGAACACCATCCCCACCTCGGCGCGCAGCTTCGCCAGCCCCTTGCCCTCCGCGGGCAGCGGCTGCCCCTCGATCAGGATGGTGCCGCTCTCCACCGTCTCCAGCCGGTTGATCGCCCGGCACAGCGTGGACTTGCCCGAACCGGACGGGCCGATCACCACCACGACCTCGCCCCGGCCCACCGTGAGGTCGATGTCCTGCAGCACGTGCAACTGTCCGAAGTGCTTGTTCACCCCGCGCAGTTCGATCAGCGGCTCCCCGACCGGGCGCCCGACCGGACCGCCCGCCGCCGACCCCTGCCCCTCCTCCGTCACCTGTCGCGCCGCCCCTTCAGCAGCCAGCCCAGCGCCGTCCCGGCGAGCAGCGTCGCCAGCAGGGCGATCCACAGCGGGCAGGTGACGGTGAACACCCAGAACTGGATCTTCACCTTTTCCAGGTTGGCGAACAGGAACCAGACCGCCAGCACCACGATGACGCCGATGCCGATGTACCGGGTCGGAATGCCCGCGATCTCGTTGCGCTGGGTGCCCGAGGGAGAACCACCTGATGTCTTGGTCACTCCCGCAGTCTGCGCCCGCTCCACCGACCGGCCCCCTCGCCACCCCGCCGCCGCCGCCCATTCACCCGTCCGCGTCACGCCCGACGGGGCGCCGCACCGCCACCCGCCCCCTCGGCTGCCCGCCGCGGCCGCCCGCCGCGACACCGCTCGACTGACGCCGACCTTCATCCTGATGGACAGTCAACTCCATTTCACAGATGAAAGGTTGAACGTCTTCACCTTCCGGCTGCTCGCCTGACGGTGCCCGGGTGCCGTCCCGACCGCACGCGGCCGGAGCGGCACCCCTTGCGAACCGCCGGAGGTCACCCCTCGTCCCGCCAGGAGCGCCAGAGCGCCGCGTACGGCCCGCCGGAGGCCACCAGGTCCGGGTGGGAGCCGTACTCGGTGATCCGGCCCTGCTCGACCACCGCGATCACGTCGGCGTCGTGCGCGGTGTGCAGCCGGTGCGCGATCGCCACCACGGTGCGCCCGGCCAGCACCCGGGACAGCGAGCGCTCCAGGTGCCGGGCCGCCCGCGGGTCGAGCAGCGAGGTGGCCTCGTCCAGCACCAGGGTGTGCGGGTCGGCCAGCACCAGCCGGGCCAGCGCCAGTTGCTGGGCCTGGGCGGGCGTCAGCGCGGTGCCGCCGGAGCCGACCTCGGTGTCCAGCCCGTCGGGCAGCGCGTCCGCCCACTCCGCGGCGTCGACCGCGACGAGCGCGGCCAGCAGCTCGGTGTCGTCGGCCTCCGCCCGGGCCAGGTGCAGGTTGTCCCGCAGGGTGCCGACGAAGACGTGGTGCTCCTGGTTGACCAGCGCGACCTCGGTGCGCACCCGCTCGGCCGGCATCCGCGACAGCTGCGCCCCGCCGAGCGTGACCCGGCCCCGGCCCGGCGCGTAGATGCCCGCCAGCAGCCGGCCCAGCGTCGACTTGCCCGCCCCCGACGGCCCGACCAGGGCGACCCGGCTGCCCGGCTCGACGTCCAGCGTGATGTCGCGCAGCACGTCCGTCCCTTCGCGGTAGCCGAAGCTGACCTGCTGGGCCTCGACCCGGCGGCCCTCCGGGTGCAGCGCCGCGTCGGTCTCCGGTTCGGCGACCTCGCGGACGCCGACCAGCCGGGCCAGCGAGGTCTGCCCGATCTGCAACTCGTCGTACCAGCGCAGGATCCGGGAGACCGGGTGCACCAGGGCCTGGGCGTACAGCACGCCGGTGGTCAGCCGGCCCGGGCTGACCAGGCCGTGCAGGGCGAACAGGCCGCCCAGCACCAGGGTGCCGAGCACGGCCAGCGCGTAGGTGCCGTCCACGGTGGGGAACCAGACGCTGCGCAGCCACAGGGTGTACCGCTCCCAGGAGATCCACTCGCGGATCTTCCGGTCCGTCAGCTCCACCCGGCGCTCGCCCAGCCGCAGCGCCTCGACCGTCCGCCCGGCGTCGACCGTCTCGGCGAGCACGGTGTTGACCGCCGCGTACCCGGCCGACTCGTTGCGGTAGGACTGCGGGGCCCGCCGGAAGTACCAGCGGGAGGTGAAGAACAGCGGCGGCAGGCCGAGCACGGCGGTGGCGGCCAGCAGCGGGGAGGTCACCACCAGGGCGCCGAGCACCAGCACCACCGAGACCGCGGCGACCACCAGTTCGGGCACCGCGTCGCGCACCGAGCGGGCCAGCCGGTCGATGTCGGTGGTGCCCCGGGAGACCAGGTCGCCCGTCCCGGCCCGCTCCAGCACGCCGAGCGGCAGCGCCACCGAGCGGACCAGGAAGTCCTCCCGCAGGTCGGCCAGCACCTCCTCGCCGAGCACGCTGCCGCGCAGCAGCGACAGCCCGGTGAACACCGACTGCACCACCAGCGCGGCCAGGTACCACCCGATCGCGGCGGCGACCCGCCCGCCGCCCTCGGTGGCCAGCGACTCCACCAACGACCCGAGCACCGCGGGCCCGACCAGCCCCGCCACCGTCGCCGTCCCGTGCAGGGCCACCATCCCCGCCAGCCCGCCGCGGTGACGCCGCAGCAGCATCCGCCCGTAGGCCCGCACGGCCGCGGTGGAACCGACCGGCAGCGTGGTGGCCGGCCCTTGCTCGTGGATCTCCGGGGGCTTCACGGCGCACTCCTTCGGCTACGACTTCGGTTTCGGCGGCTACGACTTCGGCTTCGGCCGTGGTTCGGGGCCGGGTTGGGCTTCGGCTTCGGCTTCGGCCTCGGGCCGGAGATCGGGCCCGGGCCCGGACGGGTGCGCGGGCGCCCGGTCACTCGGCACCCCCCGCCAGCCCCGATCCCGCCAGCCCCGATCCCACCGGGTCCGCGGCCGGGCGGGCCGCCGGGCGGGCCGCCGAACCCGCCCCCGCACCCGCCTCGTTCTCGTCCCGGGTGACGACGGCCCGGTAGCGCGGCTCGTCGGTCATCAGCTCGCGGTGGGTGCCGCTGGCGACGACCCGGCCCTGCTGGAGCAGCAGGACGGTGTCGGCCTGGTCGAGCAGCAGCGGGCTGGTGGCGAGGACCACCGTGGTGCGCCCGGCGCGCAGTTCGCGCAGGCCCGCGGCGATCCGCGACTCGGTGTGGGCGTCGACCGCGCTGGTCGGTTCGTCCAGCACCAGCACCGGCGGGTCCGCCACCAGCGAGCGGGCCAGGGCCAGGCGCTGGCGCTGGCCGCCGGAGAGCGAGCGGCCGCGTTCGGTGATCCGGGCCGCCATCGGGTCTCCGGCGCACTCGGGCGAGCCGTCGACGAGCGCCTCCAGCGCGTCCTGCGCGCGGGCGGCGGCCAGCGCCTCGGCGGGTTCGACCCGGCCGGAGCGGGGGACGTCGAGCAGTTCGGCGAGGGTGCCGGAGAGCAGCACCGGCTCCTTGTCGTGGACCAGCACCGCGGCCCGGGCGACGGCCAGCGGCACCCCGTCCAGTTCGACCCCGCCGAGCCGGGCGGAGGGCCCGGCCGCCACCCCCTCGGCGAGCACGGGCCGCCCGCCGAGCCGGGCCGCCAACTCGCCCGCCGCGTCCGGGTCGCCGCAGACCACGGCGGTCAGGCGGCCGGCCCGGGCGGTCAGCCCGCTGACCGGGTCGTGCAGGTCCGACCGGGGGGCCCGGCGCACCAGCTCCGCCCCGTCGTCGGCAGCGCCCGCCGCGCCCTCCCGCGCAGGACCGTCCGCCTCGCTGCCGTCCGCCGCACTGCCGTCCGCCGGGGCGTCGTCCCTGGTCAGCGTGAGCACCTTGACGGCCCGCCCGGCGGAGACCCGGGCGACGCTCCAGGCGTGCGCGGCCTCGCCGATGACCCGCAGCGGGGCGGCGAGGAAGGCGGTGGAGCCGTAGACGGCGATCAGTTCGCCGACGCCGATCGACCCGTCGAGGGCGAGCCGGGCGCCGTACCAGGTGACGCCGATGACGAACAGGCCGGGCAGCAGCACCTCCTGGGCCTGCATCACCGCCCAGGTGCGGGCGGTGCGGACGGCCGCGGCGCGGACCCGCTGGGAGGCGGACCGGTACCGGCGCAGGAACAGCTCCTCGCCGCCGATGCCGCGCAGCACCCGCAGCCCGGCCACCGTGTCGGCGGCCAGCTCGGAGGCCTTGCCGCCGAGGGCCCGCTGCTCGGCGTACCGCCGTTCGAACGGCCCGAGCAGCGGCCAGACCGCGGCGGCCAGCACCGGCACGCCGAGCAGCACGGCCAGGCCGAGGCCGGGCTGCCGCCACAGCACCACGGTGCTGACGCCGAGCCAGGCCAGCACCGCGCCGTACAGCCGGGCGGTGAGCTCGACGTACCAGCCGATCTTCTCGACGTCCCCGCTGGAGACGGCGACGATCTCGCCGGTGGCGATCCGCCGGCTCAGTCCGCCGCCGAGCGCGGAGGCCTGACGGGCCACCAACTGGCGGACCTGGGAGGCGGCCTGGATCCAGTTCCACACCACCTGACGGTGCAGCAGCACCGTCATCGTGGTCTGCACGACGGCCAGCAGCAGGGCGAGCAGCCCGGCCGTCAGCAGGGCGCGGGTGTCGTGGTCGACGACGGCCTGGACGCCGCGGCCGATCGCGACGGGCAGCGCGGCCATCGAGCCGAGCTCCAGCGTGCTCCACAGCGTGGCGAGCAGTTGGCCGCGGCGCTGGGCGCGGCCCAGCCAGCGCAGGAAGCCGAGCGGGGAGCTGAGGTCGGGGCGGCCCGGGTCGGGCAGCGGCAGGGGGACGAGCGGCATGATCGCTCCGTTGCGGGATGGGACGGGGCAGGGGCGGGGACGGCGGGACGGCCCCGGCCCGCCGGACGCGGCGGAGCACGGCGGGGCGCGTCGGCCGGGCCCGGTGGGGCCCGGTGCGTCGGAGGTGCGCGGCGCGGGTGCGGTCGGCTCGTCACATGCGGCGAGCCTGACCGCCGCGCTGTGACGCACGCAACAGGTTTTCCGGCGGATCGGCCCGTTCCGGCCGCCGGCCCCACCCGCTTTCATCCGTTCCGGGGAACTCCCCCGTCACGGGAATAACCCGGTGCCCCCGGCCGTTGCCACCGCTCCGGAAGCACCACCGAAGCACGGCCGGAAGCGCGACGAGCCGCGACGAGCCGCGACGAGCACCGCGACCACCGGCCGCAGAAGCAGAGACGAAGGGCACCCCTTCCCGTGACCAGCACCCCCGCAGTCCCCCCGGTCCCCACGATCACGCTGAACAACGGCGTGCGGATCCCGCAGCTCGGCTTCGGCGTCTGGCAGGTGCCGGACGCCGAGGCCGTCCCCGCGGTGCGCGCCGCCCTGGAGGCCGGCTACCGCTCGGTCGACACCGCCGAGGTCTACGAGAACGAGGCGGGCACCGGCCGGGCGATCGCCGAGTCCGGCGTCGCCCGCGACGAGCTGTTCGTGACCACCAAGCTGTGGAACTCGGGCACCGTCGACTGGTCCGGCGAGCAGGGCCGCGACCGGGTGCTGCGCACCTTCGACGAGTCGCTCGGCCGCCTCGGCCTGGACGTGCTGGACCTGTACCTGATCCACTGGCCGCGCCCGATGCACGGCAACGCCTTCCTGAACATCTGGCGCGCCTTCGAGCAGCTGCACGCCGAGGGCCGGGTCCGGGCGATCGGCGTCTCCAACTTCCGCGCACCGGACTTGGAGCTGCTGTTGAAGGAGGCCGAGGTGAAGCCGGTCCTCAACCAGATCGAGCTGCACCCGTACTTCCCGCAGGCCGAGCTGCGCGCCCTGCACGCCGAGCACGGCATCGCCACCGAGGCCTGGAGCCCGCTGGGCCAGGGCAAGGACCTGCTGGCCGAGCCGGCCCTGCTGGCGATCGCCGCCAAGCACGGCCGCACGGCGGCCCAGGTGGTGCTGCGCTGGCACCTGCAGTCCGGCGTGATCGCCATCCCGAAGTCGGTCACCCCCGCCCGGATCCGGGAGAACCTGGACGTCACGGGCTTCGAGCTGGACGCCGAGGACCTGGCAGCCGTCGACGGCATCGCCACCGGGCAGCGGATCGGCCCGGACCCGGCCGGTTTCGACTGGAACTGACCCCCGCCCCCGGGCCCGGCCGCGGGCGGCGGGAGTTGACGCTCCGTCAACACCCCGCCGCGGCCGGGCCGGAGGAGCAGAACGGGAAGGGGCCGGCACCCGAGCGGGTGCCGGCCCCTTCCCACGCGCCCGCCGGTGCCGCGTGACCGGTCGGAGCGCGATCGCCGCCCGGACAACGGACGGCGCTTTGCAGAATCGTTACAGCCGGGCCGCCTTGGCGAGCAGCTCCAGCGCCCGCACGTGCTCGTGCGGCTCCAGCGGGGCGAGCAGCGCCTCCTGGACCTCGCGGACCCCGGCGGTGGAGCGGTGCAGCAGCTCCTGGCCGGTCGGGGAGAGCGAGAGCAGGTTGCGGCGCCCGTCCGAGGGGTCGCGGCGGCGCAGCACCAGGCCGCGCCGGACCAGCCGGCTGACCATCTCGGCCATCGTCGCCTTGTCGAGCGAGGCGAGTTCGCCGACGGTGCGCTGGTCGGCGCCCGGTTCGGTCTCCAGCGCGTCGAGCACCGCGTACTGCGGAGCCGTCAGCTCGGTGCCGACCTTCTCCGACCAGAGCTTGGTGTGCACCTGCTGGGCGACCCGGATCAGGTAGCCGATGGCGCGCTGGGCGTCCAGCGTCGGCCGGGCGTCCGTCATCACGGCGACGGCCCCCGGTTCCAGCCGGGCTATCCGCGCCATGATCCGGACGATCTCCAGCTGCTCGTCCGGGCCCAGCGGCTCGAACAGGGTCCGCTGGACCCGGACCACGCCGCCGGTCGCCTCGCGGACGGCCTGAGCGCCGTTCTGCGAGAGCGCCAGCAGCTTGCGCCGGCCGTCGGCCGGGTCCCTGCGGCGGAGGACCAGGCCCCGCCGGACCAGCCGGGCGACCATCTCGGCCATCGTCGCCTTGTCGAGCGAGGCCCGTTCGCCGACCGTGCGCTGGTCGGCTCCGGGTTCCAGCGCCAGTACCAGCAGCACCGCGAACTGCGGAGCCGTCAGCTCGGTACCGACGTATTCGGACCACAAGCGGGTGTGCACCTGCTGGGCCACGCGAATGAGGTGTCCGGGCGACTGCTGCAGTCGGCCGGGCACGCGGGTTGTCGGGATCTCCCCCAGCACCATGAAATCCGTCCCGGTGTCACGCCCGGGTGTGTGTGGGACACCCGAGCGGGGCAGTAACGGCGAGTGAGCATCCCGCTGTGAGAGAGGACGCGTCGGCCGTGCAGCCGGTGGCTGCTGGCGCACACTATACAAACGGTCGGCCTGGACCGGCAGGTAGGGGCGCAGAGTAGTCGCAGGATCGGCGAAGTTGGCATATTTCCCCCGTATGTCGGGACCACGCCCAACCTGGTTCACCCGCTCGGCCGCTTTTCGCCCTCACCCTCTGTCACCTGCGGCGCTGCCCCTGGCCGGAAATCCTACTCGTCGGTAAGGTTGCCGCGCTGCGCCCTGCGCAACTCATTTATTTCTCATCGACGGGTCTCCGGCCCGCGCCGCTCCCGTCGTCCGACTTCGAGAGAGACGAGTACGAAGATGACCGAGCAGAGCACCTCCGTGACCGCCCCCGCTCCGGCGCGGGTGGCCGTGGTGACGGGCGCGGCCCGCGGGATCGGCGCGGCCACCGCGCTCCGGCTGGCCGCGGACGGTTACGCCGTCGCCGTGGTCGACCTGGAGGAGTCCACCGCCAAGGGCACCGCCGAGGCGATCGAGGCCGCGGGCGGCCGCGCGCTGGCCGTCGGCGCGGACGTGTCGGACGCGGAGCAGGTGGAGGCCGCGGTGGAGCGGATCGCCGCCGAGCTCGGCGCCCCCGTGGTGCTGGTGAACAACGCGGGCGTGCTGCGCGACAACCTGCTGTTCAAGATGTCCGAGTCGGACTGGGACACCGTGATGGGCGTGCACCTCAAGGGCGCCTTCCTGATGACCAGGGCGGTGCAGAAGCACATGGTGGCGGCCGGTTTCGGACGGATCGTCAACCTGTCCTCCTCCTCCGCCCAGGGCAACCGCGGCCAGGCCAACTACTCGGCGGCCAAGGCCGGCCTGCAGGGCTTCACCAAGACCCTGGCCATCGAGCTCGGCAAGTTCGGCGTCACCGCCAACGCGGTCGCCCCCGGCTTCATCGCCACCGACATGACCGCGGCCACCGCGGCCCGGGTCGGCATGGAGTTCGAGGCGTTCAAGCAGGCCGCCGCCTCCGCCATCCCGGTCCAGCGGGTCGGCGTGCCGGACGACATCGCGCACACCATCTCCTTCCTGGCCTCCGAGGGCGCGGGCTTCGTCTCCGGCCAGGTCATCTACGTCGCGGGCGGCCCGCTCGACTGACCGCCGCCGGGGCCGTGGCGGCGACACGCCGTCGCCGCGCTCGTGGTGCGCCGCCCCGGGCCCGGGTCCAGACTCGATGGCAGACCTCCCGCCGCCGACCGGGCGGCGGGCGCGCCCCGCCGGAGGGGCCGGCCCGGGCACTCCGGCGCTCCACCCACGGAGGACCTTGATGACCGATCCCACGGACAGCGAGTCCGAGCCGACCCCGGACCACCTGCTGCACACCGGGGCGGAGAACCCCGTCGACCCCGAGGACCTGGTGATGGCCTCGGGGCGCACCCCCACCCCGGAGCTGGTCGAGAAGGCCAGGAAGGACCTGGAGGAACAGGGCGCGGCGGCCGTCGAACGCCTGCTGCCCTGACCGAGCGGGCCCTGACCGAGCGGCCCGGCCGACGACGAGGCCGACGACAAGGCCGCGGACGAGGCGGCCGATTTCCCCCGAGCGCCCCCGGAGCACTCCCGGAAGCACCCCGGAAGCGCTCCGGAAGCGACCCGGAAGTGACCTGGGTCACGGGAAATCGGCCGCCTCATTCGTCCCCGCACCACCCCTCGGGCAATTGGAGAAACCGCCGGAATGCGGCTCGCCGGAGCACCCGGGAGCGTGATTTCCCCCACTCCCCGCCCCCCTTTCCCGCCCCGCCGCCCCCGCCCTGAACTGCCCCTATGGAGAACTGGGGGACGACACGTCACCGGCGGGTGACAGATCCGCGGAATAGCCCGGGTGCTCCTGGGCGGACCGGTAATGTCGAAGCCGTGCCAGCCGATCCCGAATCCCCCGAGCAGCAGATATCGACCACCCCGTGCACGGTTCCGATCCGATCCGGTCACGATTCTTTCACCGGGGCGACCGATTCCGTGCTCCCGTCGATCAGCCGACGGCACGCCCTGCTCTTCGGCCTGGTCGGGCTGCTCTACCTGGTGGTGGTGCTGGCCATCCTGTACGACTCGCCGCTGGTCGACCTGGACTGGTCGCTGCAGCAGCTGCGCCCGTACCGGCAGTGGCCCGGGGCGCTGCCGTACCTGGACATCTGGGTGGTCGCGGGGCAGCGCGGCCCGACCGCGATCGCGGCCTGCCTGTGGCTGGGCTGGCGCTGCTACCGCGCGCACTCGGCGCGGCCGCTGCTGGTGATGGGCATGGCGCTGCTGCTGCTGAACGTCACGGTCGGCGGGGTGAAGATCCTGACCGGTCGGCTGGGGCCGCACTACGCGCACTACGTCGGCTCGCCCGAGCTGTTCTCCGGCGGCAGCATCTTCCCCTCCGGGCACACCGCGAACGCCGTGGTCACCTGGGGCGTGCTGGCGTACCTGGCGACCCGCTGGCGGCGGACGGGCGCCGCGCTGGCCGCGCTCACCGCGGCCTCGATCGGGCTGACCACCGTCTACCTGGGCACCCACTGGATCTCGGACGTGTTCGCGGGCTGGGCGGCGGGCGCGCTGGTGCTGCTCTCGCTGCCGCTGGCCGAGCCGGCCGTCGCCGCGCTGGACCGGCGGGTGCTGGCGGCCTGGCACCGGGAGGGCCGCTTCGCCCGCCCGGTCCCCGCCGCGCCCCGGCCGCGCCCGGCGGCGGCGCCGCGCCCGCCGTGGCCCGCGCGCCCGCTGCCGGCCCGTCCTCAGCCCGCCCAGGCCCGCTCCACGACGCCGTCCCGCACCGTCAGGTTGAGCCGGTCCGAGCGGTACTCCATGGTCAGCAGCGCCTCCGGCGCCAGCACCCGCACGGTGCGCCAGCCCCGCTCGGCGGCCAGCGCCCGGGCCGGCTCCACCGGCAGCCCCGGGTAGTCGCCCAGCCGGTCCTCGTTCCGGTCCTCCATCGTCCCGCCTCCCCGCGCCCGAACAGTCCTAGGCTGGAAAGGGTACGAGGGAGGCGGTTGCGTATGCGGCGGGCCAGGACGCCGAAGGTGTGGCTGAGCGGGACGGAGCCAGCCACCGCGCGCAGCGACCTGAAGCTGCGGTTCCTGCTGTCGGTGCTGTTCCTGCCGTTCTTCGCGCTGTGCACGGCGGGCTTCGCGGTGTGGGCCGCGCTGGCCCCCGCGGACGGCGCGCCGGACAGCGGGACGCTGGTGGTGCTCGCGGTGGGCTGCGGGGTGCTGACCCTGGTGGCGGCGGCGGACCTGTGGGTGGTGGTGCGCCGCCGCCGCACCGAGCTGTGAGCGCGCGCTAGCTGTACTGACCACGGAGGTTGGTGACGGGGTTCACGGTGTGGTGATCTTGAAATGAGTGAGGGCCTTCTGGCTCGGTGTGGATTGCGACATCTGC
>NZ_JNYE01000131.1 GCF_000717185.1 Kitasatospora phosalacinea | reverse complement strand
GGGCGGGGGCGGTGACGCGTTCCGGGGCGGTGGGGGTCGGGCCGTCCGCGGGGGCCTCCGGCAGGGCCGTGGCGGGTGCGGGGGTGCCGGGCGGGTTCACAGGGTGTCACCGGCGAGTTGGTGCGGGGCCTCCAGCAGGGCCTTCACGCCCGTCAGCAGGGACACCACCTGGCGGCCGTTCAGCAGCCGGTGGTCGAACGCCGCGCCCAGGTGCACCAGGCTGCGCGTCCGGAAGCCCGTGCCGTCCGGGTCGGGCAGCACGACGGTGCGCGGGGCCGCCAGCGACAGCGCGCAGGCCTGGCCGGGGAACACCACGGGCAGCGCCAGGGAGACGCCCGGGTCGGTGTGCAGGGTCAGCGTGATGTTCGCGCCCTGCAGGTCGCGGTCGCGGAAGGTGCCGCGCAGCGCGGCCATCCGGTGACCCATCATGGCCCGGGACAGTTCGCCCAACGACGAACGGTCGGCGTCGTGCAGCACCGGCACGAACAGGCCCGCGCCCAGCTCGAAGGTCACCCCGATGTGCGCGCCGGGCACCAGCCGGGTGCCCCGCCCGTCGGCCGTCAGCGCCGCGAAGCAGGCCGGGTCGGTGGCCCGCCGGGCGGCCAGCGCGGCCACCGTCAGCTCGGCCGGGCCCACCAGGCTGCCGACCGCGGCCGCGAGTTCGCGACCGGCGGCGAGCGCGTCGGTGACGTCCACGTCCACGGCGGTGAACGCCGTCGGCACCTCGCGGTGCGAGGCGGTGACGGTCGCCGCGACGGCGCGCTGGTTGCGGGACAGCGGGGCGAGCACCGTCCCCGGCGGGTCCTGTTCCGCCTGGGCTGCCTGTTCCGCCTGGGCTGCCTGCGGTGCCTGGGCCGCCTGGGCTGCCGGGGCTGTCTGCGGTGCGGGAGCCTCGGGTCGGGCCTGCTCGGCCGCCTGCTCCGTCGCCGCGAGCCGCGCCGCCAACTGGTCGACCTCCGCGCGGCGCACCACCGGCGCGTCCAGCGCGAGGGCCGCCGACTCGGGGATGCCGAGCTCGGCCAGCCGGGCCCGGGCCGGGGCGGTCAGGACCGGGCCCCCGGCCGCCGGGGCCGGGGAGTCGGCGGACGCCGCCGGGCGCTGCCGGGCCGCGTCCAGGGAGGCCGCGTCGGGGTGCAGCCGGGCCAGCAGCTCGCCCGGTGCGCACTCGCGACCCGCCGGGACGAGCAGCTCCAGCAACCCGTCGGCCGGTGCGGCCAGCTCCTCGACCGCCTTCGAGGTCTCCACCTCCAGCAGCGGCTCGCCCTCGGCGACCTTCCCGCCGTCCTCGACCAGCCACCCCAGCAGGGTGTACGCCGCGTCGTTGGTGTTGACCTTCGGCATCCGGTACTCGGTCACCGTCACCGCTCCTCTCCGCACTCCGTCGATACGTCTTCCGCCAGTGCGCGGACCGCCCGCCGGATGTCCTCGTCCCGGACGAACACCTCGTCCTCCAGGTGCGGCGCCGCCGGCACCGGCCGGTCCGCCGCCGTCAGCACCCGCACCGGCGCCCGCAGCACCGACCAGAGCCGGGTGTGCAGCGCCTGCGCCACCTCCGTCCCCCAGCCCGCGCCGGGGGTGCCGTCCTCCACCACGACCACCGCCGGGGCCCGCCCGCACAGCTCGGCCAGCCGGTCGGCGTCCAGCGGGTACAGCCGGGCCGGGACCAGCAGGCGCACGCACAGCTCGTCCTCCAGCAGCAGCGAACGCAGCGCGCCGACCGCCCGCCGGGCCAGGCCGCCCGGGGCGATCACCACCGCGTCCGGCCGCTCCACGCCCGCCGGGCCGACCACGGCCGTGCCCAGCGCCGAGCCGCCGTCCAGCCGCCAGTGCAGCACCTCGTCGACCGCGTCGCCGGTGAAGCGCCGCTCGGTGTACAGCACCTTGTCCTCGAACAGCACCGACGGGTTGCCGGTGGACAGCGCGTGCCGCACCAGCGGCACCGCGTCGTGGAACGGGCTCAGCTCGTACAGGTCCAGGTCGGGGACGCCCATCAGGTGCTTCTGCGGGCTCTGGCTGTGCGTCGCCCCGTACCCGCGCCGCCCGCCGACCGGGCAGCGCACCAGCAGCGGCACCGGCACCCGGCGGCCGTACATGGAGACCGACTTGGCGGCGAAGTTCACCAGCTGGTCGAAGGCCAGCGTGACGAAGTCGCCGAACATCATCTCGACCACCGCGCGCTCCCCGGCCAGCGCCAGGCCCGCGCCCACGCCGGTGATCGCGCCCTCGCTCAACGGCGTCGACCGCACCCGCTCGCCGAACCGGGTGGACAGGCCCCGGGTCACCTTGAACGCCCCGCCGTACGGGTCCGACACGTCCTCGCCGAGCAGGTGCACGGACGGGTCGGCGGCCATCAGCTCGTGCAGCGCCCGGTTCAGGTTCTCGGCGACCCGCTCGGGTACGGCGGGCACCGCGGGCGGTGCCGCCGGCGGGAACGGGTCGGCGGACGCGGCGCGGGCCCGGCCGTCCGACGGCGGCCGGGACACGATCTCCGCCACCAGGGCGTCCACCAGCGCCGACTGCTTGGCGTCCCAGGCCGCGAACCGCTGCTCGGACGCGCCCGCCCGGGCCCGGTACCAGTCGCGCGCGCCGAGCGCCGCCAGCTCCTCCGCGCCCCGGGTGTCGTCGCCCTTGCTGTGCGGGCCCAGCCGCGGCACGTCCAGCTCCACCACCAACGGGCCGCCACCGGACCGCACTTCGTCCAGCAGCGGGGCCAACTCGGCGCGCAGCGAAGACACTTCGCTCGTCGACGAACGGTGGTGGGCGATGCCGAACGCCGCCGCCCGGGCCTCGATGCTGCCCGCCAACTGCCGTTCGGTCGGCGTGGACTGGGCGATGCCGTTGTGCTCCACCACGACGACCAGCGGGGCCCGCCACAGCGCCGCCAGGTTCAGCGCCTCGTACACCGCGCCCTCGCCCCAGGTGCCGTCCCCGACGAACGCCAGCGCCAGCGCCCCCGCCCCGTCCCGGGCCCGGCGCAGGGCCGCGCCGACCGCGACCGGCAGGCTCTCGCCCTGCACGCCGGTGGAGAGGAACCCGCCCGTGTACAGGTGCTGGCTGCCGCCCGCGCCGCCGCACACCGCGCCCTGCCGCCCCAGCACCTCGGCGAGCAGGCCCTCGGCGTCGCCGGTCAGCGCCAGGTAGTGGCCGTGGCCGCGGTGGTTGCTGAACACCATGTCCGCCGCGCCCAGCAGCGGAGCCAGGGCCACCGGCACGTACTCCTGGCCCAGGCAGGTGTGGGTGGTGCCGCTGACCAGGCCCTCGCCGAACAGCCGCAGCAGCGCCAGCTCGACGTGCCGGATCAGCAGCAGCGCGGCCAGGTCCGCGTCGTCCGGCTCCGGGCCGGGCGGGGGGTTCAGCACGGCGGTCGCTCCTCGGTCGTGGTCGTGGTCGTGGTGGCGGTTGCGGCGGTGGTTGCGGTGGTCGTGGTGGCGGTGGCGTTCCGTCGGCGGGCTGCCAGCAGGCGCAGCGCGGCGGTGCGGTCGAGCGGTGCCGCGGTCGGCGCTTCGGACGGTGTTCCGCGCGGCGCCTCGGGGGCGGACGGCAGAGGTTCGGCCAGGCAGCGTTCGAAGGCGTCCGGGTCGAGGCCGTCGACGAACGCCAGCGCGGCGGAGCGCGACGCGGCGGACTGCCGCGCGTAGTGCTCCGGGTCGTCGAGCAGCGCGTCGAGCGCCGCCAGCCACGGCCCCAACTCCTGTGCGGGCACGACCGGTTCGGGCCGGGCCGCGCCCGGATCGCGGCGGTACGCGGTGACCGGCCGGACGGGCAGCGAGCCCGGTACGCCCAACTTGGCCTCCAGCAGCCCCCCGACCGCCGAGGCCAGCACCGGCACGCCCCGCAGCATCGCCTCCACGCAGGTGTAGCCGAAGGTCTCGTCCCACAGCGAGGGCATCAGCAACACCCTTGTCCGGGACAGGACTTCGTCGATGTCGTCCACCGGGGGGATCACCGTGACGTTCGGGCGGCGCGCCAGCTCGGCCCGGTCGGCGGCGTCCGCGCCCCAGGTCGGGACGGCCAGGAAGGGCACGTCGGGCCGGGCGTCGGCCAGCCCGAGCAGCACCGAAATCCCCTTGTAGCCACAGGGGTTGACCATCGTCACGGCGCCCTGCCCGGGCCGCCCGAGGAGCGGGAACGGCCCCGCCCCGTACACCTGCGGACGCACCACCTCCGCCGCCAGCCCCGCGTGCTCGCGCAGGTACGCCGCGGCCGCGTCGCTGACCGCGACCAGCCGGGCCGCCCGCCGCACCAGCCGTGTCCCGGCCTCGCTCGGGTGGAACGCCCCCGGCCCGAAAGGAAGTTGCTGGATCGTGTGGACCAGGTACACCACCCGGTCCGGGGTCGCGGAGAGCGCCGCGCCGAGCATCAGGTGGCCCGGGTCGTCACCGGGGACGAGCGTCCGGTCCGGGCGCAGCCGTTCGGCGACCGCACGGACGGTGCGGGGCAGCAGGGACGGCGAGCGCACCGCGTGCACCGTGACGCCGCGGTGGGTGTAGACGACGGTGCCCCCGTCGTCGGAGCGGACCTCCGCGCCGCGCTCGACCAGCGCCCGGACGGCCTGCCCGGGCTCGACGGTGGCCAGCGCGCCGGTCAGCGGGCCGACCACCTCGCAGGTGTGCCCGCGGGCGGCCAGCCGTTCCAGCAGCAGCCGGTTGGAGCGGTTGGCCCCGCCGTGCGACGGCAGGTGGATCAGGTTCTGGGCGAGCAGGATCCTCACCGGGCCTCCTCCGGGACGGGCGCCCCGGCGGCGCGCCGCTCGCGCAGGCGGGCGCGCAGCCGGGCCCGGTCGGCGGGGGAGAGGTCGTGCAGCGCACGGGGGCGCGGCGGGTCGGTGAGCAGCGCCGCCAGCCGGGCGGCCGCCGCGTCCAGGGCCTCCTCCGGGCGCTGCGGGCCGGTGACGGCCGCCGCGCGCAGCGGCAGGTCGCGGTCGGCCGCCGCCGTGGCGATCGCCGCCGCGAGCTCCGGCGTCCGCCAGCGGTCGGCCGGCACCGTACGGGCCAGGCCGAGGCGGGCCAGCCGGGCCGCGTTGTCCGGGCGGTCCACCCCGTCCGCCATCAGTACCTGCGGGGTGCCGGCCGCGAGCGCCCGGGCCAGCGTGCCGACGCCCCCGTGGTGCACCACCGCCGCCGCGTGCGGCACCGCGCGGGCGAAGTCCAGCCCCGGCGACCAGCGGACGTTCTCCGGCAGCGCGTCCGGCAGCAGGTCGCGGTGCCTGACCACCAGCAGGGTCGGCAGGCCCGTCCGCCCGGCGGCCGCCAGCAGCGCCGGGTAGTAGTCGGCGGCCAGCATCCGCCCCGTCCCGCCGGTGGCCAGCACGGGACGGGTGCCGACCGGGAACAGGCCGTCGAACGGGTCGGCGGGGGACGCTTCGGGCAGGTCGGCGGACGCACCGTCGAACGAGTCGTCGAACGGGTCGGTGGCGTCGGACGGGTCGGTGGCGTCGGACGGGCCCGCGGGCGCGGCGGGCCGGGCGCCCAGCGCGCGGGCCGAGGTGTCGGCGAGCGGGAAGCCGGTGAGCGCGACCCGGGCCGGGGCGCGCGGACCGGCGGCGTCGAACCAGCCCGGCCACAGGCCGAGTTCGGCGTCCGCACCGGCGAACCAGGCCCGCCAGTCGGGCACCGCGGGCAGGCCGAGGCCGTCGCGGACCTCCTGCAGCCCGGCGGCCAGCTCGGCGCCGTACAGGTACGCGGCGACCGGCACCGCGAGCAGCTGCGTCGGCGCGAGGGCCACCCAGGCGACGGGCGCGCGCAGCAGCTCGGCGGCGAACCGCACCGAGACGGCCGAGGTGTGCCGCCCGACCAGCACCGTCCCCCCCGGGACGTGTAGTTCGGCGAGGGTCCGGCACTCGGCCGCGATCTGCTCGAACAGGGCGTTGCGGCGGTAGAACCCGGCCCAGCCCGCCTTGTGCGGCGCGCTCCCCAGCAGCCCCGGCGTGTCCGCGAGCACGCTCTCGAACTCGGCCTCGCCGTCGATCGCCGCGAAGCCCAGCCCGGCCCGCGTCGCGACCGACCGGTACGGCGCGTGGGTCAGCAGCACCGCCCGGTGCCCGGCCCGGACCAGCGCCGCACCGAGGCCGACGAACGGCAGCACGTCGCCGTCGCTGCCATGAGTCACCATCAGGAACAGGGCCATCGCGGCGCTACGCCTCCTCGGCCAGCAGCGCGCGGATCTCTTCGTCGCTCAGGCCGTCCAACTCTGCCTCCAGCGCCGTGAGTTCGGCGATGTCGGCGGATTCGAGCAGCGCCTGCTCGACCGCGGAGGCGGCACCGGCGGGGGTGAACCCCTCGGTGAACAGGCGGTCCAGCGGCAGCTCCACCCCGTAGACGTCCTGCACCCCCGCCAGGAACTGCACCAGCGCGAGCGACGTCCCGCCCGCTTCGAAGAACTCCACCTCCGGCCCGGCCGGGGCGGCCCCCACGGCCTCCGTCCACAGCCGCGCCACGGCCTCGCCGATCTCGCTCACCGGGCCACCTCCGCCCGCGTGAGGACGGCAGCGGCACTGCGGGCAGGCAAGTCGTGCATGGCGGATCTCCCGAACGAGGGCAACCGGCGGCAGGGCCGGGCCGAAATGGGATGCGAAGCCAGTGATATGGGAGCGCTCCCATACTGGGCGCCGCCATTCCAGCAGCGGGTTCGAGCCCCTGTCAATGGATCGTGTCGCGAGAAACCACCCCGTGACCTGCGACTTTCGCCATGCCCATGCCGTAAAGCGGGGCGGGGGTCGACCCGGGCCAGCCCGAGCCGGCCTGGGTCGGCCGTTCAGCCGAGCAGGGCGAGCGCGGCGGCAGCCCGGTCGGCGACGGGGGAGGCCGTCAGCTCACGCAGGTGCTCGCGCAGCGCGTACCGCACGTCGGAGTCACCCGGCGTCCGACGGACCGGGAGCCGGTGCGGTGGCGCAGTGCCTCCGGGCGGGACGTCCGCCTCGGAGCGCGTGCCGTTGCGTTCCCCCACTGCTGTCGTGCCGACCGGACGGGGTCGACGCTACTGCCCGCGGGGGGAGGCCGACCGTCTCATTCCGCGGAGGGCTCCGAGAAGGGCTCGGTCTCCTTGAGGAAGCCGCGGACGGCGAGGAACTGGCTGAGGGGGTCGCGGTGGGTGTCGCAGGCGAGCCAGGTCTTGCGGCGGTCGGGGGTGTGGAGCTTGGGGTTGTTCCACAGCAGGGACCAGGTGGCGAGGTCGCGGCAGCCCTTGGCGGAGCACTTCGGGGGGCCGCCGGGGCCGTCGGGGCCGGTGGGGGTGCCGAAGAGGGGGTGCGCGGTGTCCATGGGGTCGATCCTATGCCCGGGCATGACGACGCCGGGCAGCCACGGGGGGAGCTGCCCGGCGTCGGTCTGTCGCTCCGACGGGGGATGCGGAGCGCTAAGGAAGTATGGCACGGCGGGAGGGCTGCGGGTGGGCCTGTCCGGTGATTAATTTGAGGATCGTCTGAGCTTTCGGACGGTCATACCATCACATCAACGAGCATATCGGACGTGATGATTGAGGGATTCTCAGCTCTGTGGCCGGTTCTCGCCGGTCGCCGAGCCGCTGCCCGCGCCACTGCCCGTGCCGCCGCCCGCACCCGCACCCGCGCCGCCGCCCGCGCCGCCGCCCCGGCCGCCGGGGCCGAGCATCAGCGGGGTGTCGGGGGCGAAGGCGAAGGTCGAGGGCAGGCCGGGCGCGCGCTCGCGGCCCGCGTTGGCGATCAGGACGGCGAAGTAGGGCAGCAGGATGCCGCCGGCCAGCGCGACGAACGCGAGCCAGCGCTGGACGTCCCAGAGGATCACGGCGAGCAGGACGCAGGCGGTGCGGATCAGCATCGAGACGACGTAGCGGCGCTGCCGCCCCCGGACGTCCTCGCTCAGGCTGCTGCGGGCCCCGGTGATCCGGAAGACCTGGCCGTCGTCCGCGTTCTTGGGCATGTCGTCCCCATCCATTCCTCGGGTCGGTTCGGCCCCCACGGTCGACCACCGTAACCCCGCTGACGCCGGTCGGACCCACCCGGGTCCGCTCGGCGCGCGGCGCGGTCCGGGCGGGGCCTCAGGGGGTGCGGCGCAGGTACCGGACGGGGACGGCGTCGGTGAGCCAGACGCCGTTCGCGGACACCCGGAACTCGTGCCCGGCCAGGGCCATCGCCGCCGCG
This sequence comes from Kitasatospora phosalacinea, assembly GCF_000717185.1. Classification (GTDB taxonomy): domain Bacteria; phylum Actinomycetota; class Actinomycetes; order Streptomycetales; family Streptomycetaceae; genus Kitasatospora; species Kitasatospora phosalacinea_A. The sequence continues at coordinate 20,515 of NZ_JNYE01000131.1, read as the reverse complement.
TCGACCTCCAGGACGACGGGGCGGCCGTGCCGGGAGCCGACCTTGACGGCGGTCTCGGTGTCCGCGGAGAGGTGGACGTCCTGCCGGTTCATCGGGCGCAGGCCCTCGGCCAGGATGTACCGCAGCGTCCGCTCGGCGGTGCCGTGGAAGAGCACGTCGGGCGGGGTGGCGGCGGGCAGGCCGAGGTCGACCTCGACCGTGTGGCCCTGGCTGGCGCGGATCGAGCGGCCGTCCTCGGAGTAGGCGAAGCGGCGCTTGTTGTTGGTGGCGACGACGTGGTCCAGTTCGGCGCGGCTCAGCGGGCGGCGGTGCCGGGCCAGGGCGTCGAGCAGGGCGTCGACGCCGACCCAGCCCGCCCCGTCCAGGGTGACCCCGACGGCGCCCGGGTCGTGCCGCAGGATGCGGGAGAGCATCTTCGACGTCTTCACGGTGCGTTTCTCGTCCATCGGGGTCCCCCCGGGGTTCCGGGCCGGCTCAGGAGGCCTGGCTGACCGAGCTCATGTTGAAGTCGGACACCCGGACGGGCGGCATCGCGGCCCGGGTGAACCAGTCGCCCCACTCGCGGGGCAGGCAGCGTTCGGTGCGGCCCACTTCGGTGATCCGGCCGAGCAGGTCGACCGGGGACTCGTTGAAGCGGAAGTTGTTGACGGCGCCGACCACTTCGCCGTCCTCGACCAGGTAGACGCCGTCCCGGGTGAGGCCGGTGAGCAGCAGGGTGGCCGGGTCGACCTCGCGGATGTACCACAGGCAGGTCAGCAGCAGGCCGCGCTCGGTGCGGGCGACCATCTCCTCCAGCGTGGGCGCGCCGGGGGCGGAGGTCTCCAGCACCAGGTTGTCGATCGGCGGGGTGAGCGGGAGGCCGGCCAGGCCCGCGGAGTGCCGGGTGGTGAGCAGGTTGGCCAGGCGGCCCTCGCGCAGCCAGTCGGTGGCGGCCAGCGGGGAGCCGTTGTCGAACACCGAGTCGTTCTCGCCGGAGGAGTGGGCGAGCACGAACGGGGCGGCCTGCAGCCCGGGCTCGGCCGGGTCGGAGCGCAGGGTGAGCGGCAGCGGGCTGAGCCGCTCGCCAACCCGGGTCCCCCCGCCCGTCCGGGAGAACACCGAGCGCCCCTCCACCGCGTCCCGCGCGCCGGCCGACCAGGAGAGGTAGACCATCAGGTCGGCGACGGCCGAGGGCGGCAGCAGCGTCTCGTAGCGCCCGGCGGGCAGGTCGACCTTCTTGCGGCCCCAGCCGAGGCGGCGGGTCAGGTCGGTGTGCAGGGCGGTGACGTCGACGTCGGCGAAGTCCCGCGTCGCGGCGCCGGCCCAGGCGGAGCCGGACAGGTCGGCGGTCTTGGCGTTCAGCTCGACGGTGCCGGTGGGCTGGTCGTGGCGCAGCCGCAGGCCGGTGGAGCTGCCCAGGTAGGAGGTGGTGCACTCGTGCCGGGCGAAGCCGTACAGCAGCTCGCCGCCCGCCCGGGCCCGGGCGAAGGCCTCGCCGAGGGCGGGGGCGAAGGAGGCGAACACGCCGATGTCGGTGGTCTCCGGGGCCTCGGTGAAGCGCGGGTCGGCCGCCCGGCCCGCGATCAGCGGCTGGGCGTCCTCGGCGGGCTCGGCGGCCCGGGCGGCGGCCTCGGCGGCGCGCACCAGCTGCTCGACCCCGTCGAGCGTGACGGCCTCCTGGGCGACCACGCCGGAGGCGGTGCCGGTGGCGCCGTCCACGGTGGCGACCACGGTGAGGCGGCGGCCGCGGGTGACGCCGTTGGTGGTGAGACCGTTGCCGGCCCAGCGCAGGTTGGCGGTGGACTCCTCGTCGGCGATCACCACGCAGCCGTCGGCGCGGGAGAGCTCGAGGGCGCGTTCCACCAGCTCGTGGGGGTGCGTGAGGGACATCAGTGACCCGCCTCCTGCTGGGTGTTGAGCACGTTGACCTGGCGGAACAGCGCGGACGGGCAGCCGTGGCTGACCGCGGCGACCTGGCCCGGCTGGGCCTTGCCGCAGTTGAAGGCCCCGCCGAGCACGTACGTCTGCGGGCCGCCGACGGCGCTCATCGAGCCCCAGAAGTCGGTGGTGGTGGCCTGGTAGGCGAAGTCCTTGACCTGGCCCGCGAGTTCGCCGCCCCGGATGGCGTAGGCGCGCTGGCCGGTGAACTGGAAGTTGTAGCGCTGCATGTCGATCGACCAGGAGCGGTCGCCGACGATGTACAGCCCGTTCTCCACCTGCGAGACCAGGCCGGAGGTGTCCGGCCCGTCGGCGGCCGGCTGGAGCGAGACGTTGGCCATCCGCTGCACCGGCACGTGCGCCGGGGAGTCGGCGTAGGCGCAGCCGTTGGAGCGGCCGAAGCCCTTCAGCTGGGCCATCGGGCGGTCGAGTTGGTACCCGACCAGGACGCCGTCGCGGATCAGGTCCCAGGACTGGGTGGCGACGCCCTCGTCGTCGTAGCCGATGGTGGCCAGGCCGTGCTCGGCCGTCCGGTCGCCGGTGACGTGCATCAGCTCGGAGCCGTACTGCAGGCTGCCCAGCCGGTCGAAGGTGGCGAAGGAGGTGCCCGCGTAGGCGGCCTCGTAGCCCAGCGCGCGGTCCAGCTCGGTGGCGTGGCCGATCGACTCGTGGATGGTCAGCCACAGGTTGGACGGGTCGACCACCAGGTCGTAGCGGCCCGCGGCGACGCTCGGCGCCCGCATCTTCTGCGCCAGCAGCTCGGGCAGCTCGGCCAGTTCGGCGTCCCAGTCCCAGCCGACCCCGCGCAGGCTGCGGTCTTCGGGGGATGACCCCCGGGCCCCCACGAGATATTCCCAACCGCGCCCCGCCGGAGGGGCGATGGTGCGCATCGAGTCGAACGCGCCGGTGCGCTCGTCCACGCTGGTGGCCTCCAGCCAGGGGTGCAGGCGCACCCGCTGCTGGGTCGTCACGGTGCCCGCGGTGTCCGCGTAGAACTTGTTCTCCTGCACCGTCAGCACCGCCGCCGACACGTGCGACACGCCGTCGGCGGCCAGCAGCCGGGCGGACCACTCGGCCAGCAGGCCGGTCTTCTCCGCGTCCGGCACGTCGAACGGGTTCACCTCGTACGCGGAGACCCACTCGGCGGACGGGTACACCGGCTCCGGGGCCAGCTCGACCCGCTCGCCCGAACCCGCCGCCCGGCTGATCCCGCCCGACAGCCGGGCCACCGCCACCGCCTGCTCGGCCACCGCCACCGCCGCCTCCGGGGTCAGATCGACCCCCGCGGCGAAGCCCCACGCCCCGTCCAGCAGGACGCGGACGGCGAAGCCCAGCTGCACCGTGTCCGAGGAGCCGGCCGGCCGGGCGTCCCGCAGCCGCCAGGACGCCGAACGGACCCGCTCCAGGCGGAAGTCGGCGTGCGACACCCCCAGCTGCCGGGCCCGGGACAGGGCCGCGTCCGCCAGCGGGCGCAACGGGTAGGAGAGGAACTGAGGATCCAGCGCGGAGGGGGGCATCGGGCTCCCTGGGTCGAGGGTCGGGCGCGGCGGGCCGCCCCCGGCCGAGGGCGCACCCGCTCGCATCATCCCCGTCCGCAGGGCGTACGGCCAGCCAATATTCGCCGCGCCGCGCTGACGACCCGTCAGGGGCGGGCTACGACAGCGCCTCCCACCAGCCGTCCAGCTCCGGCGGGTTGGCGACCTCCACCCGCTGCCCCGGGCGCGGCACCGCCAGCGCCACGCCCTGCGCCTTCGCCTCCGCGAGCAGCCGTTCCACCGGCTCCGCCCACGGGTGCGGCGCCAGGTTGAAGGTGCACCAGTGGATCGGCAGCAGCAGGCCGCCGCGCAGCTCCAGGTGCGCCCGCACCGCCTCCTCCGGGTTGAGGTGGATGTCCGCCCAGGCCGGGTCGTACGCGCCGATCGCCATCAGCGCCGCGTCGAACGGGCCGTGCTGCTCGCCGATCCGGGCGAAGCCCTCGAAGTAGCCGGAGTCGCCGGTGAAGAACACCTTCCGCTCCGGGCCCGCCACCACCCAGGAGCCCCACAGCGTGGTGTTCCGGGCCAGGCTGCGGCCGGAGAAGTGGTGCGCGGCGGTCAGCGTCAGCGACAGCTCGCCGAGCGTGCAGGTCTCGTCCCAGTCCAGCTCGATGATCCGGTGCTCCGGCACGCCCCAGCGGCGCAGGTGGCCGCCGATGCCCAGTGGCACCGCGAACGGCGCCGACTGCAGCCGGACCAGGCGGCGCACCGTGGCCATGTCCAGGTGGTCGTAGTGGTCGTGCGAGATCAGCACCGCGTCCACCTGCGGCAGCTCGGCCAGCTCCACCGGCACCGGGTGCAGCCGCTTGGGGCCGGTCAGCTGCGAGGGCGAGCAGCGGTCCGACCAGATCGGGTCCACCAGCACCCGGCAGCCGTCCAGCTCCAGCAGCGCCGAGGCGTGCCCGAACCACGTCACCGCGACGCCCCCGGGCGCCCCGCCCGACGCCTCCGGCACCTCCGGCACAGCCAGCGGCACCGGCGCGGTCGGCACCCGGCCCTCCTTCTCGAACAGCATCCGGCGCAGCGTCCCCGCGTCGGGCCGGCCCGGGGCGCCCTGCGCGACCTCGGACGGCGCGTTGTGGAACACCCCGTCGCGGTACTGCGGGGACGCCCGCACCCGCGGGTCCGACGCGTCCGGCCGCCGCCCGAACTGGGCCGGCACCTCGCGCAGCGCCCAGGCCGCCGCGCCCGCCAGCGCCAGCGCCGCCAGTGCCGCAAGCCTGCGGCGGCCCGTCCGGCCAGGGTGTGCACCACTCATCGCGTCCGCTCCGATCGGCTCGCATCGCCTCGGCGCCCCGGCCTCTCCGGGAACGCCCTGGGGGCAACGCCCGCCACCGGCCCGGCGTTCCCCGTCCCTCCGGCACCCCCACTTGTGGAGATACGACAGTTCTCGCCGGACGCCCCTGTGGGAGGCCGCTTCGCCCGAGCTCGCACCCTACCGATAGCGTCGCTGGTGGGGTGCGCGCAGCCGCGCACGCACATCGGACGCACGTCGAGAGAATGAGGTGGACCTTTGAGCCGCTCGGTACTGGTCACCGGAGGCAACCGGGGCATCGGCCTGGCGATCGCCCAGGGCTTCGCCGAGGCGGGCGACAAGGTCGCCATCACCAGCCGCAACGGCGAGGTCCCGGCGGAACTCGCCAAGTACGACGTCCTCGCCGTCCGGGCGGACATCACCGACGCCGCGCAGGTCGACGCCGCCTTCACCGAGATCGAGGCCGCCCACGGCCCGGTCGAGGTCCTGGTCGCCAACGCGGGCATCACCAAGGACACCCTGCTGCTGCGCATGTCCGAGGACGACTTCACCTCCGTCCTGGACACCAACCTCACCGGCACCTTCCGCGTCGTCAAGCGCGCCGCCGCGAAGATGCTGCGCGCCCGCAAGGGCCGGGTCGTGCTGATCTCCTCCGTCGTCGGCCTCAGCGGCTCCGCCGGGCAGGTCAACTACGCCGCCTCCAAGGCCGGCCTGGTCGGCTTCGCCCGCTCCCTCGCCCGCGAGCTCGGCTCGCGCAGCATCACCGTCAACGTGGTCGCGCCGGGCTTCGTCGACACCGACATGACCGCCGTGCTCAGCGAGGAGCGCCGCCAGGAGATCGTCTCCGGCGTCCCGCTGGGCCGTTACGCCGCCCCCGCCGAGATCGCCTCGGCCGTGCGGTTCCTGGCCTCCGACGAGGCCGCGTACATCACCGGAGCCGTCATCCCCGTCGACGGCGGATTGGGCATGGGTCACTGACCATGACTGGAATTCTCGAAGGCAAGCGCATCCTGATCACCGGCGTGCTGATGGAGTCCTCCATCGCCTTCCACACCGCGAAGCTCGCCCAGGAGCAGGGCGCCGAGATCATCCTCACCGCCTTCCCCCGGCCCAGCCTCACCGAGCGCATCGCCAAGAAGCTCCCCGAGCCCGTCAAGGTCCTGGAGCTCGACGTCTCCAACCCGGAGCAGCTGGCCGGCATCGCCGACCAGGTCCGCGAGCACCTGCCCACCCTCGACGGCATCGTCCACTCCATCGGCTTCGCGCCGCAGGACGCCCTCGGCGGCAACTTCCTCGACACCCCGTGGGAGTCCGTCGCCACCGCGATGCACGTCTCCGCGTACTCGTTCAAGTCGCTCACCACGGCGCTGCTCCCGCTCATGCAGGACGGCGGCTCGGTGGTCGGCCTGACCTTCGACGCGCAGTACGCCTGGCCGCAGTACGACTGGATGGGCCCGGCGAAGGCCGCCCTGGAGTCCACCAACCGGTACCTCGCCCGCTACCTCGGCTCGCGCGACATCCGGTGCAACCTGGTCTCGGCCGGCCCGATCGGGTCGATGGCCGCGAAGTCCATCCCCGGCTTCTCCGACCTCGCCGCGACCTGGGACTCCCGCTCCCCGCTCAAGTGGGACCTCTCCGACCCGGAGCCGGCCGGCCGCGGCGTCGTCGCGCTGCTGAGCGACTGGTTCCCGAAGACCACCGGCGAGATCGTCCACGTCGACGGCGGGCTGCACGCGATCGGCGCGTGAGCGCTCCGCTCCGAGCTGCTCCACCCACGGGCGCGGCCTCCCCTTCCGGGGGAGGCCGCGCCTCGCGTTTTCGCCCTCGGGGCCCGGGGAACGGCGGGTCCGTGCCGCTGCGTGTCTTCGAGGGAACCGGAAGCAGGTGCGCGCGACGGCAGTGAACCGGCAGCAGACCCGGGCTCGCCGTTCCCCGAGCCCCTGCCCTGTTCCCCCCTGTCGGTTCAGAGGGTCTCCGTCTTGCAGAAGCCGATGGCGCGGCCCGCCTCCTCGGCGGCCTTCTCCGGGTCGCCGTCGCGGATCGCGGTGAGGATCCCGGCGTGCGGGACCCAGCGGTGCGGGAGCAGGTCGGGGCCGACGTCGTGGCGCAGGTGGGCGCGCAGGACCTCGCCGAGGTCGGCGTAGACGGCGGCGAGGACGTCGTTGTGGGCGGCGGCGACCACCGCCTGGTGGAACGCGGCGTCGGCCTGGATGAAGTCCTCGGGGACGCCGGAGTGCCAGGCGGCGTCCCGGCGGGCGAGCGCGGCGTCGAGGAGTTCGAGGTCGCGCGGGGTGCGGCGGAGGGCCGCGAAGCCCGCCGCGGAGGTCTCCAGGGTGGAGCGCAGCTCGGCGACCTGGTCCTGGTCGGCGTCGGCGAAGCGGCGGTGCATGACGCCCGCGAGCTCGCTGGTGGCCAGGACGTAGGTGCCGGAGCCCTGGCGGATGTCGAGCAGCCCGTTGTGGGCGAGGGCCCGGACCGCCTCGCGGACGGTGTTGCGGGCGACGCCGAGCAGGTCGACGAGCTCCGCTTCGGTGGGGATGCGCGATCCCACCGGCCACTCGCCGGAGGTGATCTGGGCCCGGAGCTGGGCGATCACCTGGTCGGAGAGCGGGGTGCGGCGAGTGGTCGACAGCGCCAAGGCAGGTGCTCCTTCTGTGGTCTACGTCATCAGGATACCGGGGTGCAGCGAGTCATCCCATGATTCTATGATTACGCTATGCCTACCGCAGCGGACCCCTCCGCCACCGAGAGCCGCCGTCCGGACACTCCGCCCACCGCTCCTGCCGCTCCCCCCACGACGGCCGCCCCGGCGGCCCGGAACGCCGCCGCCGTCCTGCTGGCCGTCGCGGTGGCCGCCGCCGCGGTGAACCTGCGCCCCGTGGTGACCAGCCTCGGCGCGCTGCTCGACCCGGTCCGCGAGGGCCTCGGGATGAGCGCCACCGCGGCCGGGCTGCTGGCCGCGGTGCCGCCGCTGTGCTTCGCGCTGCTGGGCTTCTGCGCGCCGGGCCTGGCCCGCCGGGTGGGCCCGGTCGCCGTGGTGACGGGCGCCATGGCCGCGATCGCGGCGGGCGTGCTGGCCCGCTCCTTCACCGGCTCCGCCGCGGTGTTCCTGCTGCTGACCGCGGTGGCGCTGGCCGGGGTGGCGCTGGCGAACGTGCTGCTGCCGGTGGTGATCAAGCGGTACTTCCCGGACCGGGTCGCGCCGATGATCGGCCTGTACTCGATGGCGCTGTCGGTGGGCACCTCGCTGGCCGCCGCCACCACCGTCCCGCTGACGGACGCGATGGGCGGCAGCTGGCGGCTAGGCCTGGGCGTCTGGGGCCTGCTCGCGGTGGCCGCGCTGGCGGTCTGGCTGGTGGTGCTGTTCCTGCGCCGGGAGCGGCCCGGCCCGGCCGCGGCGGCCCCGGCGCCCGTCCAGGCGAAGCTGCCGATCCTGCGCAGCCGCACCGCGTGGGCGCTCGCCGCGTTCTTCGGCCTGCAGTCGACCAGCGCGTACGGCGCGATGGGCTGGCTGCCGAAGATCTACCACGACGCCGGGGTGTCGGAGTCCGCGTCCGGCGTGCTGCTGGCCGTGGTGATGGCGGTCAGCGTGCCGGTCTCCTTCCTGCTGCCGAACCTGGCGGCCCGCCGCGGCGACCAGCGGCTGTACGTGGTGGTGCTCGGCCTGTGCGGGATCGCCGGCTTCCTCGGGCTGATGTTCGCGGCCGGGACGGTCTCCTGGCTGTGGGCGGTCCTGGTCGGCCTGTCGATGTGCGCGTTCCCGCTGGCGCTGACCATGCTCGGCCTGCGCGCCCGCACCCCCGGCGGGGTGGCCCAGCTGTCCGCGTTCGCGCAGAGCCTGGGCTACCTGATCTCCATCCCGGGCCCGATCCTGATGGGCGCGCTCTACCAGAGCACCGGCCAGTGGTACCTGCCGCTGGGCCTGCTGGCGCTGCTGCTGGTGCCGCAGATGCTGGTCGGCCTGGCCCGGCGCTGCCCGCCCGACGCCCGCCCGCCCGCCCGGCGCTGCCCGCCCGGCCGCCGAGGCGCACGTACGACGCCGAACCGCCGTTCCGGTGCCGCTTCCGGGCCGCCACCACCCGCAGGGGTGGCAGCTTCCCGGACCACGCGACCGGGCGGCGGTTTTCTGCGAAGCTCTAGGGGTATGAGCGCCGACACCCCTCGTAGGATCATCGTCCTCCGCCATGCCCGGGCCGACTGGCCCAACCAGGTCAGCGACCACGACCGCCCGCTCGCCGACCGCGGCCGCGGCCAGGCCACCGACGCGGGCCGCTGGCTGGCGGACTCCGGGGTCAACCCCGACCACGTGCTGTGCTCCACCGCGCTGCGGACCAGGGAGACCTGGAAGCTGGTCGCCCACGAGCTGCCCAAGCGGGCCCGGAAGACCGTCTACGAGGACCGGGTGTACGAGGCCCAGCCGGGCCGGCTGATCGAGGTCATCCAGGAGACCCCCGAGGACCACGCCGACCTGCTGCTGGTCGGCCACAACCCGGGCGTGCTCGGCCTCACCCAGGTGCTGGCCGGGGACGAGGGCGACACCGAGGCGCTCAACCGGCTGCGCCTGAACGGCTTCCCGCCCGCCGCGGTGGCCGTGCTCAGCCTCGCGGGCCCGTGGAAGCTGGTCGAGCCCGGCGTGGCCCGGCTCGACTCGTACTTCATGCCGCAGGACTGAACGCCGCAGGACCGAACGCCGCAGGGCTGAACGCCGCAGGACGACCGAACGACGGCGGCGGAGGGACGGGGGCAGGGCCCCGTCCCTCCGCCGCCGCCGTCGTTGTCGTTCCGGGCGGGTCTCAGTCGCCGGTGGGTGCGCCGTCGAGCTCGTCGGCGGCCTCGACCTCCTCGCGGGTCACCCCGAGCAGGTACAGCACGGTGTCCAGGAACGGCACGTTCACGGCGGTGTCGGCCTGCTCGCGGACCACCGGCTTGGCGTTGAACGCGATGCCCATGCCGGCCGCGTTCAACATGTCGAGGTCGTTGGCGCCGTCGCCGATCGCCACCGTCTGCTCCAGCGGCACCCCGGCACGCTCGGCGAAGCGGGCCAGCCAGCGGGCCTTGCCCGCCCGGTCGACGATCTCGCCGGTGACCCGGCCGGTGAACTTCCCGTCCGCGATCTCCAGGGTGTTGGCGGCCGCGAAGTCCAGGCCCAGGCGCTCCACCAGGTGGTCGGTGACCTGGGTGAACCCGCCGGAGACGATCGCCACCTGGTAGCCGAGCCGCTTCAGGGTCCGGATCAGCGTCCGGGCGCCCGGGGTCAGCCGGACCTCGGAGCGGACCTTCTCGGTGATCGCGGCGTCCAGCCCGGCCAGCAGCGCGACCCGGGCGCGCAGCGACTCGGCGAAGTCCAGCTCGCCGCGCATCGCCTGCTCGGTCACCGCGGCGACCTGCTCCTCGCAGCCCGCGTGGGCCGCGAACAGCTCGATCACCTCGTCCTGGATCAGGGTGGAGTCCACGTCCATCACGATCAGGCGCTTGGCCCGGCGGTGCAGGCCCGCCCGGACCACCGCGATGTCCACCCGCTGGGCCGCGGCCTCCGCCGCCAGCACCGCGCGCAGCTCCTCGGTGGGCACGCCCGAGATGGTCAACTCCACGGCCGTCACCGGGTACTTGGCGAGGCGGAAGACCCGGTCGATGTTGCCCCCGGCCTCCGACACCCGGGCCGACAGCGCCGCCACCGCGGCCGCCGTCAGCGGGTGGCCGAGCACCGTCACGTGCGAACGGCCCTCGCCGCGCGCCCGGTTGTCGCCGGTGCCGGAGATGACCTCGGCCTGGAGCTTGTGCTCCTCCGCCCAGCGGTGCACCGTCACCCGCAGCGCGCCCTCCGCGCCCGGCGCCGCCGGGGGAGTGACCAGCACGCAGAGCGTTATCCGGCCACGGGTGACCACCTGCTCGATGTCGATCACCTCGACGCCGAAACCGGCGAGCCGGTCGAACAGTCCCGCGGTGATGCCGGGACGGTCCTTGCCGAACACCTTGACCAGCAGCGTGCGCTCGGCGCCGGTGCTCACGGGCGGCGCGGCGGAAAGGGCCTGGGCGGCCGGATCAGTTGCGTTCATGGTGACCCCCACGCTACCCGGCCCGGCCCCGCCCCGACCGCGGGCGTCCGCGGGGTGGGACGCCCGCCGGAACGTCCGGCCGCGGCCCCGACCCGGTTGCCGGGCGGTCACAGAACAGCGGCCCGACTTCCGAGTACGCCGGGGGGGCTGGAATGATCCCCCTGTCAGATGCAACATCCTGGGGGACCGGAGAGCGGGGCGGGCGGAGAGTTGCCGCAACTCGTACTTGAAATCGACGGCCGGCAGCGGGTACTCGAACCCGGCCGTGCCTACACCATCGGCCGTGACCCGGCCTCGGACTTCCCGTTCGACGACGCCCGGGTGTCCTGGCGGCACGCCGGCCTGAGCTTCGACGGCGCCACCTGGCAGCTCACCGACCACGGCTCCACCAACGGCACCTTCGTCGCCGGGGCGCGGGTCGCCCAGAGCGCGGTCCACCCCGGCACCGTCGTGCACCTCGGCAACGGCCAGAACGGGCCCCGGCTCGCCTTCACCGCGCCCGCCGCGGCCCCCGCCCCGCAGGGCGGCGGCATCCACGAGGCCGCCACCAGCCGGGCCCCGGGCCCGCAGCAGGGCCAGGCCCCGTTCCAGCAGCAGCCGTTCGGCCCCGGCCCGGCCGCCGCGCCGCAGGGGCACCGCCCGCCGCCGGTCGAGCAGCCGATCCCGCAGGGCTGGGACGCACCCACCCCGCGCCCCGGCTTCCCGCAGCAGCAGCAGTTCCCGCAGGCCCAGCCGCCGGTGCCGCAGCAGCAGCAGTTCCCGCAGGCCCAGCCGCCGGTGCCGCAGCAGCAGCAGCAGTTCCCGCAGGCCCAGCCGCCGGTGCCGCAGCAGCAGCAGTTCCCGCAGCCCCCCGTGCAGCAGCAGTTCCAGCCGCCGGTGCCGCAGCAGCAGCAGTTCCCGGCCCAGCCGCCCGCGCCGCAGCCGCAGGCCGCCCCGGTCGGCGGGCTCGGCAACCCGACGATGATCCGCAGCCTGGCCGGCGGCCGCACCATCCGGATCGGCCGCGCGCTCGACAACGACATCGTGGTCTCCGACCTCCAGGTCTCCCGCCACCACGCCGAGCTGCGCCAGCTCCCGGACGGCCGCTGGGAGATCGTCGACCTCGGCAGCCACAACGGGATCTTCCTCAACGGCCAGCCGACCCGCCGCCAGCTGATGGGCCCGCAGGACCGGCTCACCGTCGGCCACTCCTCCTTCGTGCTGGTCGGCGACCAGCTCCAGGAGTTCGTCGACAACGGCGCGGTCTCCTTCTCCGCCCACCACCTGAGCGTCGAGGTCGACTTCAAGGGCGGCAAGAAGGTCCTGCTCAACGACGTCAGCTTCTCCGTCCCGGAGAAGTCCCTGGTCGCCGTGATCGGCCCGTCCGGCTCCGGCAAGTCCACCCTGCTGCGCGCCCTCACCGGCTACCGCCCCGCCGACCGCGGCGACGTGTTGTACGACGGCCGCAACCTGTACCGCCAGTTCGCCGAACTGCGCTCCCGGATCGGCCTCGTCCCGCAGTCCGAGATCCTGCACAAGGAACTCACCGTCCGCACCGCCCTCAAGTACGCGGCCCGGCTGCGCTTCCCCGGCGACACCGAGGCCGCCGAGCGCGAGCGCCGGATCGACGAGGTGCTGTACGAGCTGCGCCTGGACAAGCGCGCCGACAACCGGATCACCGCGCTCTCCGGCGGCCAGCAGAAGCGCGTCTCGGTCGCCCTGGAGCTGCTCACCAAGCCCTCGCTGATCTTCCTGGACGAGCCCACCTCCGGCCTCGACCCGGGCATGGACCGCGAGGTCATGCAGACCCTGCGCGGCCTGGCCGACGACGGCCGCACCGTCCTGGTGGTCACCCACTCGGTCGCCGAACTCGCGCTCTGCGACCGGCTCCTGGTGATGGCCCCCGGCGGCTCGGTGGCCTACTTCGGCCCGCCCGGCGAGGCCCTGCACTTCTTCGGCTACGAGACCTGGGCCGACGTCTTCCAGGCGTTCGAGAACTACCCGGACCACGACTGGGCCGGCCGCTACCGCAACTCCGTCCACCACCAGCAGTACTCGGCCAACGTGGACGCCGCGGCCTCCCAGGTGCAGCAGCCCAACGCGCTCAACCAGCTGCGCCCGCCCAAGCCGCAGAGCTGGGGCTCCCAGCTGTGGACGCTGATCCGCCGCTACCTGTCGGTGATCGCCTCCGACAAGGGCTTCATCGCGCTGTCGCTGATCCTGCCCCTGGTCCTCGGCGCGGTCTCCGCGGTGATCCCCTCCAAGTGCGGCCTGGCGGCGTGCGACACCGGGACGCACCGCAACGACATCGCCCGGCTGATCCTGATGGTCGTCGCGTTCTCCGCCTGCCTGTCCGGCTCGGCGAACTCGGTCCGCGAGCTGATCAAGGAACGCGCGATCTACGAACGGGAACGCGCCACCGGCCTGTCCCGGTCCGCGTACCTGGCGTCGAAGTTCATCGTGCTCGGCGCGATCAGCTTCCTGCAGGGCGGCATCATCTCGGCGATCGCGTTCAAGGTCCGCAAGCTGCCCGAAGAGGGCCTGATCTTCAAGCACCTGCCCGCGGTCGAGATGTCGATCGGCGTGATCCTGCTCAGCTTCGCCTCGATGATGGTCGGCCTGGCGATCTCCTCGCTGGTCAAGACCGCCGAGAAGACCATGCCGCTGCTGGTCATGTTCGCCATCGTCCAGATGGTCTTCACCGGTGCGATCTTCCAGCTCTTCGACAAGCCCGGCCTGGAGCAGCTCGGCTGGCTGATGCCCGCCCGCTGGGGCGTCGCCGCCAGCGGCAACACGCTCGACCTCGCCCACATCTCCCCGGTGGTCGTGGTCAAGCCCCCGGAGACCGCCCCGCTGGACACCCTCTGGGACCACTCCGCGGGCATCATGTTCCTCAACTGGACCGTCATCATCCTCATCTCGGTCGGCCTGGCCTTCGCGATCCAGCGCTTCCAGAAGCGCCACGAACCCGAGGTCATGCAGAACGGCTGACACCGGCCGGACGGCACCGGGCAGGGCCGGGGGAGCGCACGCTCCCCCGGCCCTGTCGCATCGTCAACTCCGTTTCGCCAAAGCGGTTGTGGCGCCCGCAGCGGGTCCAGCACAATCGGCTCGATGGCCGAATACCTGGAATTCGAGCTCGAACCCGGGGTCTCCGTCCGCCTGCGGACCTACCCCGCCCCGACGCCCCCCGCCGCGGCCCCGCCGGGCCTCCCCGGGAACGACGCGGACGACCCGTACGGCACGGGCGACCTGTACGACGCGGGCGACCCGTACGACGAGGACGACGAACTCCCCGAGGGCTACGGCGGCGCCGTCCCGGTGGCCGCCCCGGCGCGCGTCCTCCAGCAGGCCGCGGAACTCTCCCGGGACGCCCTGCGGCTCGCCCTGAGCCCGCTGCGCCCCCTGCTGCAGGAGGTGCACGACACCCTGGTGGCGGTGCCCGACCGGCCGCAGGAGTTCTCGGTCGAGTTCGGCGTGCAGCTCGGCGCCGACCTCAAGCTGGGCATCGTCGGCGGCAGCGCCGAGGCGAGCCTGACGGTGTCGGCGACCTGGAAGCTGCCCGAGCCGCCCCCGCCCGACGGCAGCCCGGCTCCCTGACCGGGATGCGCTGGTTCGACCCGGCCACCGGGGACCCCGACGGCCCGGAGAGCCCCGAGGACGAGTTCCGGTCGGGCCTGGTCTCGCTGCTCGGCGTCCGGGACGGGAGGAGGACCGTCGTCGGCGGCGGGGTCTTCCTCGGCGGCCGGTACGTGCTGACCTGCGCCCACGTGGTCAACTCCGCGCGCGGCCGGGAGCTCATGGACCGCACCGACGCCCGCGGCACCACCGTCGCGGTCCGGTTCGTCGGCGCGGACCGGGCGCTCGGGCGCGGCCGGGGCGAGGTCGTCGAGTGGAACCCCCCGGCCCGCCGCGACGGCCGCGCCGTCCTGCCGACCGACACCGCCTGGGAGGGCGACCTCGCCGTCCTCGCCCTGGACGCGGAGCCGCCGCCGACCGTCCGCGCGCCGCGCTGGTGCGACCTCGCGGTCGGCCGGCGGCTGCGCGCCTGGCTGGGCGACGGCCTGGCGATCAGCGCCGTCGACGCCACCGTGAAGATGGTGGTGCGCGAGGGCACCTACCTGGAGTCCGACGACACCCCGCGGAAGATCGGCCCGCGCTACAGCGGCGGCCCGCTCTGGTCCCGGGAGGACCGGGCCGCCGTCGGCCTGGTGTCCGGCGTGCTGCCGGACAAGGGCGAGGGCCTGACCTTCGTCATCCCCTGGCAGCGGATCCTCGCGGAGGTCCCGCTGCTCCGGGACCTCCCGCTGCCCGGGGCCGACCGGTGGACCGCCGCCGACTTCGAACCCGAGGACCTCACCCCGGTGGAGTGCCTGCTCGACGCCGTGCTCAGCGGCCGGGAGGCCCGGGCCCTGGCCGCCCGGGCGGTGTGCGACAAGCTCGGCCTGGCCACCGGCCGGGACGGCACCGCCCCCGGCGTCGGCGAGTTCGCCGCCCTCCTGCTCGGCCGTCCGCGGGCCGCGGCCGCGCTCCTCGAGCACTTCCTCGAACAGGGCGACGAGCGGACCGCCGAACAGCTCCTCAAGGTCTGCCACGACGTCGCCGCCCCGGGCGTCCTGACCCCGCTGATGCACCGCCTGCTGATCGGCATCCTCGACGACCTGCACGCCAAGGCGCCGGGCGCGGTCCCGCCCGACCACGCGCTGCTGGCCGCCGCCCGGATCCTGCCGCTCGGGCCGCTCGGCCACGGCCGGGCCCGCTACCTGCGCCTGGTCGACGAGCTGGAGGCCCGCCGGGCCGCACCGCGCCTGGCCGGCCCGCTGCTGCGCTACGTCGAGCACCTGGCCTCCGCGCTGGTCCGCCGACCCGAGGCGGAGCCGTACGGGAAGCGGCTGCGCGACTGGTCGGAGATGGCGGCCACGAAGCAGGCGGTGCCACCGGCCGGGCTGTCCGCGCACCGGGCGATGGCCGAGGAGTGGGCGGCCACCGCACCGACCGGGGCGCCCCGGGTGGTGCTCCGGCTCAACCGGTACGAGAACGACACCGCCGCCGCCCCCGGACGGGTCCAGTACGGGCTGTGGGCGGACCACGGCGACGGCCGCCCCGTCCCGGCCGGCCCGAACGACGACCGCCCCGTCCCCCCGCACCAGGTCGCGGCCGCGGTCCTGGCCCTGGTCGGCGACCTCGCGCTGGAGCAGGACACCGACCCCCGGGTGGAGGTCTTCCTGGACGAGCGCGACCTGCGGCTGCCCGTCGAGGAGTGGACCGACCGGCCCCCGGCCGCCGCCCCCGCCGCCGGCGGACCCCACCCCCTGGGCTCCCACACGCCGCTCGTCGTCCGGCTGACCGGCGGCCCCAGCGCGTACCCGCCCCAGTGGCGCCGGCGCGAACTCAAGCGGCGCTGGCGCTCCACCGCCGACACCGCGCCGCTCGACCTCGGCGAGGCGTTCACCGACGCCGACCAGGTGGTCGGGGAAGCGCTGGAGAACCCCGACGCGGCCTGGGCGGTCATCCACGGCGGCACCGCGGAGCGGCGCGCCGAACTCGCCGCGGCCTGCCTCGGCTTCGGCGTCCCGATCGTCCTGTGGGACCGCTCCGGCACCGGGGCTCCGCCCGGCGAACTCTTCGACCGGCTCCGGAGCCTGGGCCACCCCTGCCCGGCCGAGGCGCTGGAGGCCCTGCGCACGTACCGCGTCCAGGCGCACCGCTCCCGGGAGCACCACCCGCTCCGCCCGGTCCTCGCCCGGGAGGACCCGGACCTGGTCGGACCGCCCTCGCTGACCCTGACCCCCTTCGACGACCGCCCCTTGCCGGACACCCAGGAGGATGCGCCATGACCAGCGACGACCCGTCCGAGGGCGGCACCGCCGACTCCCCCGGGTGGCGCCTGTTCCGCGGCGACCACGTGGCGCACGAACCGCCCTTCCCGCCCGCCCCCGGCTGGCGCCGCTTCGGCGCGGAAGCGGACCGGCCCGCCGAGCGGTACGTGGGCACCGCCGAGCACGCGGACGTCATCAACGCGGCGATCCACCTCCGCCGCCCGCTGCTGGTCACCGGCAACCCCGGCACCGGCAAGACCTCGCTGGCCCGCGTCATCGCCCACGAGCTGAGCCTCGGCCCGGTCCTGCGCTGGTCCGTCAACAGCCGCTCCACCCTCCAGGACGCCCTCTACCGCTACGACGCGGTGGGCCGGCTCCGGGAGAGCCACCTGGCCCGCGAACTCGGCGGCGACGAGGCCGGCATCGGCACGTTCGTCCGCCTCGGCCCGCTCGGCACCGCCCTCGTCCCCCGGGAGCGGCCCCGGGTGCTGCTCGTCGACGAACTCGACAAGGGCGACGCCGACCTGCCCAACGACCTGCTCACCGTCTTCGAGGACGGCACCTTCGAGATCCCCGAACTGTCCCGGCTCCCCGAGGACGAACCCCGGCACCGGGTCATGACCGCCGACCCGGGCGGCCGGGCCGAGGTGACCCGCGGGATCGTCACCTGCACGGAGTTCCCCGTCGTGGTGATCACCAGCAACGCGGAACGCGAGTTCCCCGCCGCGTTCCTGCGCCGCTGCGTACGGCTCGACCTGCCCGCCCCGGACCCGGACCGGCTGCGCGAGGTGGTCGCCGCCCACCTCGGCGCGGAGGCCATGGCCGGGGCCGAGGACGTCCTGCGCACCTTCCTGGCCCGGGAGGCCGGCGGCCTGGCCACCGACCAGCTCCTCAACGCCGTCTACCTGCGCGGCGCCGGCCTCGACATGTCCGCCGACCACCTGGTCAAGTCCGTCCTGCACCAGCTGGGCGGCACCGGGTGACAGCCGTCGCGGCCGACCGGGAGGCGCCGTGTCCGACGACCTCCTGACCCGCGCCCTGGACGTGCTGCGGGCCGCCGGAGTGGACCTGACCCACGACGAACTGCTCGACGTCCTCTGGCTCTCGACCCGGCTCCCCACCGGCCCCGACGCCCCGCTCGCCGCGCACCGGCCCGCCCCCGACGGCGGACCCGACGACGCGCCCGGCAGCCCGGACGACGAACGGCCCCCGGACCAGGACGACGGCCCCGGAGCACCCCGGCCGCGCCTCCCGCTGCACTCGGCCGCCGCCGACCCCGACCGGGGCCGGGGCCGCTCGCCCTCGGCACCGGCCGGCTCCGTCCGGGTCCCGGGCCCCAAGGCGCTCGACGGGCAACTCCTGCTCGGCCGGGCCCTGCGCCCGCTCAACCGCCGCCGCCCGGCACCGCGCGACAGCGAGGTGGACGAGACCGCCACCGTGGCGTCCTGGGCGGAGGAGGGCCTGCCGACCGTGGTGTTCCGGAACGCCACCGAACCCTGGTTGGACTGCGTCCTCGCCGTCGACGACGGCGTGTCCATGCTGCTGTGGCAGCGCCTGGTCGTCGAACTCGGACGGGTCCTCACCCGCACCGGCGGCTTCCGCACCGTCCGCACCGTCGGGCTCCGCCACCAGGGCGGCGGCGGCGTGCTGGTCGGCGCCGCACCGTTCGACCGGACCGGCCGCACCGTGCCGGGCGCCTCCCTGTGCGACCCCACCGGACGGACCCTCGTCCTGGTGGTCACCGACGGCGTCGCCGACGCCTGGCGCGACGGCCGGATGCGGACCGCGCTGGACCGCTGGGCGGCCGCCGGCCCCACCGCGGTCCTGCACACCCTGCCCCGCCGCCTGTGGCCCGGCGGGGCCCTCGACGCCGCCTCCCACCGGGTCCGGGTGCCGGGCCCCGGCGGGCCGAACACCGGCTGGCGGGTCGACGGCCGCCCCGCGCACCGCGAACCGCCCGTGCCGGTGCTCGAACTCACCCCGGCCTACCTCGCCGACTGGGCCGCCCTGCTCGCGGCGCGGAACGAGGAGGCCCGCCTCGACCTCCTGGTGCGCGCCGACCCGCGCCCCGCCCCGCTCGCCCGCCGCCACCTGCCGCCGCTCGCCCGCCTCGACCGGTTCCGGGCGGCGGCCTCACCCGGCGCCTACCGGCTCGCCGCGCACTTCGCCGTCCTCGCCCCGCTCAGCATCCCGGTGATGCGGCTGGTGCGGGACGCCGTCGCCGGGGACACCGAGATCGGCACCGCGATGCTCACCGAGGTCCTGCTCGGCGGCCTGATGCGGCCCTGGGAGGAGGAACCCGCCGAAGTGCCGCTGCCCTGGCGGCAGTTCGACTTCGACAGCGAGGTCAGGGCCGCACTCTCCGAAGCCCTGCCGTCCGCCGAACTGCGCCGGGTCCGCCGGGCCGTGAACCGGCAGATCGACCGCCTCGCCGGCCACGCGCCCGAGTTCCCCGCCTGGCTGGGCGGCAGCGGCCCGGCCGCCAAGGTGCCGCGGGGCGCCCCCTTCGGCAGCCGCCCGGCCGGACCGACCGCCGCCGGACCGACCGCCGCCGAGCCGGCTGCCGCCGAGCCGGTCGCTTCCGAGGCGGAGTTCCCGGGAACGGAGGCGCCAGAGGTGCCGGAGTCGGCCGCCCCCGGAGCCGCGGCCCCCGGGGAGCCCCTCCCGGAACCGGAACCGCCGACTGCCGGGTCGGAGGCCCCCGCGGAGGAGCCCGCCGCGCCGCCGGTCGTGATCCCCGAACCGTCCGCCCTCCCGCAGCCCCCGCCGGGGCGGAAGGGCGACGAGTTCAGGCCGTACTTCTTCCTCAGCTACGCGCACACGCCGCGGATCAGCCCGCGGGGCGCGGCCGACCCCAACCTGTGGGTGGCGAAGCTGTACCAGGACCTGTGCGAGGCGATCCTGCAGATCACCGACGTGCCGGCCGGGCACCCGGTCGGCTTCATGGACCGCTCGATGCACCAGGGCCAGAAGTGGGCCGAGCGGCTCTCCCACGAGCTGGCCACCTGCCGGGTGTTCGTGCCGCTGTACTCGCCGCGCTACTTCAAGTCCGAGGCGTGCGGCCGGGAGTGGCACCTGTTCACCCGTCGCTCGGTCCACCAGCGGCGCCCCACCGCGGAGCGGACGACCGGCATCGTCCCGGCGCTGTGGGTCTCCACGGAGCACCTCCAGCTGCCCCGGGCGGCGGAGGAACTCCAGTTCGACCACGACAGCTTCGGCGCCGAGTACGCCACCGAGGGCCTGTACGCGCTGATGAAGATCGCCGCGTTCAGCTCCCAGTACCACACCGCGGTGTGGCGGCTGGCCCGGCGGATCGTCGACGTCGGCAGCGCACCGACTGGCAGCCGTACCGGCCGGACTCCTCCCGGCCGCTGGCCCAGGACGCCGCCGACATCGCCCGCAGCATGGGCTTCCAGCCCACCGTCCGGGAGTTCGAGGAGGTCGCCGAGCAGCTGCTGACCGGCGAGCGGCCGGAGCGGCCCTGCGTGCTGCTGGTCGACCGGTGGGCGTTCCTGGACGGGCGGCGGGCCGAGGTGCTGCGCCGGCTGGACCGGCGGGGCCTCGGCCCGGTCGCCGTCATCGAGCCCTGGAACCGCGAGGACCAGCAGGGCCGCGACCACGGGCGGAGGCTCGACGAACTCGGCGACGACGTGCTGTCCGTCAGCCGCGGCGTCCGGGACAAGCCCTCCCTCCAGCCCCGGAGCGCCGCCCCCGGCAGCATCGAGGAGTTCCGCGGCGAGCTGGAGCGCGCCGTGATGCGGGCCTGCACCGCCCACGAACGGCGGTCCGTCCGGCGGCCCTCCCTCGGGGGGCAGGCCGGTCGGCCCGGTACCGGGGACTGACGGTGGTGCTCGCGCCCTAGGTGTACTGACCACGGAGGTTGGTGACGGGGTTCACGGTGTGGTGATCTTGAAATGAGTGAGGGCCTTCTGGCTCGGTGTGGATTGCGACATC
>NZ_JNYE01000130.1 GCF_000717185.1 Kitasatospora phosalacinea | reverse complement strand
GAAGACGGGAACCCACGACCCCACGTAGACTCATTGCCGCACCTCAGGACGAGCCACGGGAAATGACGGGACGTCAGTTTTCGTGAACTCACGGGGTTTCGCGGCCATGCGGAAGTCGGTGTCGTACAGCGCCTTCTCGTGCGGGTGCAGGAGGTGCTGGACGACGAACGACAGCCCGGCGACCTTCCACAGGCCCCGGCCGCGGGGCAGTGCTGCGATGGCCTGGGCTTCGACGCCGGTGAGGCCGAGCAGCGCCATGGACGCCTGGATCTGGTCGGGTTCCTGGCGGTAGATGATGCGGGTGCTGCAGTCGGCGAGCAGGCCCTCGGCCAGGACCCGGCCGCGCGATCCGGCGTCGCCCGCGGCGAGCAGGTCGGAGAGCCGGTGCAGGACGAGCAGGTTGGCGATGCCCAGGCCGCGGCTCAGCTTCCACTGCTGCTGCATGCGCTCCAGCAGGCCGACGTGTCGCATGATCCGCCACGCCTCGTCGTAGACCACCCAGCGCCTGCCGCCGTCGGGGTCGGCGAGGGCGGACTCCATCCAGGCGCTGGCGCAGGTCATCGCGA
The DNA here is from genome assembly GCF_000717185.1 of Kitasatospora phosalacinea. GTDB lineage: Bacteria > Actinomycetota > Actinomycetes > Streptomycetales > Streptomycetaceae > Kitasatospora > Kitasatospora phosalacinea_A. The sequence continues at coordinate 16,845 of NZ_JNYE01000130.1, read as the reverse complement.
GGACGAGGGCGGTGTCGTCGCCGCTGCTGCCCAGGCGGGACAGGTCGATCGACAGCATCGGGGCGTCGGGGTCGAAGGCGACGGTGGAGGGGCCGTCGAACATGCCGGACAGGTCGCCGTGGACGAGCCGGCGGAAGGCGTGGGCGAGGTCGTCGACGGACCGGCCGAGCCCTGTGCCCTGGTCGCCGAGGGCGGCGTCCAGGCGCTCGGGGCGGCCCAGGGCGTGGGCGATGTCGCCCAGCAGCGGAGGCGCGGCGGCGGCGTCGGCCTCGGCGACGACCAGGTCGAGGGCGACGTCGAGGCCGGTGTGCTCCATCGGCAGCAGGTCGCGCTTGAGTACGGTGGCGGCCAGGCTCGCCAGCAGCAGCAGGCGGCGCTTGCGGATCTCGCCGAGCCAGTCCTCCTCACTCACCCCGGCGGGCCGGGCGGGCGCGTCCAGCGGGTTCAGCTTCCCCGGGAGGCCGGGGCCGAGAGCGATGGTCTGCCCGCCCAACTCCCTTGCGAGGGAGGACCATTCGCCCTTCGGGTCGGACGGGATGTAGATCTTGTAGCCGTGGGCGACGGACCGGGTGGCGATGGACTTCGCGAGCGCGGACTTGCCCATGCCGATGATCCCGCACAGGATCGCGTTCGGGTTCGTGAACCCCTCGATCCGGCCGGAGTTGTACAGGCAGAACGGGTCGAAGCAGAACGCGGCCTCGGCGTGCAGGTCGCGTCCGATGAACGTCCCCTCGGCGCCGAGGCCGGCCTCGGCGAGGAACGGGTAGGCGCCGCCGGCGACGGCGGTGGTCATGCGGTGCTTGGGCAGGCAGAGCTTGCTGCCGCGGGCGGAGGCGGGTCCGGGCCGCCCCGAGGATGGGTAGGTCGGCTGCAGCTCGGGGTCGGATCCGGTGAACTCCCGCTCCCGGGAGGGGAGCCGGATGGCGCGGGCCTTGGTGCGGGCCGCGGCGAAGCTCCTGCGGGCGGCCCGGCGCTCGGCACGGCCCGGCTTGCGCGGGACGAACAGCTGGGAGGCGGTGGCGCGGTTCCTGGTCATGGCGGGGGCTTTCGGGGTCAGTGCCGGACGAGGCCGGTGAAGGGGGAGTGCAGGCCGGCGGCGGTGGTGCGGCGGCGCACCAGCCGTGCGGCCTCCTGGTGGCGGCGGCAGACGCCCAGTTCCGGTGCGCCTTCGGGCAGTCGGGCGCGGCAGGCTTCGGCGTCGGGGACCTCGCCGCTGTCCAGCCGGGGTGCGGAGTGGTAGGCGGTGTGCAGGTGGTCGGCGGCCTGCCACAGCCGGGTGCGGGCGGCGCGCAGGTGGTCGCCCTCGACGGGCAGCAGCGGGGCAGTGCGCTCGGCGTGGGCGTCCAGCAGGGCGTGCAGGGACAGCATGTGCTCGTGCAGGCAGTCGAGTTCGCTGCGGGAGGCGACCAGCGGACCGGTGGGCAGGTTGAGCGCGCGGTGGAAGTCCACGGCGGCGGTGGCGTACGGGACGAAGTCCGCGGGGGTGGCGGCGGGGGTGGCCGGCATGGGGGGCTCCTTGAGGAGGGGCGGGCCGGCGTCAGGCGGCGAGGGCGAAGGGCAGGGCGGCGGCGGTGAACGCGGTCGCCTGCTGCCAGGTGAGCGGGCGCAGGTCCAACTGGGCGCCGACGGCGGCGGTCTCGATCACCGCGCACGCCGAGCGCAGCTGCTCCTCGGTGTCGGCGGAGACGGTCAGCAGGCCGGTCAGCGCGACGTCCGCATGCCCGGCGATGAGCTGCCGTTCGCGGTTCTGGATGTCCTGGTACTCCACCGAGTCGGCCTCGCTCGCGACCTGGCCCTTGCGGGCGCGCTCGGCGGAGTCGGCGATCACGCTTGCCTTCTTGCGCTGGACGTCGCGCATCGCGGCGTCCAGGTCCTTGGGCTCGTAGGCCAGGGAGACGGTGCGGCGCACCCCGGCGGCGAACATCACCTGGTGCAGGAACCCGGGGTTGGTCTCGGTGCGGGGCCAGTTCTCCACCCAGTAGGTGGTGTGGTGCGCGGAGTCGGTGGAGATGTGGTCGGCCTTCTCCACCACGACCACCGGGCCCGCGGCGGCGGGGTCGGCGGCCGGACGCCCGTCGGCGGACCAGCGGTCCAGCGCGGCCCGGGAGGCGGGGGCGTAGGCGGTGCGGGCGACGGCGGCGATCTCCGTAGCCGACAGCCAGCCGGTCGGGTTCAACCCCGCGGTGCGGGCGGACTGCTCGCACGCGGAGGTCAGCTGGGCGAGCACCGCGAAGGCGCCGGTGAGGCCGCCGCCGGCCTGGTTGATCAGGCGGCGGGCCCTCTTGAAGTCCAGCGCGACGGCGATGTACGACTCGTGCGGGGCTGCGGCCGGGCCCGCGCTCTCGATCAGCTCGCCGTAGAGCGCACCGGCCAGCGGGGCGTCCGGGCGGCCGTGCTCCTCCCAGTACCGGCGCAGCCCGTCACCGCTGTCCGGGACGGTCCGCTCGATCACCTGGATGCGGGCGACGTGCCCGGTGCGGGCCAGCGCCGCCAGGGTCCGGCCCCACCCGGCCACGTTGGCGGCCTGCGTGCCGGGGTCCAGCAGCGCGTACGCGCGGGAGGAGACCTTGACGATCGCGGTGAGGGTCCCGGCGTGCGGGTCGTGGACGGCGCCGTACCGGCGGTCGGGGGCGGTGACCACGCGCAGGCTGGCCGCGCCGCCGGGCAGGTGCAGCAGGCCCTCGCGCACCGGGCGCCGGGAGGGGCGGGCGAGCCAGACCAGCTGGCCTCGGAAGCGGCGCAGTGCGTACCGGACGGCGATCGGGGCCCAGTCGGCGAGGGTGTGTCCCCGGTAGCGCAGGAGGACGACGACGGCCACCGCGCCCCACAGGGGGAGCAGTTGGAGGGCGCCGACCACGCCGCGGGTGGTCAGGACGGCGAGCAGCAGCAGGCCGGTGGCGGCGACGGTGGTCAGCTGGGAGACGCTGAGGCCGAGCAGGACTCCTCGGCGGGATCGGTGCGGGAACTTTACCGACGCCGGGGCGCCGGGCTTCGGGGTAGAGGACATCGGGGTTCCAGACGAAGGTGAGCGGGAGGTGGGCGGGGGCTGGGTGCTCTTCTGGAGGCCACGGCCAAGAATCCCTTCGAGTCGGTGAGGCCGGGGGCGGGCCGAGGACTTCGGCCCGCCCCCGGGACAGTGCTCCGGTCAGGAACCGGAGGCCGGCGGCTGGTGCGGGTAGACGAACCGGACCGGATCGGGCGAGGCCGAGGGCGGTCCGGCCGGGGACGGTCCGCTGCTCGGTGTTCCTCCCGGAGTCGGCCCGGAAGCCGGAGCGGGAGCCGAGGCCGGGGCCGATACGGGAGTCGGAGTCGGCATGGAGACCGGTGCGGGAGCCGGGGCTGGAACGGGTGCGGAGGGGGCAGATGTGGACGGGCGCGTGATGGCGAGGCTGGTGCCAACCGCTCCGGCCGGGGCCGACGGTGCCTCGTCGCCGTCCGACGGTGCCGTCTCGTCGCTGCCTTCGGTGGAGGGGCTGGTGAGTAGGGCGGGGAGGCCGGGTCGGGTGACCAGGGACCGTCCGCGGTCGCCGGGGGCATTCGGGTCCTCGCCGAAGCGGAAGGAGGTGGGCTGCTGGGCGGGGCCGGCGTCGATGCCCTCCTTGCTGAAGCGCCCGGTCGGATCGATCCCGCCGGTGCTGCCGCCGCTGCTCGTGCCGGGGACCTGGCCGGGGCCCTGCGGGGCGGGGGCTCCGACGCCGGCCTGCATGGCGAGGCTTCCGGCGGTCTTCGCCGCTCCGGCCGCCACCGCCATGCCCGCGATGCCGGTGCGGTGCAGATCGTCGTGGCCGCCGCCGTCGGTCGCCCAGTGGACGAACTTGTAGACGGCGTACGGGCACAGCAGCACCAGCACCATGATCACCGTCCCGGCCATCATGTCGGACAGCGCGCCGAGCCCGTCCTTGGCATCGGACTCGCCGATCGCCGCGACGCCGGTGATGAAGACGACCGTCATCAGCAGCTTGGAGACCACCAGGGTGGCGGTGGCCTCGATCCAGCCGCGCCGCCAGCGCTTGGCGACCTCCCACCCGCCGCCCGCCCCGGCGAAGGAGGCGAGGACGACCAGGACCAGGACGCCGACCTTGCGGGCGACCATCACGCCCCAGTAGAGGAATGCGCCGACCGCGCAGCCGACCGCGACCAGCGCGGGGATCGCCCAGCCCAGCTGGAACATCGCCCCCAGCTCGGAGACCTTGATCAGGCGCCTGATCGCGTCGTCGATGCTGGTGCCCGCGGCCTTGAACAGCCCGGCGGAGACCGAGTCGACGACGGTGACGGCCACGGCGGTGAAGCTGATCGCGCCGAAGCTGAACAGCACGCCGGTCATCGTGCCCCAGGCTGCCTGGGCGAGCGCGCGCTCGTCCCGGCGCCAGGCGGCCAGCACCAGCTGCGCGCAGAACGTGCCCACGGTGAGGATCAGGCCGATGACCATGACCAGCTCGTAGTTGGCCCTGAACCAGGGGGCGTTGAGGTTGATGGCGGTGGTCTCGTCGACCGCCCGCGAGGCCAGGTCGACGGCGCTGGAGGCCAACTCGCCCATGGACTTGGCGATCCACGCGCCGATGCCGTCGGTGATGGACTTGCCCGGGTTCGACACGAAGCTGACCGCGTCGACCACGTTGCAGACCTGGCCCATCAGGGGGATGTCGCAGACACCCACGAGGGGCACCTCCTTCGTGGTGTCAGGGCGCCACGGACGGCATCACGCCGACCAGGACGCAGGGGCGGTCGGGGCGGCACTGCACGGCGAGGGTGACCGAGCGGTCCTCCGCGCCGCCCTGCGGCGAGCCGTCCCAGGCGATGGACTGCTTGCCGGAGACGGTCACCGCGTACACGTACGCCTGCGTGATCGCCCCCGGATCGGCCTGCAGCGCCCGGGTGAAGGACTCGGGGAAGTGCGCCTCGGCGGCGACCGCGGTGGCGAACTGCCCGGAGTCGGCCATCCGCCCCCACAGCAGCGGCGAAGGCACCTGCCGCTCGACCGAGTCGGCGTCCGCGTACTTCTCCTCGCCGGTCAGCCAGCGGTGCAGTGCGGCCACCAGCTCGGGCTGCGAGTACGCCCGGGTGTCGTACGACCACAGCGCCACCGCCACGGCCTTCCCGAACGCGATCGGATCGCGGGTGTCCGGCGGGACCGGCAGCGCCGCCGATCGGCCGTTCGCAGCAGGCGACGCCGGGGCGGAAGACGGAGCGGAGGGAGAACTCGACGGTGCGGCAGCGTGGTTGGACACAGTCCGGTGGTCCCGGGTGAGGTAGGAGAACAGTCCGGCCAGCGCGACGAGTGCGACCAAGACCACGGTGCCCAGCAGCGCCCGGCGGCGCACGAGGGCGCCGCCGGACATCTTGCTGCGGGCAGCAGAGGAGTTGAAGGAACGTTTCTGCACGGCTACTTGACCTGCGTTCCGAGGGTAGAGAAGAACGCGACGACGCCGTTGGCCGCGCCGAGTAGCAGGGCCGCGCCCGCGGAGACGAGGACGCCCTTCTTGCCGTTGGCCTCGGCCTGGTGGCCACCGGAGTGGTGGCCCCAGGCCCACACTCCGGCGCTCACCGCGAGCGCTCCGACCACCGCGATGATGCCGAACAGGTTGATGGAGCCCACCACCTGCTTGAGCACCGAGAGGCCGGGCAGGCCGCCCTCGTTGGGGGAGATCCCCGGGTCGTACGCGAGCTGGATGGCCTTGTCGGCGAGGTACATGGGGAACTCCAGGGGAAATCCGGGCACGCCGAAGGCGCATCGGAGGGAAGGGGGAGAGAAGAGGGAGAGGGGAAGCGCCGGTCAGACGATCCGGCGGGCCGCGAGAATCTGCGGCTGCCACTCGGCGAGGGTCGAGATTTTGACCACGTCGCCGGTGTGCGGGGCCTGCACCACGAGTCCGCCGCCGATGAACATCCCGACGTGCTCGGGCACGGCGGCCGTCCCGGTGGTGAACAGCAGATCGCCCGGCTTCAGCGCGTTGAAGGGGATGGCGGTGCCCTCGGCGACCTGCGTGTAGGTGGTCCGGGACAGGGTGACCCCGGCCGCCTTGTAGGCCATCTGCATCAGCGAGGAGCAGTCGCAGCGGCCCATCGGGTCAGCGCCGTGCGAGTCCGCGCAGCTGCCGCCCCACTGGTAGGGGGTGCCGAGCTGGCCGAGTGCCCAGCGGATCGCGGTCTGCACCTGCGGCGGGGCGTCGGCCGGGATCGTGTACCCCTCGGGCAGGGTGCCCGGCGGGATCGTCCCGAAGCCGCTGCCGTCGCCGCCCGCGGTCGAGCACCCGCCGCCGTCGGTCGGTGCGGGAGCGCCGGTCGAGGTGCTCGGCGACGGGCTCGCGCCCGGCGTCGAGGACGGCGTGCTGGCCGGACCGCTGCCGGGGTCGGCCAGCAGTGGGGCGATGGCCTGCTGGAGCGCCGTGGCCAGCGGCTCCCACTTGGCGTAGGCGTCCGGGTAGCCGCTGCGCTGCACCGCCTGCGCGGCCTGGGTGATCGTCATCGACTGCCAGCCGGAGACCTGCTGGAGGGCCTCGTAGAACTTCGTCGAGGCGTACACCGGCTGCATGATCTGCTCCGGCGAGCCCCAGCCCTGCGAGGGCCGCTGCTGGAACAACCCCAGCGAATCCCGGTCGCCGTAGTCGATGTTGCGCAGACCGCTCTCCTGCAGCGCCGTCGCCAGCGCGACGACCTGCCCGCGGACCGGGATGTGCATCGCGACGCCAGTGGTCTGGACGGTCTTGGCGTTGGGGATCTGCTCGTCCGGCTTGTCCAGCCCGGAGACGGCCGGGGCACCCAGCGGGTTGGAACCGTCCAGGATTGACTTCACCTGGGCGGCCACGGCGGCGGTGTCCACAACCTGTGGATCACCGCCCGGGGTGCAGGCGGTGGCCTGGGCGCCTCCGGCGGCGACCACCACCAGCGGCAGCGCCAGGGCCAGCGGCCCGGCCGCGAGCAGGGAGACGAGCAGACCCGCGGACTTCTTCACCGCCGCCGCAGGGCGCAAGAGGCGCCCAGGGCAGTCGGGGTGGACGGGGCGGACAGGCGGGGCGGGTGGAGGCACGGCTGTGCCAGGGCGCGCTGCATCGCAGCAACTCCTCGGGGGTGTGTAGGAGGACGCGGTGCCGGCCTCTCGTGCGAAGAAGTCGCCGGCACCGCGCCGGTAGTGAAACCGCTCTCAAGGCGGGCCCGGGTCAAGGGAGTTCGCAGCTCCCGGACGCCGGTCTCGGGTCGTGCGCGGCAGCCGGCCGCGCTCGTAATCTCAGCCTGGACACGAGGACTCCTGGAACGAGGGGGAAGAGAGGGGGAGCGGGCCCGCGAAGCACCCCGTCGGACGGGGCAACACGGACCAACACGAGCCGTCCCGGACCGAGTTGACCCTGCGGCCCGGTTGGCATGGCGAGACAGTAGACCCGAAGTCCGGCCGCACCAAACGACCCCTCACCAGGCCCGAAACCCTCCCCGGCCGCCGTTAGGCCCGGCCGCCCTTCCCGGCTACCGTCCCGGCCATCCCCCCGTCCCGCGGCGGCCACCGGGCACCGCCGGGCGGGGGCCCACCCCTGCCCCGAGAAAGACCGCCATGACCAGCAACAGCTTCACCCTCCACCGCGGCGACGCCCTCACCGTCCTGAAGACCCTCCCCGACGAGAGCGTCAACGCCGTCATCACCGACCCCCCGTACAACTCGGGCGGCCGCACCAGCTCCGAGCGCACCGGCCGCGACGCCCGCGCCAAGTACGTGACGAGTGGCTCCGCCCACGACCTCAAGACCTTCCCGGGCGAGAACCGCGACCAGCGCTCCTACCGCTCCTGGCTCACCGAACTGCTCACCGAGGCGTACCGGGCCAGCACCGAGCACGCGGTGGCCGTCGTCTTCTCGGACTGGAGGCAGGAGCCGACCACAAGCGACGCGCTGCAGATGGCCGGCTGGACGTGGCAGGGCACCATCCCGTGGATCAAGCCCGCCAGCCGCCCGCGCAAGGGCGGCTTCAAGCAGTCCGCCGAGTTCGCCCTCTGGGGCGTCAAGGGCACCCTCGACAAGACCCGGGCGATCTACCTGCCCGGCCACTTCACCGCGTCCCAGCCCCGCAAGGACCGCGTCCACATCACCCAGAAGCCGCTGGAGGTCATGCAGCAGATGGTCAAGATCTGCCCCGAGGGCGGCACTGTCCTCGACCCCTTCACCGGCTCCGGTTCTACCGGCATCGCTGCCCTGCGCGAGGGCCGCAGTTTCGTCGGCGTCGAACTCTCCCCCCACTACGCCGACATCGCCGAACAGCGGCTGCGCGCCGAACTCACCCAGGACGACTTCGTCCTCGCCGGACCGGAGGCGTGATGCTGAGAACACCCGCGGGCTCCCAGGGACGCAGACGCGCAAGGGCAGCCGGAGCTCCAAGCTCCGGCTGCCCTCGGTTTTTCCGCCCGAATCGCCATGCCGCTTCGGCGGGGACGGCGACGGTCCTGGCTCGATGCAGGGGAGCTTGCAGGACGGGGCAACGCCAGCCAGGGCCGGCTCCAGCGAGCGCGGACCGGGCATAACCTTTCCATGAGATCATACGGCGTTCATAGATGTGCTAAACGGGTCGAGATTCACCCTGTCGTGTAGTGGCATGTCCCTCTGGCAACGGTGAATGATTCATCTCGCTCAGCTGCGAAATCCCGCACGGGATCCCGCAGGCCCCCAAAGGGGCTTCCCATTGATATGACCAATGGGATTGAGGTGTCATTCGATCATGGAAGAGGGATCGCAGTGGAGATCTTCAACGGCATGGCGTCGGACACCGTCGAGGGGCGAGGCCACTGGCAGAAGGCCCAGCGCAGCAACGGGAACGGGGCCTGCGTGGAGATGCGGCGACTGGACAACGGGGAGGTCGCCGTCCGCAACAGCAGGTTTCCGGGCGGCCCCGCGCTCGTTTTCACGCCCGCGGAGATGGATGCCATGATGGACGGCGTCCGAAACGGAGAATTCGATCACCTGGCTGTTTGATCACAACCCGACCGGGGTTCACTTCTTAGCTGATTGATGTGACGACCGGGGCCCTCTCGTGCAAAACTCATCCGGTTGGTTCATCGGTTGAGGTAAGTCACCGGGGGGTCCCGTGGTCATTGGTATGTCTATTTCGGGTGGCGGGGGTGGCTCTGTCGCAGAACCCGAGCCCTGGGCGGTGCCCGCGATGGTCCTGGGCGCGCACCTGAAGGCCGAGCGCGGCCCCCGTACCCAGGCCCAAGTGGTGGCGGAGGCAGGGAAGCTGGTCAGCAAGTCGGTCTACAGCCGCCTCGAAGGGGGCGAGGTCCGGGTGGACAAGCCCCGCACCATGCCCGCGCTGCTCAAGGCCCTCGGAGTCCCGGAAGGCCCCCGCCACGACGAGCTGGTGGCGCTGGCATTCGCCGCCTCGAAGGAGGGCTGGGCCTCGAAGTTCCGCAGCGGCCACCGCGAGGCGGTGCCCGACTCGATGCTCCGGCTCACCTCGCTTGAGCAGTCGGCTACCGAGCAGTTCGTGGTGGACTGCAACACGATCCCCGGCCAGCTCCAGACCAGGGCGTACTGCAGGCTCGTCACCGCCCGCACCCTGTCCGCCAGCCTGCGCGACGCCGGGATGGAAGGCGTAGTCGCCGGCGTCCGCGACGAGCGCAGCCGCCGGTTCGCCGAGCGGCTGGTCACCGACCGGCCCACCGCCCGCTTCTTCATCGCGCAGTCCGCCCTCTACGCGCACTTCGGCCAGCCCGAGGTCCTGATCGAGCAACTGCAGGTGCTCCTGGACCTGGCCGACGCCCGAGACCTGCCGGTGGGCATCCGGGTGATCACCTCGAAGCACCCCCTCGCCGTCCCGGTGAACACCCTGGTCCGCCTCGGGTTCGCCAAGAGCAAGTACCCAGTGCCCGACGTTATCTACAACGAGGTCGGGTGGCAGGCGTTCTTCCACCGCGGCCCCCTGACAGGCATCGAGGAGGTCACCGACCCCAACTACGTCGACCTCGACGACCTCGTCGACAACGTCCTGATGCGCGCTCCCGGCTACCGGGCCAGCCGCCGACTCATCGAGGACGCCCTGCTGAGCGCCCAGCTCCGCCTGTAGCAGGTGGAGCTGGGCTGCAGGCTGGGCAGGCCGACCGCGTCAGACGACCCGCGCGAGCCCGCCGAACTCGATCCATTCATCGCTCGCCTGCCTGGCGAACTCCTGTCCGTCGGGGCGCCAGTTGGTGACATCCAGCAGGCCGGGCTCCTGGATGACGAGGCGGTCGATATCGAAGAACTCCCGGACGTCCTCCTCGGTGCGCACGCGCCCCCACCGGCCTCCGGTCTGCTGCTGCATCAGCTCGGTCACCGTGTCGCGGACGAACGCCTTCTCACTGACCAGCTGGCAGACCACCACCACGCTGCCCGGTGCGAGCAGGCGCACCGTGCGTTCGAGCATCGCCTTCGGACCGTCCTCGTCGGGGACGCAGTGCAGCACGGAGACGAACAGCGCAGCTGTCGGCTGCGTGAGGTCGATCCGGCCTTCGAGGCCCGCCACGATCGCGGCGGTGTCGGTCATGTCGGCGTTGAGGATCACCGCGTTCGGGCTCTCGTCCAGCACCGCCCGGCCGTAGCCGAGGACCATCGGGTCGTTGTCGACGTAGACGACCCTCGCGTCCTGGTGAACCGTTCCGGCAACCTCGTGGACGTTCTGCTGGGTGGGTAGTCCCGAGCCGTGGTCGATGAACTGTTTGATCTTGTACTGCTCGGCGATGTACCGCACCACCCGGACCAGGAAGCTGCGGTTGTTGAGTGCCAGCTCCCTTGTGCTCGGCGCGGTCTTGAGCAGTTCCTCGACCGCCTTGCGGTCGGAGGGGTAGTTGCGGTTCCCGCCGAGCAGGTAGTCGTACATTCGTGCCGCGCTTGGTCTGCCCCTGTCAATGGGAGGCTGCCAGTCGGCTTCGTCCTGGTCCATCCGCTACCCCCTGCGTTAGACGAACTTGCGTGCCAACGAGCAATTATGACGGGACGTCATACTACGCCGGGGTGGGAGAGGCCGAAACTCACACGTCCTGGTGAAGGTGGCGAAGGCATGGCGAATAGCCTGGCGAACCGGGGGCGTATGTCTGGTTCGCCAGGCTATCGGGTGCTATCGGCAGGCCTCAGGAGCCTCCAGTGGGGTGGTTGCCGAACCGCCAGCGGTGGGCGGCCTTCAGTTGGGCGTGCACGGCGGGCTCCTCCAGTCCCATCAGTGCCGCGGCGGCCGCCAATTCCAGGCCGAGGGACTCGTGCAGGAGCGCGGCGTCGGCTGCCCGCTCGGGCATGCTGCGGTGAAGGCCGTCCGGCGGGGAGGTCGGCGCGTTCTTGCGGGCCACGGTCACGGCCTCGCACAGGGCCTGCCACGTGAATGCTGCCGGGTCGTCGCGAAGCGCCCACGCCCAGTCAGCTTCCGTCTGGCGTAGGACGAGTTCGACGACCTGCTCGGCAAGCCCGACGTCACCCAGGCGGGCAAAGGCATACAGTTCATAGTAAAGATGGTGAAGTTCGACAAAAGCGGTGTAGCCGACAGGGGTTATGGACACCGGGGCTCCGTTCGGCGTCGACATCGGGGGGCGCGTGACCGCGGGCGCGGAGCGCGTGGGCGGAGGCGAGGGCGCGCAGGAAGACTGCGTTCAACGGCCGCCCCGGGCCCCTGCTGGCGCCCGGGCCGGCTCATCCGCTTGATTCAGAACCGGCGGGCCCGGATCCACTCGATGTCGGTGCTGCGGCACATCCTCAGTACGCCGAGGATCAGCGCCGCGCGCGCCCATTCGGTCTCGGCGGGCGACAGGAGTGCCCATGCGAGCACCAACGGCGCGAGAATGGCGTGCAGTTGCACCGCCCCGCGCCAGGCGCGCACTTCGCGCAATCCCGCGAAGGGGCCCTCACCCCTGCTAACGTGGGCGAACACCTCGGGCAGAGCCCGTCCAAAAGCGGGTCGGTCATACATGGGTGGCATACCTCCGTGGCTGGCCCGAACCGCCCCGTCCCGGTGGTGATGACACCGGGCGGGGCAACCCCACAGCGGGGTAAGGCCGTTGCACAGAAAAATACCGCCTGCACCGGGCTGCCAGGGCTCTCGAAGGCCCAGCGCAATCCCCCGTCTGTATCGGACATCCCGGGCCTGGTCGAACGGTCAGGCTCGATCGGAAACGATCACAGAGAGGCACCCGGCCGGACATACCGTCCGTATGCATTCGAGTGGCAGCGGGGCCGATCGCCCCTGGCCGGACCGCGGTGCGCAAGCCCCGCCGACTGACCGCTCACGGTCGCAGGCGACCAAGGAAGCAATCTCGCCACCGCGACGCCCTTGGAGCCGGTGCCTTGCCGCTCATGTCTCCTGGACCGCCCGCTCGATCAGCACCGCCGCCTTCGCCAGGTCGGCCGGCGAGGCGATCCGCACCTCCAGGTCACCGGTGCCCAGGTGGCCGATCCTGCGCATGTCGCGCGTGAAGCCCTCCTCCAGCACCACCGTGTCCGGGTCCAGCGGCAGGTACACCAGCAGCGCCCGATGCGAAGCGGACGGGCGGAAGACCACCGACGCCACGTTCCGCAGCCGCCGGTAGGCCACGTAGTGCTTGAGCGGGACGACCTCCACCTCGCCCGACGCAGTCAGCACCTCGTCCAGCTCGCCATACAGCGCCCGCAGGCACTCCGGCACCTCCACCGAAGCCGGCACCACAGCCGCCTCGACGGCCTCCGCCGCCGCGGGCGCGCTGCGCTTGTGCCCGGCCGGCGAGCCGGTCGGGGCGACGACCGGCTCGACCAGCTGCAGGCTCAGCAGGCCGCCGTCGAAGACCCGGTAGCGCACCAGTTCGATCGGCCACTGCCGACCGAAGTCGCCGACCGTCACCCGGTCGTGCCACGAGTACCCGGCCGCCACGCACACCGCCCGCGGCGAACGCCAGTCGATCGAGGCTACGGCCGCCTCGCCCAGCTTCTCCCGCACCAGCGCCTCGAACTCCAGCCGACTGCTCTTCAACCAGGTCAGATACGACAGCGCCTGCAGCACGACCCCGCTGTCGCTGCCCTTCTTGAACTCGACCACCACCGGCACGCCGTTCTCGTCCAGCCCCAGCGAGTCCACCCGCCCACGGTGCCACGGCCCCGTCGGATACTCCGACGCCAGGAACCGGATACCCAGCATCCGCTCCATCCCGGCCTCCACCCGCCGCTGCAGCTCCACCTCCAGCGCCACCGTCGAGCCCCGAAGCTCCACGTCCCGGCCGTCCGCCCCGAGCCGGAACACCTTCAAGTCGCTCACCCAGCGCCCCCTTCGTATGAGCGTGCGAAGAGGCCAATCGAAAACGGCAGCCCCGTATTCCGGATCTGATGGGCCGACGGTTGGCTGCTGGTCGGATGCACTGGCTTGGGGCACCAGCGGGCGGATCCACACGTTGGTCCCTTTGACGCCTTTGTGACTACGGAGGCTCCTAGGGCGGTTGGGGAGGACGGCGAAAGTGGCGGCGAAGGTAGGCGGACAGCTTCGGTTCCAGACCGTAGCCGCGGACGGGCGAAGGTCGTCCTCATGGACGGTGATCGCCAACCCCGGGACCTCGGACGTTTATATTGCCGCGCGCGCCATCAAGGGGCGGATCAAGGTGAGCCTCCACGAGTCGGGCGAGTGGCGACATGCCTTCCTTAGCGACGCAGCTGCGTCGGGGTTCCTGGCACCTGGTGCAGATCGAGCCTTCGACAAGTTCGAACCCTCGGGTGAACCCATGGCACCAGGCTGGACGCTCGGGTACACGATCGTCATGCCCGAGTCTGAGCTGCAGCCATACCCAACCGAGGCGAAGAAGATCACACTGCTCCCGGCGGCTGGGCCCGGCCGCGGTGTTGCCGTCATGGTGCTGCTCGGGGAGGCGGCCGCTTCTCCCGTGAAGTGGGACGCGGCGCTGACCGAGATCGGCCGGATCCTGCTCGCGAACGGCGGGCAGGTCTTGCTGCTGGCGCAACCAGTGGTGGTGCCGGAATCTTGGGCGCCGGCCATGGAACAGGCGCGCGCCGAGGCGAAGGCGCAGGCGGAGGCCAACGAGGTAGACCTTGCGGAGACCCTGCCGGTGGTGGCCCTGATCATGGCAGGGGAAGACGGGAGGCGCCTCACTGTGGAGCTCTCGGCCTGGCCCTACGTGAGCGGTTCCGTGTAACGCTAGGGCCTGTAGGGCGAGGCTCGGCGCTGCTTGTAGGTAACCCACAGCCCAGCAGTTCGTCCGTCTGGCCCTGAGGGAGGCTGTCTCTGGTGGACAGCCGGTGGACGGACGCCTTTGGACGGCGCACCATGGAGTGGCACGGGTTGACCTGCCCCACATGCTCTGATCAGGTGAAACGTCACGAGAAGGCACGGGGCGGCACCACGCAACATGAACCCTGATGGTCTCGTAATGCGTAGGTCGAGAGTGGCCCTGAGCACTGACGGAACAGGGCAGTGGGCAGAGTCAGATGCAGTTGGGTGGTGACCATGGTCATGGAGCACCCCGCGAGCGCGGGGCCGAGCTCGGCGTCCCGGCCGCACCGGCCGAGCCCAGGGAGCAACCCCCGCGAGCGCGGGGCCGAGACGGTCAACTGCCGCTGGGTGGCCTCGCAGGTGGAGCAACCCCCGCGAGCGCGGGGCCGAGATGACCGTGCCGGGCCAGTACGCGGTGCCCGGGGAGCAACCCCCGCGAGCGCGGGGCCGAGCGAATCCCCTGTCGCGGACGGGCCCCGGGGCCGGAGCAACCCCCGCGAGCGCGGGGCCGAGCCCGACACACCACGGCATCGGCGGAGAGGCTTGGAGCAACCCCCGCGAGCGCGGGGCCGAGGGTGGCGGCCGGGGCGGTGCTGCCGGTGAGGAGGAGCAACCCCCGCGAGCGCGGGGCCGAGATCCGCTGCTGCCACCGGCGGGCGGTCTCGCTGGAGCAACCCCCGCGAGCGCGGGGCCGAGGTGATGCGCTCCCGCTCTCCCGGATGGGGACGGAGCAACTCCCGCGAGCGCGGGGCCGAGGTGGTTGCTGGCTGTCGGTGGAGCGTGGCAAAGGAGCAACCCCCGCGAGCGCGGGGCCGAGTCCTTCAACCACTCCGTGAAGCCGCGCACCTGGGAGCAACCCCCGCGAGGGCGGGGCCGAGAACTGGAACAGCGTGCCGACCGCGCGGCCCGGGGAGCAACCCCCGCGAGGGCGGGGCCGAGGACAGTCTCAGGCCATTTCCCCAGGTAGCGGCGGAGCAACCCCCGCGAGCGCGGGGCCGAGACGTGTGCGGAGCGGGGAGTTTCGGTAAGTCACGAGCAACCCCCGCGAGCGCGGGGCCGAGTCGGGGCCGGAGGCGATGGCGACCACGTCGCCGGAGCAACCCCCGCGAGCGCGGGGCCGAGTCAGAAACGCCTCTGCCGATGCTTCCCGGCATCGAGCAACCCCCGCGAGCGCGGGGCCGAGCGCCGGAGCAGAAGCACAAGGCGGAGATGGGCGGAGCAACCCCCGCGAGCGCGGGGCCGAGGCCTCGGTGGACGTGGTCGACTCGCTCACGGTGGAGCAACCCCCGCGAGCGCGGGGCCGAGACGGGGTCCGCTCCGCAGGGCAGATCCGGCCTCGAGCAACCCCCGCGAGCGCGGGGCCGAGCCGGTGTCCCCGATCCACAGCGGGGACGTCGAGGAGTAACCCCCGCGAGCGCGGGGCCGAGCGAGCCGCCGAGCGCCCTGGTGTCAGTGTGCTGGAGCAACCCCCGCGAGCGCGGGGCCGAGCGTACGGCACCGGCTCGAAGGTCGTGCTGACCGGAGCAACCCCCGCGAGCGCGGGGCCGAGTTCCGGTAGGCGGCCGCGCCGGGGCCGACCATGGAGCAACCCCCGCGAGCGCGGGGCCGAGTAGACGGTCAGCGGGTTCAGGCCGGCCACCGAGGAGCAACCCCCGCGAGCGCGGGGCCGAGCAGCAGCCGCACCTCGGCGACGTCCGCGGCGAGGAGCAACCCCCGCGAGCGCGGGGCCGAGCTCATGACACAACTGACCGCACGTCAGTATCGTGAGCAACCCCCGCGAGCGCGGGGCCGAGACGAGGACGCGGTATGGGGATTCGGGGGCACAGGAGCAACCCCCGCGAGCGCGGGGCCGAGAACTGGACTGGGCCGCGCGTGCCTGAGAACGGGGAGCAACCCCCGCGAGCGCGGGGCCGAGTTGGTGAGCTTCGCCGGGGTGCGGGAGGACTTCGAGCAACCCCCGCGAGCGCGGGGCCGAGGCCGGGTCGAGGGAGGCCACCGCCTCCCAGGCGGAGCAACCCCCGCGAGCGCGGGGCCGAGGCGATGGTGACGGTGTGCGGGGCGGCGTCCGCGGAGCAACCTCCGCGAGCGCGGGGCCGAGCGATCGGGGGCGGGGCGGCCAGGGGGAACAGCGGAGCAACCCCCGCGAGCGCGGGGCCGAGCTCAGCTGAGCGGGTGTGGTCTGTTCCATGCGGGAGCAACCCCCGCGAGCGCGGGGCCGAGCGGGCCCCCGGAGCACCGCCCGGCTCCGCAGTGGAGCAACCCCCGCGAGCGCGGGGCCGAGGGGCTGCGGTGCGGGCTGCTCGACGACGGCCGGGAGCAACCCCCGCGAGCGCGGGGCCGAGGAGGACCGGCTCTACCTCAACTCCGGGGGCAGGGAGCAACCCCCGCGAGCGCGGGGCCGAGATGGCGTAGGTGATCGACACGGACCCGTCGCCGGAGCAACCCCCGCGAGCGCGGGGCCGAGCCACATGATCGAAGCCGCCAGATGTCCGGAAGGGAGCAACCCCCGCGAGCGCGGGGCCGAGATGCAAGCACCTCTGCTTGCATCCGTTCTGGCAGATGACGGCGGCCATGACATCCTCCCCGTGGGCGGCCATATAGCGCCCCACTGATGGCCACGGGTTTCCCCGCGTATGGCCAGATATCTCCCCGCTCGCCC
>NZ_JNYE01000129.1 GCF_000717185.1 Kitasatospora phosalacinea | reverse complement strand
TCCCCCAGAGTCATGGCCGCCCTCCACCGCCAAGCCGCCACCCAGATGGCCGCCCATCCCGACAGCCGCTTGGAAGGGCTGGTCTTCACCCGCCCGGACAGGGAGCCCCTTCGACCCCAGTGGGTCCTCGACCAGCTCCGCAAACGCACTGCCGAACTCGACCTGCCGAAGATCGGTCTGCACGACCTGCGCCACACCGCCGCCAGCATCATGATCGCCGAGAGCGTCCCCCTCGCCGTCGTCTCCAAGACACTGCGCCACTCCAACCTCGCCATCACCGTCGACCTCTACGGCCACCTCCTCAAAGACTCCGCCGACCATGCCGTCACCGCACTCAGCAGCGCACTCGATCGTGCCGACGCCCGTCACGAGGACAGCAGCGCCACGACTGCTGTTCGCCTGGCCGCATAGGTCCAAAGACACGGGCCCGGCAGCACTGGCGAGTGCCGAGAATCGGTAACCCATCGGGCCGGCGAGCTGGCCCGGGAGCCTGCGGCGATCGGACCGGTTCGTCCTTGGTCGCACGCAGCGGATCTTGGTCAGCTGCCGGGGAGGGCTTCGGGCCCAGGATCTATGTCGAGGAAGCGGTAGTCGGTCGCACGGGTTCGGCTCATCGCGTCGAACGTGCGTCGTTGCTCGACGATGAAATGGACTTGGTCGCCCAACGCGAGGCGCATGGCGAAGAGTTGCTCGGGGTCGTCGAATTTCACGTCCCAGGCCGGTGACTTCTTCGGCAGGCCGGTTTTGATCCGCACCACCCCGGAGCTGCGCAGTTCGGTGATCCGGCCGGACAGTCGCTGTACGTCGACGGCGGTGTGGGTCTCGCGCAGGCGGGCTACGTACTCTCGGCCGCGAGCGGTCAGGGTGGCGGTGCGAACGTCGCCGTCGGACGCGAGCCATTTGATGCCCATGCCGAGGTCGAACCTGTCGAGGGCTTTGACGACGACGTCGACCGGGTCGAGGATCTCGCTCCATGCCCGGACGTCCTGCTCGTCTTCGAGTGCTTGCAGGAGGTTGACGAGTTGGCGTACGCCGGCATCGGCCGGTGAGATGTCCAGCGACAGTCCGTCGAAATCCGGTTCCGGATCGGGTGCCGGTCGGGGCCGTACGTGCATGACGGTGCTGCCGCGGGAGAGGCCCGTTAGCTCCAGGGCGACGTGGCGGTGGGCTGCCGCTGAAACGCTGTCCTGGAGGGGGCGCAGCAGGGCGTTGCCCCAGTCGAACTGGAGGGCTCCGCTGGCGGCGTGCTCGCCGGTGAGTCGGATCTGGAGTTCTTCTTCTGCGCGGGCTTGGGGGTCGTAGCGCTGGAGGTAGTCGAGGTTGGCGTGGCGCAGGTCGCTTTCGACGAGGTCGTCGTCGCGGTCCTCCACGCCTTCCTCCCGAAGTTGCCGGGCGGTGCTCTCACCGTGGAGTCGGCGCATCTGCTCCCGCCATTCGGCCGTCACAGCGTCACCTCCACGTAGCCTCGTACCGGTGCGGCGCTCTGCACGCTCGGTTCCCCCTCACCCGGCAGGCGGCATCGCTGCCACCAGTCGTCCCAGCGGCCTCGGTCTCGGAAGTACTCCAGTTCCTCGGCGGTGAAGTCCTGGGGCTGGAACACCTTGGCCACCGGTACGTACGGGATCCGCAGAGGGGCCACGCCGTACCGGTCCTGCATAGCCTTCCAGCTCTTGAAGGCGGTCGTCAGCCATTTCGAGCCGGGGTTGCCCCGAATGGCCCGCTCGGCGTCGGGGTTCATCAGCAACGTGGCGTCCACGTTGTGAGGGTCGCGCTTGGCACTGACGAAGCTGCCTCCGAGCCAGACGCTGTGGATGAGTTCGCGGCCCTGCAGCAGCGTCGCGAACTGCTCCTCCAGGTGGATGAACTGGTAGAGGTACTCCTGGAAGCCCTGCCAGACCTGGGCCCGGGTCGTGGAAGCGCGGAAGCGCTCCGCGTCGACGAGGGCTTCGGCTGCCTGCGTGATGGTGAGCCGGTAGCGGCCGGGCGGCAGGTGCCCGTGGTCGTTGAAGTCTGGCAGCACAGGCCCCCCTCACCGTTCGTCCACGGTGACCCTAGCGGCAGATCGCGTGTCGGAGACCCTGGTGCAGGGAGATCATGCGAAAGCGTGACCTCATGGAGCTGGGGCTGAAGGTCGTCCGCTCGTCGGGCACTTGCCGGCCGTTGGCCGGGGTGAGGGATGCTCGGGCGATCAGGCGCGCTGGTCCGGGCCGCGGTCGATCTGGAGGACGTCGTAGAGGTGCTGGCCGGCGCCCCAGCGGGCGAGGCGCTCGCGGTCGACGAGATGGAGTCGCTGCTGGGTGGCGAAGGCTGCCGCGGGTTCGGTGAAACCGTTGAGCGCGACGACGACCGGCACCGCCGCGCCGTGAACCGGTCGGGCGGTGCCGTTGAATCGCTGCACCGCCTCCGATGTCACGGGGGTCGCGTAGCGCTTGCACTGGAGCACGACTCGTCGGCCGAGGTAGTCCTGGGCGAGGACGTCGGCGCCGAGGTCTCCGGCGCTGCCGACCCGCTCGGTGTTGGTGAAACCGTCGCGCTCCAGCAGTTCGCGGCACATCTCCTCGAAGCGGGGTGGCGTGGCGGTTGTGAATGCTTCCAGGGTGTAGTCGAAGGGCCGTCGTTCGTAGGAGGCGACGGGTTCGGGTGGTGCTGTCGGCCGCATCGGCCGGTGGGCCCGCTGTTCGATGCGGCCGGTGACTCGCTCGATGGCGGTGGTTCGGGCGTGGGTGAAGCGTGCGGAGATTCCGGCTCGGAGCAGGGACCACAACGGCTGCAGGAAGCGGCGCACCGGGGGGCCGAGGGCGGTGCGCCGGAGTGCGGCACGCAAGCCGAGGAGCACCGCGGTGGTTCCTGCGAGGGTCGCCACTGCGGCAAGGGGGTGTCCCCATAGCCAGGACGCGGTCTGCACCACGATGCCGAGAAGGACCAGTCCGGCCAGAAAGGCAAGCCCGTTTCCCCCGTCGCTGGCAGCGTCCTCGTTCGGCTTGCCGTGCTGGGAAAGGCCGTCGTCGGTCACCATGCCAGTCCTCGCCCCCGTCCGTATGACGAGAGCGTAGGGCGCTTGCGCATGAGCGGTCCGTGCTTTGCGTCAACTCCTGCGCCGGCTTGTCGATCACGATTCTGCGGTCGGTTCCGAAGAAGCGGCGGGTCCGTGAAGCTGTCAGCGGCCGACACGGCTTGCGCCGCTGGTGCCGGCTGCCTCAACAGGAGCCTGCGGTCCGGGTTGCCTCGGCAGGATGTGATCTGCGGGTGGCGTGTTGCTCTTCAGCAGTTCCTGGACGTTGGCGAGGAGTTCGACGAGCAGCGAGGGCGGGTTGCCTTCCGCGCTGCTGGCGGCTTCCCGGTAGGTGGGGGCGTTCTTGCCGGGGAATCCGTCGCCGGAGTCGATCAGCTGCTTGATCCGCCTGGTCCATGCGGGCCAGGCGCCCTTGAGGTACTCCTCCAGGTTGTCGTCGAAGACGGTGTAGGTAGAGGTGGCCGCCGAATCCGGCCAGGGGACCCGCTTGCGTGCGCCCAGGTATCCGAGCAGGTCGACGTTCATCCGGGCCGCGTCGTCGGCCGCCGCGGTGATCTTCTTCTTGGCCTGAAGGTAGTCGTCGTCGCCTTCCCGTCCTTGGATCGAGGCCAGTTTCCGGTCCGCCATGCCGCAGTCGCCGTCGAAGACGACGTAGCAGGGCACTCCGAGGGCGGTGAGGATGGCGTGGCAGAGGATCAGGTTGTTCTTGCCGTTGACGTGGATCACGCTGACGCCCTGGGCGGCGAGGCCGAGGTTCATGTTCTGGGCGCAGCCGGTGATCAGGCCGGCGTCGGTGTCGCCTTCGACGAGGACGGCGGCCAGGGCGAAGAAGCCTTCGGCGAGGGTGTCGGTGCAGCGGAGGCCGGCGTGGCGGCGCACGCTGTCCGGTTTCACGTAGCCGGCGAGTGCCTCGCAGAGGTCGTCCACGGTGACCTGGCTGGTCTGGGTCGTGGGGTGGTTGTCGACGAAGTCGCGGCGCAGTCGGCGTACTTGGTGGAACGCGCGGTGGTCGACGAAGACGGTGCTGTGGGTGGCGTAGGTGACCTGGACGCGGCTTCCCTCGGCGGTGGCGAGGTCGCGCAGGACATCGGCGAAGATCCTTGCCTGCGCGGGGTGCTGGAAGAGTTCGGGCTCCTCGATGGCCAGGCACAGGGTGCGCGTCTCCTGGCTGGGCCGTCGGGTCTCGGCGAGGAGCTTGAGGGCGGCGATGATCAGCGCGCGCTGGAAACCGTGGCCCTGCCGGCTGACGGAGGTCTCGGCCGCGCCGTCCCAGACGCTGACCTTGAAGCTGGTCCTGGCCGGCTTCGGCGCGTGGACGACCGGCGCGAGCGCGATCCCGCGCCCCGTCGTGAACTGCGCGAGCTCTCGGGAGAGCGCACCCGAGATCCTGTCGAGAACCGGACCGTACGCCTCGTTCTGGATCTTCAGCCGCTCCGCGTGGGCGGTTTTCTCAAGCTCGCTGAGGGCCTCGATCTCCTGGGTCCGGTTCACCGCGTAGTCGAGGATGCGGCCCAGCGCGGAAGCCTTCTGGTCGTCGGCCTCCTCCGCGGCGCGCAGGTCGGCGGAGACGAAGACGAAGTCGATCAGCTCGGCGAGTTTGCTCTGGCCCGCGAAGCCGAAGAAGTGGGTGCCGTTGCGCTCGGTGGGGACGAGCCGGTCGCGGTGCTCGCGCTCCCAGGTCAAGAGCGCCTCCATGACGGCGGCCTCGGAGCCTACGGACGGCAGTTCCAGGTCCGGCTGCTGCTCGCGCAGTTCGCCGTACGCCTTCCGTTTGGCCATCGCGGTCGGCACGGCCCTGACGGCTTCGAAGGGAGGGAAGGCGAGGGCCCGTCCGCTGATCTTGTCCTCGCCGTCCTCCCAGGTGCGCCACACGATCACCGTGTCGCTCTCGGGCGGGGCGTAGCTGCCGAGCACGTCACGGTCGTACTCGGTGAGGTCGTTGAACTCGACCTCGACGGTGATCCGGCGGCTGTCGGCCGCGGAGTGGAGGTCGTGCTCGTCCAGGGAGAGTGTCTTCTCGCCGTTGAAGAACCAGTCGAGCGCACGCAGGACGGTGGACTTCCCCGCGCCGGTCGGCCCGATGAAGCACGTCGTCGCATCGAACTCGATGTCCACCTCCCGCAGGCTGCGGAAGTTCTGGATGCGTGCTCGCTTGATCTTCATCGGTACCTTGTGGCGTGCGAGGGCGGTGGGACGGTCGGCGATCTGCGACGTATGTGAATGCTAGTAGCCGATGTGACTGAGGGTCAGCGAAATAGCGGGGCGGCAAGAGCCGCCCTGGCGTGCTCGGGCTGCAGGGTGGCATCCGATGCACCGCCGACCACCCACGCCTGGGGCTGCTCCACAGCTGCCCGGTACCGCCGGTTCGGTGTGGGTGCGGGTGGGTAGGGCTCGCGGAGGTCGGGTGGGTGCCGCCGTGGGGCGGCCGGGGGCGGGGAGGGTCGTTGGCGCGGCGCAAGACGGTGGCGGAGTTGCTGGCGGAGGCGCTGTTGGCCAAGCAGCAGGCCAAGCTCGCCCAGGCTGGGTCGGGGCAGGCGGCCGCGGCGAAGCCCGCTGCGGCGAGACGGCCGCGCACGCCCCGTCGGCCTGATCCGGCGGCCGAGCACGCCCGGCTGCTGGCCGCCGGGGAGAAGCTCCTCGCCAAACAGGACGCTGCGAAGGCCAAGGAGGCGGCCCGGATCGAGGCCGACCTCGCCAAGCGCCAGAGTGCGCGCGAACGCGAGGCACAGCAGCGGCAGCGCGAGCAGGAACGTGCTCTCCGGGAGCGGGAGCGGCTTGATCGCGAGGCACTGAAGCAGCGGTTGAAGGAGGAGGCCGAGCAGCGCAGCCGTGAAGTCGCGGCTGTGCTGGACGAGTTGGAGTCGGTGCTGCGCGACCGGCCGGACGGGCTGGAGGACTGGCACCCGCTCGTCGAGGGTGCGTTGGCGCACGACGGGGCGGCCGGGGTGGCGGAGGTGGTGGAGGACCTGCTGCGGCGCTCGCCGGTGCCCGCCGGGTGCCGGGAGGACGCGGCGGTCGGGTACGTGCCGGAGGCCGGGCAGTTGCTCGTCGAGGTGGCGCTCCCCGCGCAGGACGTGGTGCCGGCCGTGTCCGGGTACCGGTTCCTCGCGCAGCGCGGGGAGGTCGTCCCGCAGCCGGCCAAGGAGGCCGACCTCCAGGAGACCTACCGGCGGCTGCTGGCGCGGTTGGCCCTGCGGGCGCTGGACGAGGCGTTCTCGGTGACACCGGTTGGCCTGGTGGGCACGGTCGTCCTCAACGGACACGTGGCCACGACCGATCCCGCGACCGGGCGGGCGGTGCGCCCGTGCGTGGTGAGCATGGTGGTCGAGCGTGCGGACTTCGCCGAACTCGTCCTGGACGAGCCGAGGTTGGACCCGCAGCGTTGCCTGCGCAACCTCGGTGCGGTGGTCTCCCGGCACCCGCACGACCTGGAGCCGGTGCCGCCGATCGTCGACTTCGACCCCGCCCGGTTCAAGATCGCCGCCGAGACCGCCGTCGTCGGCCCGCTCGACAGCCGCCCCGACCTGCTGCAGATGGACCCGTTCGCGTTCGAGCGCCTGGTGCGCGAGCTGTTCACCGCCATGGGGTATGAGACCTGGCGCACCCAGAACTCCCGCGACGACGGCCTGGACGCCGTCGCCGTCCGGCGCGACCCGGTGGGCGTCACCGTGATCGCCGTCCAGGCCAAACGCACCAAGAACGTCGTCAGCCCCGAGGTCGTCCGGGCCCTGCTCGGCACCCTCCAGGACAAGCAGGCCGCCCGCGGCGTCCTCGTCACCACCTCCTGGTACGGCAAGGCCAGTTGGGAGATCGCGCACCGCAACGGCCAGCGACTGGACCTGATCGACGGCCGCAACCTGAAGGCCCTGCTCCTCGAACACCTCGGCATCGACGCTTTGATCGGACTCTCGAAGATCCCACCTGGCTGGGAGCCTGGCGACATCGACTGAAGAACACCGTTTCGGCCTGCGTCCACCACGTCCACGCTGCTGCGTCACCACCAGCGCGTGGCCACTCAGGCGGCGCCGCTACTGGAAGGAAAGCGCCGGGGTGTGGAGCCCGTACGCCATTTCCATGGGTACGGCCAATGGCTCGCGACGCTGCACCGTGACTTCCACGGTCCGTCGCTGCTTACGGTCTTCACCCGATCGGGGACGCGGCGAGGGACGCCAGCTGACTGCTCGTTAGGATTTCTGCCTTGTCTGGTCGTCGCTACGCCGATGGCTCCGAACGCGCCCACTGCCTGGGCCGCTGGTTGCGAGCACTGCGTGAGGCCCGCGGCCTGACCCGGCCCGCGCTGGCCCGTGCCGCCGGCGTCCCCCTGCTCACGCTGTCCCGCCCGGAGAGCGCGGGCGTGGCGCAGCCCGGGCTGTTCACCGTCATGGCGTTGGCGCGGGTCATGGAGGTGACGGTGGACGAGCTGGTGGCGGCTGCGGATCCGGTACCGGGCCTGTGGTGGTCCACGGGTTACGAGGGGCGGACGATCGACTCGTTCGTGACGGCGCTGGTCGGTGCGGGGGTGGACGCGGTGGCGGATGTCCGACTGACACCGATCAGCCGCAAGCCCGGGTTCAGCAAGTCGCGGCTGAGCGCGGCCCTGGCCGAGGCGGACATCTCCTATCTGCACCTGCGCTCGCCGGGCAACCCGAAGGACAACCGGGTGCCGTTCTGGGACGGCCGCGTCGGCGAGGGCCTGGCGGTGTTCGCCGACGTCCCGGCGTCGGAGCCGGCCCGCCGGGAGCTGGCCGAGCTGGCCGTCGGGCGTTCGGTGGCGGTGCTGTGCTTCGAGCAGGACGAGAGCCGCTGCCACCGCCAGGCCGTGCTGGCGGAACTGCACCAGCGCACCGCGCTGCCCGTCGCGGCCCTGGCATGATCCGCTTCAACTCCCTTCCGAACAAGCACCCTTGCGCATTCGGCACCCTGGCCGCCCAATGGCGACAGGAGTCGAACCAGGGGGGCTGGCATGTCGGCATCGGGCTGGGAACGAGCGCGCATCCTGATCACCGTCAAGACGTATCCCGACGTCTCGCACAAGTACCTGGAAACCTGCTGCGCCGCCGGCATCCGCCTGGACACCGACCCCGTGCGGCACGTGCGGCTGTTTCCCGTCCCGCACCGGCTGCTCGACGAGGAGAAGCGGTTCGGGAAGTACTCCGTCGTCGAGGTCGACGTCCGACGCCACCACACTGACCGCAGACCCGATGTCCCTACAGTAGGAAGCTCAAGCGCTCGTCCGCCGTGCCCGGGACGATTTCGATGATTTCTGCGGTGACGACGTTCTGCGCGACGAAGGGGTCTTCGTCGACGCGCTTGCTCAGTTCCTCGGGCGTGGTGTTGTGGGCGAGGACCGCGCCGCCGAGGCCGGGCTGGATGCTGCCGACCAGGAGGAAGACCCCGTCGTCCAGGCCGTGCTTGATCCACTGCTGGTGGGCGGCCATGTGCTGGGCGGCGGCGGCCTTGTTGTCGGAGAACCGGAGCAGGACGACGAACATGCTTGTCTCTCATCTCTCGTAGGTGTGCAGCCACTGGCGCATCCGGTCGACTTCGCGCCGGATGAACGCTTCGTCGTGGAAAGCGTTGGCCATGACGGCGACGCCCTGGCTGAAGGCGAGGACGTGCATCGCCAGTTCGTCGGCCTGCTCGGCGTGCCCGAGCAGGATGAACTGCTCGCGCAGCCATTCGCGGAAGAGGGTGAACAGGCGGCCGGCCTGGCCGAGCATGGCGTGCTCCAGCTTGGCCAGCTCGGTGGTGAGGGTGCCCACGGGGCAGCCGTAGTCCTGGATGTCGGCGCGGTTGGTCAGCACGATCTCGACGTACCGCATGATCCGTCCGGCCGGGGTCGGCGCCTCGGCCTCCCACTGCTCCAGCATCCGCCGGGTGGCGGCGAGGCGGGCGTCGATCACCGCGTCCAGGATCGCGTCCTTGGACTTGAAGTGGTAGTAGAAGTTGCCCCGCGACAGGCCGACGGCTCCGGCGATGTCTGCGAACGAGGTGTGCTCGTATCCGTGGTGGTAGAAGAGCCGGTCCGCCGCCGCGACGATCTGTTCGCGGGTCGCCACAGCGGGCATGGTATCCCCCTCGTAGGACGATTGACCTAGAGCCATAACGTAGGTCAACCGCCCTAGAGCGTCAAGCCGTTGACGCCGCCGAAGCGAGGCCACCGATACGGCCGCGCACCCCGGGGGCGAGCCCCTGCTGACTCGCGCCGGAGAACCGACGGAGGCACGCCGAGGGCGCGCTTGGAAGCCTGCGCGGCACGACGGCGGTGATCGGGTGGGGCAGGCCGCGTCGGTGGCGGCGCCCTGGTCGACGAGGCTGCAGGCGCGACTGGCCCGACGGGCAGTTGCTCGGTCCACCGGCCCGCCACGGCGGATGACGCCCGTTCGCCGGCACGGCCGGATGGCACGGTGGCAGGTTTCACTGGGGGGCTGTCATGCGGGTGCCGGTGGTGAGGTGGCTGAGGCCTTCTCGGGTGGTGGCGACGACGACGCGGTCTCCGTCGGCGAGGACGTGGGCGGGGTCGGGGTTCCACAGGAGTTCGGGGGCGGTGGTGTAGGGGTCGGCGAGGTCGGGGCTGCGGCGGTCGGGGGCGGCGAGGTCGAGGGCCAGGACGCGCCAGGCGCCGGGCCGGTGGGCGGCGGCGACAGTGCGGCCCGCCAGGTGGGGGTTGCCGGTGGTGTCGAGGGCGGCGACGAGCAGGACTTCGCGGCTGACGGCGATGGCGCCCAGGACCTGGCGGCCCATCATGGCGGAGGCGAACGCGGGCGCGGCGAGGAAGGAGACGCTGCGGCTGCGGGTCTCGGCGTGCGGGTAGGAGTCGCGCAGGGCGCGGTAGATGTCGCCGGCGAAGTCGTCGTCGAACAACCGCAGCACCACGCGCAGGCGGGGGTGCAGCTCGCGGGCGGCGAGGGCGGCTTCGAGGTTGGTGCCGTCGTCGCTGGTGAGGGCGAGCAGGGCGCGGGCCCGCCCGGCCTTCGCGGCGTCGAGGACGCCGTCCTGGGTGGCGTCGCCGATCACCACGGGCACGTTGTGGGTGCGGGCGCGGGCGACACCGGCGGCGGTGGGGTCGCGGTCGACGCAGACGACGGGGACGTCGAGTTCGCACAGCCGGTCCAGGACCCGGCTGCCGACCCGGCCGAGGCCGACCAGGACGACGTGTCCGGACAGGGTGCGCGGGGGTCGGCGCAGGGCGGTGGCGGTGCGGAAGGTGCCGAGCGCGTCGAGGGCGAGGGCGATCAGCAGGGGCATGAGGAGCATCCCGGCGATCGCGGAGAGGATCTGCAGGGTCTTGCCGGCCGGCCCGGCGTCGTCGGCGGGGTCGGCGATGCCCAGGACGTCCAGGATGACGAGCCAGGCGGCGTGCAGCGGCGGCCGGCCGGTGAGCTGCCAGCTGACGGCGGTCAGGGTGAGGACCAGGGCGGTGAGCGCGGCCAGGGCCCAGCGCAGGCGGGAGGTGAACAGGTCGGCCAGTGGCAGGCCCGCGAGGGCGGGCCGGCGGCGGGGGCGGGGTGGCGGTTCGGCGCGGCCCAGGAGTTCCAGGACGGCGCGGGGCCGGTCGGCTCCGATGGTGTCGGGGTCGGGCAGTAGGTGGTCGGCGGGGTCGGAGCCGGGGCGGGGCTCGGTGGCGAGGAGGGCGAGCGGGGTGCCGTCGGGGCGGGCGCCGGGTTCGAGTTCGGCGACGCGCAGGAGTCGGCCGTCGATGTGCAGGGCGTGGGAGCGGCCGCCGAGCGCGGCGGCGACCAGGGCGGGGGTGGCCGTGGCGGAGGCCGAGAGCACGGTGGTGGACGCCTCCAGTGCGGCGGCGGACAGGCCGGGGTGGCGGGACAGGACCGTGCGGTCGAGGAGTTGTTCGACGCGCTGGCCCAGGCGCCGGTTGAAGACCCGCACCACCAGGCGCAGGTCCGGATTCAGGCGGCGGGCGCGCAGGGCGGCGTGCAGGTTGGCCTGGTCGTCCTCGGAGGTCAGGGCGAGCGCGGAGGCCTGTTCGACGCCGGCCGCTGTGAGGGCCGTCTCGTCGGTCTCGCCCGTCTCGATGACGTCCACGGAGCGCTGCGGGTCGGCGGCGAGCGCCGCGATCCGCGGCCCGTGGCCGTGCTGCAGCGAGGGGACGACCACGGTGACGCGCTGCCCGTAGCGGTCGGCGAGCTCGACGGCCAGGCGGTGGGCGAGCGCGTCCCCGCCGCAGATCACCATGTGCCCGCCCTGCTGCGGCGTGCCGCCGGAGGCGCTGCGGGGGCGGGGCAGTGGTGCGGGGTGGTCGCTGTCGGTGGTGCCGGGTGGGGTGCTCACCGGTGCAGTCTCCTCACTCGGACGCGCGGGTTCTCCGTCCCGGCCGGGTCGTTGACGTTGTGTCACTTCGAGGGGCGGCATTCCTGAGCCGGTGCTGGCCCGGGGGCGCGGCCCAGTTGCCGCATTCCGGCGGTGACCGGCACGCTGATGGCGGTGCCGGTCAGCACGTTCACGGCGATCGCCGACCACGGCCGTGCCGTCGACGATGCCGAACACGACGAATGTCGCCGCCATGCCCGCGGCAGCCGTCGCGTACTGCCACCGGGCGGGCAGCATCAGGTCCATGCGCCGTTGCAGGTCGGCGAGGACGCCGAGCGGGCTCACCGGACCCTCCGCTGGCCGTCGCGGGTGCGCCGTACGCGGACCGCGGTGCGGACGAGCTGCAGGGTGGCGGCGGCGAGTACGGCGACGGCCTTGGCGGTTCTGCGGGGGTCCACGGGATCCTCTGGCGGGCGGGGTCAGTTCTGGTGGGTGGTGAGGTGGTCCAGGCCATGGCGGTGCAGGACCTGCCGCACGGCCGGGCCCGCGCCGCGGATCACGCTCGGGGTGCGCGCCTCCAGGGCCGCGCGCAGGCCGGCCGCCAGTGCCCAAACCGCGCTCGCGGACACCGAGTCCACGTCGGCCAGGTCGACGACAAGCCGGCCAGGGCGGCGGTGCAGGGCGTGACGCAGGCGGTGTTCGAGGCGTCGCACGTCGTCGGGGCCGAGGTCGCCGTGCAGCCGGATCACGGCCTCGTCCGGGGCACGCAGGTGCAGGGCGGCCAGCAGGCGCCGGGGCACGCCGTGGCGGGTCACCGGACACCGGCCGGGCGGCAGCGCCGCAACGGCCGTTGGGCGGCGGTGTGGTGAGGGGGCATCGGGTCTCCGGGCATGAGGGGTCCTTGTGCCGACCAGGCTTCCCGGCTCACCTGGCGGCGATCGTAGCCCGCGCCGGGCACGGGGGCGAGAGGCCGCACCGGCGGCTGCCAGGCCGCCTTGGCCGCAAAGGGTCTGTCAAGGATCCGTAAGAGTCGTATAAAGTCACTCGCGGTGTGCCGGGAAGCCTGGTCGGCGAGCAAGGGGACAGCCCTCTTGTTCCATAGCCGATCCGGGGGTTCCCTTCGTGGTGCTCGTCGTCGTGTTCGGGGCCGCGCTGCTCGTCGCGGTCCTGCTGTCGGGCCTGGCCGCCCGCACCGTTCTCTCCACCTCGCTGCTGTTCCTCGCCGCCGGCGCCCTCGTCGGCGACGGCTTCCTCGGCCTGATCCACGTCGCCCCGAACAGCCCGGTCGTGGCGGCGACCGCGGACCTGGCGCTGTTCACGGTGCTGTTCACCGACGGCATGCACGTCGCCTTCCCCGCCCTGCGCTCCGCATGGCGCCACCCCGCCCGGGCGCTGGGCCTGGGGATGCCGCTGGCGTTCGCCGGCATGGCACTGGTGGCACACTTCCTGGTCGGGCTCGACTGGACGACGTCATTCCTGGTGGGCGCGGTCCTCGCCCCCACCGACCCGGTGTTCGCCTCCGCGATCGTCGGACGCAAGGAAGTCCCGGCGCGGCTGCGGCAGTTGCTGAACGTCGAGTCCGGCCTGAACGACGGCCTCGCACTGCCGGTGGTGCTGGTGCTGATCGCTGCCGCCGGCCCCGCCTCACCCCACTTCGAGGCGTCACTGCCCACCATCGGCCTGGAACTCGTCGGCGGCCTCGCCCTCGGCATCGTGCTGCCGCTCGTCGTCAACGCCCTGGTGCGGCTGCCCGGTCTGGGCGCGGAGGCCAAGCTGCAGCCGCTGCTGCCGCTGGCGACCGGCGTCATCCTCTACGCGGCCTGCCACCTCACCCACGCCAACCCCTACCTCGCCGCGTTCTCCGCCGGAGCCGTCCTCGCGTCCGTCTCCCCGCAGTCCAAGACCGCGTTCGAGCCGCTCGGCGAAGCGCTCGCGGAGCTGGCGAAGTTCGCCGCCCTGCTGGTCTTCGGTGCGCTCCTGACCCCCCAGTTGTTCGGCGGCCTGTCGATCGGCGGGTACGCGGCGGTGGTGCTGGCGATCGTGCTGATCCGCCCCGCCTCGCTGCTGCTCTCCCTGATCCGCTCCCGCATCGACCGGCGCGAGCAGCTGGTCGCCGCCTGGTTCGGCCCCAAGGGCTTCGCCTCCGTCGTCTACGGACTGCTCGTCCTGCAGGCCGGCATTCCGCAGGGCGGGCAGGCGTACACGCTGATCGCGGTGTGCATCGCCGCGTCGATCGTCGTGCACTCCAGCACCGACGTCCCCATCGCCCGC
This sequence comes from Kitasatospora phosalacinea, assembly GCF_000717185.1. Taxonomy (GTDB): domain Bacteria; phylum Actinomycetota; class Actinomycetes; order Streptomycetales; family Streptomycetaceae; genus Kitasatospora; species Kitasatospora phosalacinea_A. Next base: position 4,515 of record NZ_JNYE01000129.1, on the reverse strand, counting down.
CTCTTCCACGTCGACGAGCCCGACCAGGCACCGGCCGGCCTTCCGGGCGCGGCGCCGGACGACGCCGTCCCGGCCCTTGCTTCTTCCGGTGCGGGTGTTCCCGCGCCGGTCCACCGTCCCGACACCGCGGAGGCGCCCGATGCGCGCACGTGACCTCGCCGAACCCTTCCCCACCGTCGCGTTGGACGACCAGGCCCTGGACGCCGCCCGGCTACTGGCCGAGCACCGACTGCCGGGCGTGCTGGTCGTCGACGGCCCCGGCGCCCCCCGCGCCGTCCTGCCCGCCTCCCAACTCGTGCGCCTGCTCGTGCCCGGCTACGTCATGGAGGACCCGGCGCTCGCCGCCGTGATCGACGAGGCGCACGCCGACCGGCTCTGCGAGGAGCTGACCGGCGTGCGGGTGCGCGAATGCCTGCCCAAGGACGCACCCCCGCCACCGGTGGCCGACGCCGACGACACCGCGGTGGAGGTCGCCGCCCTGATGGCCCGCACCCGCAGCCCGCTGGTCGCCGTCGTGGAGCGGCCCCCCGGCAGCCGAGCAGTCGCCGGGGGGCGGCTGCTCGGCGTGATCACCGCCTCGAACCTGCTGCACCGACTCCTGGGGGCCTCGTGAACAACTGGCACGCCTGGGCGGCCCTGGCGGTCTTCGCCGCCGCCTACGTCCTGATCATCACCGAGTGGGTCCACCGCGTCGCCGCAGCCCTCGGCGGCGCCGCCGCGATGCTCGCCATCCGCGCCACCGACGACGAAGCCGCGTTCTTCTCCACCGACTCCGGCATCGACTGGAACGTCATCTTCCTGCTGATGGGCATGATGATGATCGTCGGCGTCCTCAAGCGCACCGGCCTGTTCGAGTACCTGGCCATCTGGTCCGTCAAACGCGCCCGCGCCAAACCCTTCCGCGTCATGGCCATGCTGGTGGTCATCACCGCCGCTGCCTCCGCACTGCTCGACAACGTCACCACCGTGCTCCTCGTCGCCCCCGTCACCCTGCTCGTGTGCAAGCGCCTCGGGCTCAAGGCCGCGCCGTTCCTGATCGCCGAAGTCTTCGCCTCCAACATCGGCGGCACCGCCACCCTGGTCGGCGACCCGCCCAACATCATCATCGCCAGCCGCGGCGACCTGACCTTCAACGACTTCCTCGTCCACCTCGCCCCGCTCGCCATCGTCCTGACCGCCGTCCTGCTGGCGATGTGCCGCTTCCTCTTCCGTGAGCACTTCACCCACGACGAGCAGCGCGCCGCCGAGGTCATGGCCCTCAACGAACGCGAGGCCATTCACGACCACCGCCTGCTCGCCCAGGGCCTCGCCGTCCTGGCCCTGGTCATCGCCGGGTTCGTGCTGCACCCCGTCGTCCACTACGCCCCGTCCGTGGTCGCCCTGCTCGGCGCCGGGATCCTGATCGCCGTGTCCAAGGCCGAGGTCAAGGACGTCCTCGCCGAAGTCGAGTGGCCCACCCTCGCCTTCTTCGCCGGACTGTTCGTCATGGTCGGCGCCCTCATCGAAACCGGCGTCATCGAAACCGTCTCCAAGGCCCTCGCCGACGCCACCGGCGGGAACCCCCTCGGCGCCGTCATGGTGCTGCTCGTCGCCTCCGCCGTCCTGTCCGGCATCGTCGACAACATCCCCTACGTCGCCACCATGGCCCCCATCACCGCCGACCTCGCCCACACCGTCGGCCAGCCCTACGGCACCGTCCTGTGGTGGGCCCTCGCCCTCGGCGCCGACCTCGGCGGCAACGCCACCGCCATCGGCGCCTCCGCCAACGTCGTCGTCCTCGGCATCGCCGAACGCAACCGCCAACCCATCAGCTTCTGGACCTTCACCCGCTACGGCCTCCCCGTCACCGCCGCCACCATCGCCATCTCCGCCCTCTACCTGTGGATCCGCTACTTCGCCCTCGCCTGACCAGCCCCTTCCCGAGTACACGCACGATGAGGAGCACGCTGTCATGGCCGCATTCGCCGCAGGAACCGTCCTGCTCGCCGGAGCGCTGCTCCACCTGTGCGTCGTCGTCCGGCGTCTCTGGCGTGACCCCGCACAGGCGGAGCGCCTGGCCCTCGCCCTGTCTGTCATGGCTGTCGGCCCGGCCGCCCGGCGCGGGACCGTCCGGGGCATGGCGACGCTCAACGCGATGCTGCTGAGCATGGGCGTCTTCCTGACGGCAGTGGGCTCCTGGGAGCTTGACGGCGGAGCAGCGATGGGGCCCGTCCTGAAGACGGTGCTCCGGGTCTCCCTCGTCGGCTTCCTCGTCCTCTTCGCCGCTCACCTGTCCACGATCTGGTTCAACTTCCCCCGTTTCCTGGCCCCCGTCCACATGCGCGGTGACGAGGGCTTGGTCACCGCCGCCCTGCGGAAGCGCCGGAAGCCCGGAAACTCGCAGCGTGCGGCGGCCCGGCGCGAGCGAGGCGAGCGGTGAACCCGTCCGCGGTGGTCGAACGAGGCCGTCCGCTCGGACCTCCGGGTGCTGTGCCCTGCGCACGACGACCAGCTCCGACGGGATCCGGTCTCGGCCGGCACGCGGCGAAGTGCGCTGCCGCCGACCCGGCACGTGCCGGGAAGACGAGGCGGCGTCCGTGGCGGAACCCATGCCGTCGGGGGCGCGGCTACCAACCGAGCGGTTCGGGCTGTTTGTTGGGTGCGTCGGGTTCGGCTCCGGCGTCGGCGAAGGCGCGCAACGCCTGGACGAGGCCGGCGCGCTGGCGGGCGGGCATGGCCTGGACGATGCGGCGGATCTCCTCGCGGCGGCGCTCGGTGGCCTCGACGACGGTGCGGGCGCCCTGGTCGGTGAGGGCGGCGCGCACCTCGCGCCGGTCGTCGGGGCGGGTGTCGCGCACGACCATGCCGGCGGCGGTGAGGCGTTCCAGCATGCGCATCGCGGTGGACGGGTTGACGGCGAGGTGCTCGGCCAGGCGCGAGAGGCTCATCGCGCCTCTGGAGTGGAGCAGGACGAGCATGCGGAACTGGGGGAGCGTCAGCGACTCGGCCACCTCGCCGAGTGAGCGCGCGGAGATGGCGACCAGGACCCGGGAGGCGGTCAGGACCGCGGTGACCAGGTCCTCTTCGAGGCCCCCCTGGTTCGGGACGTCGGCTGTTGATGGCGAGTGATCGTCCGGCATGGGTCCTTTCTACATCCTGCGCCCCGGCGCGCGGAGCGCGGAGTGCGCCCGGGATCCGCTCGCGAGCCGCCTTTCCGCGCGTCGGGTCTGGCGCATTCGGCGTTTTCTTTGCATAATGCAAAGGTCTTCTTGGTGACGGGGCCGTCCACTCGCACGGGTGCTCCACCGGCCACCGCCTCGGGGACTGGAAGCCTCCCGGTTGCGACATCCCCGCCGCATCTCCCCGGGGGGCGTCCACGCGGCGGGCGTGCCCGCGGGGAGGTCGTAGCCCCCGCTGGGCCCGTCCGCCGTAGACGTCCCGGGCCTCCTTCCGAACCCACCGCCGCCGTCCGGCCCGCGGGACGGCATCGGGCGGCGCGCTGGAGGCGCACGTGACCACCGCAAGCATCGACTTCGGCCAGAGCAACGGCTGGAGCACCGTCGCCCTGCACGGCTCGCTGGCGCCCAGGGACGTCGCGGTGGTACGCGATCGGCTGCTGAGACTGGTGGCGGCGGGCTGCCGCCACCTGGTCCTGGACCTGTCCGGGCTGGAGCGGTGCGACGCGGCCGGGTTCGCGGTGCTGATCGCCACCCGCCGCCACCTCGCGTCCCGGGGCGGCGAACTGCGCCTGGTGCTGCCCGCACCGGGCACACCGGTGCGCTCGGCGCTGTCCGCCTTCGGCGCGCACCAGGTGTTCGACATCCACCCGACTGCGGAAGCCGCCGCCTCGGACGCCCGGCCGGCCGCGCCCCTCCAGCGCCGCGCCACCGCGCGGGAGCACGGCGCGCGGGCCTCCGTACTGGGTGCCATACCCCGCCAGCGCGGCTGAACAGTCTCCCTTCAATCCGGCTCGTCCGACCGGCGGCGCAGCAGCATCATCGCGGCGTCGTCCTTGAGCGGTCCGGCCGCGTAGGCGGCGACGTCGCGGCGCAGTGCCTCCAGCGCGCCGTCCGGGTCGTCGACGGACAGCAGTCCGGCTCGTTCCAGCAGGGGGTAGAACTCGCCGGTGTGGTCGCGGGTCTCGGTGACGCCGTCGGTGTAGAGCAGCAGTTGGTCGCCGGAGCCGAGGTCCAGGTCGTGGGCCTTGGGGCCGGCGGGGCCGAGGGCGGCGAGGCCCAGGGGCGGGGCGCACTGGGCGGGCTCCGCCAGGTGGGCCCGGCCGTCGGCGGTCGGCGCGCACGACCAGCGGTGGCGGGTGGCCGTAGTTGAGGAGGGTGACGGTGCCGTCGGCGGTGATCTCGGCGAGGATCGCGCTGACGAACTCCTCTCCCTCCAGGCGCCGGTTGAGGGCGCGTTCGATCTTGGTGCCGACGGCTTCCAGGTCGGGTTCGTCGGGGGCGGCCTCGCGGAAGGCGCCGAGCACGACGGCGGCGGTCTCCACCGCGTCCAGGCCCTTGCCCTGGACGTCGCCGACCA
>NZ_JNYE01000128.1 GCF_000717185.1 Kitasatospora phosalacinea | reverse complement strand
TGACCTGCGCGATCTGGCACAACCGCACCACCGGCCAACCCGTCACCCGATCACTCATCGCCTACGACCACTGACCCACTTCGGAACTACTCGTCTAGGCCCGGCCGTCCGGGGAACCGGCAGGTCACCACGCACGGGGGTCCGGCGCGGCGGCGGACGGTGCGCAGCACGAGCGCGGCGGGCGCCCCAGCGGCAGGCGCCCCAGCGGCAGGCGCCTCAGCGGCGGGCGGTGCGCAGCACGAGCGCGGCGAGCGCCTCGGGGGCGCCCGGCTGGTGGCGGACGCCCGGGAAGGCGTTGACGTCGACGGCGACGGGGCCGTCGGGGCCGGGCAGCAGGTCGACGCCGTACACCTGGAGGCCGAAGGCGGGCCCGGCGGCGAGGGCGATCGCGCGCTCGCGGTCGTCGGGCGCCCAGGGGCGGCGCTCGGGGGCGCCGGGGACGAGTTCGGAGCGGCGCTGCTCGGCGAAGACCCGCCCGCCGACCACCCACACCTTGCGGTCCCAGCCGTCGCCGTCCACCGGCCGCTGGGTGAGCACGGGTTCGCCGGGCCACCGCTCGGCGAGCGCGCGCCACTGCGCGGGGGTGTCGGCGCGGGCGACCAGGTCCTCCTTGCGGCTGCGCAGGCTCTTGACCACCACCGGCCCGTCCCAGGGGAGTTGACCGAGGACGCCGCGGCCGAGGATGGGCGCGAACGGCAGCCCGGCGGCCCGGGCGGTGCGCTCCATCCAGTCGCGGTCCTGGCAACGGCCGGTGGCTGCGGCGGAGTTGAGCACGGGGACGCCGAACCGCTGGTGGTACTCGGCGCGTTGCAGGGCGTCCTGGTTGCGGGCCTTGAGCAGCACCACGTCCGCGTGCTGGTCGTCCGGGACGAACAGGTGCCCGTCGGCCTCCAGGAGTTCGCGGGCCCCGGCGAGCAGCGGGTGGTCGGGCTCGCGGGCGATCAGCGCGACCCGCACCGGGCGTCGGGCGTTCACCGGTCGCGGGGCGTTCACCGGGCGGCCCGGGCGTCGGGGACGGCGGTGTCGGCGCCGTCGGGGACGGTCGCGTCGGTGAGCAGGTGGCCCGCGCCGGGGGTGGGCCAGGAGGAGCCGGTGCGGGCGAGGCGGACCACCGCGTCGGCCACCCGCTCGACGGCGCGCGGGACTTGGCGGAAGCTCGGGAAGTCGTTGACGTCGACGACCACGGGGCCGTCGGGGCCGAGCAGCACGTCCAGCCCGTACAGGTCGAGGCCGAACACCTCGCCGACCTGCGCGGCCAGCGCGGCGACCTCCCGGGGCAGCGGGACGGGCCGTTCGACCGCGGGGTGGTGCGGGTGCAGCGGCGAGGTGCGCCGGGTGGCGAAGAACTCGCCGCCCGCGCAGTACACCTTCAGGTCGCAGCCGTCGTTGGGGACGTAGGGCTGGGCGATCAGCAGTCCGCCGTCCGCGGGCGCGGCCAACTCGGCGAGCTGCTCGGGCCGTTCGACCAGGTGGACGGCGCGCCCGGAGGAGCCGTCGGCGGGCTTGACGACCAGGGGGTAGCGGCGGGCGCCGATCGCGGCGAACGCGGCCGGGTCGGCGGCGGCCCACGTCCGCGGCATCGGCAGGCCGCGCAGGGCGGCGACCACGGCGGCCTGCGCCTTGTCGCGGACCGGCCGGATCGCCCGGGCGTCGTTGACGGTGGTCAGGCCGGCCGCGGCGGCGGACTCCAGCAGGCCCAGGCCGGGGCCGCCGGAGACGGTCTTCAGCACCCAGGCGTCGTGCTTGCCGCTGCGCACCAGTTCGGCGAGGTCGAGCAGGTCCGCACCGGGGCGCAGCACGTCCACCCGGTGACCGGCGGCCCGCAGGTGCTCGACCACGGCCAGCGGCATCCCGTCGTTGCGGTAGTGCTCCTCCACCAGGAAGCAGAACCTCATGTGCCCCATGTGCCCCCACCCCACTTTCCCACTGTTCCCCTCGCCCCCGCCGGCTCCCCCGGGGCGAATCGCATCCGCCCACCCTGCCATGGATCATCCGCCGCATTTCACCCAGGGTGTCCGGGAACGGATACAGCCCCGTCACAGGTGCGTTGCCGCAGGTCTGGAACCGACCGACCCGGGCATGACGTTCTTGTGACGCCCCCTTGGCACGCTCTTTGAACTCTTTGAGGAGGACCGTGTGCACCCGCAGCTGCGCCCGCACGCCCGGCACGACCTGACCGACCGTCCCGCCCCGGCCCGGCTGGCCTACCCGGCGGACGACGTGCTGGTGGTCTCCGGCCTGCCCGGCAGCGGCAAGAGCACCCTGATGCGGCGCTGCGCCCGCGCCCGGGTGATCGACTCCCAGCACACCCGGGCCGCCTTCGCCCGCGCCCTGCCCGGCGTCCCGTACGCGCTGTACCGGCCGCTGGTCCGGCTCGCCCACTACCTGCGGCTGCGCGCGGCGCTGCGGGCCGGGGGGCCGCTGGTCGTGCACGACTGCGGCACGCTGCCGTGGGTGCGCCGCGCCCTGGCCCGCCGCACCGCCCGGCAGGGCCGCCGCCTGCACCTGCTGCTGCTGGACGCCAGCCCGGCCCAGGCCGCCGACGGCCAGCGCCGCCGCGGCCGCCGGGTCTCCCGGTACGCCTTCGCCCGGCACCGCCGTGCCTGGGCCGCCCTGCGCGCCCTGGCCACCGCCGACGGCCCGCTGCCGCCCAACGTGGCCTCCGCCGTCCTGCTGCCGCGCGAGGCGGCCGCCCGCCTGACCGCGATCGAATTCACCTCCCCCGACGGCCCGTTGGCCCTGCAGCACGCCGTCCCGGCCCCGCGCCAGGAGCCCCTGCAGGCCGCCACCACCGGCTGAACCGCCCACCGCCGCGGCCCGCCAGGGCCCCGCCCGCGCGAACGCCCGGCCCCGGGCGGCCGCTTGCGGGTCGCGGGTCGCGGGCGGCCGCCCGCAGGTCATCGGGTTGCGGCGAACGGTTGAGCCCGCCCGCGCGTCGTCCGCCGCCGGGCCCGGACGTGGCTAGTCTCCCGCTATGGGCACCCCCGAACGCACCCCGGAGCGCGCCGCCTCGCCCGCGCCCGCGTCCGCTCCGTCCCCGCAGGAACGGCCGCAACCGCAACCGCAGGCGCCGGAACGGGTGCTGCGCGGCCCGCAGGCCCGGCGGATCGCCGACCGCCTGTCGGTGCAGTTCCGCGTCCCGTTCGAGCCGCAGTACGAGCCCCGGCACGGACCCCGGCACGAACCCCTGCACGACGTCCGGCCCGAACCCCGGCCCGAACCGCCGGCCGAGCCGTCGCCCGCCCCGGCCGGACCGCGCTGGACGCTGCGTTGGTACGACGGGCCGACGGTGGACGCGGTGCGGGGCGCGCTGGGGCGGCTGTTCCCGGACGGGACGGCCGCGGCGTTCGCGGTGCGCCGGGACCTGACCACCCGGGCGCTGGCGCTGGCGGCGATCCGGGAGACCCGGGCGGGCGCGATGCACCGCTCGGTGGGCAGTTGGGGCCAGCGCTACCACCTGGAGCAGTTGCTGGCGGGCCAGGAGCACCCGGACCGGCCGTCCGGTCCGCGCGAAGCGGCCATGCTGGAGCGGCTGTTGGCGGCGGCCACCGCCGAGTCGACGCGCGGCCCGGCGGCCCCGGACCTGTCCCGGGCGTTCGACCTGGTGGCGCGCGACGGGGTGGCCTGGCTGCTGCCCGAGCACCGCCTCGCCGGGCCCGCCGACCGGGACGAGCTCGCGCTCGCCCCGCTGGAGTACCTGACGGCCCGCTACGCCACCGGCGTGCACCGCACCGCGTGGGAGACCGCGCTGGCCGTGCTGCCGCTGCGCACGGCCGTCACCGCCGCCCACCAGGACCAGGACCCCGACCCGGAGGCCGCCCGCGCGGCCCTGGCCCTGCTGCCCGCGCTGCGCGCCCAACTCGCGGCGGAGATCGACGCGATCGGCGACCGCCTGGCCGCAACGGCAACGGCAACAGCGACGGCAACAGCGACGGCATCGACGACGGCAACCCCGGCCCCCAGCACCGTCTGAACCCCTCCCGGCAGCGTATCGACCCCCATTCTGCCTGCTCACGGCCGCTTCCGGTAGGACCGAGCGCACATCCGTCCGCCCTTGTCCGGCACGCCCCGTGGGCCGCAGACTCGTCCGCATTCCCCCTTTGGACGAGAGCGATGGGAGTCGTGTGTCCTCACACGTTGATCAGGAACTGGCCCTGCGGGCAAGGGTGTTGCTGTCGGGAAGCGAGCCGCCCACCCCGTGGCAGGCGTACCGGGCGCACCGCCTGCTGGCCGCGGACAACCCGGCGGTGCACCTGCCGCGGCTGGCGCTGGCGGCGATCGAACTGACCGGCCACTACCCGGTGCTGCTCCGGCCCGACCTGCAACTCGCTCTGATGGAGGAGGCGTTGGCCGTCGCGGCGGCCGTCCCGGCCCGGGACCCGTTCCGGCCGGAGGCGCTGCGGCAGATCCGCAGGGCGTACACGGAGCGGGCCCTTCAGCTGGGCATCCCCCTTCCGCCCGAGTGGAGCTGACGGTCCGGCGAGGATCCGGCTGACGTGGGTCTTCACCGGTGCCCCGCTCCTGTGCAGCCGGGCACCGGTGTCGGCGTCGGGGAGTCCTTCGCCGAGCAGGTCCACCACGTCGGCCACGTCGACCACGTCGACCACGTCGCGTTCGCGCGCGGTGAGCACGGCCAGGCACCGCCCGGCCCGTTCACCGCGCACGAACGTCGCGCGCGAACGTCGGGCCGCCGGGCCGCCGACGAGGCGGCCGACGAGGTGCCGGGTGTCCTCCGAGAAGAGCCCGGACCAGCGCACGCCCCCGCTCCTCGCACCGCTCCTCGCCGTCCGGCTACGCCTTGCCGCGGAAGTGCTGCTTCTCGACCAGCAGGCCGTCCTTGAAGCAGAACCGCAGCACGTCCTGGCCGCCCTCCGTCCCGCTGCCGAGGTCGCCGGCGAACCAGCGGCAGTGCGCGCCCTCGGGCACCGGCGGGCCGAACTTGCGGAAGTCGCCGGTCAGGAAGTCGCTGCCGACCGGCAGCCGTCCGTTGACGGACTCCTCGCTCTGGCCGACCTGGATCGAGTCGTAGAGCTTCATCTGGACGGTGGCGTCGCGCAGCGAGCTGACGAACATGACGGCGCCGACCGCGGCGACCGCGGCCACCACCCCGAGCACCCCGAGCGCGCCGAGCGCGCAGCCGACCGCGGGGCTGCGGCGGCGCTTCTCCGGTTCGACGGACGTGCCCGCCAGCAGGGCGAGCTCCTCGTCGTCGGGGGCGGCGGCCCGGGCCCCCTCGGGGGTGTAGGGCAGCACCCCGGCGAGCCGGAAGCCGCCGTCCGGCAGCGGCCCGCTGTGCACCGTGCCGCCGAGCAGCCGGGCCCGTTCGCGCAGCCCGGTCAGGCCCTGGCCGCCGGAGACCGCGGCGGTGCCGTCCCCGCCGGGGCCGTTGACCACCTCCACCACCAGCGCGTCCGGCTCGTACCGCACGGTCAGCGTGATCTCCGCGCCCCGGGCGTGCTTGTGCGCGTTGGTCAGGCCCTCCTGGGCGATCCGGTACGCGGCGTGGCCGGTCGCGGCGGCCAGCGGGCGGGGGGTGCCCCGGTGGCGCAGTTCGATCCGGGCGCCGGCCGCGCCGGAGGTCTCGGCGAGGCGGTCGATGGCGTCGACGCCGCCGGGGGCGGTCGCGGTGTCCTCGCGCAGCAGGCCGACCACCTCGCGCAGTTCGCGCATCGCGCCGGTGGCGGCTTGGCGCAGCACGGCGACGGCCTCGCGCTGCTGCTCGCCGAGGGTGCGGTCGACCTCGAGGGCGCCGGTGTGCACGGCGATCAGGGCGAGTTGGTGGCCGAGGCTGTCGTGCATGTCCTGGGCGATCCGGTGGCGTTCGCGCAGCCGGGCCTGGCGGGCGATCATCACGCGTTCGCGCAGCAGTTGCTCGTTGCGTTCGCGCAGGCTGTCGAGCAGGGCGACGCGCTGCGCCCGGTAGCGTCCGATGACGGCGGGCAGCACGCCGACCAGCAGGTACCCGGCGACGCACAGGCCGAACAGGACGGGCAGCGGGAGGTGGTCGCGCCGGTTCTGCAGCAGGCCGACGCCGAGGACGGCCAGGAAGCCGAGCCCCAGCACCGCGGGGGCCCGCCACGGCCTGCCCAGCCGCCGTCCGGCCGAGTACCCGGCGGTGACCAGCACCGGCAGGAACCCGGCGGGCCCGCCCGCCCCGGCGGCCGACACCACCAGCACCGGCCCGGGCAGCCCCCGCCGCAGTGCGTACAGCACCGCACTGGCCCCCACCACCGGCCCGGACGGCCACCCCCCGTCGTCCGCCGCCTGCAGCAGCGCCGCGAGCCCGCACACCAGCAGCCCGCCCGAGACCTCCCGGACGACCGTCCAGGCCCGCCAGGGCCCCGGGAACGCCCGCCCCCACCACGTCCTCATCACCCCCCGACCCTAACCGCGCCCCGGACCGCCCCGGACGCCCCGCCCCCCGGCCGCGCGCGGGCCGCGTCCGGTCAGCGGAAGGCGTCGGCGTTGCGGGTGCACCAGTCGGCGAAGGTGCGGGGGGCGCGGCCGAGCAGGCGGGGCACGGTGTCGGTGCGGAGGCCGGTGGTGTCGGCGCGCAGCAGGGCGAACGCCTCGGTGATCGCGGCGGCGAGGGCGGCGGGAGCTCCGGCGGGGAAGCGGGCCCGGACGGCCTCGTCCGGAGTGGCGGTGGGGCGGACGGCGATGGGGCGGCCGGTGGCGGCGGCGAGCAGGGCGACCTGTTCGGTGACGGTGAGCGCCTCGCCGCCGGTGAGGACGTGGTGCTCGCTCCGGTGGCCGTCCTCGGTGAGGACCAGGGCGGCGACGTCGGCGACGTCGGCGGGGTCGATCGGGGCGAGGCGGCCGGGGCCGACCGGGTCGAGGACGTAGCCGCCGGTGCGGACGGTGTCGGCCCACTCCAGGGCGTTGGTCATGAAGCCGCCGGGCCGCAGCACGGTGTACGGGATGCCGCTGCCGCGGACGATCTCCTCGCGGTCGTGGTGCCAGCGGCCCATCGCGGGCACCGGGTCGCCGAGCACGTTGGCGGAGGACAGGTGCACGAGGTGGCGCACCCCGGCGGCGCGGGCGGCGGCGACGGCGTGGGCGGTGTGCTCGGCGCCGAGGCCGGGGGTGAGCAGGAACAGCCGGTCCACGCCGTCGAACGCCGGTGCCAGCGTGGCGGGGTCGCCCAGGTCGCCGACCGCGCGTTCGACCCGGGCGGGCAGGACGACCGCGACCAGCGCCTCGTCCGCCTCCGGCTCACCGACGCCGGCCGCGCCCTCCAGGGGCCCGTCGAGACCGAACGCCGCCTCCTGGAGGAACGCGTCACCGCCGACCTCACCCCCGAGGAACGCCGCCTCCTGCTCACCGCCCTCGCCAAGGTCCACCGCGCCACCACCGCCCTGCTCGCCGAGCAGCAGGGACCCGCCGCGGACCCCGCCGAGGACCCCGCCGGGCCGGAGCACCCCGCCGAGTGACCCGCCCGGCCGGTGCACCTCCCGGCACGCCGTCGGCCCGGCTCCCCCGTCGGCCCGGCACGCCGTCAGTCCGGCTCCCCCGTCAGCCGGGCGACCAGGATCGCGACGTCGTCCGCCCGGCGGTCGTCGTGGCGGGCCTGGCCGAGGAGGAGGTCGGCGAGCGGTTCGAGGTCGGGGGTGGCGGCGTGGGCGAGGGTGGCGCGGAGGCGGTCGATGCCCTCGGCGAGGGTGGCGGTGGCGGATTCGACCAGGCCGTCGGTGTAGAGGACGAGGGTGGCCCCGGCGGGCAGCCGGGTCTCGGTGGCGGGGAAGTCGAGGCCGTGGTCGATGCCGAGCAGCGGCCCGCCGTCCAGGTCGAGCACGGTGGTGCGGCCGTCGGGGGTGCGCAGCAGGGGCGGCGGGTGGCCGGCCCGGACGGCGCGCAGGGTGCGGGTCGCGGGGTGCAGGCGCAGCAGGCAGCAGGAGGCGAGCAGTCCGGCGCCGAGGTCGAGGAGGAGCCGGTTGGTGCGCCGGGCGATCTGTTCGACGGGGTCGTCCGCGCTGGCGAACGCCCGTACCGCGCTGCGGAGTTGGCCCATGAGGGCGGCGGCCTTGACGCTGTGCCCCTCGACGTCGCCGATGATCAGGACGACGCCGCCGTCGGGGGTGGGCAGCAGGTCGTACCAGTCGCCGCCGATGTCCATGCCGCGGGTGCCGGGCAGGTAGCGGGCGGCGGTGGCGAGGCCGGGGACGGCGGGCAGCCGTTGCGGCAGCAGGGCCTGCTGGAGGCCGCGGGCAACGGCGGACTCGGCGTCGTAGAGGCGGGCGCGTTCCAGGGCCTGGGCGATCAGGCCGCCGAGGGCGGTGAGGACGGAGCGGTCCTCGGCGGTGAAGACCCGGGAGCGGGCGAAGCCGAGGATGAGGCTGCCGACGGGGTGGCCGGAGGCGATCAGCGGGAGGAAGGCCCAGGCGCCCATCTCGTCGCGCGGGATGCCGGGGTAGGCGGCGGCGAGTTCGCGGGCGGACTCGAAGAAGACGGGCGCGCCGGTGGTGAACACCTCGGTGCCGGGCAGCCGGGCGCGGATCGGGGTGCCCTCGAAGGGGGCGAGGAACCCGGCGGGGTAGCCGGTCTCGGCGACCAGGTGCATGCGTCCGCCGCGGGCCAGGTAGAGGGCGAGCTCCTGGCCGCCGAAACCGGGCAGGATCTGGTCGGTGACGGCGTCGGCGACCTCCCGGACGGTGACGGCCTCGGTGAGCGCGGAGGCGAGCTGCAGCAGGTGGTAGACGCCGCCGAGCGGGGCGGGGGTGGGCGGCGGCGCCTCGGGGAGGGTGGTGTCCTCGCTGGGGGCGGCGGGCACGATCCGGCCGGTGAGGCCGTGCGCGTCGGGGTAGAGCGAGAAGGCCAGCCAGTGGCGGGGCGGGCGGCGGGCGAGGAACGCGGTGGGCCGCTGGGAGAGCATCGCGGAGCGGTAGCGGTCCTCGTAGGCGGGGTCGCCGAGCCAGGGCAGCACGTCCCAGGGGCGGCGGCCGAGCAGGTCGGCGCGGGTGGCGTGGAGCAGCATCTCGGCGCTGCGGTTGACGTAGCCGACCCGGCCGTCGGGGTCGAGGGCGAAGACGCCGTCGCGCAGGCGTTCCACGGCGGCGGTGGCCGCGGCGGCGGCGGCGTCGAGCACGGCGACGACCAGCCGGGCGGGGTCGGCACCGGGCTGCCCGTACAGGTCGAGCTGCCGGGTGCCGCCGCCGGGGTCGCGCAGCCGGACGCGGTGGGTGAACGGGCGCCCCTGCCGGGCGGCGCGGCGGACGGCCTCGCGCAGCGGGGCGACGTCCGCGGGGACGAGGCGTTCCAGCAGGGTGGCGCCGCGGCCGTCGAACGGGCCGGTGCCGAGGATCTCGCGCAGCCGCTCGTCGACGGTGATCCGGCCGCCCGCGAGGTCCCAGTCGAAGAAGCCGACCCGGACGCCGTCCCCGCCGGGCACCGGCAGCGGCACCACGACGGGCGGCCCCTCGCCGCCGACCCGGTCGCCGTACGGGAGCAGCCCGGTGGCGAGCCGGTTGCCCGCGGTGCGCAGCTGGCGGCGGGTGGCGGCGGGCGGGCGGCTGCCGTCGGCGGGCCAGAACACGGCGATCACGCCGAAGGTGCGGTCGCCCGCGGTGACGGGGGTGGTGGCGGAGGCGTGGGCGTACGGGAGTCCGACGGCGAGGCGGGGGTAGCGGCGCGCGGTGTCGTCGGCGTCGGCGAGCACGATGGTGCGGCCGCCGCGGTAGGAGTCGGCGACCGGCAGGGGCGCGGCGACGGCGATCCGCTGGAAGGGTTCGAGCAGGCTGAGCGGGATCCCGACCACGGCGGCGACCACCAGGGAGCGGCGGTCGGCGGAGGGCAGGTAGAGCACGCCCCCGTACGCGGCGGTGGCCCGGACGGCGCGCAGCAGGCCGTCGGCGAGCAGCGGCTCGGCGGCCGCGTCCCAGCGCGGGCGGGCGTCGCCGGACGGGGTGCCGGGGCGCGTCGCCGGGTCGGGGTCGGTGCGTGGTGGCGGGCCGGCCGGGTCCGCCGGGACACCCGGGCGCATGCTCCTCTCTGTACGCCGTCCACCGGGGCGCGTCAAACGGGGGACGGCGTCGGTCCGTCCGGGTGACGCCGCCCCGACGTGCCGGTATGACAAATACGCCAAGGGGATCATCGGCCGGTATGCCGACCCCTTCCACCGCGCCCCGCCCCCGTCCGCGCACCCGCTCCGCCGCCGCACCCGCCCGGCCCGGCCGCCACCGCCGCCGGGGCGTGGCCGCCCTCACCGTGCTCGCCACCCTCGCCGTCGGCTGCTCCGCCCTGCGCACCCAGGACCCCGCCCCCGCCCCCGACCGCGCCGCCGCCCCGACCGCCCCGGCGGCCCCGCCCGCCGACGCCCAGGCCGCGGGCGCCCAAGCCGCGGGCGCCGCACCCGCCGCCCAAGCTCAGGCCCAGGCCCAGGCCCAAGCCCAGGCCCGGGCCGCGCTCGCCGCGATGCCCGCCGCCCGCCCGCAGGCCGCCGCCGGGCAGGAGCTGAACGGCCGCGTCTCCGCCGCCGAGCACGAGCTCGCCCTGCAGCAGTCCCTCGCCGCCGCCCACCGCTGGGGCCTGGCCGCGCTCCCGCTGCGCCCGCCCGCCCCGCCCGCCGTCAAGCCGGAGCTGGCCGACGGTCCCGGCGTCAAGCGCGCGCCCGGCCTGCCGCCGGTGGTCTACCGCGTCCCGACCACCGACAAGGTGGTGTTCCTGACCGTCGACGACGGCGCCGAGAAGGACCCGCAGTTCGCCGCGATGGCCGCCGAGCTGGGCGTCCCGATGACCGCCTTCCTCTCCGACTACCTGGCCCGCTCCGACTACGGCTACTTCCGCACCCTGCAGGCCCACGGCGTCACCATCGACAACCACACCCTCACCCACCCCGACCTGCGCCGCCTGGGCCCCGACGCCCTGCAGCGCGAGATCTGCGGCCAGCAGGACCGCCTCCAGCAGGAGACCGGCACCCGCCCGCGCCTGTTCCGGCCCCCGTACGGCGAGTACACCGAGGCCGCCCTGCGCACCGCCGCGTCCTGCGGGGTGACCGCCTTCCCGCTGTGGAACGAGGAGGCCTTCCCGGACCACCTGGAGTGGCGCTACGCCGACCAGAAGTTCCACCCCGGCGACATCGTCCTCACCCACTTCCGCGCCCCCGCCGCCGACTGGAAGGGCACCATGCCGGACATGCTGCGCCGGGTCGTCGACGCCGCCACCGCGCAGGGCTTCGCGATCGCGCGCCTGGAGGACTACCTCTGAGCCCGGGGCGATTCGACGGGGGACCGAGCTGTGCCCGCCGGCCGCCGCTCAGTCCTCCGCCACCGTCGCCCGCTCCCCCGGCCCGGTCACCCGCTCCCCCGCCACCGTCGCCCGCTCCCCCGCCGCCGTCGTCCGCTCCCCCGGTGCGGTCGCCACCGCGACCCGGGGCAGCGCGTGCGGGTGGTGCTCGCGCAGGAACGCGACCAGGTGTTCGCGCAGGTCGCAGCGGAGCTCGAAGGCGTCGCCCGCGTTGGCGGCGGTGGCCAGGGCGCGCACCACCAGGGTGCTGGGGGTGGTGTCGACGACCTGCAGGGCGCTGCCCTCGCCGTCCCAGCGCGGGTTCTTCGCCAGGTAGGCGTCGAACTCGGCGCGCAGCAGGTCGACGGGCGTGCTGTGGTCGAGGTGCAGCAGGGCGGTGCCGGTGATCCGGTCGGAGCGGCGCGACCAGTTCTCGAACGGGCGGCCCGCGAAGTACGACATCGGCATGACGATCCGGCGCTGGTCCCAGGTGGCGATCACCACCGCGGTCAGGGTGATCTCCTCGACGGTGCCCCACTCGCCGCCGACCACCACCACGTCGCCGATCCGGGCCAGGTCGCCGAAGGCCATCTGGATGCCCGCGAACAGGTTCGACAGCGCGCTCTGCGCGGCGATGCCCGCGACCACGCCGACCAGTCCGGCCGAGGCCAGCAGGCTGGTGCCGACCACCCGCACCGCGGGGAAGGTCATCAGCATCGCGGCCAGCGCCAGCAGCGCGATCGCCGCCTGCAGGATCCGGCTCAGCAGTCCGACCTGGGTGCGGGCCCGCCCGGCCCAGGCCGCGTCCCGGCGCCGCACGGCGAGCCGCACCGCCCCGTCCAGCAGCAGCGCGGCGGCCCGGGCGGTCAGCCAGCCGCAGGAGCCGATGGTGGCCAGCACCAGCAGGTGGTCGACCCCGTCGGGGGCCCGCACCCACGGCATCGCGGCCA
Source organism: Kitasatospora phosalacinea (assembly GCF_000717185.1). GTDB lineage: Bacteria > Actinomycetota > Actinomycetes > Streptomycetales > Streptomycetaceae > Kitasatospora > Kitasatospora phosalacinea_A. The sequence goes on along the minus strand of NZ_JNYE01000128.1, from coordinate 6,153 downwards.
GCAGCAGCCCGCACCCGATCACGGCGAGGATCGGCTTGCGGCAGCCGCGCAGCACCTGCGGCACCGTCCCGGCCCGGACTGACAGGCGACGGGTGGAGACCTCCACCACCCGGTCCACCGCGTACAGCACCAGCCCCACCGCCGCCCCGGCCGCGACCAGCCGCACCGCGCTCCACCACCACACCTGCCCTGCCTCCTCGCCCCTCCGGTTCCGGGTCCACCCCGCCCGCCTTTCCACCCCGGAGGCGTTCACACCCGCCCGCCGGGCATACGCGCGGGTGCCGTCCGCCCCGGAACGCCACCGGGAGGCCGCCGGGACGCCCGGCGACGCCCTACGACGCCCACGGAAGGAGCCGCGCCGTGAACCCCGTCGAACGCGCCCTGCGCGCCGTCGACCGCACCCAGCAGCGCCACCGCCCGCTGGCCCTCGTGGTCGGCGTGGTCAAGAAGTACGGCGACGACCGGGGCGGGCTGCTGGCCGCGCTGATCACCTACTACGCCTTCGTCTCGCTGATCCCGCTGCTGCTCCTGCTCTCCACCGCGCTGGGGTTCGTCCTGCACGGGCACCCGGACGCGCAGCGGGCCGTGGTCGACTCGGCGCTCGCCGACTTCCCGATCATCGGCGACCAGCTGCGCGGGAACGTGCACTCGGTGCAGGGCAGCGGCCTGGCGCTGGTGGTCGGCGTCGCGGGCCTGCTGTACGGCGCGCTCGGCATCGCGCAGGTGCTGCAGCACGCGATGGCCGAGGTGTGGAACGTCCCCGGGGTGCGGCGTCCGGGCTACTGGCCGCGGCTGGGCCGCAGCCTGGCGCTGTTCGCGGCGCTCGGCACCGGCCTGCTGCTGTCCACGGCCGCGGCGGCACTGGTGGGCACGGCGCTGGGCGGACCGGCGGCCCGGGTCGGCGGGCTGGTGCTGTCCGCGGTGGTCAACTCACTGCTGTTCCTGGCCTGCCTGCGGATCCTCACCCCGAAGGAGGTCCCGTCCCGCGCCCTGCTGCCGGGCAGCCTGCTCGCGGGCCCGCTGTTCACCGTCCTCCAGGCCTTCGGCGCGGCCCTGGTCGCCCACCAGCTCCGGCACGCCACCGCGGTCTACGGCTTCTTCGCGACGGTGATCGGCCTGCTCTCCTGGCTCTACCTGGCCGCCCAGATCAGCCTGTACGCGGCCGAGTCCAACACCGTCCTCGCCCGCCGCCTGTGGCCGCGCTCCCTCCTCCAGCCCCCGCTGACCGGCCCGGACGAACAGGTCCTGGAGGACATCGCCCGCCAGGAGGAGCGCCGCCCCGAACAGCACGTGGACGTCGACTTCACGGACCCGCCCCCGGAGGACCCGGCCGACTCCCGGGAGGGCACCGGCGGGCCCGCGAAGGACGGGGGCGGCTCCGCCTGACCGGCCGCGGGCCCGCCGCCCGCCGCCCGCCACTACCTGCCCGTCGCTACCCGCGGGCCGGGGCGTGCGCGGCGAGGAAGGCGCGGACGTCGGGGAGGGCGCCGTCGGCGAGCAGGGCCGCGCCGTGGTTGCCGCCGGGGTAGAGCTCGAGCTGCTTGACGGGGGTGACGGCGGTGTCGTGCAACTGCCGTGCGGTCGCCGGGAATCGGCCGTCGTCCTCCCCGGCCGCGAAGAGGGTGGGGACGGTCCCGGCCAGCACGGCCTTCGCCGCGTGGGACAGCCCGGCGGATGTACCCGGAACGCCAGGGAGCGCCCCGAACCGGCGTCAATGGTCTACATCAAAGCGTGAGATTCGGTCACCGCCCTTTTCCGGCAGGGCAGTTGGGGCCACCTCGGGAGAACGGCTGTCCATGATGCGGATGCCCCGGTCGGCGGGCGGCCCGGCGTGGTCGACTGGGCTGCACCCCCGTCCTCCGGCCCAAGGAGTCCGCCATGCTGTCCGCGCTGCCCTCGCTCGACGGACTGGAGTTCGCCCCGGTCTCCCGCCCCGAGCAGGGCGAGGTCGACCCGGGCACCCGGTTCGCCTACCACGAGGACGACGGCCTGGTGTGGGCCGACTACCGCGGCGGCGAGGTGGTCCACGGCCACCTGGTCGGCACCCGCACCGGCGACACCGTCGACTTCCGCTACGTGCAGCTCAACCGGGCCGGGGAGACCAACTCCGGCCACTGCACCAGCGTCCTGACCCGCCTCCCCGACGGCAGGCTGCGCCTGGACGAGACCTGGCGCTGGGAGTCCCGCCCCGGCTCGGGCACCAGCGCCGTCGAAGAGGTCCTCCCCTACTGACCGCCCCACCGGCCGCCCCGGCGGGGCCGCGCTGTCGGCGGCCACCGGTAGCGTCCGGCGCATGACCGATCGTGAGAGCTACGCCCCGCTGGTGTTCATCGAGTACGACCACAGGCCCGGTTCGTACGGCCTGATGCTGGCGGACGACCGGATGGTCGAAGTGGACGAGGCGTTCGAGGCCGCGGGCCAGCAGAACGGCGGCTACGGCTGGGAGGCGGTGGCGCGCTCCGCCGTCCGCTCCCGGGCGCCGCAGCTGGAGGGCCGGTTCCGGTACGACCCGGAGGCCGGCATGTTCGTCGCCTACGGGGAGGACGCGGCGGCGCTGCGCGAACTCGGCGCGCTGCTCTCGGGCGCGTTCCACGACCGCCCGGCCCTGCGCGAACTGATCGACGCCGCGGAGCCCGACTGGTTCGACTGACCGCGCACGCGCACGCGGGAACGCCGACGGCCACCCCTCCCGACATGAGGGGTGGCCGTCGGCGTGCTGCGTGCGGTCTCCTAGCGGACACCGGTGCCTGATCGGGTGGATCAGACGGTCAGGACCTGGCCCGGGTAGATGACGTCGGCGGAGCCGCCGATGGTCTGGGCGTTGGCGCTGAACAGCGCGTCCACGGTGGTGCCGTTGGCGGCCGCGATGGCGCTCAGGGTGTCACCGGACTTGACGGTGTAGGTGTTGCCGCCGGTGTTGCCGCTCTTCTTCCAGGACTTGTGGCCCTGGTAGGAGGACTGGCCGCTGTCCGTGGTGTTGGTGGCGGCCGCGTCGGAGTCGGTGGTGGTCGACTTCGACGACTTGGTGCTGGTGCTGGTGCCGGTGCTCGCGGAGTTGTTGCTGGTGGAGCTGGTGGCGCTGTTGGAGCTGGTGCTCGCGGCGGACGAGGAGGTGTCGACCTGGGCGGCGGCGCCGCCCTGGGTCAGGCCCGCCTGCACGGAGCACACCGGCCAGGCGCCCGGGCCCTGGACGGCCAGGACCTTCTCGGCGATCTCGATCTGCTGCGCCTTGGTGGCCTGGTTGGCCTGCGGGGCGTAGGCGGTGCCGCCGAAGGCGGCCCAGGTGGAGGAGGTGAACTGCAGGCCACCGTAGAAGCCGTTGCCGGTGTCGATCGACCAGTTCCCGGTCGACTCGCACTGGGCGACCTTGTCCCAGGTGGACACGTCCGCGGCCGAGGCCGAGGTCGCCGTCACGAGGCCGGCCACCGGGAGGACGGCCACCGCGCTGCCGGCGACGATGGCGGCCCGGACGCGGTTGCGCTTCCGGTTGCCCCGCTCGGCGGTGGTGGCGGTCTGGGTGGCGGCAGTCTCGTTACGGAAGATCATGCGATTCCTTTCGGATGCCCCGGGCAGGCAAGGCGGAACCAGGGGCCCGGAAGGGCCTGCGGTCTCTCGCGCTTGTGGATCGGACGGTGCGGTCGAGGTCCGACCTGCTCTCCGTCGCGGTCACCCTGCCCGTCGGGCGGCTCGGTTGCCGCACCGGGGCGTTGGTTTCGGGTGATCCCGGGTAGTGCGCCCTGCACTGGTTACGAAGCTACGGGCGTTCCGTCCGAACTCCAAGCATTCCAAGGTTTACGCAGGTCAGAGGCTGGTTACCGCCGGTACAGCGCCTCTCGGCGGCCACCCGGACCGCGATTTTCCGGGCCCGGCCGCCGACGGCTGTGACCGGGCTCACCGGTTTCGGCCGCCCCGGCCGGGGAACCGCACACCCTCCGTGGCCCCGCGCTGACCGCGCGCCGACTGTCCAGCGATCCGCCTATGGGACGGGCCACAGCGACCACCCACCGTCCACCCGACGGTCACCCGCCGTGGCCGAACCGCCCCGTCAGGACAGCACGGTGAGCACCCGGGGCCCGTCCTCGGTGATCGCCACCGTGTGCTCGGAGTGCGCCCCGCGCGAGCCGTCCGCCGAACGCAGCGTCCAGCCGTCCGCGTCCACCCGCAGCTTCGCCGAGCCGGTGCACCACCACGGCTCCAGCGCCAGCGTCAGCCCGGGCTTCAGCTCCAGCCCGCGCCCGGGGCGGCCGACGTTCGGCACGTGCGGGTCCTCGTGCATGGTGCGGCCCAGGCCGTGCCCGCCGAAGTCGGTGTTGATCCGGTAGCCCGCGTCCTGCCCGACCTTCGCGATCGCCGCCGAGACGTCCCCGATCCGGTTGCCGGGCACGGCGGCCGCGATCGCCGCGTCCAGCGCGGTCCGGGTCGACCCCGCCAGCCGCACGTCCCGCTCGTCCGGGGTGCCTACGATGACGGTGACCGCCGAGTCGGCCACCCAGCCGTCGATCGACACCGCGAAGTCCAGGCTCAGCACGTCCCCGTCCTGCAGCACGTAGGGGTGCGGCTGCCCGTGCAGCACCGCGTCGTTCACCGACAGGCAGATCACGTTCCGGAACGGGCCGCGCCCGAACGACGGCGCGTAGTCCCAGTAGCAGGACTCGGCCCCGCGGTCCGCCACCAACTTCCTGGCCCGCAACTCCAGGTCCATCACGTCCCGCCCCACCTCGGCCAGCCCCGACAGCTCGGCCAGCACCCCGGCGACGAACCGGCCGGTGACGGCCATCTTCTCGATCGCCTGCGGCGTCTTCAGCTCGATCACGGCACAGCTCCCTGCACGACGGCCGCCCGGCCGCCCGGTCGAAAGAACCACCGGTATTTGAATACCGGCAGCGGACAGCGACACGCTAGCAGCCCCCGGTATTCAAATACCGCCCACCCCGCGCCGACGGAGGAACGGCGATGTGACGGCGGTCGGTGGACCGCGGTTCCGAGCCGCAGTTTGCGAGTGGCAGCCCGGGAGTTGGTCGAGTCACGTTGAGCAGCCGGGTCGCCGCACGACAGTTGGAGCTTGGCCACGAAGTTGGAACCCGACACCATCCGTACGGATGTCGATCTCATGGATGGGCCCACTGACCAGATGCCGCCTGCTCTTCCACTGCTCGGCCCTACGACACGGTTCGTCGGTGGCGTGCCGTAGGGTCCGCTCATGATCGCGCGTCCCACCGGGCGAGCGGACGGGCCGTACGATGCGGCCTTCCTGCCGCGCCAGCAGATGATCCTCACGGCTGCCGAGCAGCCGATCGTCACCCCCGTGGCCAAGTTCGGCGGCGAGCCCGTCTGGCTGGCCGAGCCGACCTGGCCCGTGCACCCAGCCTCCGGTGAGCCGCTGGTGTTCATCGGGCAGTTCCCCGTCCCCGGCCCCCAGCTCCGCCTGGCCTACCTCTTTATCCACGAGGAAGGCATGATCATGGGCGGACTCCGCGCGGAGGACGGCGACGCCGTGCTGCTGGTGCAGCCGGACGGCCGCGCCCCGTCCTTCGCCGTCATCGGACCGCCCGGCACGCAGGGACGGACCCTGTGGCGCTGGAGCCCCGACGAGACCGAGATCCCCGTTGAATGGCACGTCGATCTCCAGCCGGTGCCGCCCGAGATCGACCGCTCGATCGATGAGGAGGCGGCCTGGCAGCGCGGCATGCGCGGCGAGGGCCCCACCACTGAACTCCCCGACGGGGAGGACCTGCACGACTACCTCGGCGGCACCGCCTGCTACCCCAACATCGACGCGCGCGTCGACGCCCCGTGGCAGTTCCTCTTCAAGATCAGTGACGGCGGCGAGAGCCCGGACGATCCGTACTTCCTCAACTTCGGCTACGGCTACGGCTTCGCCTTCGTCAGCCCCGACCACCGCGAAGGCCGCTTCTTCCATGAGTGTTCGTAAGCGCCCACCGCGCCGGAGGGATCGACGAATCGCGGTCCGTGTCCTACGTGGTGAAGCTTGCCGGTCGTTTGTAGCAGCAGAGGTTGGCGGCGAGGCGGGGAAGGCCAGCTAGATGATTGATGCCAAGGGCTTGCTGGCGCGCATGAGATGAAGCGAGGGAGTCCAAAGGTCGGTTGTGACGCCTGACCTGGACTCCCTCGCGACCGCACTCTACGTGAAGA
>NZ_JNYE01000127.1 GCF_000717185.1 Kitasatospora phosalacinea | reverse complement strand
GGGCCCGGGCCGCGGCCCGGCCGGCCGGGCCCGCGGGCAGCGCGGCGCCGCCGGGGCGCCGCGCCCCGCGCGCGGGCGGTCCGGACGCCTCGCGCTCTCCGCCGTCACCCGGCTTCGCCACCTACGGAGCCTCCGGCCGTCGCTGGGACGCCCCCGGCGGTCACCGGGGTCGGGCCGCCGCCACGCCGCGCCGCCGCGGGCTCACGGATCGTGACGAATGCTGCCGAACTCTGCCATACCCAGGGAATCGCGCCGCTATCCCGGCATACGGGTCGTCTGTCCGATTGGCGTACAGATCGGGTGTTTCGGCGTGCCGGGAGGGGGTTCGCCTGCTGCGCGGTGCGGTGCGCGCGGGCGGGCGTCAGTGCAGGCGGCCGTCGCGGTGCAGGTCGTCGAAGAGGACCTGGTCGACCGGGGGGACGCGGTCGCGGTCGGCGTAGCCGAACCACTCGACCTCCTCGATCTCGCTGCTGGCGGCGAGGGTGCCGGTGTAGTCGGCGGCGTAGCAGGCCATCGAGACCAGGGTGCCGGGGGCCTGGGCGTGGGCCTCGGCCCGGTAGGTGCCGACGTGGGTGACGGTGTCGGGGAGGATGGTGACGGTGAGTTCCTCGGCGACCTCGCGGACCAGGGTCTGCAGGTCGGTCTCGGCGCCCTCGCGCTTGCCGCCGGGGATGTAGAACACGTCCTTGCCGCGGGGGCGGGCGCACAGGATCCGGCCGCCCTCCAGCCGCACCCACGCCACCGTGTCGATCAGGTCTGCCATTGCCGTCCTCGCGCTCGTCGTACCGGCCCGACCCTACGGCAGGGGCGGGGCGTCGGCGGTGGCCAGCCGCCGGTTCTTGAACTCGGGGCGGTCGGTGACCTCGGGGCCGAACCAGGGCGGCGGGGTGAACGCGGCGGCCGCCTCCCGGTCGGTGAACTCGACCTCCACGGTGCGCAGTCCGGCCAGCCGGCCGCGGTAGGTGTCGACCACGGCCTCGTCCGGGCCGAGCGGGACGATCCGGCGGGTCTTGTCGACCCGGGCGTGCTCGGTGGCGGGCCACAGGTCGGCGAACTGCTCGGCGCTCAGCGGGGTCTCCCACTCGCCGCGGACCAGCCCGGCGCCGCGCTTGACGGTCAGCGAGCACTCCTCGCCCTGGCGGCGCACCCGCGCCTCGGCCCCCTCGGGCCCGAGCACCAGGTACCCCTGCCGGACCTCGAACTCCCGCCCGTCCGGGACGGGTCCGTCCTCCGGGACGAGGAACTTGCGCTCGATCTCGACGCCCACCCGGCCTCCTCGGCCTCCGCTCGCGGGGCGGCCTCCGCCGCCCAGGTGCCACGCTACGCGAGCGGGGCCGGACGGCGGGGGATCACGCGGGCCCGGCGGGCCGCTCCGGCTCCTCCGGCTCCTCGGGCTCGACCCAGTACAGCTGCTTGTGGCCGCGGGCCTCGAACTCGGCCGCCAGCGCCTCGGCTTCGGCCCTCCCGAGGCCGCGGGCGAGCAGGAAGCGGTTGCCGTTGTCGTCCTGGCGCATCACCCGGTGGGGGGCGGCCGGGCGCTCCTCTCGGTGCATGTCCACACGGTAGCGGTCCGACCCGGTGGGGGGCGGGTCGGACCGCCCGTCCGGCCACCAGGCCGGACGGCGAGTGCTACCGGGCAGTACGCGGCCGGCCAACGTCTCGTCAACCCGGATGCGTCCCAACTAGCTTACGCGTACCAGGAGTTCGCCGTGCAGTACGGCGAACCAGGCATCCGGATCGGCACCCCAGCGGGCCCAGCCCGCGGCGATCCGCTCCAGGTCGGCGGGGGTGGCCAGGCCCTCGGCCAGGGCGGTGTCGGCCAGCTTGGTGCGGGTCGTGCGCTCGGCCCAGCTCTGCGACCACCAGGCGCGCTCGTCGGCGGTGGCGAAGGTCCAACTGCTGGACGAGGGGACGACCTCGGCGCCCGGGGCGTCGGCCAGGCCGGCCGCGCGGGCCCAGGCCAGCAGGCGGCGGCCGGCGTCGGGCTCGCCGCCGTTGGTCCGGGCGACCTTCCGGTACAGGCCCAACCACTCGTCCAGCTCCGGCAGTTCGGGGTACCAGGTCATGGCGGCGTAGTCCGAGTCGCGGACCGCGATCACCCCGCCGGGGGCGGTGACCCGGCGCATCTCGCGCAGCGCGGCGACCGGGTCGGGCAGGTGCTGCAGCACCTGGTGGGCGTGCACCACGTCGAACGAGCCGTCGGCGTAGGGCAGCCGGTACACGTCGGCGACCTCGTACGACAGGTTCGCCAGCCCGCGGTCGGCGGCCAGCGCGGAGGCCTCGGCCAGCACCCCGGCGACCGGCTCGATGCCGACCACCCGGCCCTCGGGGCCGACCAGTTCGGCGAAGTCGGCGGTGATCGTGCCCGGGCCGCAGCCGACGTCCAGCAGCCGCTGCCCGGGGCGCAGTTCGGGCAGCAGGTAGGCGGCGGAGTTGGCGGCGGTGCGGCTGCGGTGCGAGCGCAGGACGGCGTTGTGGTGACCGTGGGTGTAGGCGGGCACGGCGGGACTCCCTCTCCCTCGAAGGCGGCTCCTGGCGACCTCTCCAGCATAGGAAAGTGTTCCACTGTTCGGACAAACTCGTCTCACATGACAAGACTGATGAACAATCACCTCGCCATCCGGACCCTGCGGGAGCAGAATCCTCCGCATGGGAAAGACCTATGAGCGCATCGATGCGAAGCTGCGCGCTTTCATCGAGAAGCAGCCCGTCTACTTCGTCGGCACCGCCCCGCTGGCCGCCGACGGCTTCCTCAACCTGTCGCCCAAGGGCCGGGCCGGGACGCTCGCCGTGATCGACGAACTGACCGTCGCCTACCTGGACTTCGGCGGCTCGCACGCCGAGACCATCGCCCACCTGCGGGAGAACGGGCGGATCATCCTGATGTGGTGCGCCTTCGAGGGTCCGCCGACCGTGCTGCGGGTGCACGGGCACGGCGAGCCGGTGTTCCGCGACGACCCGCGGTTCGCCGAGCTGCTCGCCCACTTCGACCCCGCCGCGGACGGCACCGCGCTGCGCGCGATCGTCCTGGTCCGGGCCGAGCGGGTCAGCGACTCCTGCGGGTTCGCCGTCCCGTTCATGGACTACCGGGCCGACCGGACGCTGCTCGCCGAGTTCTTCGACCGCAAGGGCGAGGACCGGTTCAGCGAGTACTGCGAGGGCAAGGAGAACGTCGCCGTCAGCATCAACGGGCTGCCCGCCCTGCCGCTGCCGGTGCCGCCCCGGCCGTCCTGAGCCGCCCTGAGCCGCCCTGAGCCGCCCCGGCCGGCGGGCGGCGTACGGTGTGGGGATCCCGCCGTCCGCCGACCCCGTGGAGTCCCGCCGTGCCCCGCCCCCACGTCCTGCTGAGCGCCGCGGTGTCGCTCGACGGCCACCTCGACGACGCCTCGCCCGAGCGGCTGCTGCTCTCCAACGCCGAGGACTTCGACCGGGTCGACGCGCTGCGCGCCGACAGCGACGCGATCCTGGTCGGCGGCGGGACGCTGCGCGCCGACAACCCCCGGCTGCTGGTCAACTCGGCCGAGCGGCGCGCCGGGCGGGTCGCCGCCGGGCGCCCCGCGCACCCGCTGAAGGTCACCCTGAGCGCGAGCGGGCGGCTCGACCCGGAGCTGAGGTTCTGGCACACCGGCGGCGCCAAGCTCGCCTACACCACCGACGCCACCGCGCCCGCGCTGCGCGCCGCGCTGGCCGGGGCGCCCGGCACCGAGGTGGTCGGCCTGGGCGCGGAGGTGCCGCTGGGCGCGGTGCTCGACGACCTGGGCGCGCGCGGGGTGCGCCGGCTGATGGTCGAGGGCGGCGGCGCCGTGCACACCCGGTTCCTCGCCGAGGGCCTCGCCGACGAGCTGCAACTGGCCGTCGCCCCGCTGCTGGTCGGCCAGGCCGACGCGCCGCGCTTCCTCTCCCCCGCCGCCTACCCCGGCGGCCCGGCCCGGCGGATGCGGCTGCTCGGGGCGCGTACGGTGGGGGACGTCGTCCTGCTGCGGTACGCCCCGAAGGAGTCCCCCGATGAGCACCGGTGACCGCGAGCGCGACCTCGGCTGGATGCGCCGCGCGATCGAACTGTCGAAGCGCTGCCCGCCCTCCACGACGGCCTTCTCGGTCGGCGCGGTGATCGTCGGCACGGACGGCGAGGTGCTCGCCGAGGGCCACAGCCGCGAGGTGGACGCCGTGAACCACGCCGAGGAGGCCGCACTCGGCAAGCTCCCCGCCGACGACCCCCGGCTGCGCACCGCCACCGTCTACTCCACCCTGGAGCCGTGCGGGCAGCGCGCCTCCCGCCCGCACCCCTGCGCCGAACTGCTCGTCGCGGCCGGAGTGCCGCGGGTGGTGGTGGCCTGGCGGGAGCCCGCGCTGTTCGTCGAGGCCTGCCAGGGCACCGCGCTGCTGACCGCCGCGGGCACCGAGGTGGTCGAGCTGCCGGAGCTCGCCGCGGCGGCCCGGGCGGTGAACGCGCACCTGGTGGGCTGAGGGCACCCCCGGACGGGTTTTGTACGATTGAGGAACAAACACCCGTACGAGGCCTCCCGAGGAGCCCCGATGCCCGTCCTCACCCCGCCGGTCCGGGCCGTCCTGCTCGACATGGACGGCACCCTGGTCAACTCCGACGCCGTGGTCGAACGCTGCTGGCGCCGCTGGGCCGAGCGCAACGGCCTGGACGGCGACGAGGTGATGCGGGTCGCGCACGGGCGGCAGGGCCACCTCACCATGGGCCTGCTGCTGCCCGGGCGCCCGGTGGAGCAGAACCTCGCCGAGAACGCGGTGATGCTCGACGAGGAGTCCTCCGACACCGACGGCGTGGTCGAAGTCCCGGGCGCCGCACGGCTGGTGGCCGCGCTGGCCGGGCTGCCGCACGCCCTGGTGACCTCCGCCGACGACCGGCTGGCCCGGGTCCGGATGGCCGCCGCCGACGTCCCGCTGCCGCCGCTGATGATCACCGCCGAGCACGTCGGCGCCAGCAAGCCCGACCCGGAGGGCTTCCTCAAGGCCGCCGCCGAACTGGGCGTCGCCCCCGCCGAGTGCCTGGTGCTGGAGGACTCCGAGGCGGGCATCGCCGCCGCCCGGGCGGCCGGCATGCCGGTGCTCGGCATCGGCCCGCGCGCCGCCGCCCACCGGCCCGACCACCACGTCGACGACCTGTCCGGCGTCTCCGTCAGCCGCGCGGCCGACGGCACCCTGGTCGTCGAACTGCCCTGAGGGCCGCCTCAGCCGGTGCCCGCCAGCAGCGCCGCGGCCACCCGCGCGCACTCCTCCGGACGCTCCCCCAGCCAGCGCCCGAGCAGGTGGTCGGCGCCCGGCAGGACGAGCCGGGCGTAGGACGCGGGGGCACCGGACGCCAGGCGCTGTGACCCGAGCGCGGCGTCCAGCGCGTGCGTCACCCCGGCCGGGATCACGCCGTCCGTCTCCGGCAGCACCAGCACCGCCCGGCCACCGAAGGCCGCGAAGGTCTCGAAGGCCGTGCTGCTGCGCCAACTCCCCTCGGTGCGCAGGGTGTTGGTGAACTCGGGCGCGGCGAAGGGCAGTTCGCGGGCCTCATGGGCGTAGGCGGCGGGCGCGCAGAGGCCGATCACCCTGGTGCGGACGCCGAGTTCGGGCATCCGCACCAGATCGGCGACGGTCTGGCCGCTCATCGAGAAACCCACCAGCAGCAGCGGCCCGACCGGAGCGTGCCGCTCCAGCACCGCCCTGGCCTGACGGGCCCGACGGGCCAACGAGAGCTCCCCGAGGGTGCCGCTGCTGGCCCCGTGCCCGGCGAAGTCGAACACCACGGAACGACACCCCGCGGACGCCAACTCCCGCGCCAGCGGCAGGCAGCGGTGCCGGTCACCGCTGCCCGCACCGTGCATCAGCAGCGCCGTGAGCGGCCGGGCCGGGGCCGACGGCTCGACCACGGTGCAGGCCAGGCGCTCGCCGTCCGCCTCGACGGTCGACTCGACGAAGTCCATCTGCACTCCCTGTCGGGTGGGGAAGGGTGGGGGAAGAGTGGGGAAGGGTAGGGGCGGGCCCAGGGTGTCACGCGCCGCCGACAGCGGGCTCGCGCAGCCGTCGGGTGCCCGGCAGGGCGGCGGCGGGCAGCAGGCCGAGGGCGGCGAGCAGCGCCAGGACGGGCAGGGGGCCGTGCGGTCCGGTGGCGGTGCCGGTGGCGGCCGCGATGCCCAGGGTCGGGCCGATGTTCACGGCGGTCTGCTTCAGGCCGCCGACCACCCCCGCGTACCCCGCCGGGGCGTCGCCGACCACGGTGCCGGTCGCCGTCACCATCACCGCCGCGAACCCCGCGCCCAACAGCGCCGACGCCACCCCCGTCGCCGCCACCGAGGCGCCCCCGCCGCCCGGCCCGGCCAGCCCCGCGATGCCCGCCACCAGCAGCGCCACCCCCGCCAGCGCCGTCCACCGGGGCCCCCGCGCCCGCAGCGTCCGTTCCGCCGCCGGGGCGCCCAGCACCATCAGCGCGGTCAGCGGCAGCATCCGCAGCGCCGTCTCCGACGGGCCGACGTGCAAGGCGTCCTGGAGTCGGAAGGTGGTGCTGAACAGCGTGCCGAACAGCCCCGCCGAGGCGGTCAGCAGCAGGAGCAGCGAGACCACCACCGGCCGCGAACGGACCACCGGCCGTGGCACCACCGGGCTCGCGGCCCGCCGCTCGTGCCCCGCCAGCACGCCGAACAGGGCTGCGGCCAGCGCGAGTTCGGGGGCCGCCCCGCCCCAGCCGCGCTCCGGGACGCGGGACAGCGCGTGCACCGAGACGGCCAGCGCCGCCGCGAGCAGGGCGGCGGCGGCGAGGCCGGACCGCCGGGCGGCCGCGTCCGCGGCCGCGTCCGCGGCCGCGTCCGTGTCCGCATTCGCGGCCCGGGGCGGGGCGGGGGCGGGGAGGGCGAGGGTCATGGCGGCGAGCAGGGCGGCGACCGGGACGTTGATCCAGAACACCGCGCGCCAGCCGAACCCGTCCACCAGCACCCCGCCGAGCAGCGGGCCCGCGCCCGCCGCCACCGCGATCGCCCCCGTCCGGACGGCGACCGCCCGGCCCAGCCGCTCCGGCGGGCAGCACAGCCGCAGCAGCGCGAGCGTGCCCGGCTGCAGCAGCGCGCCGAACACGCCCTGCACGACCCGCAGCCCGACCACCCAGCCGACGCCCGGCGCGAGCGCGACGCCCGCCGAGGCCGCGCCGAAGCCCAGGACGCCCGCCAGCAGCGTCCGGCGGTGGCCGTACCGGTCGCCGAGCCGCCCCGCGAGTACCAGCAGGGCCGCGACGGCCACCAGGTAGCCGGTGCTCGTCCACTGCAACTCGGCTGCGGTGGCGTCGAGTTCGCGCCGCATGCCGGGCTGCGCCATCAGCAGCACCGTGCCGTCCAGGGCCACCAGCACGGCCGCCCCGGCGCTCACCGGCAACGCGAGGCGGCTCGCGCCGCCGCTCACTGCGCGGCCCCGAGGTGCGCGGACAGCACCGCCTCCAGCAGCTCCTCCTCGCGCCCCTCCCCCAGCAGCAGCCCTGTGCTCCCCCAGCCCCGCAGCTGCGCCAGCCCGTGCAGGTTCGCCCACAGCGCGGCCGTCACCACCGGCGCCCGCTCCGCGTCCCCCGTGCACTCCCCGACCAGCCGCGCCAGCTCCCCGAACAGCGGCACCGTCGCCTCCCGCAGCCGCGGCCCCGCCGCCTCCAGCCCGTCGCTGCTCAGCAGGTCGTGCCGGAACATCAACTCGTACATCCCGCGCCGCTCGACGGCGTACGCCAGGTACGCCCGGGCGGCCCCCGCGACCCGCTCCCGCGGGCCCGTCCCCCGCACCGCCGCGAACCGCCCCGCCAACTCCTCGAACCCGCGCCGCGCCACCGCCGACAGCAGCTCCCGGTGCGTCGCGAAGTACCGCCGCGGCGCCCCGTGCGACACCCCGGCCCGCCGCGCGATCTCCCGCAGCCCGACCGCCCCCGACCCCTCCGCCAGCACCAACTCCACCCCGGCGTCCACCAGGCGCTCCCGCAGGGGGGTCTGCTCCTCGCTGTTCATGGACACTGTCTACCAGCGCCGAGTAGACAGTGTCTACCAACCCCTCCGGCGCCGTGTCCGGCCTCCCCCGGGCTCCGCGGCGCACCCGTGTCCCACCTGCCCCCGCACCCGCCGTTCCACGATCGGCCTCAGCCGACTCGTTCCCCGTACGGGCGCAGCACCATGAGTCCGTCCTCCGGGGCGGCGGCCATCGCGAAGGGGAAGCGGTCGAGTTCCAGGCAGAGCCGCACGTCGTCCTCGTGGACGCCCTCGCGGATGCCCTGGGCCAGTTCCGACGCGGCGGTGGAGGAGGCGGCGCGGCGGAGGTAGGGGGCGGGGTCGGGGGCGGGGCCGGTGGCGCGGTGGGCGATGTAGTGGGCGCAGGCGAGGTCCTCTTCGGCGCGGCCGTCCTCGCCGGTGACGACGAAGGTGACCGCGGGGCGGCCGTGCAGGGCGCGGGCGGTGGCCCCGGCGACCGCGAAGCTCGCGCACAGCACCAGGTCGGCGCCCCGCACGGCGAGTGCGCCGACCGTTCCGGCGGTGGTCTTCTGGACGACGGTGCGCCCGGCGAGGTCGGTGTCGCGGATCCGGCCGGGCGAGTTGACGGCGTCGAACCCGGGGGCGGGCGCCCCGTCCTTGAGGGCGATCCAGTCGGGGTGGCGGGCCTTCGACTCCAGTGCGGCGTCGAGCGATTCGGCGAGCACGATCCGCTCGGCGCCCTGCCCGAAGGCCCAGGCCGCGGTGGTGAAGGCGCGCATCACGTCGACGACGACGGCGACGGGCGGGGTGGCGGTGAGTTCGCCGATGGCGAGGAAGCTGGTCTCCATGGTCTCCATGACCGCCATGATCGCCCGGGCCGGGCCGTGCGGGCCCGGGGTTTTCCGCGCCCGGACGCGGCGAAGGGGCCGCCCTCCGGGGGGAGGACGGCCCCTTCGGGGCGCGGGGAGGGTCAGACGTTGAAGCGGAACTCGACGACGTCGCCGTCCTGCATGACGTAGTCCTTGCCCTCGATGCGGGCCTTGCCCTTGGCGCGGGCCTCGGTGAGGGAGCCGGCGGCGACGAGGTCGTCGAAGGAGGTGACCTCGGCCTTGATGAAGCCCTTCTGGAAGTCGGTGTGGATGACACCGGCGGCCTCGGGGGCGGTGGCGCCCTGCTTGATGGTCCAGGCGCGGGTTTCCTTGGGGCCGGCGGTGAGGTAGGTCTGCAGGCCGAGGGTGGCGAAGCCGACCCGGGCGAGGGTGGCGAGGCCGGGCTCGTCCTGGCCCATGGACTGGAGGAGTTCGAGGGCCTCGTCGTCGTCGAGCTCGATCAGCTCGGACTCGATCTTGGCGTTGAGGAAGATGGCCTCGGCGGGGGCGACCAGGGCGCGCTGGGCGTCCTTGAAGTCCTCGTCGGAGAGGGCGTCCTCGTCGACGTTGAAGACGTAGAGGAACGGCTTCGAGGTCATCAGGTGCAGGTCGCGGACGGCGGTGGTGTCGAAGCCGGCCTCGAAGAGGGTCTTGCCGGTCTCCAGGACGGCCTGGGCGGCCTCGGCGGCGGCGAGCACCGGCGCGGTGTCCTTCTTGAGCCGGGCTTCCTTCTGGAGCCGGGGCAGCGCCTTCTCGATGGTCTGCAGGTCGGCGAGGATCAGCTCGGTGTGGATGGTCTCGATGTCGTCCTTGGGCGAGACCTTGCCGTCGACGTGGACCACGTCGGGGTCGGTGAAGGCCCGGACGACCTGGCAGATCGCGTTGGCCTCGCGGATGTTGGCGAGGAACTTGTTGCCCAGGCCCTCGCCCTCGCTGGCGCCGCGGACGATGCCCGCGATGTCGACGAAGTCGACGGTGGCCGGGAGGATGCGCTGCGAGCCGAAGATCTCGGCGAGCTTGCCCAGCCGCGGGTCGGGGACACCGACGACGCCGACGTTCGGCTCGATGGTGGCGAACGGGTAGTTGGCCGCCAGCACGTCGTTCTTGGTCAGGGCGTTGAACAGGGTCGACTTGCCGACGTTCGGCAGGCCGACGATTCCGATCGTGAGCGACATGGAGAGTGGTGTCCCGGGGCTTGGAGGGCGTCGAGGTGGCCCGGTGCGGGCCGATCCCCCAGTCTACGGGGCGCGCGGGGGGACGGTTGAAGCGCGGTGGGGGCGCGCACCGACCGGACACGGACAATTGCTCGGGGGCCATTACACACGGTGTCGATGATCGGACCGTACGTTGGTCGGGTGGAGCAGAGCATCCGTACCCAGCCGCCAGGGCCGAGAAGGCGACCGCCCGGGCGCGGCGCCGGCGAGGCCGCCGTTCCGGGGCAGAGCGGGCCCCCCGAGTCGCGGTTGCGGTCGGCGTCCGGCGCCCGGACCGGCCCGCAGGCGTTGAAGCGCGCGGTGCAGCGGCTGCTGGCGGCGCGGCAGCGGCGCGGCGGGAGCGGGCGTCCGGCCCGGCTGACGGCGGTGGGCACCGGGGTCGTGGCGGTGGCCGGGACGCTGGTGTGCGCCGCGGTGGACCGGCTGCTGTTCGGCGGGCTCGGGGTGCTGTTCGGGCTCGGCTATCTGGTGGTGTGCTTCCAGCTGGCCGTGCGGGTGCGGTACTCGGACCTGCCGGCGGCGCCGATCTGCGGGCCGATCGCCTTCGCGGCGGCGCTGGTGCTGCTGCAGCCGGGCCCCTCGCAGGGCGTCACCGGCGAGGTGGTCGCGCTGGCCGGCGGGCTGGCGCTGCGGGCGGGCTGGCTGTTCACCGGCACCGCCCTGGCCGCCGCGATCGTCACTGCGCGTTACGTGGCCCAGCGCCGCCACCGCCGGGCCCGGTAGGACGCCCGGCAGGGCGGGAGCCCGGCCGGGCTCAGTGGCCGACCGGGGGCTCCGCGGCGGGCACGGTGGGCTGCAGGGTGGCCGCCATGGCGGCGCCGACGATGCCCGCGTCGTTGCGCAGTTCGGCGGGGACGACCTCGGCGCGGCGCTCCTTGAGCAGGGGCAGGAACTTCTCGTGCTTGCGGCTGACGCCGCCGCCGATCACGATCAGCTGCGGGGAGAACAGCATCTCGACCAGGTCGAGGTACTCGTCGACCCGCCCCGCCCACTCCGGCCAGCTGAGGTCGTGGCGCTCCTTGGCCGCGGAGGAGGCGCGCCGTTCGGCGTCCTTGCCGCGCAGTTCGAGGTGGCCGAGTTCGGTGTTGGGGACGAGCACGCCGTCGGAGAACAGGGCGCTGCCGATGCCGGTGCCGAAGGTGAGCAGCAGGACGACGCCGCCCCGGCCGCGTCCGGCGCCGTAGGTGACCTCGGCGATGCCGGCCGCGTCGGCGTCGTTGACCACGGTGGCGGGCAGGCCGAGGGCCTCGCTGAAGCGGGCGGCGGCGTCCAGGCCGATCCAGCCCTTGTCGACGTTGGCGGCGGTGGTGGTGCGCCCGTCGACGACCACGCCGGGGAAGGTCAGGCCGACCGGCCCGCGGTGGTCGAAGTGCCGGACGACCTCGCGGACCGCCGCGATCACCTCGTCCGGTCCGGAGGGGTGCGGGGTGAGCACCTTGTGGCGCTCCTGGGCGAGGGCGCCCCTGTCCAGGTCGACCGGTGCGCCCTTGATGCCCGAGCCGCCGATGTCCACGCCGAAGACCGTCGTCACTGCCGTCGCCTCCCGTGCCCGCCGGGGGCGTCCGCTGCCCGCCGGCCCTCGCACCAACGTACGGGGGGACGGGGGCGGGCGCAGCCCGTTCGAACGGACGGTGCCCGGTCCCGACGGGCGGGACCGGGCACCGGAGGGGTGGGTCAGACCTTGCCGGCGGCTTCGGCGCGCAGGTCGCGGCGGAGCTCCTTGGGGAGCGAGAAGATGAGGTGCTCCTCGGCGGTCTTGACGATCCGGACGTCCGCGAAGCCGTGCGAGGCGAGCAGTTCGAGCACGCCGTCGACCAGGACCTCCGGCACCGAGGCGCCGCTGGTCAGGCCGACCGTGGTGACGCCCTCCAGCCAGGCCGGGTCGATCTCCTCGGCGAAGTCGACCAGGTGGGCGGCCTTGGCGCCGTACTCGAGGCCGACCTCGACCAGCCGGACCGAGTTGGAGGAGTTCTTGGAGCCGACCACGATCAGCAGGTCGGCCTCGGGGGCGAGCTGCTTGACGGCGACCTGGCGGTTCTGGGTGGCGTAGCAGATGTCGTCGCTGGGCGGGGAGACCAGCAGCGGGAAGCGCAGCTTGAGGGCGCCGACGGTCTCCATGGTCTCGTCCACCGAGAGGGTGGTCTGGGAGAGCCAGACCAGCTTGGACTCGTCGCGCACCTTCACGTTCGCGACGTCCTCCGCGCCGTCCACCAGGTGGATCCGCTCGGGGGCCTCGCCCATGGTGCCGACGACCTCCTCGTGGCCCTCGTGGCCGATCAGCAGGATGTCGTAGTCCTCGTCGGCGAACCGGCGGGCCTCCTTGTGCACCTTGGTGACGAGCGGGCAGGTCGCGTCGATGGTGGCGAGCTTGCCGGCCTCGGCCTCGTCGTGCACGGACGGGGCGACGCCGTGCGCCGAGAAGACCACGATCGATCCCTCGGGCACCTCCTCCGTCTCGTCGACGAAGATCGCGCCCCGCTTCTCCAGGGTCTGCACGACGTACTTGTTGTGGACGATCTGCTTGCGGACGTAGATCGGCGCCCCGTACTGCTCCAGGGCCTTCTCCACGGCGATCACGGCGCGGTCGACGCCCGCGCAGTAACCCCGGGGGGCGGCGAGCAGGACACGGCGCTGGGCGGTGGTCGACATGGCTCCATCGTACGGGCGAGTCCCGCGGGGCCGGACGCGCGTCGCCGCTGCCGGGCGGGCGCGAGCCGGTGGAATGGCGAGGGTGAGCACACAGGCGCGGACCGCTGAGCTGCGGCGCACCCTCGGGGTGCGGGATCTGATGGTGTACGGGCTGCTGTTCATCGCCCCGATGGCGCCGGTCGGCGTGTTCGGCGTGCTGGACGCGAAGAGCCACGGCGCGGTGGCCGCGGTGTACCTGGTGGCGACGGTGGCGATGGGGTTCACCGCGCTGTCGTACGCCGAGATGGTGCGGGCGGTGCCGCGGGCCGGGTCGGTGTTCGCGTACGCGCGGGCCGGGTTGGGCGAGGGGGCGGGGTTCGTCGCCGGGTGGATGGCGATGCTGGACTACCTGCTGATCCCCGCGGTGGCGTACCTGTTCTCCGGGATCGCGCTGAACTCGCTGGTGCCGGACGTCTCGCGCTGGGTGTGGACGGTGCTGGCGGTGCTGGTCACCACGGCGCTGAACCTGGCCGGGGTGCGGACGGCCGCGGCGGTGGGGTTCGTGGTGCTGGCGGTGGAGGTCGTGGTGCTGGCGGTGTTCGTGGTCGCCGCGGTGGTGGTGCTGGCCCGGGACGGGGCGGCCCGCGACTGGGGCTCCCCGTTCGGGGGCGTCGGCGCGTTCTCGTTGACGGCGGTGCTGTCGGCGGTGTCGGTGGCGGTGCTCTCCTACCTGGGCTTCGACGCGATCGCCTCCTTCGTCGAGGAGGCCGTCGGCGCCTCGGCGGCGGTGGCCCGGGCGGTGCTGTGGTGCCTGGCCCTGGCCGGGCTGCTGTTCGTGGTGCAGACGTACCTGGCGGCGGTGCTGGAACCGACCGCGCCGCAGCAGCTGGCCGCCGACCCGGAGGCGCAGGGCTCCGCCTTCTACGACACCGTGGAAGCCTCGGTCGGGCACTGGCTGCACGTGCTGATCGCCGCGTCCAAGGCCGTCGGGGCGGCGTTCGCGGCCCTGGCCGGGCAGGCCGCGGCCGGGCGGCTGGTGTTCGCGATGGGCCGGGAGGGGCGGCTGCCGCGGGCCCTGGGCGTGGTCGACGGGCGGACGGCGGTGCCCCGGCGGGCGCTGCTGACCGCGGCCGTGATCACGCTGGTCGCGGCGGTCTGGGCGGCCCGCCGCGACGACGGGCTCGACCAGCTGACCTCGGTGGTCAACGTCGGCGCGCTCACCGCGTTCGTGCTGCTGCACGCCTCGGTGGTGGGCTGGTACGTGGTGCGCGGCGGCTCGCGGGACTGGCTGCGGCACGGGGTGGTGCCGCTGCTGGGGGTCGCGGTGCTGGTGGCGGTGCTGGTGGAGGCCTCGCACCCGGCGCAGGTGGTGGGGGCGGTGTGGCTGGGGGTGGGGCTGGTGGTGCTCGTCGCCCAGCGCGGGCGGGAGGCGCGCTGACGGGAGGCGCGGAACGGACTGCTGCGCGGGCCGGGGTGGCACGGCCGGGGGCTCGCGCGTGCCGGTCGCGCGTCCGTGGCAGCGGTTAGCCTCGGGGGATGGCCAATGCGAGCAGTCCGGAAGCGCCCCTGCCGGTGGGGAAGGTCTCGGCGTTGATCGGGGGGTGGGTCGACCGGCTGGGCGAGGTGTGGGTGGAGGGGCAGATCGCGCAGCTGAACCGGCGGCCGGGGGCCGGGATGGTGTTCCTGACGCTGCGGGACCCGGACCGGGACGTCTCGTTGACGGTGACCTGCTTCCGGCAGGTGTTCGAGCAGGTGGCGGACGCCGTGCAGGAGGGGGCCCGGGTGATCGTCCGGGCGAAGCCGGAGTGGTACACGGCGCGCGGGGCGCTCTCGCTGCGGGCCTCCGAGCTGCGGCTGGTCGGGCTGGGCGAACTGCTGGCGCGGCTGGAGCAGTTGAAGCGGCGGCTGTTCGCCGAGGGGCTGTTCGAGGACGCCCGGAAGCAGCCGCTGCCGTTCCTGCCGGGCTGCGTGGGCCTGGTGACCGGCCGCGGTTCGGCGGCCGAGCGGGACGTGCTGGAGAACGCCCGGCGGCGCTGGCCGGCCGTCCGCTTCGAGGTGCGCAACGTGCCGGTGCAGGGGCCGCAGGCGGTGGGCCGGGTGTGCGAGGCGGTGCGGGAGCTGGACGCGCTGCCGGAGGTCGAGGTGATCGTGGTGGCCCGCGGCGGCGGCAGCGTGGAGGACCTGCTGCCGTTCTCCGACGAGGAGTTGGTGCGGACGGTGGCGGCGGCCCGGACGCCGGTGGTGAGCGCGATCGGGCACGAGCCGGACCGACCGCTGCTGGACTTCGTCGCGGACTTCCGGGCGTCCACCCCGACCGACGCGGCGAAGCGGGTGGTGCCGGACGTGGGCGAGGAGCTGGCCCGGGTGCGGCAGTTGCGCGACCAGGCGCGGCGGGCCGTGCTGCACCGGGTGGAGCGGGAGTCGGCGGGGCTGGCCTCGGTGCGCAGCCGTCCGGCGCTGGCGGCGCCGACCGAGGCGGTGGCGGCCCGCGGCGCGGAGGTGGAGGCGCTGGTGGAGCGGTCCCGGCGGGCGCTCGGGCACCGGCTCGACCTCGCGCAGAGCGACCTGGGGCACGCGCTGGCCCGGGTGGTGGCGCTGTCGCCGCTGGCCACCCTGGAGCGCGGGTACGCGGTGCTGCAGAAGGCGGACGGCACGGTGCTGACCGACCCGGCGCAGGCCGCGGACGGGGAGGCGCTGCGGGCCCGGGTCGCGGGCGGGTCGTTCGGGGTGCGGGTGGAGCCCGGCGCGGGCTGACCGTCCGTCGACAATCCGGTGGCGGCTCGCGGAATTGCCCGCGAGCCCCCCTCCGCGCGGGAATCGACGGGAATTCACGTTGCTTTCCCGTGAACTGCTTGCCCCGGGTCGGACCGGGTCATAGTGTGACGGGCCTTCCCTTTTCCGGCATTTTCCGGAGGTTTGGCATGGACGTCTCCCCGTCGGACGGACCGGTGGTGACGCCCGCGCTGATCGAGGCGGCCAAGTCGGGGAACCGCGATGCCTGGGCGGACATCTACCGGTGCTACCACGGCGCGGTGCTGGCGTTCCTGCTGCGCCGCACCGGGAGCCGGCCGCTGGCCGAGGACCTGGCCCAGGACACTTTCGTCCGCGCGATGGCGGGAATTCGCGGTTTCCACTGGACGGGCACGGATCTCGGCGCGTGGATGTTCACCATCGCCCGCAATGTGCTTCTGGACCACGAGAAACGGCGCTCCACCCGCCGGGAGTCGGCGGTGGCCGCGGTCGCCGACCGCGATTCCGGGGTGCGGGTGGAGGATTCGGTGATCGCCGCGGCCGAGGCGGAGCGGGTGGGGGCGGCGCTGTCGGTGCTGAACGAGCGGCAGCGCTCGGTGCTGCGGCTGCGGTACTGGGACGGGCTGAGCTCGGTGGAGATCGCCGACCGGATCGGTCTGCGGGTGGGCGCGGTGAAGACGCTGACGTACCGGGCCCGGCTGAACCTGCGGCGCACGCTGGCGTAGGGCGCGCGGCCCCGGCGGCCGGGGCGCCGCCGGGGCCGGGGCGGGGTGCGACGGGTTTGTCGGGGGCAGCGCCTACCCTGGCGGCATGGCAGATCAGCGCGGTCGGCAGGGAGCAGGTCCTCAGGAGTCGCTCGGCTACGAGCAGGCGCGGGACGAACTGCTGCAGGTGGTGCGGCAGTTGGAGACCGGCGGGACGACACTGGAGGAGTCGCTGGCACTGTGGGAGCGCGGCGAGGAGCTGGCCAAGGTCTGCCAGCGCTGGCTGGACGGCGCCCGGGCCCGGCTGGACGCGGCGATGGCCGTGGAGGAGCCCGCCGGGGAGTGACCGGCGGGGCCTCCGTGTGACGCACGTCACGGCGGGAGCCGGGAATGGTTTAAGTTTCATCGAAGTTGGACCTCATCGTGCGGCACCCAGCCGCCGGACCGGACCCCAGCTTGAGGTAGGACACAGACCATGACCCTGGCACTCGACGCCGCCGCCCAGGACCTGCTCTTCCGCGAGGCCCGCACCGCCAACACCTTCTCGGACGAGCCGGTCAGCGACGAGCAGGTCCAGGCCATCTACGACCTGGTGAAGTACGGCCCGACCGCGTTCAACCAGCAGCCGCTGCGCATCGTCCTGGTCCGCTCCGAGGAGGGCCGCGCCCGCCTCGTCCAGCACATGGCCGAGGGCAACCAGGCCAAGACCTCCGCCGCGCCGCTGGTCGCCATCCTCGCCGCCGACAACGAGTTCCACGAGGAGCTCCCGTCGCAGCTGCCGCACTTCCCGCAGGCGAAGGACATGTTCTTCTCCGAGCGCCCGGTCCGCGAGGCCTCCGCCACCCTGAACGGCGCCCTGCAGGCCGCCTACTTCATCATCGGCGTCCGCGCCGCCGGCCTGGCCGCCGGCCCGATGACCGGCTACAACGCCGAGGGCATCAACAAGGAGTTCTTCGGCGACGGCGAGCACTCGGTGCTGGCCGTGGTCAACATCGGCAAGCCGGGCGAGGACGCCTGGTTCCCGCGCAGCCCGCGCCTGGCCTACGACGAGGTCGTCACCACCGTCTGATCCCGGACGCCGCGTGACCGCGAAGGCCCCCGCCGTACCCCGGCGGGGGCCTTCGCCGTACCGCGGGGCCTACTTCAGGGTCTCGGCGAGCCGGGCCAGCTCCTCGTACGAGGCGGTGCCGGTGAGCACCGTGGTGCCGGTCTCCCCCGCCGGGCGGACCAGCGCCCGGTAGCGGTCGCCCTGCACCCGCTGCCACTCCTGGCCCGCCACGGTGACGGTGCCGTCCGGCTGGGCGCCCGGCACGTTCCGCTCCACCACGTCCGCGGACTTGCCGTCGCTCTGCTCGATCGCCGCGTACTGGCCGGAGGCGGTGTTGATGCCCAGGTGCCAGGCGGCGCGGCCCTTGTCGTTGGGGCTGTAGCTCACCGAGGTGGCCGTCCAGCCGTCCGGCAGCCGGTCCGGGCCCAGCAGCGGGTACGGTGCGGCGCGCTTCGCCGAGGCGAGCTCGACCTGGTACGGCACGGCGTGCACGCCGCCCTTGCCGTCCGCGCTGGGGATCGAGAAGTACGCGACCACCACCACGACGCCGACCGCCGCCATCGACAGGACCATGTCCCGTACCGTCTGACGGCCCCTCTTGCTGCTGTTGCCTGCCACCCGCCCATGGTAGGCGGCGCTTACGCGGGCGCCGCGCACCGGTGTGCCGGTCGGTGCCGGTCGGTGCCGGTAAGGGGCGGGCGAGGCGGGCGCCACAGACACCCGTTCCACCTGCCGATACGATCGCAGCAACCCTCAACGCAGCACTGGTGACGCTCCGCGTCCCGGTGCTGACTGGCCGTCGCGTACAGAGAGGTAACGACGATGACCACGCAGTACCCGCACCACCTCCCCTCCGCCCTCGAGGTCGCGCCGGAAGCGCCCGACCGCAACCTCGCCCTCGAACTGGTCCGGGTCACCGAGGCCGCCGCGATGGCGGCCGGCCGCTGGGTCGGCCGGGGCGACAAGAACGGCGCCGACGGCGCGGCCGTGAAGGCAATGCGCACCCTCGTCTCCACCGTCTCGATGAACGGCGTCGTCGTCATCGGCGAGGGCGAGAAGGACGAGGCCCCGATGCTCTACAACGGCGAGCGGGTCGGCGACGGCACCGGCGCCGAGTGCGACGTCGCCGTCGACCCGGTGGACGGCACCACCCTCACCGCCAAGGGCATGAACAACGCCGTCGCGGTGCTCGCGGTCGCCGACCGCGGCACCATGTTCGACCCCAGCGCGGTCTTCTACATGGACAAGCTGGTCTGCGGCCCCGAGGCCGCCGACTACGTCGACATCACCGCCCCGCCCGCGGTCAACATCCGCCGGGTCGCCAAGGCGAAGGGCTCCGCCGTCGAGGACGTCACCGTCGTCGTGCTCGACCGGCCCCGGCACGAGGACCTGGTCCGGGAGATCCGCGAGGCCGGCGCCCGGATCAAGTTCATCTCGGACGGCGACGTGGCCGGTGCGATCATGGCCGCCCGCGAGGGGACCGGCGTCGACCTGCTGATGGGCGTCGGCGGCACCCCCGAGGGCATCATCGCCGCCTGCGCGATGAAGTGCATGGGCGGCGTCATCCAGGGACGGCTGTGGCCCAAGGACGCGGCGGAGCGGCAGAAGGCGATCGACGCCGGGCACGACCTGGACCGCGTCCTGACCACGGACGACCTGGTCAGCGGCGAGAACGTGTTCTTCGTCGCCACCGGCATCACCGACGGCGAACTGCTGCGCGGCGTCCACTACCGCCAGGAGACCGCCACCACCTCGTCGCTGGTGATGCGCTCCAAGAGCGGGACGATCCGGCGGATCGACTCCACCCACAAGCTCGCCAAGCTGCGGGCGTACAGCGCGATCGACTTCGACCGGGCCAACTAGATGATTGATGCCAAGGGCTAGTGGTCGTAGGCGGTCAGCGAGCGTTTGACGGGTTGGCCGGTGTGGTCGTTGTGCCAGATCACGCTGGTCAG
>NZ_JNYE01000126.1 GCF_000717185.1 Kitasatospora phosalacinea | reverse complement strand
CCCCGACCCCCACCCCTCTACGGCGGAACCGGAGCCGACCCGGCGCAGCGCCAAACCCCCGCCGCACCCGGCTGTGCCGGGTCCGGCCCGGCGGGGCGCGCACAGGTGGGTGGGTGGGTGGGGCAGGCCCCGCGTCAGCGCAGCGTGTTCGCCGCCGCGACCGCCCTGAGCACCGCCGCCGCCTTGTTGCGGCACTCCGTGTCCTCCGCGTGCGGGTCGGAGTCGGCGACGACGCCCGCGCCCGCCTGGACGTACGCGGTCTCGTCGCGGATGACCGCCGTCCGGATGGCGATGGCCGTGTCGGAGTCGCCCGCGAAGTCCAGGTAACCGACGCAGCCGCCGTACAGGCCGCGGCGGGTGGGTTCGAGCTCCTCGATGATCTGCATGGCGCGGGGCTTGGGCGCGCCGGAGAGGGTGCCGGCGGGGAAGCAGGCGGTGAGGACGTCGAACGCGCTGCGGTCGGCGGCGACCTTGCCGGTGACGGTGGAGACGATGTGCATGACGTGGCTGTACCGCTCGACGGTCATGAACTCCACGACCTCCACCGAGCCGGGCGCGCAGACCCGCCCGAGGTCGTTGCGGCCGAGGTCGACGAGCATCAGGTGCTCGGCCCGCTCCTTGGGGTCGGCGAGCAGTTCGGCGGCGAGTTCGGCGTCCTCGTGCGGGGTGGCGCCGCGGTGCCTGGTCCCGGCGATGGGGTGCAGCATGGCCTCGCCCCCGGCGACCTTGACGAGGGCCTCGGGGCTGGAGCCGACCACGTCGAAGCCGCCGTCCGCGCCGCCGTCCGGGCCGGGGAAGCGGAACAGGTACATGTAGGGGCTGGGGTTGGTGGTGCGCAGGACGCGGTAGACGTCGAGCGCGGAGGCCCGGCAGGGCGCCTCGAAGCGCTGCGAGGGGACGACCTGGAAGGCCTCGCCGGCCCGGATCCGCTCCTTCACCACGTCGACGGCCTTGCGGTAGGGCTCGCCGCCGAACGGCGAGTGCGCGTCGACGGCGGTCGGGGTGTACGTGGCGAGGCCGGGGTCGACGGGGCGGCGCAGGTCGGCCTCCATCGCGTCGAGGCGGGCGACGGCGTCCGCGTGGGCCTCGTCGACGCCGGTGGCGAGGTCGTTGTGGTTGACCGCGTTGGCGATCAGCAGCACGGTGCCGTCGGCGTGGTCGAGGACGGCCAGGTCGGTGGCGAGCAGCAGGGTCAGCTCGGGGAGCTTCAGGTCGTCCGGGGTGAGGTTCGGGAGCTTCTCCAGGCGGCGCACCACGTCGTAGCCGAGGTAGCCGACCAGGCCGCCGGTGAGCGGCGGGAGGCCGTCGTCGGGGCGCCGGGGGGTGTGCAGGGCGGCGAGGGTGGCGCGCAGCACCTCCAGCGGGTCGCCGGTGGTGGGGATGCCGACGGGGGGTTCGCCGAGCCAGCGGGCGCCGCCGTCCTCGCCGACGGTGAGGACGGCGCCGGAGCGCACCCCGACGAAGGAGTACCGGGCCCAACTGCGGCCCTGCTCGGCGGACTCCAGCAGGAAGGTGCCGGGCCGCTCGGCGGCGAGGCTGCGGTACACGCCGATCGGGGTGAGGCCGTCCGCCAGGAGCCTGCGGGTGACCGGGATGACCCGGGTGTCGGCGGCGAGCGTGCGGAAAGCCTCAAGTTCCATGGGACACCGATCGGATGAGAAGGACGGGCGGTCGGACGGTCGGACGGTCGGACGGTCGGGGACAGGCTACTGGGCGAGCGGCAGCACGTCGGCGTCGAAGCAGGTCCGGTCGCCGGTGTGGCAGGCCGCGCCGACCTGGTCGACCTTGACCAGCAGGGTGTCCCCGTCGCAGTCCAGGGCGACCTGCTTGACGTGCTGGAAGTGGCCCGAGGTGTCGCCCTTCACCCAGTACTCGGCCCGGCTGCGGCTCCAGTACGTGCAGCGGCCGGTGGTCAGGGTGCGGTGCAGCGCCTCGTCGTCCATCCACCCGAGCATCAGCACCTCGCCGGTGTCGTACTGCTGGGCGACGGCGGGCAGCAGGCCGTCCGGGGTGCGCTTGAGGCGGGCGGCGATCGCCTGGTCCAGTGCGGTGCTGCCCGGGGCGGCGGGAGAGGTCGACATGGCCCCATTCTCGCAGGCCGCCCCGGGCGGAACCGCACTGCCCGGCGCCGGGACGCCCCGGCTCAGCCGAACGCCGTCCGGATCCGCGAGCGGTCCACCCGGTAGGGGTCCGGCTCCTGGTCCAGCCCGATGTCGTGGAGCAGTTCCTGCTCCATCGCGTTCCTGTTCGTCTCGCTGTTGAAGCCCTCCTTGAGGGCCCCCAGCGAGGACTTCCCGGCCGCCTTGAGGTTGCCCTTCAGCGTGCCGTCACCGCGCTCGACGCCCCCGCGGTCCTCCTCGTCGATGCCCAGCCCCGCCTTGATCCTGTCCTCGGCCCAGGCGCCGACCTTCTCGGTGGCCTTCTCGTCGACCTTCTGGGCGATCCTGGCGAGCC
The DNA here is from genome assembly GCF_000717185.1 of Kitasatospora phosalacinea. Classification (GTDB taxonomy): domain Bacteria; phylum Actinomycetota; class Actinomycetes; order Streptomycetales; family Streptomycetaceae; genus Kitasatospora; species Kitasatospora phosalacinea_A. Next base: position 16,786 of record NZ_JNYE01000126.1, on the reverse strand, counting down.
TGCTCTCGCCCTCCTCCAGCTTCCGGACGTCGTTGAAGGCCGCCTCGACCTTCTCCATCTTCTGCATCACCTTGCCGATGTCGCCGAGCTTGCGGGTCGCCTTCACCGCCTTGCCCATCTCCTGGAGGGCCTTCAGCAGTTCCTCCAGCGCCTTCGCCAGCTTGGTGGACACCCGCGCCACCCGCGCCACGAAGACGTCGATCTCCGCCTCGTCGAGCAGCGCGCCGACCACCGCGGCCGCGCCGAAGGTGACGAAGGAGAGCACCGCCTCCGCGGCCAGCGACACGATCAGCGACTCGATCGCCTCGGTGATGATCTCGATCACCATGCCCTCGGCCGTCGCGCACTCCTGCGCGGCCGAGTTGATGATCTGCGCGGTCTGCATCATCTCCTCGGCGGTCTGGTCGAGCGCGTCCGCGACGTTGCCCATGTGGCCGCCGAACGCGTCGCTCGCCGACCCCGCCCAGCTCTCCGCCACCGGCATCACGCCCGAGCGCAGCTCCGCCGCCACCGACCGCACGGCGGAGGCCTGTGCCTGCCACTCCATCGTCGCGCCGTTCAGCTCCGCCAGGTTGCCGGTGACCTTCTCCAGCATGTCCAGCAGCCCGGACTTCTCCAGCGCCCACTCGACCATCTCGTCGAGCGCCCCGCTCAGCCCGCCCCGGGACTTGTGCTCCGCCTCCGGCAGGCTCTTGATCGACTCCTGGATCTGCGCCCGGGCCCACGCGTACGCGTCGCTCCCGCCGTTCAGCAGCTCCGCCCCCGGCCCCGACACGTACGCCGGCTGGGTGCTCCAGCCCTCCGGCCCGGCCCCGGCGTGCTCCGCCCGGTACGCGCGCATCCCCTCCGTCGCGGCGCGGCCCAGCCCCGCAGCGACCGGGGTCCCCTCCTCCGGCTCCGGCTCCTCCTCCTCGGAGGAGCCGAACAGCCGCTCCCCGGCCCAGTCGCCGGCCTTGCCCCCCAGGCTGCCGGCCGCGTTCCTCGCGGCCTCCTTCAGCGCACCGCCGAACCAGCCCTCCTGCACGGCCTCCGGCTCGTCCGACGCACCGCCCCCGGTCTCCCCGCCGTCGTCGCCGGCCGGCCGCGCCGCACCCGGACGGACCTCCTCCGGGTCCCCCACCGCCGGCGCCCGACCGGTGCCGTCGTGACCGGCCGGGGGCGTCTGCGGTTGCGCGTGCGGCTGCGGCTGCGGCTGCGGGTGCCTGGAGGTGTCGACCGTGCTCGGGTCGGTCACCTGCGCGTGCTGCTGCTGCCGCGGCTGGGCGTAGCTCTCCCGCGGGTCGGGCCGCCTCGGCCTGCTCGACGTGCTGCTGCTCCCGCCACTGCCGCGCGCCATCAGCGACCACCCCCCAGGGTGCCCACGACGTGGTCCTCGTGGCTCGTGTAGTTCCGCGAAACCCCCGAGAGCCCCCGCGAACTGCCCTCCACCGCACTGCCGATCAGCCCGACGTTCTCGCGGCTGGCACCGGCGTGCTCCTGGTACGCCGAGGCCAGGTGCTGGGCGTTCGGCAGGTGCCCGAACGCGTCCGACGAGATCGTGATCGCGGCGGTCGCGGCCGCGATCCGGCTCAGCTGCTCGGCCTGCTCGGCCAGCAGCGACGAGTACCGGTCGAGCGCACTGGGCTCGACCCGAAACCCGTTGTCCCCCATGGCAGTTGCCTTTCTCCGACGTCCCGGTGACATCCCCCTGACAGGCCGGTCATCCTACTGATCAGCATGCAAAGGATGAGCAAACGAATGTCCGAAAAGGACTGACGTGACAGCTGTTGTGCCATCAGAATGGCCTTCGAATCAGGGGGGTTGGCATGAGCGGACGACAGAAGGCGTTCCTGGCGGGCCTGGTGGCCGCGCTCGTCGTCGTGGCAGCGGTGCTGCTGTGGCCCGACCCGAAGGAACCGGCCGCCGCCCCACCGCCCCCGAGCCCCAGCCCCAGCCCGACCCCGAGCCCCAGCCCGTCCAAGACGTACCCGTACCCGTACTACCCGCCGGGCACCTGCCTGTTGATGCCGTGGATCAGCGGGGTGAAGGACAGCACCGTCACGCCCTGCGACCAGCCGCACGACGCCGAGACCACCGCCAACGTCGTGATGCCCGACGGGCTGGCCGACGACCGGGCGGTCAACAAGGCGCTGCTGGAGCTCTGCGCACCGTCGCTGGAGGCGGTGCAGCGGCAGCAGGGCGGCTTCGACCTGTACAACAACAGCCCGATCGTCCCGTTGACGAAGTACTACCAGCAGGGGTACCGGGACGCCAGTTGCACCGTCACCGTCAGCAATCAGCAATCGGACCGCAAGCTGACCGCCCCGCTCCACCCGTGACCCTTAGGCTGGGCGCATGGTGAGTCTTGCGCAGGGCGAGCGGGCCCGGTTGAGTCGGTTGTTGGCGGCGGCGGGGCCGGAGGGGCCGACGCTGTGCGAGGGGTGGCTGGCACGGGACTTGGCGGCGCACCTGGTGGTGCGGGAGGGGCGGCCGGACGCGGCGGCGGGGATCCGGGTGGGGGCGCTGGCGGGGTGGACGGAGCGGGTGCAGGGGAAGGTCGCGGAGCGGGGGTACGAGGGGCTGGTGAAGTCGTTCCGCTCGGGGCCGCCGGCCTGGTCGCCGTTCAACCTGCCGGGGGTGGACGGGGCGGCGAACCTGGTGGAGTTCTTCGTGCACGCGGAGGACGTCCGCCGCGCGGTGCCGTTCGAGCCGGAGCCGCCGTCGGCGAAGCTGGCGGAGGCGCTGTGGCGGCGGCTCCCGGCGGTGGCGCGGTTCGGTGACGCGCGGGCGCCGCTCTCGTTGCGGCTGGTGCACCCGGACGGCCGGGAGGCGCTGGTGCGGCGGCGGGGCGCGCCGGAGGTGACGGTGCGCGGGGAGCCGGGCGAGCTGGTGCTGTTCCTGTACGGGCGGGGCGCCCGGGCCGCGGTGGTGGCGGAGGGCGCGCCGGAGGCGGTGGAGACGCTGTCGCACGTGCTGCCGCTGCCCGGGGCCGGGGCGGCGGCCTGACGGCGCGTCGGTCCGTTCGGTGCGGTCGGTGGGTGTGCCAGCCTGGCCCCGGGCCCCTGCCCGGCCCGGCCCCTCCCCCGCACCCCAGGAGCGCACGACCATGGTGAGCAGCGACTTCCGCCCCGGTTCGCCGAGCTGGATCGGCCTGGGCAGTCCGGACCTCGCCGAGTCCGGGCTGTTCTACGGTTCGCTGTTCGGCTGGGAGCTGGGCCCGCCCGGCCCTGACGGCTACGGCATCTTCCGCAGCGCGGGCCGGACGGTGGCGGGGGTCGGCCCGCTGACGGAGGCGGAGCCGATGCCCGCCTGGACGGTGCACTTCGCCGCGGCGGACGCGGCGGGGGTCGCGGCGGCGGCGGAGCGTTCGGGCGGCACCGTTCGGGTCGGGCCCGCCGAGGGGCCGGGCCGGCGGGGCCGGACCGCGCAACTGACCGACCCGACGGGCGGCCGGTTCGCGGTGCGGGAAACGGGCGGGGCGGCCGGGCCGGAGGCCGTCGCGGGCGCGCGGGGCGCGCTGTGCTGGGCGGAGCTGCACACCTCGGACGTGCCGGGGGCGCTGCGGTTCTACCGGGGCCTGTTCGGCTGGCGGAGCCGGAGCGCGGGCGTGCCGGGGGTGGAGTACGCGGTGCTGGGCCCGGCGGACGGCGGGGAGGAGTTCGGCGGCATCGCGGGCGTGCACCCGCGGGTGGACGTGGGCTGGCTGGTGCACTTCGCGGTGGCGGACGCGCTGCTGGCCACCGACGAGGTGCGGCGGCTGGGCGGGAGCGTGCTGGTGCCGCCGGAGCAGGTGCCGACGGTGGGCCGGATCGCGGTGCTGGCGGACCCGTTCGGCGCCCAGTTCGCGCTGCTGGAGCCGGAGCCCCGGCGGTGAGCCGGAGCCCCGACAGTGACGGCCGGAGCCCCGGCGGCGAGCCGGAACCCCGACAGTGACGCCGGAACCCCGGCAGTGGCCACGAGGGCCCCGGCACTGACCGCGGGGCCCCGGCACTGACCGCGAGGGCCCCGGCGGGCCTCAGCGGACGGGGTGCCCGGTGGCCCGGAGCTCGTCCTTGACCTGGCCGATCGTCAGGTCGCCGAAGTGGAAGACGCTGGCGGCGAGGACGGCGTCGGCCCCGGCGTCGACCGCGGGGGCGAAGTCGGCGAGCTTCCCGGCGCCGCCGGAGGCGATGACCGGGATGGAGACGGCCTTGCGGGCGGCCCGGATCATCTCCAGGTCGTAGCCGTCCTTGGTGCCGTCGGCGTCCATCGAGTTGAGCAGGATCTCGCCCGCGCCGAGTTCGGCGGCGCGCACCGCCCACTCGACGGCGTCGATGCCGGTGCCGCGGCGGCCGCCGTGGGTGGTGACCTCGAAGCCGGAGGCGGTCTCGGTGCCCTCGGGGCAGCGGCGGGCGTCGACCGAGAGGACGAGGACCTGGCGGCCGAAGCGCTGGGCGATCTCGCGGACGAGTTCGGGGCGGGCGATGGCGGCGGTGTTGACGCCGACCTTGTCGGCCCCGGCGCGCAGCAGCTTGTCGACGTCCTCGACGGCGCGGACGCCGCCGCCGACGGTGAGCGGGATGAAGACCTGCTCGGCGGTGCGGCGGACCACGTCGTAGGTGGTCTCGCGGGAGCCGGAGGAGGCGGTGATGTCGAGGAAGGTGAGTTCGTCGGCGCCCTGGGCGTCGTAGAGCTTGGCGAGCTCGACCGGGTCCCCGGCGTCGCGCAGGTTCTGGAAGTTGACGCCCTTGACGACGCGTCCGGCGTCCACGTCCAGGCAGGGGATGACGCGTACTGCGAGTGTCACGGCTGGGTGCCTTCCAAAGTGCGGGCGAGGCCCGGCCGGTGGGCCTCGACCTCGACCTCGACCATCATCCGGGAGTCGGTCAGGCCCTGGACGACCACCATGGTGGCGACCGGGCGGACCTGGTCGAAGAGTTCCTTGTGCGCGCGGCCGACCTCGTCGCAGTCCCGGACGTGGGTGAGGTACATCCGGGTGCGGACCACGTCGGCGGCGGTGAGTCCGTGGCGGGCGAGCGCGTCGAGGGCGACCGCGAAGGCGGCCAGCGTCTGCTCGTACGGGTCGCCCTCGTGGACGGGGACGCCGTCGTCGTAGGCGGTGCACCCCGAGACCAGGACGAAGTCCCCGGCCACCACCGCCCGGGAGAATCCGTACCGGTCCTCGTAGGGGGACTCGCCGGACGTGCGGGCGGTGGTGGGTGCCGGGGTTTCGTCGCTCATCGGGACACAGCCTCCAGGGCCTCTTCGAGGGTGAACTTCTGCTCGTAGAGCGCCTTCCCCACGATCGAGCCCTCGACGCCCTCCGGTACCAGGGTGGCGATGGCGCGCAGGTCGTCGAGCGACGACACGCCGCCGGAGGCCACGACGGGCTTGTCGGTGGCGGCGCAGACGTCGCGCAGCAGCTGCAGGTTGGGGCCGGTCAGGGTGCCGTCGCGGTTGACGTCGGTGACCACGTAGCGGGCGCAGCCCTCGGCGTCGAGGCGGGCCAGCACGTCGTAGAGCTGGCCGCCGTCGCGGGTCCAGCCGCGGCCGCGCAGGGTGGTGCCGACCACGTCGAGGCCGACGGCGACCTTGTCGCCGTGCTCGGCGATGACCTTGGCGACCCACTCGGGGGCCTCCAGGGCGGCGGTGCCGAGGTTGACCCGGGTGCAGCCGGTGGCGAGGGCGGCGGCGAGGGACTCGTCGTCGCGGATGCCGCCGGACAGCTCGACCTTGATGTCGAGGCGGCCGGTGACCTCGCGGAGCAGCTCGCGGTTGCTGCCGGTGCCGAAGGCGGCGTCGAGGTCGACCAGGTGCAGCCACTCGGCGCCGGCGTTCTGCCAGGCGAGGGCGGCGGCGAGCGGCTCGCCGAAGGAGGTCTCGGTGCCGGAGGCGCCCTTGACCAGGCGGACCGCCTGGCCGTCGCGGACGTCGACGGCGGGCAGCAGTTCGAGGCGGTTGGTCATGTTCTGAAGGACTCTTCCGTCGTCAGAGGGTGTCGACCCAGTTGGTCAGCAGGGCGGCTCCGGCGTCGCCGGACTTCTCGGGGTGGAACTGGGTGGCCCAGAGCGGGCCGTTCTCCACGGCGGCGACGAACGGCTGCCCGTGGGTGGCCCAGACCACCTTGGGGGCGCGGATCTTCTCGGAGTGGCTCTCCAGCACCCAGTGCCGCACGCCGTAGGAGTGCACGAAGTAGAACCGGGTGTCGGGGTCCATCCCGGCGAACATCCGGGTGCCCTCGGGGGCGTCGACGGTGTTCCAGCCCATGTGCGGGACGATCGGGGCGTCCAGCGGCTCGACGACGCCGGGCCACTCGTCGCACCCGGCGGTCTCGACGCCGTGCTCGACGCCCTTCTCGAACAGGATCTGCATGCCGACGCAGATGCCGAGCACCGGGCGGCCCCCGGCCAGCCGGCGCCCGATGACCTGCTCGCCGCGGACGGCCCGCAGGCCGCGCATGCACGCCTCGAAGGCGCCGACGCCGGGCACCAGCAGCCCGTCGGCGTCCAGCGCCTGCTGGAAGTCCGAGGTGACGGTGACGGTGGCGCCGGTGCGCTCGACCGCGCGCTGGGCGGAGCGCAGGTTGCCGGAGCCGTAGTCCAGCACCACGACGTTCTTGGACATCTGTAGGTCTCCTAGGGGCGCGCGGCTAGAGGCGCATGACGCCGGCGGCCAGGCACATGGCCGAGGCGAAGCCGAGGACGAGGACGACGCCCTTGGGCAGCTTCTGCTTCCAGAACGACCAGACGCCGCCCGCGAAGAAGAGCCCGAGGATGATGAACAGCGTGGCCATCAGAGCGCGCCCTTGGTGGACGGCAGGATGCCCGCGGCGCGCGGGTCGCGCTCGGAGGCGTAGCGCAGCGCCCGGGCGAGGGCCTTGAACTGGCACTCGACGATGTGGTGGGCGTTGCGGCCGTACGGCACGTGCACGTGCAGGGCGACCTGCGCCTGGGCGACGAAGGACTCCAGGATGTGCCGGGTCATCGTGGTGTCGTACGCGCCGATCATCGGGGCGATGTTCTCGGGCTCGGTGTGCACCAGGTACGGGCGGCCGGAGAGGTCGACGGTGACCTGGGCGAGCGACTCGTCCAGCGGGACGGTGCAGTTGCCGAACCGGTAGATGCCGACCTTGTCGCCGAGCGCCTGCTTGAAGGCGGCGCCGAGCGCGAGGGCGGTGTCCTCGATGGTGTGGTGGGTGTCGATGTGCAGGTCGCCCTCGGTCTTGACGGTGAGGTCGAAGAGGCCGTGGCGGCCGAGCTGGTCGAGCATGTGGTCGTAGAACCCGACGCCCGTGGAGACGTCCGTCTTGCCGGTTCCGTCGAGGTCGATCTCGACCAGGACGGAGGTCTCCTTGGTGGTGCGTTCGACGCGGCCGATGCGGGACATGCGGGTTACAGCTCCTTGCTCACGGTGGAGACGGCGCTCAGGAAGGCGTCGTTCTCGGCGGGGGTGCCGGCGGTGACGCGCAGCCAGCCGGGGACGCCGTTGTCGCGGATCAGCACGCCCTGGTCGAGGATCGCCCGCCACACCGCGTGGGTGTCGGCGAAGCGGCCGAACTGGATGAAGTTGGCGTCGGACTCGGTGACCTCGAAGCCGAGTCCGCGCAGCCCGAGCACCACCCGGTCGCGCTCGGACTTCAGCCGGTCGACGTAGCCGAGCAGGGTGTCGGTGTGCTCCAGGCAGGCCAGCGCGGTGGCCTGGGTGACGGCCGACAGGTGGTAGGGCAGCCGGACCAGCTGCACCGCGTCCACCACGGCCGGGTCGGCGGCGAGGTAGCCGAGCCGCAGCCCGGCGGCGCCGAACGCCTTGGACATGGTGCGGGTGACCACCAGGTTCGGGCGGCCCTCCAGCAGCGGCAGCAGCGAGGCGCGGTGCGAGAACTCGACGTACGCCTCGTCGACGATCACCATGCTGGGCCCGGCGGCCTGCGCGGCCTCGTACAGGGCGAGCACGGTCTCGGCGGCGACGGCGGTGCCGGTCGGGTTGTTCGGCGAGCAGACGAACACCACGTTCGGGCGCAGCTCGGCGATGGCCGCGCGGGCCGCGTCCAGGTCGATGGTGAAGTCCGCGTTGCGCGGGCCGGAGACCCAGCCGGTGCCGGTGCCGCGGGCGATCAGGGCGTGCATCGAGTACGAGGGCTCGAAGCCGATCGCGGTGCGGCCGGGCCCGCCGAAGGTCTGCAGCAGTTGCTGGAGCACCTCGTTGGAGCCGTTGGCGGCCCAGACCTGCTCGGTGCCGACGGCGAAGCCGGTGGTGTCGCTCAGGTACCGCGCCAGGCCGGTGCGCAGCTCGACCGCGTCCCGGTCCGGGTAGCGGTTGAGCCGGCGGGCGGCCTCGGCGACCCGCTCGGCGATCCGGGCGACCAGCGGCTCGGGCAGCGGGTACGGGTTCTCGTTGGTGTTGAGCTGGACGGGCACGTCCAACTGCGGTGCGCCGTACGGGGACTGGCCGCGCAGTTCGTCCCGGACGGGGAGGTCGTCGATCTTCGTCACGCGCCGGGTACCGTCCAGTCGAATCGGGCCTTCACAGCATCGCCGTGGCCGGGCAGGTCCTCGGCCTCGGACAGGTTGACCACGTGCGCGGCGATCCCGGCCAGCGCGGCGCGGTCGTACTCGACGACCTGGACGCCGCGCAGGAAGGTCTGCACGGACAGGCCGGAGGAGTGGCAGGCGCAGCCGCCGGTGGGCAGCACGTGGTTGGAGCCGGCCGCGTAGTCGCCCAGCGAGACCGGGGTGAAGCGGCCGAGGAAGATCGCGCCCGCGTTGCGGACCCGCTCGGAGACGGCGTGCGGCTCGGCGGTCTGGATCTCCAGGTGCTCGGCGGCGTAGGCGTTGACCACGGCGAGGCCCTGCTCCAGGTCGTCGACCAGGATGATGCCGGACTGCGGGCCGCCGAGCGCCTCGGCCACCCGCTCGGAGTGCTTGGTGCGGGCGACCTGCGCCTTGAGTTCGGCCTCCACCGCGTCGGCCAGCAGCGGCGAGGCGGTGACCAGCACGGAGCCGGAGGTCGGGCCGTGCTCGGCCTGGCTGATCAGGTCGGCGGCGACCTCCGCGGCGTCCGCCGTGTCGTCGGCGAGGACCATGATCTCGGTCGGGCCGGCCTCCGAGTCGATGCCGATCCGGCCCGCGAACAGGCGCTTGGCGGCGGCGACGTAGATGTTGCCGGGGCCGGTGACCAGGTTGACCGGCTCGCACTCCTCGGTGCCGAGGGCGAACATCGCCACCGCCTGGGCGCCGCCGACCGCGTAGACCTCGTCCACGCCGAGCAGCGCGCAGGCGGCCAGGATGGTCGGGTGGACGCGGCCGCCGAACGCCTTCTGCGGCGGCGAGGTGACGGCGATGCCGCGCACCCCGGCCTCTTGGGCGGGCACCACGTTCATCACCACGGAGGACGGGTAGACCGCGAGGCCGCCGGGCACGTACAGGCCGACCCGGTCGACCGGCACCCAGCGCTGGGTGACGGTGCCGCCGGGCACCACCTGCGTGGTGTGGCCGACCCGGCGCTGGTCGGAGTGGACGGCGCGGGCGCGGCGGATCGACTCCTCCAGCGCGGCGCGGACCTTCGGGTCCAGCTGCTCCAGCGCCTCGGCGATCTGCCCGGCCGGGACGCGGGTGGACTCCAGCCGGACGCCGTCGAAGCGCTCGGTGATCTCGATCAGCGCCGCGACCCCGCGATGGCGCACGTCCTCCGCGATCGGCCGGACCTTCTCCAGGGCGGCTTCGACGTCGAACTCGGCACGGGGCAGCACGTCGCGCGGGTCCGTGGAGGAGCCGCGGAGGTCGATTCGAGAGATCACAGGCCCAAGTGTAAGGAGTGGCGAAAACCGACAGCCCGGCATTTCAGTCCGTGATACGAAGGGTGAGACGAAACCAAGATCATCGGGGGGCGCGGTGGAGCAGGCACCGGACGACTGGACCGACACCGAGCGCGGCCTGTGGGAGGCCTTCCGGCACGGCGAGGTGTACGACCTGCGGGCCGGGAGCGGCCCCGTCGAGCTGCTGCTCCCCGCCCCCGCCGGGCAGGCCGTCCGCCCGGCGGACGAGCACCACGGCCCGGACGACCCGTTCGGCGCGGACGCCTGGGGCCCGGAGCGCACCGTCCGCGCCGAGGTGATCGCCCGGCTGCTGCTGCACGGCCCGGAGGCCGCCCCCGGCAAGGTCAGCGCGCTCAAGCTCACCGGCGCCCGGATCACCGGCGAGTTCACCCTCGCGGGCGGCCGGATCGGCTGCTACGTCGAGTTCCAGCTCTGCCGCTTCGAACGCAAGCTGCTGCTCTCCGAGGCCACCGCGGGCACCCTGCGGATCGTCTCCTGCGCCCTCCCCCGGCTGGAGGCCTCCCGGCTGGCCAGCGAGGGCGACGTGCACCTCGCCCGCTGCGGCATACCCGGCGGCGTCCGGCTCACCGACGCCCGGATCGGCACCGACCTGCTGCTCAACCAGACCGCCGTCGGCCCGGACGCGTACGGGCGGGCGGTCTCCGCCGACGGGATCGCGATCAACCAGGACTGCGAGGCCGAACGCCTCGACCTGCTCGGCGAGCTCAGCCTGCGCTCGGCCCGGATCGGCGGGCGGCTCTCGCTGCGCGGCGGCTCGCTGCGGGCCGCGGGCCCGGACAACCCGAACGCGATCAACGCGGCCCGGGTCACCGTCGGCCACACCCTGTACCTGTCCGGCTCCGAGGACGCCAACTGGACGGGCTCGCGCACCGTCTACGGCTCCGGCTACGGCGGGTCCACGGCCGCCGCCCCCTACCGGGACACCACCCACACCCCGTTCCGCTCCTGGGGGAGGATCCGGCTCTCCGACGGGCGCTTCGACAACGCCGTCCTGATCACCAACGCCGAGTTCCACCTCGGCGAGGGCGAGGAGCTCACGCTCAGCCGGATCCAGAGCCCCGAACTCCGCTTCACCTGCGACACCCCGCCCACCGGCCCGGTCAGCCTCAACCGCGCCCGGATCGGCAACCTGGTCGACGCCCCCTCCGCCTGGCCCACCGCCCACCACGTCTCACTCACCGGCTTCAGCTACGAGTCGCTCCGCCCCACCGAGCCCTTCCCGCTGGAGCGCCGGATCGCCTGGGTCGACTCCGGCCGGGAGTTCCGCCCCGAGGCGTACGAGCAGCTCGCCGCCGCCCTGCGCCGCGACGGCGCCGACGAGGACGCCCGCACCGTCCTGTACGCCAAGCAGCGCCGCCGCCGCCGCACCCTGCCGCTGCCCGGCCGGCTCTGGGGCCACCTCCAGGACGCCGCCGTCGGCTACGGCTACCGGCCCGGCCGGGCCGCCGCCTGGCTGGTCCTCGCCTGGGTGCTCGGCACCGCGTACTTCGCCGCCCACGAGCCCGCCCCCGTCAAGGCCGACGAGCACGTGCGGTGGAACCCCGCCCTGTACGCGGCCGGCAAGGTCCTCCCGCTGATCGACCTCGGCCAGAACGGCTGGGACCCGGACCCCGCCGGCCAGTGGATCGCCACGGCCCTGGTGCTGACCGGCTGGGTGCTCGCCACCACCGCCGTCGCGGGCGTCACCAGGCTGCTCCAGCGCGGCTGACACCCCCGGCGGCGGACAACTGCGGCGCGGCGGCGGCCCGCCGCCAACTACGCTGTCCGCCGTGACTGATCGGCTCCCGCTCTTCCCGCTGAACACGGTCCTGTACCCGGGCCTGGTGATGCCCCTGCACGTCTTCGAGGAGCGCTACCGCCACTTGGTCGCCGACCTGCTCGAACAGCCCGAGGACGCGCCGCGCCGCTTCGGCGTGGTCGCCGTCAAGGACGGCCGGGAGACCGCGCCCGTCCGCGAACTCGACGCTCCCGCAGGCCCGTTGGACGGCATCGGCGCCCCCGGCGGCGACCCGCTGGAGGCGCTCTACCCGGTCGGCTGCGTCGCCGACGTCGCCTCCGTCCGGGAGCAGCCCGAGGGCCGCTACGAACTCCTCGTCACCGGCACCACCCGGTTCCGGCTGCGCGCCCTCGACGCCACCGGCCCCTACCTGGTCGGCGAGGTCTCCGTGCTGCCCGAGGAGCCCGGCGAGGGCTCCGGCGCGCTCGCCGCGGGCGTCGAACGCGCCTTCCGCACCTACCAGAAGCGCCTCGCCGGGGCCCGCGAGGCCACCCTCAGCGGCGAACCCGAGCTCCCCGACGACCCGCAGGTCCTCTCCTACCTGGTCGCCGCCGCGACCTCGCTGCCCACCAAGGTCAAGCAGGAGCTCCTCGCCTGCCCCGACAACGCCCAGCGCCTCACCCGCGAACTCGCCCTGCTCCGCCACGAGAGCGCGGTCCTCGCCAAACTCCCCTCCCTGCCCGCCGTCGACCTCACCCGCCAGGCGTTCAGCCCCAACTGAGGACCCCCCTTGGCCAAGAAGAAGACCACCGGCGGCACCCCCGCCACCGTCGCCCTCGACACCGCGGGCGTCCCGTTCACCGTCCACGAGTACGCCCACGACCCGGCCGCCGCCTCCTACGGCGCCGAGGCCGCCGAGGCGATGGGCGTCTCCGCCGACCGCGTCTTCAAGACCCTGCTCGCCGAGACCGACGGCGCCCTCGCCGTCGCGGTCGTCCCGGTCTCCGGCCAGCTCGACCTCAAGGCCCTCGCCGCCGCCCTCGGCACCAAGCGCGCCGCCATGGCCGACCCCGCCGCCGCCGAACGCTCCACCGGCTACGTGGTCGGCGGCATCTCCCCGCTCGGCCAGCGCAAGAAGCTCCGCACCGTCGTCGACTCCGGCGCCCTCGCCCACCCCACCGTCTTCGTCTCCGCGGGCAAGCGCGGCACCGAGGTCGAACTCGCCCCCGCCGACCTCGTCCGCCTCACCGCGGCCCTCACCGCCCCCATCGCCAAGCCCTGAGAAGCACCGCCCGGAAGCGCACCGCCGGGAATCCCCGCAGGGAAGCGCACCGCAGGGGGCGCGGGGACCTGTCAGCCGTTCACGCCTTGTCGAGCGAAGGGCCCTGCTGCGGCGCCGCGGGCCCCGGGGTGGCCCAGTACGGCGGCTGGTCCGGCTCCCGCTTGCCGAAGGTCGCGGAGAGGAACAGCAGCACGATCATCGCCGTCATCGGCCAGACCATCAGCGCCCCCTTCGCGGTGAGCTCCAGCGGCCCGTCGAAGGTGCCGCCGTTGCCGACGGAGAGCGCGTGGGCGCGCAGGTCGGTGGTGGCGCCGAGGTGGGTGCCGAGCTGCCAGGCGATGACGGAGCCGAGCAGGCCGCCCGCGGCGAGGCCGACCGCGACGGAGATGCCGCCGCCGCGGGCCCGGGTCCACAGGAAGGCGCCCAGCGAGGTCAGCAGGCCGAGGCCGAGGCCGAGCAGGGAGAAGACGCCGGCCGCACCGATCAGCTCCTCGCCCTCCGGGTCGCGGTACAGGATGTGGTTGTCCTGGACGGCGTAGCCGACCCGGGGCGCCAGCCAGAGCCAGAGCAGCCCGAGGCCGAGGCCGAGGACCGCCCCGGCGACGGTGATGACCGCTCCGATCCGCAGTTCGGGGCCGAGCGGCGGCCGCTCCGCACGGGCGGACGGCTGCGGCGGGAAGACCGGGGCGTAGGGGTCCGGCCCGGGCGTGCTGCCCGCAGGTGTGTTCGGTACGGTCACGACCCCATCGTTTCACGACCCACCCGAAAGCTGTCGGTCTCCACCTCGGAACGACCCCGTACAGCACCGGGCCACCGCCCCGACGAACCAGCACGACCCACCCGAAAGCTGTCGCTCTCCGCCCCGGAACGACCCCGTGCGGAGCCTCTCAGCGCGCAGCGCGCCGGTACGCCCAGGTGGCGAGGGTGAGCGAGACCAGGCCGACCGCGCCGCAGACGCCGAGGTCGAGGAGGACGCGGCCCCAGTCGGGGTGCGGGGCGAAGGTGAGGGCGAAGGCGTCGACGCCGTAGCTGGAGGGGAGCAGGTCGCGCAGCCACTGCACCGGCTCGGGGAGCCGGGAGGCGGGCAGGACGCCGAGCAGCAGGGCCGCGGACATGCCGAGCTGCCCGGCGAGGGTGGCGAGCTCCTGGCGGGGGGCGAGCAGCCCGAGCGCGGCGCCGAGCCCGGCGAGGGCGGCGCCGGAGAGCGGGATGACGGCGAGCAGGATCCACGTCCGGGCGACCGGCAGTTCGAACATCCAGCTGCCGATCCCGGCGGTCACGAAGACCCCGGGGACGGTGAAGGAGGCGTACGCGGCGGCGGTGCCGAGGACCACGGAGGCGGGCGGCACGGGCAGGGTCGCGTAGTGGTCGAGGCCGCCGGTGGCGCGGAGCTTCCCGAAGTACTGGGCGAGCAGGTTGAGCGCGACGAAGGCGACGACCAGGACGGCGGAGCCCGCGACCACCGCGTGCGCGGAGGGGTTGTCGCCGGGGTCGACGACCCCCCGCATCATGACCAGGATGCCGACGGACTGGAAGGTCGCGACGAACAGCAGCGGGATCCGGGAGACCTTGGCCCGGGCCAGCTGGGCGCGGTAGACGGCGGCCAGGGCGGGCAGCAGCCGGGCGGCGGGGGCGAGCGGGGCGGGGGCGGTGCTGACGGCGGGGGTGTCGAGCAGCGTCATCGGGCGAGTCCTCCGGTCCGGCCGCCGAGCCGGAGGTAGGCGTCCTCCAGGGTGGGGGTGGCGAGGGTGAAGTCGTCGAGGGCGGCGAAGGCGGGGCCGGTGGTGACGGCGGCGACCAGTTCGCGGGCCTCGTCGGGGGTGGTGCGCAGGGTCCAGCGGCGGCCGGTGCGCTCGGCGCGTTCGGCGAGCGCGGCGACGGCGGGGACGGTGAGCGGTGCGTCGGTGCGCCAGACCAGGTCGAGCCGGACGTGGCCGTCGACGAGCGCCTTGAGGCCGCCGGGCGTGTCGCAGGCGATGACCCTGCCCGCGTCGATCACGGCGACCCGGTCGAGGACGGTCTCGGCCTCGATGACGTTGTGGGTGACCAGCAGCACGGTGGTGCCGCGTTCGGCGCGGCGGCGGTCGACGGCGCTCCAGACGGCGCGGCGGGCGACGGGGTCCATGCCGGTGGTGGGTTCGTCCAGGACGAGCAGCGGGCGCTCGCCGATCAGGACGGCGGCGAAGCAGGCGAGGCGGCGCTGGCCGCCGGAGAGCTTGGCGAGCGGGCGGTGGGCGAGCGCTCCGAGGCCGAGCTCGGCGATCACGTCGGCGGTCTCGGCGCGGGCGGCGGCCCGGGTGAGGCCGCGCAGGCGGCCGGTGGTCTCGGCGGCCAGGGCGACGGTGAGCTCGTCGAGGGCGGTGGACTCCTGGCCGAGGTAGCCGAGCAGCCGGGCGGCCCGTTCGGGGTGCCGGACGACGTCGTGGCCGAGCAGGTCGATGCTGCCGGAGTCGGGGCGGAGCAGGCCGGTGAGCTGGCGCACCAGGGTGGACTTCCCGGCGCCGTTGGGGCCGAGCAGGCCGAAGACCTCGCCGCGCCGGACGTCGAGGTCGATGCCGTCGTTGGCCCTGACCTCGGTGCCGCCCGCCCGGTAGGTCTTGACCAGGCCGCTGACCGTGCAGCAGCCCTGAGGTGCCTTGCTCACGTCGGAAGACTCTACGCGCCGTAAGGGGCGTTCCGGACACGCGGGGTCCGGGCCGCGCCCCGGGCGTCAGTCCTCCCGGAGGGCCTCCGGGGTGCGCCGGGCGTCGGGGACGCGGGCGGCGAGCTCCTTCCAGAAGCCCTCCCGGATCGCGTACCTGTCCTGTTCGTCGATCTGGTCCTCCTTGTGCGCGAGCAGGCCGAACCGGGCGGCGTAGCGCAGCAGTTCGCCGTCCAGGCGGTGCGGGATGCGCGGGTGGTCGGTCCACAGCAGCTCGGGGCGCTCGGCGGCGGCGAGGCGGTCGAGCCAGCGGCGGGCGAAGACCTGGCCGACCTCCTGCGGGTCGCCGCCGACGCTGGTGATGTCCTCCTCGCGGTCGGCCCAGCGCTGGGCGGAGGTGGTGAGCCGGTCCAGGGTGGGCAGGGCGTCGGCGGCGGTGGCGCCGTCGGCGCGGTCGACCCAGCCGCGGTCGGACGACCAGCGCAGCACCGGCCCGACGGACACCGCGGCGGCGGGCGGGCCGGTGGCGGCGCGCCCGGCGAGGTCCTTGGGCGTGGGGATGACCCGCAGCGGGGCGCTGCGGGCGGGGGCGGGCACGGCGGCGGCGGCCGCGACGGCGGCCGCGGGCGCGGGCACCAGCGGGACGGGGCGGGGTCGCGGCGCGGCGGCGGGCAGCACGGCGACGGGCAGCACCCGGGGGACGGGCTCGGCGGTCTCCTTGGGGCGGGCCCAGCGTTCGATCCACTGCCGGTCCAGCACCCGGCGCTCGTCGGCCTCGCCGACCAGCTCCTCGGACTGGTTGAAGTCCCCGTCCGCGGCCTCCAGCGCCCACAGGTGGACGGCGACGCCGTGCTCCTTCGCGGAGGCGACGCCGGGCAGCAGGTCCCCGTCGCCGGTGACCAGCACCACGTCGGCACAGGCGTGGTTGCGGGCCAGCTCGCTGAGTTCGGCGTGCATCGCCGCGTCCACGCCCTTCTGCACCCAGCGGCCCTCGGCCCTGGTCAGCGCGCCCAGCCGGACGGTGACCCGGGGCAGCACCCGCAGCCTGCGGTGCTCGGGGGCGGGACGGCGGTCGACGGCCGCGTCGAACCAGTAGATCCGCAGCAGCGGCAGGCCGGTCTCCTCCTCGGCCCGCTCGCGCAGCGCACCGATCAGCACCGGGTGGTCGACGGCGATCCGGGAACGGCCCGGCTCCCCCGCGAGCAGACTGGCGGCCGCGCCCAGCAGGTAGCCCGCGTCGACCAGGACGACGCAGCGGTCCATCTCCGGCACCTCTTCCTCGGCCCGGCCCGGCGGTGGGGCTCCGCCCGGCGGCCCGGCGACCGTTGGGCACACCTTTACCCCCCGTTCGCC
>NZ_JNYE01000125.1 GCF_000717185.1 Kitasatospora phosalacinea | reverse complement strand
CGCCCACCCACCCTGTTGGAGCCCCGATGTCCCGATCGCCCCGCCGGGCGCTGGCCGCCCTGTGCGCCGCCACCGCGCTCGCCGTCACCGCCCCGCTCGCCGCCGCCACCCCGGCCGCCGCCACCGCGTCCACCGGGTCCACCGGGTCCACCGCCGTCACCGCGTCCACCCACTACCGCGGGACCCTGCCGGACGGCGCGACCTGGATCGCCGACAAGCCCGCCCGGTGGAACGGCGTCCTGCTGCTGTTCAGCCACGGTTTCGGCGCGCTCACCGCCGCCAACGCCCCCTCCGACGCGGTCAA
The DNA here is from genome assembly GCF_000717185.1 of Kitasatospora phosalacinea. Classification (GTDB taxonomy): domain Bacteria; phylum Actinomycetota; class Actinomycetes; order Streptomycetales; family Streptomycetaceae; genus Kitasatospora; species Kitasatospora phosalacinea_A. The sequence continues at coordinate 38,576 of NZ_JNYE01000125.1, read as the reverse complement.
GGACCGGCTCCTCGCCGAGGGCTACGCCCTGGCCGGTTCCTCCTACGACCCGAACGGGTCGACCTGGGCGCTGGAGTCCGCCGAGCGGGACCAGTTCGCCACCGTCACCGCGTTCGGCGACACCGCGGGCAGGCCCACCCACGTGGTCTCCGTCGGGCTCTCGATGGGCGGCCTGGTCAACGCCCAGATCGCCCGCGACGGCGCCGGGCGGATCGACGGCGCGCTGAACCTGTGCGGACTCGTCGCGGGCGGCGTCGACCTGGAGGACTACCAGCTCGACGCCGAGTACGCCCTGGCCTGGTTCTTCGACCGCGCCGACCTGCCGAACCTGGTCGACCTGCCCGACCCGGCCGCCGCCTCCGCACTGGCCCAGCGGCTCTCCGCCGCCGTCGACGCCGCCCAGCAGACCCCCGCCGGACGGGCCAGGATCTCCCTCGCCGCCGCCTACCTCAACCAGTCGGCCTGGGCCCCGGGCCAGGCCCCGCCCGCTCCCACCGACTACGCCGACCAGGAGCGCCAGCAGTACCAGTGGCTCCAGCAGGGCCTGCTGTACTTCATCGTCCCCGGCCGCTACGCCGTCGAGCAGTCCGCGGGCGGCAACCCCTCCTCCACCAGGGGCGTCGACTACACCGACCTGCTCGACAAGTCCTGGCACGCCGACGAGGTCCGCGCCCTGTACGCCGCGGCGGGCCTCGACCTGGAGGCCGACACCGCCGCGCTCACCGCGCACGCCGACATCACCGGCTCCGCCGCCGCCCGGGCGGACCTGAACGCCAGCTCCACCGTCGCCTCGCTCGGCGTCCCGATGCTGTCCCTCCACACCACCTCCGACCAGCTCGTCCCCGTCGAGCAGGAGAACGCCTACGCGGCCCGGATCCGGGCCGCGGGCGACAACGGCCTGCTGCGGCAGGCCTTCGTCGCCCGGCAGGGGCACTGCAACTTCACCACCGCCGAGATCGTGGCCGGTCTGCACGCCCTGGAGCAGCGCCTGGTCACCGGCTCCTGGCGCAACGCCGCCACCCCCGAGTCGCTGCAGGAGCGCGCCACCGCGCTCGACCTGGGCGGCGCCGCCTTCGTCGACTGGAAGCCCTCCCGGCTGAGCGGCGTGCGCTGAGCCCCGCCCCCCGAAGGCCGACGGCCGGGCACGGAGGACCGTGCCCGGCCGTCGGCGTGACGGCGGGTCAGACGAAGCGCCAGAGGTGGTCGGCGGTGCCGTTGTCGTCCCAGAGGACGACCTGGGCGCCCTGCGCGGTGGACGCCCCGGCGACGCCGAGCACGCGGCCGCTGGCTGCGGACTGCAGGCGGAAGGTGTCGCCGCCGCCGTGCCGCAGGCGCCACCGGTGGTCGGCGGTCCCGTTGTCGGCCCACTGGACGATCCGGGTGCCGTTGGCCGTGCCGCCGCCCTCCACGGCGAGGACCTTGCCGCTGTGGGAGTTCCGCAGCCGCAGGTACCCGCCGGAGTCGACCACCGCGGTCCACAGGTGGTCGGCGGTGCCGTTGTCGCCCCACTGGACCACCAGGCCGCCGTCCGCGGTCGACATGCCCGACACCCCGAGCAGCAGCCCGCTGGCCACGTTCCGGATCCGCCGGGTGCCGGTCGGGAGGAACCACCACCGGCTGGTGGCCGCGGAGGTGTCCGGGGCCTGCACGGCGAAGGCGCCCTGCGCGGTGGAGCCGCCCGCGATGCCGAGCAGCTTGCCGCTGTTGGCGTTGCGCAGGCCGTGCGAGCCGTCGGCCGTCGCCACGACCGTCCACCGGTGGTCGGCGGTGCCGTTGTCCGACCACTGCAGAACGGGGGCGCCGTCGGCCGTGGACATGTCCTGCACGCCCAGCACCTTGCCGCTGTTGGCGTTGCGCAGGCGCAGCGCGGTGCCGTCGACCAGCAGCTCCCAGTCGTGGTCGGCGGTGCCGCTGTCGGCCCACTGCAGGGCGCGCCCCCCGTCCGCGGTGGACATGTCCTGCACGCCCAGCACCAGCCCGCTGCCCGCGTCGAGCAGGCGGAACCCGGAGGTGCTCCGGGTGCTCCAGTAGACGGTGTAGTTGAAGCCCTGCGCGTCGTGGAACGGGCCGAGGCCGACGGGCGAGCCGTTGGCGGTCGCGGTGAAGGAGAGGCCCGTGCTGCCGTTGCGGGTGATCGAGGCCGGGTCCAGGACGGGGAGCGCGGCGAGGGCGGTGCTGCCGTAGTTGCCGCACAGCACGACCGGGCCGTAGGTGACCGCGGCGACGTTCGGGTCGTCGTTGGCGGCCGCGAGCGCGACGCGCATCGGCAGTTTGACGGTCACCGTGTCGCCGGAGGCCCAGGCGCGGGTGAGGACGGCGTAACTGCCGGGCGTGGCGGTGACGTTCTGCACGGCGCCGTTGACGCTCACGGTGGCCCCGGACGTCCAGCCCGGGATACGGACGCGCATCGACCAGGTGTCGCCGGTGCTGCCGGTCAGCTTGATCGTGGTGGTGTCCTCGGCGGGGTAGGAGGTGGTCTGGGTGACCGTGAGGCCGCGCTCGGCCCAGGTGAGGACGGTGGGCACGAACAGGTTCACGATCAGCGTGGTGCCGTCGTGGAAGTAGACCGAGTCCGCCAGTTTGGTGTTGGACTCCACGCCGGTGCCCTGGCAGCACCAGAACGAGTCGTAGTCGGTGCTCCAGGTGCCGCCGCCCCAGGCCGGGCCGACGCCGCGCCGCCCGCCGGGCTTCAGCGGGGTGAAGTAGGTGACGTGCCCGTGCGGGTCGGCGGGGTTCTGCGCGCCGACCACGTGGTTGAGCAGGGCGCGTTCGTAGAAGTCGAAGTACGCGGCCCGGGCGGGGTCCAACTGCCACAGCTCGCGGGTGAGTTTGAGCATGTTGTACGAGTTGCACAGCTCGCAGTTGTCGTTGGTCAGCTGGGAGGCGATCGCGTTCGGGGCGCGGAAGTGCTCCGCCTGGCTGTTCCCGCCGATGGCGTAGCTGTGCGCGGTGGTGCAGAAGCTCCAGGCGTTGGCGGCGATGTCGTGGTAGCGGGCGGTCCCGGTGGCCAGGTACTCGCGCACGGCGCCGATCCACTTCGGCACCTGGGTGTTGGCGTGCAGGCCGTTCAGCTGGTCCTGGCCGGCGGCCAGCGGGTCGAACACCGCGGCGTGGTCGAAGCGCTGGGCGACCGCCAGCCAGCGCGCGTCCCCGGTCCGCAGGTGGAGGTCGGCCAGCACCTCGTTCATGCCGCCGAACTCGGTTCCCAGCAGCGCCTGCATCTGGCCCTGCGTCAGCCGGGCGGTGCGCCGGTCGACCCAGTCGGCCAGGGCCAGCAGGACGTCCCGGGCCTGGGTGCTGTCCATCAGGCGCCACACGTCGAGCAGGCCGGCCATGGTCTTGTGGACGCAGTAGTACGGGACGTTGCCGTTCTTGAGCGTCCCGGCCTCCAACTGGGCGAAGTCGCTCTCCGGGAAGCCCGAGAGGTACCCGGCGGAGAATCCCGCCGCGGCGTCGTTGGCCTGGCACTTGGCCAGCTCGGCGACCGCGTACGCGGCCTTGTCCCGGCAGACGGTGTCGCCCGTTCCGGCGTACGCCTGGGCCCACGCGCTGAGGAAGTGCCCCTGCACGTGCGTCCGGAACGGGAACGCCGGGGCGTCCCAACCTCCGTTCGCGGCGGCGGCGTTGGTGGACAGCCGGTGGTTCGCGCGGAAGTTGTACAGCAGGCGGTCGACGTCGACGAAGCGCAGGTACGCCAGCGTGCGGTCCTGGTTCTCGCGCAGCCGTCCGGCGGTGAGCCGGACCCGGCCGAGGTCGAACGGCTGGGTCGGGGAGCCGGCGGCCGCCGCGCCCGCCGGGGCCGCCGGGGCCGCCGGGGCGAGCGCGACGGTCGGGGCGAGGGCGAGGACGCCGGTCGCCTTGAGCAGGCTGCGGCGGTTGGGGGAGGAGAGCGACATCGCGGGATCTGGTCCTTCCGGGTGGGGAGGAGTCCGAGGGGATGTTAGCGCTAACAAGAATTGGTTATATCCCCCGCCGCCGGGGCCGGTCCAGAGGTACGACCGCACGGACTCGGCCGCGGCCGCCCGCCGCCCCGGCCGCGGCCGCCCGTCGCTCAGGCGCGGTGCGCCGGCCCGGCGCTGCGGCGCAGCACCATCTCGGGGGCGATCTGCACCCGGGTGATCGGGTGGTCGGTGCCGCCGAGTTCGGCCACCAGCAGTTCCAGGGCGCGGCGGCCGAGCTCGCCGAAGTCCTGCCGGACGGTGGTGAGCGGCGGGATGAAGTAGGCGGCCTCCGGGATGTCGTCGAAGCCGACCACGCTGATGTCGCCCGGCACCGGGCGGCCGCTCTCGTGCAGGGCGCGCAGCAGCCCGAGGGCCATGTGGTCGTTGGCGCAGAAGACGGCGCTGACGTCGGCCAGCCCGGCGATCCGCTGCCCGGCCTCGTAGCCGGAGCGGGCGCTCCAGTCACCGACCGCCACGGCCGGTACCCGGGCCCCGGCGGCCTCCAGGGTGCGGCGCCAGCCCTCCTGGCGGTCCTGGCTCTCCAACCAGCCGGACGGCCCGGCCAGGTGGTGGACGGTGCGGTGGCCGAGGTCGAGCAGCTGCCGGGTGGCGGCCTCCGCGCCGGAGCGGTTGTCGACCGTGACGGTCGGGATGCTGGAGCGGGCGCCGGAGCCGACCGCGACCACCGGCACCGAGCTGGAGACCTTGGCGACCGCGCTGACGGCCGAGGTCTGCGGCGCGACCACCACGACCCCTTCGACGCCCTGGTCGCGGAGCCGGTCGACGGCCTCCTGGACGGAGCGGGCGTCCAGCGAGCGCAGGCTGGCGACGCTGACGAAGTACCCGGCGCTGCGGGCGGCGCGCTCGATGCCGTCCAGCATCGAGGCGGGCCCGTACAGGGTGGACTCGAAGCTGACCACGCCGAGGGTCTGCGAGCGGCGGGTGACCAGGGCGCGGGCCGCCGAGTTGGGCCGGTAGTCGAGCTCCCGGATGGCGGCGAGCACCCGGTCCCGGGTGCCGGGGCGGACGTGCGGGGCGCCGTTGAGGACCCGTGACACCGTCTGGTGGGACACCCCCGCCAGTTTCGCGACGTCCGCCATCACGGGCTGTCGCGCCTCCGGCCCGGCCGTTTCGGTCCCCAACGTTCCACTCCCTCGCCGACCGCGGACGTGCGCCGGGCGGCCGGTCAGCCCCGTGCGGTGCGGGGAGAGCGGTGGTGACGTCACGCGGCGGTGCTCCGGACAGGGTACCCGCCCCGCCTGTTAGCGCTCACAATCCGGGGTGGGCCGACCCGTGACACGGAGGAAAGCACCGGTGCGGCGGGGGTGTCAAGGAGGGGGCGCGGCCCGCGGCGGACCTCCCCATGGGCGGGCCGAGGGCCGGTCAAGATTGGGTAACGGGCGGTGACTTGGGTTGTCCATCGTGATTGTGAGCGCTAACAATCTCCCTCAAGCGAAACGGCGCCGCCACACCGCGTTCACCCGGACGAGACGGAGCACCTTCCCCGGTCGCGCCCCGATCCGGTCGTCTCGCCCCCTTGCACCCCCCGCATCCCCCTGCACCCCCGTGAGCGCCGGCCGGCCCCGCCGTCCGTGCGATCGACGATCCGAGAGGAAGTCCCCCATGTCCAAGAGAGCCGTTGCCGCGGCCGCACTCGTCGGCGCCATGATCATCGGCCTCACCGCCTGCTCCTCGGGCAGCGGCTCCTCCGACGGCAAGAAGTCGGACGGCAAGCTGACCATCGGCTTCGCCCAGGTCGGCGCGGAGAGCGGTTGGCGCACCGCCAACACCAAGTCGATCCAGGACGCGGCGAAGAAGGCGGGCGTCACCCTCAAGTTCTCCGACGCGCAGCAGAAGCAGGAGAACCAGATCAAGGCGATCCGCTCGTTCATCCAGCAGAAGGTCGACGTGATCGCCTTCTCGCCGGTGGTCGAGTCGGGCTGGGACACCGTCCTCAAGGAGGCCAAGGCCGCGCACATCCCGGTCATCCTGACCGACCGCGCGGTGGACTCCAAGGACGAGTCGCTGTACGTCTCCTTCCTCGGCTCCGACTTCGTCGAGGAGGGCAAGAAGGCCGGCGACTGGCTGGTCAAGGAGTACGCGTCCGGCAGCGGCGACGTGAACATCGTCCAGCTGGAGGGCACCACCGGCTCCGCGCCCGCCAACGACCGCAAGTCCGGCTTCGCGGACGCCATCAAGGGCGACCCGAAGTTCAAGATCGTCGCCTCGCAGACCGGCGACTTCACCCGCGCCAAGGGCAAGGAGGTCATGCAGGCCTTCCTGAAGTCCCAGCCGAAGATCGACGTGCTGTACGCGCACAACGACGACATGGCGCTCGGCGCGATCCAGGCGATCGAGGAGGCGGGCAAGAAGCCCGGCACCGACATCAAGATCGTCTCGGTGGACGGGGTCAAGGACGCCTTCACCGCGATGAGCCAGGGCAAGATCAACTTCGATGTCGAGTGCAACCCGCTGCTCGGCGACCAGCTGATGGAACTGGCCAAGAAGGTCAAGGCGGGCGAGAGCGTGCCGCGGCGGATCCAGACCGAGGAGGGCACCTTCACCCCCGAGCAGGCCACCGCGGCCCTCCCCAGCCGCCAGTACTGACCCGCCCCGCCGTGCCGGGCCGCCCGCGGGCGGCCCGGCACGGGAGACACGAGAGGAGAACCGGGGTGCGGCAGCAACCGGTCCTGGAAGTCCGGGGGATCCGCAAGGAGTTCCCCGGGGTGGTGGCGCTGGACGGGGTCGACTTCCGGCTCTTCCCCGGCGAGGTGCACGCCCTGATGGGGGAGAACGGCGCCGGGAAGTCCACGCTGATCAAGGTGCTCACCGGCGTCCACCCGTCGGACGGCGGCGAGGTCGTGCTGGCCGGCGAACGGGTGCGGATCGCCGGGCCGCTGCAGGCCCAGCAGGCCGGCATCAGCACGGTCTACCAGGAGGTGAACCTCTGCCCGAACCTGTCGGTCGCGGAGAACATCTTCATCGGACGCGAACCCCGCCGCTTCGGCCTGATCGACTGGCCGGCGATGCGCCGCCGGGCCGCCGAACTCGTCCGCGAACTGGAACTCGACGTCGACGTCAGCGCCCCGCTGAACAGCTACTCCATCGCCGTCCAGCAGCTGGTGGCGATCGTCCGCGCCGTCGACGTCTCCGCCAAGGTCCTGATCCTGGACGAGCCGACCTCCAGCCTGGACCGCGACGAGGTCCGCCAACTCTTCGCCGTCATGCGGCGGTTGCGCGACCAGGGCGTGGCGATCCTGTTCGTCTCGCACTTCCTCGACCAGGTCTACGAGATCTGCGACCGGATGACCGTGCTGCGCAACGGCCGCCTGGAGGGCGAGTACCTGACCAGCGAACTCGGCCAGGTCGAACTCGTCTCCCGGATGATCGGCGCCGAACTCGCCGGACTCGACCAGCTCGGCGGCGGCAAGCGGCGCGAACGCACCGCCCCCACCGGCCCCGCGTTCCTCCAGGCCGACCGGCTGGCCCGGCGCGGCGCCGTCGAACCGTACGACCTCGACATCCGGCCCGGCGAAGTGATCGGCCTGGCCGGGCTGCTCGGCTCCGGACGGACCGAGGCCGCCCGGCTGCTGTTCGGCGCCGACCAGAGCGACGGCGGCACCCTGCGGATCGAGGGCACCGTGACCGCGCTGCGCAGCCCGCGCGACGCGATCGCCCGCGGCATCGCGTTCTGCTCGGAGAACCGCAAGACCGAGGGCCTGGTCGGCGAGCTCACCGTCCGCGAGAACATCGTCCTCGCGCTCCAGGCCGCCCGCGGCTGGACCCGCCCGCTCTCCCGCACCGCCCAGGACGCCTACGCGCTGAAGTGGATCCGCGCCCTGGACATCCGCCCCGGCAACCCCGAGGCGCTGGTGCGCAACCTCAGCGGCGGCAACCAGCAGAAGGTGCTGCTCGCCCGCTGGCTGATCACCGACCCCAAGCTGCTGATCCTCGACGAACCCACCCGCGGCATCGACATCGGCGCCAAGGCCGAGATCCAGAAGCTGGTGGCGAACCTCGCCGAGGAGGGCATGGCGGTGCTGTTCATCTCCGCCGAACTGGAGGAGGTGCTGCGGCTCAGCCACCGGGTCGGCGTGCTGCGCGACCACCGGATGGTCGCCCAGCTCGACAACGACGGCGGGCTCACCCCCGAGCGCGTCATGGCCACCATCGCAAGCGGAGCCCACGCATGATGAGTACGGCAGCAGCGGCGAGCCCGGTGAAGGCGGTGACCCGGTCCCGGCTGTTCTGGCCCGCCGTGGTGCTGGCCGTGCTGCTGGCCGCCAACCTCGCCTTCACCCCCGACTTCTTCGCCGTCCGCCTCCAGGGCGGCCACCTCTACGGCTCCCTGATCGACATCCTGCACTTCGGCGCCCCGCTGATCCTGGTCTCCCTCGGCATGACCCTGGTGATCGCCACCGGCGGCATCGACCTCTCGGTCGGCTCCACCGTCGCCATCTCCGGCGCCCTGGCCTGCCTGCACATCAGCGAGTCCACCGACCCGGGCAGCCTCGCCACCGTGCTGACCGCCGCCGGCATCGCGCTCGGCACCGCGCTGCTGCTCGGCGCCGTCAACGGGCTGCTGGTCGCCAAGGTCGGCGTCCAGCCGATCATCGCCACCCTGATCCTGATGGTCGCCGGACGCGGCGTGGCCCAGCTGATCACCGACGGCCAGATCATCACCGTCACCAGCGACCCGTACAAGCTGATCGGCGGCGGCTACTGGCTGACCATGCCGTTCGCGATCCTGCTCAGCGCCCTGGTGGTGCTGGCCACCGTGCTGCTGACCCGCTCCACCGCGCTCGGCCTGCTGCTGGAGTCCGTCGGCGGCAACCCGGTCGCCAGCCGGCTGGTCGGCATCCGGGCGATGCGGCTGGTCGCCCTGGTGTACGTGTTCAGCGCGCTGTGCGCGGCGCTGGCCGGGCTGATGGTCTCCTCCAACGTCTCGGCCGCCGACGGCAACAACGCCGGACTGTGGATCGAACTCGACGCCATCCTCGCGGTCGTGCTCGGCGGGACCTCGCTCAACGGCGGCCGGTTCTCGATCGGCGGCACCGTCCTGGGCGCGCTCATCATCCAGACCCTCTCCACCACCGTCTACACCATCGGCATCCCGCCGGAGACCACCCTGGTGTTCAAGGCGTTCGTGGTCATCGTGGTCTGCCTGATCCAGTCGCCCGCCTTCCGCGCCAAGCTCGCCGCCCGCGGCGCCCGGGCCCGGCGCACCGCCCGGCCGCACGCCGCGGCCCCCACCACCAACCGGGAGGTCGGCGCATGAACGCCCACGCCCTGCTGACCCGCCTGCGCGGCCAGGTCCCGCTCCTGGTCACCGCGGTCCTGCTGGTGTCGATGTTCAGCGTCGGCTCGGTGCAGTACGACGGCTTCTTCTCCGGGCAGGTCGTGCTCAACCTGCTGATCGACAACGCCTTCCTGCTGGTCGTCGCGGTCGGCATGACCTTCGTCGTGCTCACCGGCGGCATCGACCTGTCGGTCGGCGCGGTGGTGGCGCTGTCCACCATGGTCTCCGCCTGGCTGGTCGAACAGCACGGCTGGCCGCCGCTGCTGGTCATCCCGCTGGTCCTGCTGATGGGCACCGCGGGCGGCTGGCTGATGGGCTGGATCATCCACGTCTTCGAGATCCAGCCGTTCATCGTCACCCTGGCCGGCATGTTCCTGGCCCGCGGCCTGTGCTACACCATCAGCGTCGAGTCGATCTCCATCACCGACCCGCAGTACACCGCCATGGCGCAGACCCGGATCCCGCTCGGCGACCTGTTCGTCTCGCCCAGCGCCCTGATCGCCCTGCTGGTGGTCGCCGCCGGGTTCGTGGTCCTGCACTACACCCGGCTCGGCCGCAACGTGTACGCGCTCGGCGGCAGCGAGCAGTCCGCGCTGCTGATGGGCCTGCCGGTGCAGCGCACCAAGACCACCGTGTACGCGATCAGCGGCTTCTGCTCCGCGCTCGGCGGCGTCCTGCTCACCTTCTACATGCTGTCCGGCTACGGCCTGCACGCGGTGGGCCTGGAACTCGACGCGATCGCCGCGGTCGTCATCGGTGGCACCCTGCTGACCGGCGGCTCCGGCTACCTGCTCGGCACCCTGCTCGGCGTGCTGGTGCTCGGCCTGATCCAGACCGTCATCAGCTTCCAGGGCACCCTCAGCTCCTGGTGGACCCGGATCGTCATCGGCGCCCTGCTGTTCGTCTTCATCGTCCTGCAGCGCCTGATCACCGCCCGCCGCCGCTGACCGCCGCCCGCCGGACCCCGCCGCCTGCGCCGCGGAGCCCGGCGGGCGCCGCCCCGACCCCGCCGGACCGTCCGGCCCCCCGCTTCGCCGGGCGGCCCGCGCGGCCCCGTCCGCCCTCCCGACGGGCGACGACGGGACACGGTCGGCCGCCGGCCCGCAACGACGCGGAGAGCGCCGGCGGCCGCCGACCCCACCGTCCACGCCCCCACCCCACGCCAAGGAAGAGACAGTGAGCTTGACTCCCCAGCACGACCGGGCCGACGAGCCGGAGAGCTACGTCGTCGGCATCGACTTCGGCACCCTGTCGGGGCGCGCGGTGGTGGTCCGGGTGCGGGACGGCGAGGAGCTCGGCACCGCCGTGCACGCCTACCCGCACGCCGTGATCGAGGACCGCCTGCCCGGCACCGGCCGCCGCCTGCCCCCCGACTGGGCGCTGCAGCACCCGGAGGACTGGCGGGAGGTGCTGCGGGTCGCGGTGCCGCAGGCGCTGGCCGCGTCCGGGGTCGATCCGGCCGCGGTGGTCGGCATCGCCACCGACTTCACCGCCTGCACGGTGCTGCCGGCCCTGGCCGACGGCACCCCGCTGGCGGAGGTGCCCGAGTGGGCCGGACGCCCGCACGCGTGGCCGAAGCTGTGGAAGCACCACGCGGCGCAGGGGCAGGCGGACCGGATCAACGCGCTGGCGCACGCCCGCGGTGAGAAGTGGATCGGCCGCTACGGGGGGAAGATCTCCGCGGAGTGGCAGTTCGCGAAGGCGCTGCAGGTGCTGGAGGAGGACCCGGAGCTCTACGCGGCGTGCGAGCGCTGGATCGAGGCCGCCGACTGGATCGTCTGGCAGCTGGCCGGCGCCGAGTCCCGCAACACCTGCACCGCCGGGTACAAGGGGATCTTCCAGGACGGCGGCTACCCGTCCGAGGAGTACCTGGCCGCCCTGCACCCCGGCTTCGCGGACTTCGCCCGCACCAAGCTGGAGCACCCCGACGGCCTGGCGCCGCTGGGCTCGCGGGTGGGCTCGCTGACCGCGCAGGCCGCCGCCTGGACGGGCCTGCCCGAGGGCATCGCGGTCGCCGCCGGGAACGTCGACGCGCACGTGGCCGCGCCCGCCGCGCAGGCCGTCGACAACGGCAAGCTGCTGGCCATCATGGGCACCTCCACCTGCCACGTCGTCAACGGCCCGGCCCTGGCGGACGTCCCCGGGATCTGCGGGGTCGTGGACGGCGGGATCGCCGAGGGCGCCTTCGGCTACGAGGCCGGGCAGTCCGCGGTCGGGGACATCTTCGCCTGGTGGCTGCGCCAGGGCCTGCCCGCCGACTACCTCGCCGAGGCCGAGGCCAACGGCGAGGACGCCCACCAGCTGCTGACCCGCAAGGCCGCCGCCCAGCGGGTGGGCGCGCACGGCCTGGTCGCGCTGGACTGGATGAACGGCAACCGCTCCACCCTGGTCGACCACCACCTCTCCGGCGTCATCGCGGGCCTGACCCTGGCCACCCGCCCCGAGGACGTCTACCGCGCCCTGCTGGAGGCCACCGCCTACGGCACCCGCACCATCGTCGAAGCGCTGGAGACGGGCGGCGTCCCGGTCACCGAGTTCGTCGTCACCGGCGGGTTGAAGAAGAACGCCCTGCTGATGCAGATCTACGCGGACGTGCTGCGCCGCCCGGTCTCGCTGGCGGTCTCCGAGCAGGGCCCGGCCCTCGGCTCGGCGATCCACGCCGCCGTCGCCGCCGGGGCCTACCCGCACGTGCGGGCCGCCGCCGCCGCGATGGGCCGCGTCCAGCGCCACGCCTACCTGCCCGACCAGGACCGCGCCGACGCCTACGACGCCCTGTACGCCGAGTACCGCCTGCTGCACGAGCACTTCGGCACCGGGCCCGACCTGCTGCTGCACCGCCTGCGCGCCATCCGCAACACCGCCCTCAGCCACGACAGCGAGGAATGAACATGACCTCCCCGATCGAACTGATCCGCCGCCAGGTCTGCGAGCTGCACCGGGAACTGGTCCGCTACCAGCTGGTGGTGTGGACGGCGGGCAACGTCTCCGCCCGCGTCCCCGGCGAGGACCTGATGGTGATCAAGCCCAGCGGTGTCGACTACGACGAGCTGACGCCCGAGAACATGATCCTGTGCGACCTGGACGGCAACGTCGTCGAGGGCGAGCACGCGCCCTCGTCCGACACGGCCGCGCACGCCTACGTCTACCGCCACCGCCCCGACGTCGGGGGAGTGGTGCACACCCACTCCACCTACGCCAGCGCCTGGGCCGCCCGCGGCGAGGCGGTGCCGTGCGTGCTGACCGCGATGGCCGACGAGTTCGGCGCCGAGATCCCCGTCGGGCCGTTCGCGCTGATCGGCGACGACTCGATCGGCCGCGGCATCGTCGAGACCCTCGACGGGCACCGCTCCCCGGCGGTGCTGATGAAGAGCCACGGCGTGTTCACCATCGGCAAGGACGCCCGCGCCGCCGTCAAGGCCGCCGTGATGTGCGAGGACGTCGCCCGCACCGTGCACGTCTCCCGCCAGCTCGGCGAGCCGCTGCCGATCGCCCAGGCCGACATCGACCGCCTCAACTACCGCTACCAGAACGTCTACGGCCAGCAGCCCGCTGCCCGCTGAAGGAGAAACCCCCGATGAGCGAAGTGTTCCTCAACCGCGAGATCTGGTTCCTCACCGGCAGCCAGGGCCTCTACGGCCCCGAGACCTTGCAGCAGGTCGCCGAGCAGTCCCAGCAGGTCGCCAACCAGCTCGCCCGCACCGGCCTGCCGGTGCGGATCATCTGGAAGCCGGTGCTGACCGACGCGGGCGCGATCCGCCGGGTCTGCCTGGAGGCCAACGCCGACGACGCCTGCGTCGGACTGATCGCCTGGATGCACACCTTCTCACCCGCGAAGATGTGGATCGCCGGCCTGGACGCGCTGCGCAAGCCGCTGCTGCACCTGCACACCCAGGCCAACCGCGACCTGCCGTGGTCGACCATCGACATGGACTTCATGAACCTGAACCAGGCCGCCCACGGCGACCGCGAGTTCGGCTACATCCAGTCCCGCCTGGGCGTCACCCGCAAGACCGTCGCCGGCCACGCCAGCGACCCCGTCGTCGCCGAGCGCATCGCCACCTGGGCCCGGTCGGCCGCCGCCCGCGCCGACCTCGCCACCCTCAAGCTGGCCCGCTTCGGCGACAACATGCGCGACGTCGCCGTCACCGAGGGCGACAAGGTCGAGGCCCAGCTGCGCCTGGGCGTCTCCGTCAACACCTACGGCGTCAACGACCTGGTCGCCGCCGTCGACCACGCCGCCGACGCGGACGTGGACAAGCTGGTCAAGGACTACGAGGAGCTCTACCGCCTGGCCCCCGAACTGCGGGCGGGCGGCGAGCGGCACGCATCGCTGCGCTACGCCGCCCGGATCGAACTCGGCCTGCGCGGCTTCCTGACCGAGGGCGGCTTCGGCGCCTTCACCACCAACTTCGAGGACCTCGGCGGCCTGCGCCAACTCCCCGGCCTCGCCGTGCAGCGCCTGATGGCCGACGGCTACGGCTTCGGCGGCGAGGGCGACTGGAAGACCTCCGTCCTGCTGCGCACCCTCAAGACCGCCGCCACCGGCCTGGAGGGCGGCACCTCCTTCATGGAGGACTACACCTACCACCTGGAGCCCGGGCGGGAGTTGATCCTCGGCGCGCACATGCTGGAGGTCTGCCCCACCATCGCCGCCGCCACCCCCACCTGCGAGATCCACCCGCTGGGCATCGGCGGCCGCGAGGACCCCGTCCGCCTGGTCTTCGACGCCGCCCCCGGCCCCGCCGTGGTCGTCGGCATGGCCGACCTGGGCGAGCGCTTCCGCCTGGTCGCCAACGAGATCGACGTCGTCGAGCCCGACGAGCCGCTGCCCAACCTGCCCGTCGCCCGGGCCGTCTGGGCCCCGCGCCCCAACCTGCGCACCTCCACCGAGGCCTGGCTGACCGCGGGCGCCCCGCACCACACCGTCCTCACCCGGGCACTCACCGCCGAGCACCTCGACGACCTCGCCGAGATGCTCGACGTCGAACTCGTCCTCATCGACGCCGACACCACCATGCGCACCTTCACCCGCGAACTGCGCTGGAACCAGGCCTACCACCGCCTCGCCCAGCGCCTCTGACCGTCCGTCATCCGCGCAACGACGACGCCCGCCCGCCCGCGGGCGTCGTCCCCGTCCCCGTCCCCGTCCCCCTCACCGTCCGTCCGCCCGCCCGCTCACCGAACGGAGCCACCGTGCCGTCAGAAGCCCCCGCCCCACCGAGGACCACCCGAGCCGACGTGGCGGCCCTCCCCGACGGGCGGCCGATCACCCGCTGGACGTTCGGCACCCCCGGCGGCGTCACGGCGGAAGTGCTCAGCCTCGGCGCCCGCCTCGAAGCCCTGCACGCACCCGACCGGGACGGGCGGCGCGCCAACGTCGTCCTGGGCGGCGCAGACGTCGCCGAACTGCTCGACGCCGCCGCCTACTTCGGCGCCACCGTCGGCCGCTACGCCAACCGCGTCGCGGGCGGCCGACTGCCGCTCGACGGCACCGTCCACCGCCTCGCCACCCAGCACACCGGCCACACCCTGCACGGCGGCCCCGACGGCTACGCCACCCGCTCCTGGGACGGCGAACCCGTCCAGGAGGAGCAGCGGGTCGGCGTCCGCCTGCGCCTGCACAGCCCCGACGGTGACCAGGGCTTCCCCGGCGCGCTCACCGCCGAGGTCACCTACCTGCTCGACGCCGACGGCGAGCTGACCATCGACTACCGGGCCGTCACCGACGCGCCCACCGTCGTCAACCTCACCAACCACGCCTACTTCAACCTCGCGGGCGAGGGCAACGGCACCGTCCTCGACCACCTGCTGCGGGTCGACGCCTCCGGCTACCTGCCCGTCGACGAGGAGCTGATCCCGCTCGGCCCGGTCGAACCCGTCGCCGGAACCCCCTTCGACCTGCGCGAGGCCCGGGCGCTCGGCGAACGCTTCGCCCTGCGCCACCCGCAGCTCCTCCCGGCCGGTTCCGGCTACGACCACACCTGGGTCCTGGACGGCACCGGCCTGCGCACCGCCGCCGTCCTCACCGACCCGGCGAGCGGCCGCCGCCTGGAGTGCCGCACCACCGAACCCGGCCTGCAGGTCTACACCGGCAACCTCTTCGACGGCTCGGTCACCGGCCGCTCCGGCCGCCCCTACCGCGCGTACGCGGGCATCGCCCTGGAGACCCAGCACTTCCCCGACTCCCCGAACCGGCCCGACTACCCCTCCACCGTCCTGCGCCCGGGGGAGGAGTACCGCTCCACCACCGTCTACCGGTTCACCGTCGAGAACTGACGGTCAGTCACCTTCCGTTCCCTGCGGGCCGACCGGCCCGGGGACGGCGGGGGCTACGGCGACGGCGTGCGCGAGCTGGACGCGCGAGTGCACGCCGAGCTTGCGGTAGACCCGGGTCAGGGTCGCCTCGACCGTCTTGACGCTGACGGTCAGGTCCGCGGCGATGTCGCGGTTGCTCGCCCCGCCCGCGGCGAGGCGGGCGCAGCGCTCCTCGGCGGAGGTGAGCCGGGGCCGGTCGCCGTCGCCCGGCGGGCGCTGCTCCAGGCGGTGGAGGGCGCGCGCGGCCGCTGCGGACCAGGGGTGCGCCCCGTGGGCGGCGAACAGTTCGGCGGCGCCCCGGGCCGCCGCGCGGGCGCTCGCCCGGCGGCGCCCGCGGCGTTCGGTGTGGCTGAGCGCCAGCAGGGTCCGGCCGCGCTCGACCGGCAGGTGGTGCAGGAGGTCGGCCGCGTCGGTGAGGCGGCGGGCGGCCGCGTCGTAGTCGCCGCGGGCCGCGTCCAGCAGCGCCCGGGCGCGGTCGAGCGCGGGCAGGACGCAGCCGCGGCCGAGTTCGGCCGCGGCGCGGCGGGTGTCGGCCAGCAGGCCGTCGGCCTCGTCGAGGCGGCCCACGGCGACGAGGGCCTCGGCCAGGTCGGCGTGCCAGCGCAGCACGGACGGGTCGCGGACCTGCTGCTGCCGCTCCAGGACGCGGACCTCCTCCAGCGCCGCCAGGGCCTCCTTCGGGCGCCCGGCGGCCAGCAGCAGGTGCCCGAGGGCGAACAGGTTGCGGGAGAGGAAGACCCGGTTGTCCTCCTCCCGGGAGGCCTCCACGCCGCGGCGGGCGTGGGCCAGGGCGGGGCCGGTGCGCGCGGCGGTGCCCTCGACCAGGGCCGAGGTGTAGCAGGCCGGGCCGGGCGGCATCGCGGCCCGGTCGGTCAGCGCCTGGGCCCGGCGGGCGTGGTCGAGCGCCCGGTCGCACCGTCCGGCGCGCAGCTCGGCCTCGGCGAGGCTGCGCAGGACGTCCACGGTGCCCTCGGCGTCCCCCTCCCGCCGCGCCCGGGCGAGCAGCGGCAGCAGGGCCGCCCGGGCGTCGGCCGGGCGGTCGTCGAAGAGGGCGTGCCGGGCGGCCAGGTGCTCGGGGGTGGCGTTCACGGGGACGGGGGCGGCGAGCGGCAGGGACAGGGCGCGGTTCAAGGTGGCCTCGGACCCCGGGCGGCCGAGGACCCGTTCGACCCGGGCCTGCACGGTCAGGGCCAGCACGGTGGTGGTGGTGTCGTCGGCGGCCAGGGCGAGGGCGGCGGCCCGGGCGGCCAGGTCGGCGGCCCGTCCGGGGTCGCCGTCGCTGACGTTGGCCCAGATCGCCTGGCGGATCAGGACCTGCGCGGTCAGGTCCGGCCGTCCGGCCGCCTCGTGGAGGGCCTCGGCGAACAGTTCGTCCATGCCGTCCAGGTGCTGTCCGCTGGAGTCGATCAGGGTCACCAGGGCGCTGACGCGCTGGGCGGGGCTGCTGTCCTGGCCCAGCACGAGACGGGCGGCGGCCCGGCTGCGCGGCAGGTCGCCGCAGTGCGCGGCGTCGCGCACCGCGGTCAGCGCCCGTTCGGTGAGCAGCCCGGCCTCCTCGTGCGGGGTGCGTTCGGCGGCGAGCAGCGAGAGCTCGGCGGCCAGCGGGTGCTCGCCGCGCAGCCGGGCGTGACCGGCGGCCCGGGCGGCGTCGCGCGCGGCGTGCGGGGCCGCGTCCGGGTCGGCCGCCAGCGCGGTGTGCCGGTCGCGGCGGACGGGGTCGTGGCCGACCGCGGCCAGGCGGGCGTGCAGGAGCCTGCGGGCGGTCTCCGGGAGCCGGGCGGTGAGTTCGGCGCCGATCGCGGAGGCGGTGAAGCGCACCCGCCCGTCCGGCTGCCCCGGGTCGACCAGCCCGGCCGCCTCGGCCCGGGCGAGCAGGTGCCCGGCGGACGGCCCGGCCAGGCGGTCCAGCAGTTCGCGGTCGGGCCGGTCGTCCAGGGCGGCGAACGTCAGTAGCTCCCGCACCTGCTCCGGCACCTCGTCCAGCCACTCGCCCACCAGTCGGCGGGCCTCCGGGGTGAGGACCGGCGCGTCCCCGTCGCCCCGGTCCGCGGACGGGGCCGCCTCCGCCAGGGCCAGCGCCAGGGCCGGGTTGCCGCCGCTGCGGGCCCGGAGCAGGGCGGCCCGGCGGGGGGAGTACCCGTACGGGGCCAGCAGCGCCGCGACCTGGGCCGCCGTCAGGGCGGGCACGCGCACCGGGTACGCGTCCTCCCCGCACCAGTGGCCCCCGGCGCCCGGGTGCCAGGTGCGCTCGGCCGCGATGACGGGCAGCTCCGGAGCCAGGCGCAGGGCCCAGCCCAGGACGGCGGCGCTGGCCCGGTCCAGCCACTGGGCGTTGTCCACCACCAGCGTCACGGGCGGTGCCTCCCGCAGCAGTGCCGCGGTCAGCCGGCGCAGCCGCAGGGAAGCCCCGGCGCGATCGACGCCGGCCGCCTCGTCCAGGGCCGCCGCGAGCTCCCGCGCGGCGGGCAACGGCGCCAGGGCCAGGGCGAGTTCGAGCAGCCCGGCGTACGGGACCGCGGCGTCCTGCGGCCCCGGGGCCAGCCGCAGCACGGGCCGCCCCAGCCGCCGGCCCAGCACCCCGGCGGCGGTGGTCTTGCCGATGCCGGGGGGCCCGAACAGCACCACCCGGCGGACGCCGCGCACCTCGTCCGGCAGCACGGCGGCGGCCGCCTCCGGAAGCTCACTCACCCACGTCGCAGAGTCTGACACCGGGCCATGGTGCGCCCCCGGGGCCGCCTCGCGCCAGGTCAAGGGGTTGCCCTGATTTCGGCCACCCCCCGCCTTCCCTAACGTCATCGCCACAGTCGAGCTGCCACCGGCCGCCGGACGCCCCCCACCCCCAGACGACGTCCGGCTGCCCTCCCCCCTCAACCCCAGCTCGGCGGGAGGAATGTGATGTCCCGCAAGAACGCCCTCGCTGCCGCCGTCGCGGCGGCCCTCACCCTGGGCACCCTGACCGTGGTGGCCACCCAGTCCACCGCGGCCGCCGACTCCTCGTCCGCCCGACCCGGCGCCGGGTTCCGGGCGATGACGGCCGACGCCCGCACCGAGGCGCTGCGCACCGCCGACCGGGAGGCCGCCGCCGTCGCCAGGTCGCTCGGATTCGGCCCCGACGAGCGGCTGGTGGCCAAGGACGTGCTCCTCGACACCGACGGGGCCCGGCACGTGCGCTACGACCGCACCTACCGCGGCCTGCCCGTCATCGGCGGCGACCTGGTCGTGCACTACGGCAAGGACGGCAGGGCCACCGGCTCCGACCAGGCCCACCGGGGCGCGCTCCGCGTCGCCGGGACCACGCCGAAGCTGAGCGCCGCCGACGCCTCGACCGCCGCGGTCAAGCACGCCAAGCACGTCAAGCACGCCAAGGCCGACACCGCCGACAGCAGCACCCTGGTGGTGTACGCGGTCGGCAAGGTCCCCGTCCTGGCCTACCGCTCGACCGTCACCGGCGAGGGCGAGGCCGGAGCCGCCTCGCGCGAGGCGGTGATCGTCGACGCGACCAGCGGCGCGCCGCTCGACCAGTACGAACTGCACCCGGGCGTCACCGGCACCGGCAACGGCACCACCGTCGGCCAGGTCTCCATCGAGACCACCCAGTCCGGCAGCAGCTACACCCTCACCGACGCCGCGCACGGCGGCACCGTCGTCTACGACGCGTACAACAGCCCGCAGAGCAACCCGAAGCAGAACGCCCGCACCTTCTCCAAGACCACCAACTCCTGGGGCACCGGCACGACCTCCAGCCGGGAGAGCGCCGCGGTGGACGCCTCCTACGGCCTGGCGAAGACCTGGGACTACTACAAGGACTCCTTCAGCCGCCACCGCCAACCTCAACTACTCCGGCGAGTCCGGCGGCCTCAACGAGGCCACCTCCGACATCTTCGGCACCATGGTCGAGTTCTACGCCAACAACGCCGGCGACCCCGGCGACTACTACATCGGCGAGAAGCTCAACATGTCCGGCGGCTACATGCGCCGGATGGACAACCCGGCCTCCGACGGCAGCAGCCTGGGCTGCTGGACCTCCAGCGCCGGATCGGTCGACGTCCACTACTCCTCCGGCATCGGCAACCACTTCTTCTACCTGGCCGCCGAGGGCACCGGCGCCAAGACCATCGGCGGACGCTCGCACAACGGCACCACCTGCAACAGCGACACCTTCACCGGCATCGGCCGGGACAAGGCCGCCGCCGTCTGGTACCGGGCCCTGTCCACCTACATGACCTCCACCACCACCTACTCCGGCGCCCGCACCGCGACCCTCCAGGCCGCCGCCGACCTGTACGGCACCAACTCCCAGGAGCGCTACCTCGTCTCCAAGGCGTGGGCGGCCGTCAGCGTCGGCACCGCGCTGCCCGACCCCGGCACCGGCAGCCCCTCCCCGTCGCCGTCCGCCTCGGCCTCCAGCAGCCCCTCCCCGTCCCCGTCCCCGTCCACCTCGACCCCGAGCGGCAACGCGCTGACCAACGGCGGCTTCGAGCAGGGCACCAGCGGCTGGACCCAGAGCGACGACGACATCACCAGCTCCACCCTCCAGGGCGCGCACGGCGGCTCCTGGTACGCCTGGATGATGGGCTACGGCGCCCCCGCCGTCGAGTCCCTCGCCCAGTCGAACATCGCCGTCCCGGCCAGCGGCAGCCCCAAGCTCACCTTCTGGCTGAAGGTCAGCACCCAGGAGTCCGGCAGCATCGCCTACGACACCCTCAAGGTCAACGTCAACGGCACCGCGCTGGCCACCTACTCCAACGCCAACGCCTCGGCCGGGTACGTCCAGAGGACCGTCGACCTGTCCGCCTACAAGGGCAAGAACGTGAAGCTGGAGTTCGCCGGAACCGAGGACGCCTACCTGGCGACCGTCTTCCTCGTCGACGACGTCGCCATCGGCTGACCGGCCCCACAGACGCCCGCGGCCGGAACCGTTGTGGGACGGACCCGGCCGCGGGACTGCCGCGTTCCCGCGGGGTAGCAGCGAAGGCGGCAGCCCGCGACCGGTCCCACTGGGGCGGGACCGGTCGCGGGGGCGTCGGCGTTCGAGGCCGGGTGCAGCCGGGTTGCTGTTCGGGCTGGCGGTCGGCGGTCGGCGGTCGGCCGCTCACCGCTCCAGCCGGGACTCCAGGCGGCGGAGCCGGTCCCGTTCCCGGCGGTCGAGGACGACCAGCAGCGGGAACCAGCAGAGCAGGAACACCAGCGCGACCACCCCCACCACCGGGCCGTGGCGCTGCCAGAGCGACGCCGCCGACCACAGCGCGGACGCGCCGAGCACCGGCCACACCCACCACGCGCGGCGCCGCTGCGCCCGGTCGGCGCGGACCACCCGGCGCAGCGCCTCCACCAGCACCGGGTCCTCGGGGATCCGTCCCTCCTTGACGGCGCGGCCCAGGTCGACGAGGGCGGACCGGTCCGGCAGCCCCAGCCTCCTGGTCCGGCGGTGCTGCCCCCGGCGGACGAGCAGCAGGGCCGCCAGGGCGCAGCCCGCGCCCGCGACGACCGTGAGCGGCCACGACGCCCCGCTCACGGAGCGCGCGAGCAGGCCCCCCGCCGTCCCGGACACCAGCGCCGGCACCAGCAGCAGCCCAGGCTGTGGCTGCGCCGGCCGGGAACGGCCCGTTCGTCGTGCGTCCGGGTGCGTCATGCCCGCCGGGTGCCCTGCCGGGCGGATTCCACTCCCGTGCCGGGGGCGGTAACCGCGCCGGTGCCCGGTGGTGCGGTACGGCGGCGTCCGGCAGGGTGGTTGCGCCGCGGCCCCGGGGGCACACGGCGGGGCATGACGAGGGACGGCGCGCGAGGCGCGGAGAGTGACGGCTCGAAGGGCGACGGTCCGGAGGACGACGGTCCGAAGGGTGACGGTCCGGAGGGTGACGGTCCGAAGGGTGACGGTTCGAAGGGCGACGGCGAGACCCGGGGGACGGTGCTGACCGCGTTGGTGGCCAACCTGGTGATCGCCCTGGCGAAGACCGCGGGCGGCCTGGTCGCGGGCTCGCCCGCGCTGCTGTCCGAGGCGGCGCACTCGGTGGCCGACAGCCTCAACGAGGTGTTCCTGCTGGCCTCGTTGAGCCGCAGCCGCCGACGGCCGGACGCCCGCCACCCCTTCGGGTACGGCAAGGAGCGGTTCTTCTGGTCGATGCTGGCCGCCGTCGGCATCTTCGTCACCGGCGGCTGCTTCTCCGGCTACCAGGGCCTGCACACCCTGCTGAACCCGGAGGCGGAGGCGACCGAGGGCTACCTGGTCGTGTACGTGGTGCTGCTGGTGTCGCTGCTCGCGGAGGGCGCCTCGCTGGCCCGGGCCGTCCGGCAGGTGCGTGGGGAGGCGGGGCGGGCCGGGCGCGGCCTGCTGGAGCAGCTGCGCCGGGGCGACGACCCGACCGTGCGGACGGTGTTCGCCGAGGACGCGGCGGCGGTGCTCGGCGTCCTGCTGGCCCTGGCGGGCGCCGGGCTCCACCAGTGGACCGGGCGGCCCGGGTGGGAGGCGGGCGCGGCGCTGGCCATCGCGGTGCTGCTGATGTACGTCGCCTACCGGCTGGGCCGCGACGCCAAGGACCGGCTGGTCGGGCAGGCCGTCGACCCGGCCGTCCAGCAGCAGGCGCTGGACGTGCTCACCGGGCGGCCCGAGGTCGACACCGTGACCCGCCTGCTGACCATGCAACTCGGCCCCCGCTCCGCCCTGTTGGCCGCCCGGATCGACCTGGTCGACGGCCTGGACAGCGCCGGGGTCGAGGAGCTCTGCGTGCGGTTGAAGCAGCGGATCAGGGCGAGGTGCCCCGAGTTCGACCAGGTCTTCCTGGACATCACCGCGGCCGACGAGGACGAGCGCCGCCGCGCGGCCGAACGCCGCCGGAGGCTGCGCGAGACGGTGCGGCGGCAGACGGCTGCCGGGGGCTGACGGACGGCGCCCGCACCGCCCGGTCGCAGGGGTCAGCTCTTGGTGACGCTGCAGGAGTAGGCCGCGCTGCCCGAGCCGCTGTACGCCTCCAGGTCCGCGTAGTAGGTGCCGCTGCCGGTCGCCTTCCAGCTCAACGACTCGCCCACCCCCTTGCCGTCGTTGACCGAGCGGGTCAGGGTGCTGCCGTTCGCGTTCAGGAGGTACAGGTCGGCGTCGTAGGCGGAGGGGATCGTGCAGGTGACGGTGACGGTCTGGCCCGAGGTCAGGGACAGCTTGTAGTAGTCGCGGTCCGAGGTGGACCTCATGCTGCCGTTGACCGTCGCCGGGTAGGTGAGGCCGGTGACGTCGTTCGCGGCGCCGGTGCTGTCGTTCGGCTCGGTCTCGGTGTAGGAGGAGCCGGTGCCGCCCCCGCCGCAGTCGGTGGTCGGGGTGCCGGTGTAGAGGTTGGCGTCGGGGGTGCCGTTGGTCACACTGCGGGTGTAGTAGCCGCAGGTGGGACGGTTCTTGAAGTCGAAGGTCTGTCCGGCGGTGAGGTGCCAGATCTTGAAGTTCGAGTAGGTGAGGGGCCGGCCGGGTGCGGCCTGCTCGGGCTGGTGGTCGCCGAGCACGACGTAGGCGTCCGAGCCCGAGAGGGTGGCCAGGCCGTTCTTGTCCAGGAACAGCGAGCCGCCGCCCTGCTCGACGCCCACGCCCCACGCCTTGCCGGAGGTGGTCAGCCCGTCCTTGACCGCGCGCGCGACGAAGGCCATGGTGCGGCCCATGCGGTCACGGGTGACGAAGTGCGAGTCGTTGACGGTGTCGGCGTAGTTGGGCCAGGCGAACATGCCCGTGGTGAAGGTGACACTGCTGTCGTAGGGGTTGGCCAGGGCGGTGGGGGAGTCGGTGCTCGCGGTGCAGGCGTCGTAGACGACGGCGCTGTTGATGTGGTGGCCGGCGCTGCCGCCGCCCGAGCCGCCCCCCTTGGCGACGACGGACTGGACGGAGGACTGCAGCGAGGTCCCCTTCCAGGAGGCGTAGACGCACTGGTTGCCGCCGGCGAAGTACACGAACTCTGCGTTGCGCACGTCGGTGTTGACCTGGGAGCTGTTGCCGTCGGCGGCGGAGGTGACGACGTCGGTGGTGCAGGAGTTGACGCCGGACAGCCCCATGAAAACGTCGCACTCGGGAGTCTGGCTGCTGCCGGTGGCCGCGGAGTCGGCGAGCACCGTGACGTCGATGCTGCCGCTTCCGCCGGTGATGGCGGCGATCGCCTTCTTCGCGGTGTCGGGCACCACGGCGCCGTCGCCGTTGAAGGTGAACGCGGGGCCGCTCCAGGAGGTGCGGCTGACGTCGGAGGAACTGCCGAGCCGGACGCGGGTGACCGAGGCGTGCGCGGACTGCGGGGTCGCCACCGCGCCGACCCCGGCGGCGGTCAGGGCGAGCGCGAGGAGCGCGGCGGATCTGGTGGACCGGAGGCGGGGCAGGGTCGGGCGCATGGGGAGGCTCTCCTGTGTGTGGGGGCACCGCCGTGGGGAGCGATGCGTATCGTAAGTTACAGATATGCAGATATCTGTAGTAGATGTAATTCCTGTTGCTGTGGCAAAGCTTCTCCCAAGGGCCCTCGCCGCGGGACCGCGCCCGCCCACGGGTGCACAAACGATGCGACTCCCGGTCGCGGAGGGGACGCGTGCACGGTGGAGGGCGGGGGATCCCGACGGAACGAGGAGTGACCACCATGATGATCGTTCGCAAGCTTCACGAAGCCGGTCTCACCAGCGAGCACGCCTACGCGGCCGCGCTCGGTTCGGTGGGGCTCTCCCTGGTCAGCTGGATGGTGTCGATGAAGGCCGAACAGGCGGGCGTCGAACGGGCCGACCGGTGGGGGATCTTCGTCGGCGAATGGGCACCGACCTTCTTCGGCCTCGGCCTGGCCCTCGCGCGGTACGAGGGCGGGGCCGCCGACGAGGCCGGCTGACGCCGTCCCGGTCCGGCCGGCGGCGGTGCGCGGGCCCCGGACGGACCGGGGCCGCCGAACGCCCCGGCCGGGGCGTTCGGCCGGCCGTCAGTCGAGGGCGCCGTTGATCGTGGCCCGCGGGATGGCGATGCTGGGCACGTGGTAGGCGTCGAGGATCCTGCCGTACGAGCCGTCGTCCATCAGCGACTGGAGCGCGGCCTGGACGGCCTCCTTCAGCCCGGGGGCCGACTTGGAGACGCCGATCCCGATCGGCGAGGCGCTGGTCGGTCCGACGGCCGCCTTGCCGAGGACGGTGTCGAACGCGCTGCCCCCGTCCGCGGTGTCCGCCACGTACGCGGCCGTCACCTCGTCGAGGAAGTCGGCGGACACCTTCCCCGAGCGGAGCGCGAGCTGTGCCTCGGAGTCCTTCGGGAAGGCCAGGACGGTGATCGGCGGCCTGCCCTCCTGCTTGCAGAGCTCCTGCCGCTGGTCGAGGATCCTCTGGTGGTTGGTGCCGCTCTGCACCGAGACGCTCTTGCCGCACACGTCGGTGACCACCCTGATGCCGTCGGGGTTGCCCTCCTTGACCAGCCAGCCCGGCCCGGCGTTGACGTAGTCGACGAAGTCGACGGCCTCCTCGCGCGCCTTCTTGTCCGTCATGGCGGACATGACGGCGTCGAACTTGCCGGCCTGCACCGCCGGCAGCAGGCCGTCGAACTTCTGGCCCGTGAACTCGAACGTGACGCCCAGTCGCGCACCGATCGCCTGGCCGAGGTCGTAGTCGATGCCGGTGATCTCCTTGCTGCCCTCGGAGACGTACATCTCGAAGGGCGGGTAGGGGAGGTCGGTGGCGACGCGGACCTTGCCCGCCTTCCTGATCGCTTCGGGCAGCTTGTCGGCGAGCTTCGGGTCCGACGAGATCGTCACGCCCTTGACGACGGTGGTGGTCGGCGAGGCGGACCCGCCGGTTCCGGTCGGACCGGCCGCGGACGATCCGCAGGCGGTCAGCGCGAGGCCGCAGGCGGTCGCCAGGGCCAGGGAGGTGATCGCCCTGAAGGCGGGGATGCTGGGGGAGGTCATGGGGGAGCCCTTCGATCGTGCGCCTCGGAGGAGTGCGTGCGGTGCGAACAGAAGTTACATCTGACTCATGTTTGGCGAACATGTATCGAGAGTTACGTTCGCGCAACGGTGTCGAAGGGCGGCGGAGGGGTTGTCCGGGCCGGGGTGTCGCCGGGTTCGCCGAGGCCGTCGCGCTCAACCCGGTCACCGGCTACGAGCTGTCCACCGAACGCGCGCGCCGCGCCGAACGCTGCGCAGACGGTGCGACTTCCGTCGGGCGGACCCTCCGGCGAGGGTGGATCGCGGGGAACTTCCCCCGGAGCACGAACGGAGCGCTGCCATGGACTTCCGCGACGAGCTTCCCGTCGACCACCGGCTCGCCAACGTCTACCGGCTCGGTGCAGGACTGTGCGGCGTGGTGCTGCTGGTCTTCGGCTGCCTGGGCCTCGCCGACGGCCTGGCGTTCTTCAGCACCAGCGGCGACCGGGTCGCCGGACTGACGAGCAACGGCCTGCTCAGCCTGGTCTCCATCGCCACCGCGGCGGTGCTGATCGCCGGTGCGGTGATCGGCGGCAACACCGCGTCCACGATCAACATCGTCGTGGGCACCCTCTTCGTCCTGAGCGGGTTCGTCAACCTCGCCCTGCTCGACTCGGGGGCCAACGTGCTGGCCTTCCGGATCCCCAACGTCATCTTCAGCTTCCTCATGGGCCTGGTGATCGCCACGTTCGGGATGTACGGCCGGGTCAGCAGCAAGCTCCCGTTCGACAACCCGTACTGGCGGCACCGCCACCCCCGGGCGACCGAACCGCCGGCGGCGCGGCCGCTCGGCGACCCGGCGCCGCGTCCGGGCATCACCGGCCCGGCCCGGTGAACCGGACGCACGGCGCCGGTCAGGGCGACGGACGCACCCCTCGGACCGGCCCTGCGCGTCCGGTGTGGTCGGGCGGCCCACGAGAGGGAGAAGCAGGCCATACAGAACTGCGGTGGCCACTGGTTGATGTAACGACCTTTCGGGGTGATGCCGTGGCCATCTGAGGGCCCATCAGCGATTTTCCTGGGGTTCGTCGAGCGTTACGGATTCGTAGCCTTCATTACATATAGCCATCAAGATGGTTTGCCTGTAACGTCCTGGCTTGCGGCGCGGCCCCTCGGCGCCGCTCAGGTCCTCGAAAGGTTGTTCCGTGAACTCCTCCGCCCTCCGCAGATCGGCCCTGCCGGCCGCCCTCGTCCTGTGCGGCTCCCTCGCCTTCACCGCCTGCGGGAGCAGCGGGACCGGCGGCCCCGCGGCGGCCGGCCCGGTGACGGTCGCCGGAGTCAGCATCAGCTCCGACCCCGCCCTGCACGACGCGCTGCCCGAGGCGGTCAAGAAGTCCGGCAAGGTCCGGGTCGCCACCGACGTCCCGTACGCGCCGTTCGAGATGTACGTCACCGAGGGCAGCAAGGAGATGACCGGCCTCGACTACGACCTCGGACAGGCCCTCGGCGCCAAGCTCGGCGTCCGCTTCGAGTTCACCGCGCAGAAGTTCGACGGCATCGTCCCCGCCCTCCAGGCCGGCAAGTACGACGCCGCGATCAGCGCCATCACCGACAACAAGGAGCGCGAGCAGGTCGTCGACTTCGTCGACTACTCCGTCTCCGGCAGCGGCATCCTGGTCGCCAAGGGCAACCCGCAGAAGATCGCCACCCTCGACGACCTGTGCGGCCACCCCGTCGCCGTGCAGACCGCCACCAACCAGCAGAAGCTCCTGGACAAGCACCAGGACAAGTGCCGCGAACTCGGCAAGGGCGCCGTCGACGTCCAGACCTTCCCCAAGGACTCCGACGCCCAACTCGCCCTGCGCTCCGGCAAGGTCGTCGCCGACGTGCTCACCAAGCCCGCCGCGGGCTGGACCGCGAAGAGCGCCGACGACGGCTCCGCGTTCGAGGTCGTCGACGACCCGGCCGCCCTCGGCGGCTACAACGCCTCCCCGAACGGCATCGCCGTCGCCAAGAACCTGCCGCAGCTGACCGACGCCGTGCAGAAGGCCCTGCAAGCACTGATCGACGACGGCTCGCTCGCCAAGATCTACGACAAGTACGGCGTCGCCTCGATCGCCGTCGAGCAGGCCGCCAAGAACGGCGCGGTGGACTGACATGCCCGTCACCGAACGCCCCGCCGCGGCGGCCCCCGCCCGGCCGGACGACCTGGTGGCCGTCCCGGTCCGGCACTGGGGGCAGTGGACCGCCGCCGTCGTCGCCGTGCTGGGCCTGATCGGCCTGGTCGGCTCGCTCGCCAAGAACCCGAACCTGAAGTGGGACGTCGTCGGCCACTACCTGTTCGCCGACCTGATCTTCGACGGCCTGTTCACCACCCTGTGGCTGACCGTCGCCGCGATGGCGGTGGGCCTGGTCCTGGGCACCCTGGTCGCCGTCATGCGGCTGTCGGCCAACCCCGTCCTGTACGGGCTCTCCACCGGCTTCGTCTGGCTGTTCCGCGGCACCCCGCTGCTGGTGCAGATCCTCTTCTGGGGCTACGCCGCCGCGCTCTACAAGCACCTGATGATCGGCATTCCGTTCACCACGGTCACCTTCGTCGAGTTCGACACCAACGACCTGCTGCCCGCCTCCGTCGCGGCGCTGCTCGCGCTGGGCCTCAACGAGGCCGCCTACGCCTCGGAGATCGTCCGGGCGGGCATCCAGTCCGTCGACCCGGGCCAGAGCGAGGCCGCCCACTCGCTGGGCATGAAGCCCGCCCTGACGATGCGCCGGATCGTGCTGCCGCAGGCGATGCGGGTGATCATCCCGCCGATGGGCAACGAGACCATCAACATGCTCAAGACCACCGCGTACGTCTCGGTGATCGCCGCGCACGACCTGATGTCCAACATCCAGGACGTCTACAACCAGAACTACCAGATCATCCCGCTGCTCGTGGTCGCCGCCCTCTGGTACCTGGCGCTGGTCACCGTGCTGTCCGTGCCGCAGGCCTGGCTGGAGCGCCGCTACGGCCGCGGCACCGCCCGCGCCGGGCACGTCTCCCCGCTGCGGCGGATGCTCACCGGCCTCCCCGGCCTGCTCCCCACCACCCGCGAACGGAAGGGCTGAACCGATGGCCCGCCCCATGGTGCACGCCGAGGGCGTGCGCAAGCACTTCGGCAGGCTGGAGGTCCTCAAGGGCATCGACCTGACCGTCGAACGCGGACAGGTCTGCTGCCTGCTCGGCCCCTCCGGCTCCGGCAAGTCCACCTTCCTGCGCTGCATCAACCACCTGGAGAAGGTCGACGGCGGGCGCCTCACCGTCGACGGCGACCTGGTCGGCTACCGGCAGTCCGGCAACCGGCTGCACGAACTGCGCGAGGCCGAGGTCGCCGAGCGCCGCCGCGAGATCGGCATGGTCTTCCAGCGCTTCAACCTCTTCCCGCACATGACCGCCCTGGAGAACGTCACCGAGGCACCGGTCCGGGTCGCCGGGGTCAACCGCACCGACGCCCGCCAGGACGCACTGCGCCTGCTGGAGCGGGTCGGCCTCGCCGACCGCGCCGACCACTACCCGGCCCAGCTCTCCGGCGGCCAGCAGCAGCGCGTCGCCATCGCCCGCGCCCTGGCGATGAAGCCCAAGCTGATGCTCTTCGACGAGCCGACCTCCGCCCTCGACCCCGAACTCGTCGGCGACGTCCTGGACGTGATGCGCGACCTGGCCGCCGACGGCATGACGATGGTCGTGGTCACCCACGAGATCGGCTTCGCCCGCGAGGTCGGCGACACCGCCGTCTTCATGGACGAGGGCGTCGTCGTCGAAGCCGGCCACCCCCGCACCGTGCTGGTCGCACCGGAGCAGGAGCGCACCAAGGCGTTCCTCTCCAAGGTCCTGTGAGCGCCCCCGCCGAACCGGCGAACCGGGCGGCCGCCACCGCACTGGCGGCCGCCGCCGAGCAGGCCCTGCCCCGCTACCTCGCCGACCTCGCCGAGCTCGTCGCCATCGACTCCGGCTCCTACGACGCCGACGGCGTGAACCGGGTCGCCGACTGGTTCGAGGACCGGCTGCGCTCGATCGGCTTCACCACCGAGCGCACCACCCCCGCCCGGGTGGACGGGCACCGCTTCGGGGACGTGCTCGTCGCCAGGCTCACCGGCTCCGTACCGGTGGAGGAGGGGGGAGCGCGGATCGTCCTCGTCGGCCACATGGACACCGTCTTCGAGCACGGCACCGCCGCGGCCCGCCCCTTCCGCGTCCTGGACGGCCGGGCCCACGGACCCGGCGTCAGCGACGACAAGGGCGGCCTGCTGGCCGGGGTCACCGCGGCGGAACTCCTGGTCCGCCACGGCCGGACGGCCTTCGCCGAGCTCGTCGTCCTCGCCACCCCCGACGAGGAGGTCGGCTCGCCCGCCAGCCGACCGGTCACCGAGCGCACCGCACGGGGGGCGCACTACGCGCTCGGCCTGGAGTGCGCCCGGGAGAACGGCGACCTGGTCATCGAGCGCAAGGGCGTCGCCGACCTGCTGGTCACCGTCACGGGGAGGGCCGCCCACGCGGGGATCGAACCCGAGCGCGGCGCCAACGCCGCCCTCGCCGCCGCCCACCTGGTGGTCGCCCTGCAGGCCCTCAACGGCACCTGGCCCGGCGTCACCCTGAACGTCGGCGTCGTCCGCGCGGGCACCCGCACCAACATCGTGTGCCCCCGGGCCGAGCTCCACGCCGAGGTCCGCGCCACCACCACCGTCGGCCTGGACACCGCGATCGCCGAGATCCGCGCGGTCGCCGCCCGGACCGTCGTCGAGGGCACCGCGGCCCGCGTCGACCAGCTGGACCTGTGCCCGCCCATGGAGCACACCCCGCAGGCGGCGGCCGTGCTCGCCGCGGCCCTCCGCACCGGCGCCGACCTCGGCCTGCGGATCCGCGGCGCCTCCACGGGCGGCGTGGGCGACGCGAACCTCACCTCCGGCCTGGGCATCCCCACCCTCGACGGCCTCGGCCCCGTCGGCGGGGCCGACCACACCCCCGAGGAGTGGCTCGACACCGCCGGCGCACCGGGCCGGATCGCCCTGCTGGCGATGCTCGTCGAGCGCCTCGGACGGCGCTGACACCCCCTCACCGGGTGTCCCACGACCGGTCCGCGCGGGTCCGCTCCCCCCGCCCCGCGCGGGCCGCACCACCGCCGGGCGCGCGCCACCCCGGACGCCCCCGGCCACGCACGGTTCCAGAATCCAACGACCACGGAGTTCCCGGATGAACCGACACCTCCGCACCCGCTGCGGGCGGGCCGCCCTCGCCCTCGCGGCCGCACTGACCCTCCTCACCTCGACCGCCCAGTCCGCCTCCGCCCGGCCGGTCGGAGCGGGGGGCACCCTGATCCTCGTCGGCGGCGGCCTGAAGGACGGCAACAGCGAGATCTACGGCGAGATCGTCGCCAAGGCCGGCGGCGCCGGGAAGGCGCGCATCGGCGTCCTGACCGCCGCCTCCGTCCCCGAGAGCCAGGACCCCGACGCCGCCGACCCCGACACGTGCTCCAACTCCCGCTGCAACGGCCTCTACTACGCGGCCCTCTTCGAGCACTACGGCGCCGCCGACGCCCAGTGGGTGCCGATCGACGTCGAGCACGTCGACGCCGCCGACGCGGACGCCGTGGTCGCCCAGGTCGAGTCCATGACCGGCTTCTTCTTCGGCGGCGGCGACCAGTACCGCTACGTCACCAGCCTCCTGCACGGCGACGCCCACACCGACTCCAGGGTCATGGCGGCCATCCGCCGCAAGCTCGCCGCCGGAGCCGTCGTCGCCGGCTCCAGCGCCGGCGCGCAGATCGCCTCCGGACCGGACATGGTCACCGGCGGCGACAGCTACCAGGCCCTGCGCGACGGCAGCACCCCCGGCTACTTCGAGGACCCGACCAGGCTCGGCTACCTCCCGCAGGGCGGCTTCGGCCTCTTCGACGCGGGCCTGCTCGACACCCACACCGGCACCTACGGCCGCGAGGGGCGGGCGATCCGGCTCGCCGCCGACACCGGCCACGACCGGGTCCTCGCCCTCGACGAGGACACCGCGATCGAGGTCGAGCACGCCGGCACCCGCGGCGAGACCCTCCGGGTCCTCGGCACCCACGGCGTCTCGGTGTTCGACCTGCGCTCCGCCCGCACCGGCAGCACCGCCGGGCACTGGACGATCGACGGCGTCCGCTACAGCTACCTCACCGACGGCGACCGCTACGACCCGCGCACCTGGCACGCGCAGGCCGGGGAGGGCAAGCGCCCCCTCAGCCCGTCCTCCGGCACCCCCGTGCCGCCCAACCACGACGCGTTCTCCTCCGTGGACGACCCGGACGGCCTTCCCTACTCCTTCTCCGGGACCGCCCGCGCCCTGACCGCGACCACCGCCCAGCGCACCGCGACCGCCCGCACCTTCGAGTCCGCCCCCGCGTTCACGGCCCTCCTCCGTAAGCGCGGCGACACCCGGGCGTGGACCACCGACGGCACCACCACCGCCTCCTTCACCGACCTGGAGGTCGGCGTCCACCCGGCCGCCGACTGATTCCGGCCCCGCACCGGGGCGTCCGAACCGTTCGGTGATCTCCGCAGCCCGGCACTTCGCTAGGCTGCGGAGACACGTTCCGCGCCGCACCGCCCGAGACCGCCCGCAGACCGGGAAGGGGAGCCCCGCCCATGCCCACAGTCACGCTCGCCGAGGACATCCGCCAACGACTCGGCGACTGCAGCCCCGCCGAGCGCAAGGTCGGCAGGATCCTGCTCGCCGGGTGGCCGGCCGCGGGGTTCGAGACCATCGCCACCCTCGCCGAGCGCGCCGACGTCAGCGCCCCCACCGTCATCCGGTTCGTCAACCGCCTCGGCTACCGCGGCTTCCCGGACTTCCAGGCGGCGCTGCGCGCGGAACTCGACGAACGCCACGCCTCGCCCGTGACGCTCTACAGCAGCGGCAACTACGGCAACGCCGCAGCCGACCCCGCGGCCGTCGGGGCCAAGGCCGAGAACCTCCTCGCCCACGGCCGCGAGGTGTTCACCGCGGCGGTCGACCGCACCCTCGCGGAGGTCACCCCGCACGACCTCGACCGGGCCGTCCAGCTCCTCGCCGATCCCAAGCGGCGCATCACCCTCGCCGGCGGCCGCTTCACGAACCTCTTCGCCCAGTACCTCGGACTCCACCTGATGCAGGTGCGCGACGACGTCCGCTTCCTCCCCGACCGGCCCGTCGAGCGCACCGCCCTGCTCTCCTCGCTCGCCCGCCGCGACGTCCTCGTCGTCTTCGACTACCGCCGCTACGAGGAGGACAAGGTCACCGTCGCCGAACTCGTCCGTGAGGCCGGGGGGCGCGTCGTCCTGTTCACCGACACCTGGCTCTCGCCCGTGAGCACCCACGCCGAGGTCGTCTTCTCCAGCCAGGTCGGCGCCCCCTCGCCGTACGACAGCCTGGTGCCGACGCTGGCCGTGGTCGAGAGCCTCGTCGCCGGACTGATAGCGGAACTCGGCGACCGCGCCCACCAGCACATGCGCCACAACGAGGAGACCGCCACCCGGGCCGGCCTCACCTGAGGTTCCCGCCGGGCGCGCGGCGCAACGCTGCACGGACGCTGCGGTTCCGCGGGACCGGGGCGGGGAGCCGACGCCGGGGGCGGTCCGGCGAGGTGCGCTTCGTCGGGCGGGACGGCCCCCGCCGCTTCGCCGCCACCCGCGCCGCGGCCGTACGCGCTGGAGCACTTCGCGACCGTCCGCCCGCCCCACTTCGGACGCCGGGAGGACGCCGCCCCGGAGGCCGACCCGTGGATGGCGCACAGCCTGCTCTCCCCGGGGGAGTGCCGCCCCCCGAGCGCGGACCGCCGGAGCGGCCCTGGGCCGACAGCGGCGCGGACGGCACGGACGGTGCTGAGAACGGCGCGAACGGCGCGAATGGTGCGGGAAACGATGCAGTAACACTGCAAGTGGCAGCCCGCAGCGGTTGGCGGCAGGTTCGGAGCATGAGATCCACCTTCCTCCTCGCCCCCGCGCAGCCCCTCCCCGGTGACGTCCGCCCCCGGCGCGCCGAACGGTTGCGCGGCCTGGTGGACCGCACGGCCCGGGGCGACCGCACGGCGTACACCGGCCTCTACGAGGAACTCGCGCCGACCGTCCACGGCATCGCGCTGCGCGTGCTCAGGGACCCCGCCCAGGCCGAGGAGGTCGCCCAGGAGGCGCTCCTGGAGGTGTGGCGCTCGGCACCGTCCTACCGGCCCGAGCGGGGCTCCGTCGCCGCCTGGGCGTGCACGATCGCCCACCGGCGCGCCGTGGACCGCGTCAGGTCGGTCCGGGCGGCCTGCGAGCGCGAGCAGCGCGTCGTGCGGGAGGACCCGACGAGGGCGGAACAGGTCGCCGAGGAGGTCGAGCGGAGCATGGAGGCGGCCCGGGTCCGGCGCGCCCTGTCCGGCCTCACCGCGGGCCAGCGCGAAGCACTGGTCCTGGCCTACTACGGCGGTTACTCGCAGAGCCAGATCGCCGCCGCCCTCGGACTGCCGCTCGGCACGGTCAAGTCCCGCACGAGGGACGGCCTGCTGCGCCTGCGCAGCGCCCTGCACGACGGATGACCCCGCCCCGCTCCCGGCCCGGAGGACGACCTGCCATGAGGAACGCAACCGACGAAGCGGGATCCGCGCGCTCCGCCCGGGAGGAGGCGCCCCGCGCCGGGGCGCCCGCGACCGACCCCGGCGTCGGCGTGCCCACCGGGACGGTCGCCCGCCGGCTCGGCGTGTCGCCCACCACGATCCGCTCCTGGGAGCGCCGCTACGGCATCGGCCCCTCCCGCCGCGGCCCCGGCCGACACCGCAGGTGGTCCCCCGAGGACATCTCCCTCCTGGACGAGATGTGCCGACTGACCGCCCGCGGGATCCCGCCCGCGGAGGCGGCACGCTCCGCCGCGCAGGGCGCGCACCGGACCTCCGACGACGGCCCGCTCCCCGCCCGGCCCGCCACCGGTGTCGGACCCGCCGCGGACCGCCCCGCCCCGGAGCCGGACGACCACCACCGCCCGGGCGGCAGCCGCGCGATGCCGCTCGGCACCGTCCGCCCCGAGTGCCGGGGCCTGGCCCGCGCGGCCGTCAGGCTCGACGGGCCCGAGGTGGCCGAGATCCTGCGCGGCGCCGTGGACGGGCTCGGCCCCGTCCGGGCGTGGACCGAGGTGATGATGCCCGCCCTGCGCGCGGCCGGCCGCAAGTGGGCCGCCGACGGCGAGCAGTACGTCGAGGTCGAGCACCTGCTCTCCTGGCACGTGTCCGCCGCACTGCGCACCGCGGCCGTCGCCCCGGTGCGGTTCCGGGAGGCGCCGCCGGTGCTGCTCGCCGCCATGCCGGGCGAGCAGCACACGCTCCCGCTGGAGGCCGTGGCGGCCGGGATGGCGGTGCACGGCCTGCCCTACCGGATGCTCGGCGCCGCGGTGCCCCCGCGGGCGCTCCTCGACGCGGTCGCCCGGCTCGGCCCCTCGGCGGTGCTGCTGTGGGCCCAGGGCCGCGCCACCGCCGACCCGCACCTCGCGCGCGAGGTGGACGGTGCCTCGTGGGGTGCCGCCGGCGCGCGCCTCGACACGCTGGTCGCCACCGTCGGGCCGGGGTGGAACCGCCACGAGCCCCTGACCGGACTCGCGTGTCCGCGCACGCTCGAGGCCGCCCTCGACCTGGTCCGCCGGGCGGTCGAGGCCCGGGCACCCTCCGCCGCCGACCCGTCCGGGCGGAAGGGGGCCCCGTGCTCCCCGAACGGGTGACCGCCCTCGCCCCGAGGGCGGTGCGGCCGACGCTGCTGTCCCAGCACTGGCGCGACGTGCTCTTCCTGCACTGGCCCGTCCACCCCGCCGCGGTCGCGCCCCTGCTGCCGCCCGGCGCGTTCCCCGACGTCCGCAACGGCACCACCTGGGCGGGACTCGTCGCGTTCTCCATGGAGGGGCTGGGACCCGGCCGGGTGCCCCTGCCGCACTTCGGGACGTTCCCCGAGGTCAACGTCCGGCTCTACTCCGTCGACGCGCACGGCCGCCGCGGAGTGGTGTTCCGCTCGCTCGACTGCCCCCGGCTGTCCGCCGTCCTGGTGGCACGGGTGGCGCTCGGCCTCCCCTACCGCTGGTCGCGGACCCGCTGGACGGCGGACGGCGACGCGCTGCACCTCGACACCCGGGTGCGCCGGGCCGGGGGCGGCGCCGCCCGGTGCGTGCTGCGCGCCCGGATCGGCCCGCGCCTGGAACGGCCGGGCCCGCTCGCCGACTTCCTCACCGCCCGCTGGGGACTGCACACGCGCGCCGTCGGCCGGACGTTCTACCTGCCGGTCGAGCACCCGCCGTGGCCGCTGCACCGGGCGGAGGTGGAGCGCCTCGACGAGACCCTGCTGCGGGCGGCCGGGATCGAGGTCCTCGGCCCTCCGGCGAGCGTGCTGTTCTCACCGGGGGTCCCCGTCCGGTTCGGTCCGGCGGAGCGGCGGTAGCCGGCTGCCCGGCCCGTCGGCGCGTCCCGTCCCGTGAGGGCCGGTCCCGTGCCGCCGAGGCCGCGAGGCCGCCCGTGCAGCGGCCCCGGCTCCCGGTCGGAGGAGCGGCGGATCAGCCGGTGGCGACGGCGATGCAGGCGACGTCGATCCGGTCGGCGACACCGGCGAGCAGGGCGGCGGCTGCGCGGCCCTCGCAGCGGGCGCCGCGGCAGCCGCAGGCG
The DNA here is from genome assembly GCF_000717185.1 of Kitasatospora phosalacinea. Taxonomy (GTDB): domain Bacteria; phylum Actinomycetota; class Actinomycetes; order Streptomycetales; family Streptomycetaceae; genus Kitasatospora; species Kitasatospora phosalacinea_A. Next base: position 2,506 of record NZ_JNYE01000125.1, on the reverse strand, counting down.
GTGGAGGCGGCGAGCGCGCGCAGCAGGTCGGTCACCGCGGTGGCGGGAACCATCAGCCGACCGCTCGCCAGGTCCCGTGCGAACGGCATCGGTCCGTGCCCGCCCCCGTCGCGCTCCGGCACGGCGTGCAGGGCGCCCCGGTCGGCGACGGCTGCGGACGTGGGCCCCGCCGTCGCACCGCATCCGCCGACCGGACCGGAAGCCAGGTCGCGCAGCAGCGCGGTCACCTCCCGGACGGGCACCAACAGGCGGCCGTCGCGCACGTCGCGGTGGATCGGCAGGGAGCGGTGCCGGGTGCCCCCGGGGTTCCCTTCCAGCGTGACCACGGGGTGCTCCCTCCTGGCCGCCGGGGCTCTGCGGGGCGTTGACGCGGCCTCTTGCCGGGTGTTCGGAGCCGGCTGCCGGTCGGATCGGTCCGCAGGTGCCCCGGACCCGGCGCCCGGACCCGGCGCCCGACCCCGGGGGCCGGGTCGCCGGGGGCGCCGCCGACGTCCGGGCGGAGGTGACCGACGCGGCCGAGCGGGTGGCGGGGCGTCAGCAGACGGGCGTTCCCGAGTAGAGGTCGGGGTCGGGAACCCCGTTGACCACGCTGCGGGTGTAGTAGCCGCAGGTCGGGCGGTTGCCGAAGTCGTAGCCGGCTCCCGGCCGCAGGTGCCAGATCTTGAAGCCGGAGAAGGTCAGCGGCTTGCCCGGCACGGCCTGCTCCGGTTGGTGGTCCCCGAGGACGACGTACGCGTCCGAGCCCGAGAGGGTGGCCAGGCCGTTCTTGTCCACGAACAGCGAGCCGCCCTCCTCGACCCCGACGCCCCACGCCTTGCCGGAAGTGGTCAGGCCGTCCTTGACCGCGCGGGCGACGAAGGCCATGGTGCGGCCCATGCGGTCACGGGTGACGAAGTGCGAGTCGTTGACGGTGTCACCGTAGTTCGGCCAGCTGAACAGGCCGGTGGTGAGGGTGACGCTCCGGTCGTAGGGGTTGGCCAGGGCGGTCGCGGAGTCGGTGCTCGCGGTGCACGCGTCGTAGACGACGGAGCTGTTGACGTGGTGGCCGGCGCTGCCGCCGCCCACGCCGCCGCCCTTCGCGACGACCGACTGCACCGAAGCCTGGAGGGGAGTGCCCTTCCAGTGCGCGTAGTTGCACTGGTTCCCGCCGGCGAAGTAGACGAACTCCGCATTGCGCACGTCGGTGTTCACCTGGCTGTTCGACGCGTCCTGGGCCGAGGTCAGGACGTCGGTGGTGCAGGAGTTGACGTTGGGCAGTCCGATGATCGCGTCGCACTCCGGCGTGGGGCTGCCGGAGGCGGCGGAGGCGGCGAGCACCGTGACGTCGATGCTGCCGCTGTCGCCCCGGATCGCGTTCACGGCTTTGGTCATCGTGTCCGGCACGACGGCGCCCGACCCGTTCATGGTGTACGCGGGACCGCTCCAGGCGGTTCGGGCCACGTCGCTCGCGCTTCCCTGGCGGTAGCGCGTGACCTTGGCCTCGGCGACCGCCGGTAGCGACAGGACCGCGCCGGCTGCCAGGACGGTGGCGATCACCGAACGGCCGGCACGACGTCGGGGGGTGGTTCCGATGGGCACGGGGCCTCCAACTCGGCTGCGGGGGATGGCTGAGGGACCCTGCAGGGGTGGAACAGAAGATACAGAAAACTGAATACATCCAATAGATGTATCGCACGCTTCAGATCGACCGGGGGCGTGGAAGGTGCCCGGACGGCGCGCGAACAGTGCACGAACGGTGCGAGTGGACCGCGCCGGCGCGGCGGTGGAGCATTTTCTCCCGTCGGCAGGAGAACGGGCGTCCTCGGGGCGCACCGCACGGGAAGTACCGCACGGGAAGCAGGTGAGGGAAGAGATGACGGAGAGAGAAGTACGGACCGCCGAATCGGTCTGGGACTACCCGAGGCCGCCGGTCGTCGTTCCGGACGACCGGCTCGTCGAGGTGTTCTTCGCCGGACGGCTGCTCGCCTCCAGTCGACGGGCCCTGCGCGTGCTGGAGACCAGCCACCCGCCGGTGTTCTACCTCCCGCGGGCCGACGTGGCGACCGACCTGCTCCGGCCCGCCGACGGTTCGACCCTCTGCGAGTGGAAGGGACGGGCGCAGTACTGGGACGTCGAGGCCGGCGGCCGGTTCTCGGTCCGGGCGGCGTGGGGCTACCCGGAGCCGCTGCCCGGGTACCGCGAGCTCCGCGACCACCTGGCGTTCTACCCGGGCCGCGTGGAGCGCTGCACGGTGGCAGGCGAGGTCGTGCGGTCGCAGGAGGGCGGGTTCTACGGGGGGTGGGTCACGGAGGAGATCACCGGCCCGTTCAAGGGTCCTGCCGGGACCGCCGGGTGGTGAGCGCTGCCGGAGCCGGAGGGCGGTGACCCGGCCGGGTGCGGCGACCGCGGCCCGTCGTGCCGCCGCGCGCAGCCGTCGTCCCCGTGCGAACGGCGATCCGGGCCCGGCAACTGCCCGCCCGTCCTGTTCCCGGGCTCGGCCCTGACGGCCCACGGCCCGCCCCCCACC
>NZ_JNYE01000124.1 GCF_000717185.1 Kitasatospora phosalacinea | reverse complement strand
CCGCACCACCGGCCAACCCGTCACCCGATCACTCATCGCCTACGACCACTGACCCACTTCGGAACTACTCGTCTAGCCCTTGGCATCAATCATCTAGTGCCGCGTCAGGCAACCTTCGCCCGTCACGACGCCTGACGCGGCACTAGCGCCCCCGGCCTCCCCTCACAGCCAGCCCTTCTCCCGCGCGACCCGCACCGCCTCCGCCCGGTTGCGGGCCGCCGTCTTCTGGATCGCCATCGACAGGTAGTTGCGCACCGTGCCCTCGGAGAGGTGCAGCCGGGCCGCGATCTCCGCGTTCACCGCGCCGTCCGCCGCGGCGGCCAGCACGTCGCGCTCGCGGCCGGTGAGCGGGTTGGCCCCCTCCGAGAGGGCGGCCGCGGCGAGCGTGGGGTCGATGACCTTCTCGCCGCGCAGCACCCGCCTGATCGCCTCGGCGAGTTCCGCGGCGGGGGCGTCCTTGACCAGGAAGGCGTCGGCCCCGGACTCCATCGCCCGGCGCAGGTAGCCGGGCCGCCCGAAGGTGGTGGCGATGACGACCTTGGTCTGCGGCCGGGCCCGCCGGACCTCCGCGCAGGCGTCGATGCCGGTCATGCCGGGCATCTCGATGTCGAGGACAGCGACGTCGACCCGGTGCTCGGTCACCGCGGCCGCGACCTCGTCGCCGCGGGAGACCTGGGCGACCACCTCCAGGTCGTCCTCCAGCGAGAGCAGCGCGGCGAGCGCCTCCCGCACCATGCCCTGGTCCTCGGCGAGCAGCACTCGCACCGGTCGTCCACCCGTTCCGTCCGTCACGTCGGGCAGCCTATTACCCTTCCCCGCCCGGGCGTTCGCCCCCGGAGGCCTCCCCGCTGGGGCCGGGCCGCAGCGGGACGAGGGCGCGCAGCCGGAAGCCCCGGCCGCGGTCGGCGGGGCCGGCGTCCAGGCGTCCGCCGACCTGCTCCAGGCGCTCGCCGAGGCCGGAAAGGCCGTTCCCGGCACCGGACTTGCCCGGTCCGGCGCCGTTGTCGACGACCTCCAGGACGGCGTAGCGGCCGTCCTCCTCCCAGGTCTCGTCGAGGTGGACGGTGCACCGGGTGGCCCCGGCGCCGTGCCGGACGACGTTGGTGACGGCCTCGCGCAGCGCCCAGGCGAGCACGCCGGACTCCTCGGCGCCGAGGCCGGGGCGGTCCTCGGCGAGCCGGGGGTCGGCGTCGAGGGCGATCTGGCTGGCCGACAGCGCGGTGCGGGCGGCGGCGAGTTCGACCGGCAGGGTGGGGCGGCGGAAGCCGCTGACGGCGCTGCGGACGTCGGCGAGGGACTGCCGGGCGACCTGCTCGATGTCGGCGACCTGGGCGCGGGCGGCGTCGGTCTTCCCGGCGTCCATCAGGCGTCCGGTGAGTTCGCCCTTGATGGCGATCAGCGAGAGCGAGTGGCCGAGCAGGTCGTGCAGGTCGCGGGCGAGGCGCAGCCGTTCCTCGGAGGCGGCGAGGTGGGCGACGGCGGCCCGGGCCTCGCGCAGTTCGCGCATGGTGGCGACCAGGCGCTGCATGGCGAGCATGGCGAGTCCGGCCATCAGGCAGGGCAGGCCGATGCTGACCAGGGTCTCGGCGTCGGCGCCGCTGGTGAGCCCGACGAGGGCGAAGAGGCCGGTGGTGCCGAGGACGCCGACCAGGCCGTAGCGGCCGGGGAGGATCACCGAGGCGCACACCGAGGTGTACGTGAACAGGGTCAGCCAGGCCTCGCCCAGGGCGTACGAGGTGACGACGGCGATCGCGGCCATCAGGGCGAGCGGCAGGTAGCGCCGGGCCCGCCGGAAGCCCGGGTGGTTGCGGATCACGATCAGCGACAGGTAGCAGGCCAGGAAGGCCGCCAGCGCGACGCCCCCGGCGGCGCTCGCCGCCGGGGAGTGCTGGCCGGTCGTCAGGTCCTGGACGGGGTAGGCCAGGTAGAGCGCCCAGATGGACGTCCAGGCGAGCTTGGCCAGCAGTTGCCGCCGGGTGTCGACGGGCGCGCCGGGGTACGTGGCCCAGCGGCCGTCCGGCCCGTCCTCCCCGTCCTGCTCGGGGTGGCGGGCCGGTGCGGTGTTCTGCATGCGGGCCATCATGCCCGCCGCGCGTCCTTGCGGTACAGGGCGGCCGCGGCGGCGGTGAACAGCACCAGGAAGGCGGCGAGCGCGACGATCGGGAGGGCCGCCACGCCCTCGCCGTGGACGAACGAGGCCAGCTGGTTGTAGTCGTAGACCGGGTTGAACCGGGCGTAGGTCCTCAGCGAGTCGCTGACCGGGAACCAGGTGCCGCCGAACAGCGCCATCAGCATGTAGACGATCATCACGACGGGCTGGACGGCGTCCGGTTCGGCGGCGTAGCCGAGGGCGACGCCGAGCGCGGCGAAGACGAAGCTGCCGAGCCACAGGGCGGCGGCCAGGCCGAGCCACTGGACGGCGGTGAGGTCGACGCCCTCGACCGCGCCGATCGCGAAGACCACGACGATCGCGGGCAGCGTGGTGACCGCGCAGGCGGCGATCTTGCCGAGGGTGTAGGCGCGGCCGGGCAGGGCGGTGAGCCGCAGCTGGCGGGTCCAGCCGCTCTTGCGCTCCAGCGAGATGCGCTGCGCGGAGCCGGTCAGGACGGCGCCGACCGCGCCGAAGGTGGCCATCGAGACCATGAAGTACGACTTGGCGGCGACCCCGTTCGCCACCGTGCCGCCGTTGCCGTAGGCGCTGATGAAGAAGACGTACAGCAGGGCGGGGTAGAGCACGGTGAACATCAGGTACCGCTTGTTGCGCAGGGTGCGCAGGATCTCCAGCCGGACCAGGGTGGTCATCGGACGTACTCCTCTTCGCTCTCGGTGCGGCTCTCGGTGCGGTCCTGCTCCCCGGTGATGGTGAGGAACGCCTGCTCCAGGCCGAGGCTGGTGACCTCCAGCCCGCGCGGGTGGTAGCCCGCCGCGTACAGCGCGGCGACGCCCGCGTCGGCGTCGGCGGAGCGGATCCGGACGGTGCGCACGCCGTCGGCGCGGGTGCTGACGTCCAGGCCGACGGTGCCGGGCAGGGCGCGCAGCACCGCCTCGTCGAAGTCGGGGCCGGCGGGGGCGCCGTCGGCGGGGTGCAGCTCGAAGCCGATCCGGCGGGCCCCGGCCCGGGCCTTGATCTCGGCGGAGGAGCCGTCGGCGATCAGCCGGCCCCGGTGCAGGACCAGGACGCGGTCGGCGACGGAGTCGGCCTCCTCCAGGTAGTGGGTGGCGAACAGCACGGTGCGCCCGGCGTCGGCCTGGGCGCGCATGGCGTCCCAGAACTGGCGGCGGACCGAGACGTCCATGCCGGTGGTGGGTTCGTCCAGGACGATCAGGTCGTTGGCCCCGGCCACCGCGAGGGCGAAGCGGACGCGCTGCTCCTGGCCGCCGGAGAGCTTGTCGACCCGGCGGTCGGCGAGTTCGGTGATCCCGGCGGTGGCCAGCACCCGGTCGACGCCGTGGCCGCGGGGGTGGACCCTGCAGGCCAGTTCGACGATCTCGCGGACCTTGACGTCGCTCATCAGGCCGCCGCTCTGCAGCATCGCGCCGACCCGGCCGGCCGTGATCGCGGCCCGCGGGGTGCCGCCGAACAGTTCGACGGTGCCGCTGTCGGGTTCGCGCAGGCCCAGCAGCAGGTCGAGGCTGCTGGACTTGCCCGCGCCGTTCGGGCCGAGCAGGGCGACCGTCTCGCCGGGTCGCAGCACCAGGTCGAGGCCGTTCACCGCCTTCACCCGGCCGTAGCTCTTGCTGACGTTCCGGAAGGCCGCGACCTCCCCCGTTCCCGTCGCCATCTGGACCAAGTCCCTTCGAAGTCGTCCTTCTTCCGACTCCTCAAGGCTCCTCGGAACGGGGGTGTCCGCGGCAGTGCCCGCCGTCGTGGCCTCCGCATGACGGATGTCACGGGCGGGCCGTGACGGCGGCCGTCACAGCAGGCCGAGCGACTCCTTCAGGAAGCGGACCTGGAGCAGCAGCAGGTTCTCCGCGACCTGCTCCTGCGGGGTCATGTGGGTCACCCCGGACAGCGGCAGCACGGTGTGCGGGCGCCCGGCGGCGAGCAGCGCGGTGGACAGCCGCAGGCTGTGCGCGACCACCACGTTGTCGTCGGCGAGGCCGTGCACGACCATCAGCGGCCGGCGCAGCGAAGGGGCCATCTCCACCAGCGAGTTGGCCCGGTAGACCTCGGGCTCGGCGTTCGGGTCGCCGTAGTAGCGCTCGGTGTAGTGGGTGTCGTACAGGTCGTGCTCGGTGACGGGCGCCCCGGCCACCGCGGCGTGGAAGACGTCCGGTGCGCGGAGCACCGCGGCGGCGGCCAGGTAGCCGCCGTACGACCAGCCGCGGATCGCGACCCTGGCCAGGTCGAGCGGGAACTGCTCGGCGAGCGCGTGCAGCGCGTCGACCTGGTCCTGGACGGAGACCTCGGCGGTGCGCCGGTTGATCGACTTCTCCCAGCCGGGGCTGTGCCCGGGGGTGCCGCGCCCGTCGGCGACGATCACCGCGAAGCCCTGGTCGGCGAACCACTGCGAGACCAGGTGCGGGTTGTGCGCCTGCACCACCCGCTGCCCGTGCGGGCCGCCGTACGGGTCCATCAGGACGGGCAGCTCGCCGTCGACGTCGGGGTCGTAGCCGGTGGGCAGCAGCACCGCGCAGGGGATCCGCCGCTCGCCCGCGAACCGGAACACCGGCCGGGCGGTGATCAGCGGGGTCGCCGCGTGCGAGGCGACCCGCAGCGGTTCGGCGCCCTCGCGGTGCACGGTGACGGTGGAGCCGGGGCGCAGCGGGTCGGCGGTGGTGAGCACCGTGGTGCCCGCGCCGCGCACCGCGCCGAGCGCGCCGTCGCCGACCTCCCGCACGCCGTCCGGCCCGGCCTCGAAGACGCCGAGCCAGCCGGGCGGGCGGCGCTCGAACTCGGCGGCCCCGGCGGAGGCGGTGAACAGCACGTCCTCGCCGTCGGTGCCGAGCACCGAGCGGACGTGCAGTCCGGCGTCGGTGAGCGCCTTCTCGCCGACGGTCAGGACGCGGGCACCGTCCCGGTCGGTGATCCGCACCAGCTGCCCGTCGGCCCGGCGCACCGGCACGCCGCCGAACAGCTCCAGCCAGTCCGCGTCCCGCTCGGTGACCAGCACGGTGGTCGCCCCGGTCGCGGGGTCGGCCTCCAGGACCAGCTGTTCGCGCTGGTCGCGGGCCTGCACCTGGAGCAGCGGCGGCCCGCCCGCCGACCAGTGCACCCGGGCCAGGTACGGGTACGCCGCGCGGTCCCAGCGGATCTCGGTGCGGGTGCCGTCCAGGCCGAGCAGCCAGAGCCCGACCTCGGCGTTGGGCGTCCCGGCCGCCGGGTAGGCGACCTCGACCGGCGGGCGGCCGGGGTTGGCCGGGTCGGCGATCCACCAGCGGCGCACCGGGGTGTCGTCGACCCGGGCGGCCAGCAGCGCGCTGCTGTCGGGGGCCCACCAGTGGCCGCGGTCGCGGCCCATCTCCTCCTGCGCGATGAACTCGGCCTGCCCCCAGCTGACCCCGTCCGCCTCGGGCCCGGCCAGCAGCCGGTCGCCGCTGCCGTCGGCGGCGCTCACCCGCAGCTCGCCGCCCGGGGTGGCGTACGCGACGTGCGCGCCGTCGGGGCTGGGCCGCGGGTCCAGCAGCGGGGTGGCGGCGGGCAGTTCGCGGGCCGCGCCGCTGGCGGTGTCGACCGCGAACAGCCGCCCGGAGAGCGCGAAGGCGGCGGTGCGGCCGGCCGCGTCCAGGGCGTAGCCGACGATCCCGGCGGAGGTCTCCCGGCTGCGCTCGCGGCGGGCCCGCTCGGCGGCGGACAGCTCCTCCGCGCCGCCGCCGAGCAGCGCCTCGGGGTCGGCGAGGACGCTCTCCGCGCCGGTGGCGACGTCGAGGCGCCACAGCAGGTTGGCGGGCCGCTGCTCGCCGCGGGAGCGCAGGAACAGCACCCGGGCGCCGTCCGGGGAGATGCTGAACGAGCGGGGCGCGCCCGCGGTGAAGCGCCCGGTGCGGGCGTACTGCCGGGGGAAGGTGTCGTGCGGCTTCTCGGTCGTCATGGGGCTGACCCTACGGCTCCGGCCGCGTCCGGCCACCCGTTCGGCGCAGCTCACCCGTACGGCGGCGTACGGCCGTTCGGAGGGCCGCTGACCGGGGACGGAGCGGGTCCGGACGTGCGGCGCGACACCCCGGGAGGGGTCACGGAAAGTCATCCGGGCGTCACTGATCGGGTATCAGTTGACCATCGTTCCCCCCGCTGCCCCGTCCCCGGGGCCGCGCACCCGAGGAAGGGTGTGAGCCGTCATGGCTTTGTCCGTCTCCGCCGTCCTGCTGATGCTGGTCGTGGTCGTGGTCCTGGTCCGCCGGTCGAACCTGAAACTGAGCCACGCGCTGGTGTGCGCGCTGCTCGGCTTCTACCTGGCGGGCAGCTCGATCGCGCCGTCGATCCAGCAGGTGACGGCCAACCTGGCCGGGATGCTCAACGGGCTGAACCTCTGACCCGGCGCACGCGTGCGGCCCGCCCGGGGCGTCCCCTCCGGGCGGGCCGGTCGGTCTAAGCTGCCAGGCATGACCTCCGTACCCCCGGCCGACGCGCGCGGGCTGCTGCTGGTGCACGCCCACCCCGACGACGAGTCGATCAACAACGGCTCGACCATGGCCCGGTACGCGGCCGAGGGCGTCCGGGTCACGCTGGTGACCTGCACGCTGGGCGAGGGCGGCGAGGTGATCCCGCCGGAGCTGGCGCACCTGGCGCAGGACCGCGACAACACCCTGGGCGAGTACCGGATCGGCGAACTCGCCGCCGCGATGCGCGAGTTGGGCGTCACCGACCACCGCTTCCTGGGCGGCGCGGGCCGCTGGCGGGACTCCGGGATGATGGGCGTCGCGGACAACGACGACCCGTCCTGCTTCTGGCGGGCGGACGTGGACGAGGCGGCCGGCCTGCTGGCCGGGGTGATCCGCGAGGTCCGGCCGCAGGTGCTGGTGACGTACGACGAGAACGGCGGCTACGGCCACCCCGACCACATCCAGGCGCACCGGGTGGCGCTGCGCGGCCACGAGCTGGCCGCCGACCCGGCGTTCCGCCCGGAGCTGGGCGAGCCCTGGCGGATCGCCAAGGTCTACTACAACCGGATGCCCCGCTCGGTGATCGAGGCCGCGCTGGCGGAGACCGCCGCCGAGGCGCCGTTCCCGGGCACCGCTCCGGTCGACCAGGTCCCGGGCGTGGTGGACGACCGGCTGGTCACCACCGTCCTGGACAACGCCGCGCACGCCGCGGCGAAGGCCGCCGCGATGCGGGCGCACGCGACCCAGATCACCGTGGCCGGCCGCCACTTCGCACTCAGCAACAACCTCGGGCAGCCGCTGCTGGCCGCCGAGCACTACGAGCTGGTGCGCGGCGCGCTCGGCCCCGGCGTCCCGGAGACCGACCTGTTCGCGGGGGTGGAGCTGTGAGGCCGCTGGAGGTCCTGCACGTCCTGCTCGGCACCCGCGGGCAGCGCCTGGCCGAGCCGCTGCCGCCGCGCGGCCCGCGGATCGCCGCGTACGTCGTGCTGTTCCTGCTCGGTGCCGCGGTCTCGGTGTGCGGAGCTTTCGTGCAGACCCTGTGGGGCGGCTTCGGCGTGGTCCTGGCCCTGGCGGCCTGCGGCGGGCTGTTCTACGGGGGGCTGCGGGCGACCGGCACCAAGCTCGGCGCGGGGTGCGCGCTGGGCGGCTGGTTCGTGGTGCTGGCGGTGCTGCTGGCGCCCCGGCCGGAGGGTGACCTGGTGCTCTCCGCGACGGCGTCCGCGTACCTGTACCTGTTCGGCGGCGCGCTGCTCGGGGTGGTCTGCGCGACCCTGCCGACCCGCTCCGGGTTCCTGTTCGGCGCACCGGCGCCGGAGCCCCGACGGACCGTCAAGGACGGCGACCGCTAGCACGTACCGGGACGATCCGGACCAACCGGATCCACCGGTCGCCCGACGGCCCGGAAGCCTTGTCGGTAAGGTGGTGCCCCGGCGGGCCACCCCCCTGTCCGGCCCGGCCGGGCCGGAGGGTAGCTTCGGCACCACTCGCGTGGCGGGGCGCTCGCCGCAGCCGACACGTGAACAGCTGAGTCCCCGGGGCAGGTCGGCCCGCCGCACGCCGCACGCCGTCGTCCGGCTGTCACCCGCCCCATACCCAGCGGACGGCCCGGCCGGCCCGGCCGCGAACCCGGAGCAGAGCAGCATTGAGCAGCCGCGAATCTGACAACGCCCACCCGCAGCCCCGCCGCGGCGCCCCCGACGCGTACCCGTCGGGCACCCCGCCGTACGGCACCGGCGTGCCCGGTGGGATCGGCGCGGACCCTGCCGCCGGACGGCCCGCGCCCGGCGCGCGCCCCGACGGGGCCGACGCGCCGAAGACGACGGAGACCACGCTGACCACCCGGGTGCGGATCAACATCCCCGGTTCGCGGCCGATCCCGCCGGTCGTGGTGCAGAGCAAGGTCAAGGACGAGAAGCCCGCGGAGCCGTCCGGCCCGCGCCACCGCGGCGGCGCCGGTGACCCGGTGCTCGGCGTGATGGACGCCGGGGGCCGCACCGCGACCCCGCCGAACCTGCCGCCGGAGTGGCAGGAGCCGACCGCGCCCCGGCCGGGCGCGAAGCCCTCCGAGTCGGAGTCCACCGGCGAGTGGTTCAAGCCGCGCCAGAAGGGCCGCCAGGAGTCCGCCCCGGCGGCCGCCGCCCCCGCGGCCCCGGCCGGGCCCGACCGGGCCGCCCCGCAGCCCTCCGCGGGCGCCCCGCAGGCAGCCCCGCGCCCGTCCGGCGCGCCCGCCTCGCCGTTCGCCCCGGCCGACCCGGCGGCGTCCTCCCGCACCGGCGGCCACCCGCTGCCGCGCCAGGACGAGCGTCCCGCCGCGGCGGGACGCGACCCGTTCGCGGCGTCCCCCCAGGATCCGTTCGCGGCGCCCCCGCAGGACCCCTTCGCGGCCGCCCCGCAGAACCCGTTCGCGGCGTCCCCGCAGCCCCGGAGCGCCCGGGAGCAGTTCCCCGACGGCCCGCGGTCCGCCCCGCAGGACCCCTTCGCGGCCGCCTCCCAGGACCCGTTCGCCCGGCCGCAGCCCCCCGCCGCCGCAGCCGGTGACCCGTTCGCGGCCCCGCAGGACCCCTTCGCGGCCGCCCCGCAGGACCCGTTCGCCCAGCCGCACCCCGGCGGGCAGCCGCACCCCGGCGGCCAGCCCTCCCAGGACCCGTTCGCGGCGTCCCCGCAGCCCGGCGGCGGCCTGCCGCCGCGGGCCGCCGCCGGGGAGCCGGAGGACACCCAGATCGGCGGCTTCGACCCGGTCACCGGCGAGGAGCCGGCCCCGGGCGCCGGCATACCGGACCCGCCGACCACCCAGCTGTTCGCGGACCCGCCGACCACGCAACTGTTCGCCGACCCGCCGACCACCCAGCTGTTCCTGAAGGCCCCGGGCTCCGCGGACGACCCCTTCGCCGACCCGTTCGCGGACGGCGCCAAGCCCCGTCCGGCGACCGGTGGCGACGGCGGCGGCCGGTTCGCCGACCAGCCCGCCGCGCAGCCGTTCCCGGGCGGTCCGCGGGCGGCCGCGCCCAAGCGCGAGCAGGCCCCGGCCGCCCAGCCGCCGGCCGGCGGGCCGACGGCCGCGCCCGCCGCCCCGGCAGCCCCGGCCGCCCCCGCCGCGTCGTCCGCCAAGAAGAAGGGCGGCCGCGGCAAGAAGCTGGTGGTGACCGGTCTCGGCGGCGTGCTGTTCCTGGGTGCGGCGGCGTACGGCGCGGGCCTGATGATGAACCAGTCGGACATCCCGAAGGGCACCACGGTGCTGGGCACCGACATCGGCGGCGACTCCCGCGACCAGGCCGTGAAGGTGCTGGACGGCACGGTGGCCAAGGTCGGGCAGCAGCCGGTCCGGCTGAAGATCGGCGACCGGTCGGTCACCCTGGACCCGGCGAGCGCCGGCCTGAGCTTCGACACCACGGCGACGGTGGACGCGCTGACCGAACACAGCTACAACCCGGTCGAGGTGCTGGGTTCGCTGACCGGCAACGCCAAGGCGGTCGAGCCGCAGGTGCGGGTCGACCGGGCGAAGCTGAAGGTGGCGCTGGACGACCTGGGCGCGAAGTCCGGGCAGAGCCTGCAGGAGGGCTACGTCCGGTTCACCGACGGGGGCGCCGAGGTGGTGCCGGGCACCGGCGGCAAGGCGCTGGACTCGGCGGCGGCCGTCGCCCTGGTGGAGCAGGCGTACCGCGGCCGGGCGGCCGGGAAGCCGGACGCCGAGGTGGTGCTGCCGGTCGCCGACGCCCAGCCGAAGGTCGGCCAGGACGTGCTGCAGGCCGCCGCCGACGGCCTGGGCAAGCAGGTGCTCGCGGGCAAGGTCACGGTGGTGTCGGGCACCCACCAGTTCTCCTTCGGCCCCAACACGGCCTCCCGGGCGCTGACGCTGGTGCCGGACGCGACCGGCAACGTGGTGCTGAAGTGGGACATGGACCAGCTGGCGTCCGCGGTCGGCACCGTCTTCGACAAGGTGAGGACCACCAAGAACGGCCAGCAGGTGCCGGTCACCACCCAGGACGTGGCCGACGCGATCGGCCAGGGCGTCACCAAGACCGGCAAGGAGCGCACGGTCAAGATCCCGGCCTGACGCCCCGTCAACCGGGTTGCCGGGCCGGGGCGCTGGACGGGCGCCCCGGCCCGGCCCGCTGGCGAGTCCTCGCCACTGGCGTCACGGAACAGGACGAAACGGACGCCGCAACCGCGCGGCCACGTCGCGTTACCAATCCTTGATCCGCCGCAGGTCGACAAGTCAGTTCGCCGGTACGCAAGATGTGCCGCGTGCCGAGACCCCGCTTCCTCCCGCTCGCCCTGACCGCCACGGTGGCGGCGCTGTCCCTCGCGCTGTGCTCCTGCAGTTCCACCGCGGGCTCCGCCGCCGGCGGCGGGCCCGGCCGGGCGGCAGCGGCGGCGGGCGGGGACGCGCCCCGGATGACCCAGCAGGAGATGAACGCCCGCCCGCGCGACGACCTGCGCCGGGGCGGCACCCTGACCTGGGCGATCGACCAGTACTCCACCCAGTGGAACCCGGTCCAGGCGGACGGCTCCGAGGCGTCCACCAACGACGTGGTCAAGTCGCTGCTGCCGACCTTCTGGCGCTCCGACGCGGGCGGCGTGCAGACCCCCAACCCGGCCTTCCTGCTCGACGCGGAGAGCGAGCAGCGGCAGGGCAGGCAGGTCGTGGTGTGGACGCTCAACCCGAAGGCCCACTGGTCCGACGGCGCCCCGATCACCTGGCGCGACCTGCAGGCCAACTGGCAGGCGCTGAACGGGCGGGACCCGGGGTACAAGACCGCCACCACCAACGGCTTCGACCAGGTGGAGAGCGTGGTCCGCGGCCAGGACGACTTCCAGGCCGTGATGACCTTCAAGGAGCCGTACTCGGAGTGGCAGGCGATGTTCAACAACGCCGGCAACGCCCCGCTGCTGCCCGCGAAGTACGTCTCCTCCCCCGAGCTGTTCAACACCTCCTTCAAGAACCGCATCCCGGTCACCGCGGGCCCCTTCGAGCTGGGCGCGCTGGACCCCGGGGCGCGCACCGTCACCGCGGTCGCCGACCCGGACTGGTGGGGTGACAAGCCGCTGCTGGACCGGATCGTCTTCAAGGCGTACGACACCGACGCGATGCCGCAGGCCTTCGCCGCGGGCGAGATCGACTTCTACAACAACGGCCCCAACACCGAGGGCTACGAGCTGATCCGGTCCACCGAGGGCGGCGAGGTCCGCCGGGCCGGCGGCCCCAACCTGCGGCACCTGGTACTCAACGGCAGGAGCCCGCTGCTGGAGGACGCCCGGCTGCGCCAGGCGCTGGTCCAGGCGATCGACCGGGCCGAAATCACCCGCACCGACCTGGCCGGCCTGGACTGGCCGTACGTGCCGATGAACAACCACTTCCTGGTGCCCTCCCAGCACGGCTACCAGGACAACTCCAACGGCCTGAGCCGCTTCGACCCGAACGCCGCGAGGGCCACCCTGGACGCGCTGGGCTGGAAGCCGGGGCCCGACGGCGTCCGCAGCAAGGACGGCAAGGAGCTGGTGCTGCGCTACGTGGCGCCGGCCGCGAACAACCTGGCGGAGAACGAGAGCGAGGAGGTCACCCGGATGCTCGCCGCGGTCGGGGTGACCGTCCAGGTCAAGTCCGTGCCGGCCGGCGAGTACTTCGACGGCTACGTCTACAAGCACGACTTCGACCTGACCTCCTTCTCCCTGCTGGGCACGCCCTTCCCGGTCTCCAACTCGATCAGCACCTTCCAGCAGGACTCCGGCTCCAACTGGGCCCAGGTCGGCAGCAAGGCGCTGGACAAGGCGATGGCGGACGCCGCCAAGGCCGACACCGTCGACGAGGAGACCGCGGCGCTCAACCGCGCCGACTCGGAGGCCTGGCAGGTCGCAGGTCTCGTCCCGCTGTACCAGCGCCCGGCCATCTACGGGGTGCGCAAGGAACTCGCCAACATCGGCGCCGCCGGGCTCGGCGATGTCGTGTACGAGAACATCGGCTTCGTGAAGTAACAACCGCGGCGGTAACGCCGCGGCGAGGACTCGCCAATGGCGGGAAAATGCCAGTCGGGCGGCGCCCCGCGCACCGCCCGAATTGGGGGACCCCTACCCATGAATTCGCCTCGGCACGCCCGAAAACACCGGTGTCCGATTATCGGACACTCAATTGCACCCGCCAAGTGCGGTGAATGCCACCAAAACGGACATCGGCTCTACGCGCGTCATTCGACCGGACCCGCGAACCCGACGTCCTGATAGCGGAGCCGACCGTGCATCGTTACGGACATGTGAACGGCGCTTGATCGAGTTTGTCCGGTTTTGACCGTCTCGCTGAGCCGGTGTCAAGAGTCCGAGAACTACGAAGTGGTTGACATTCCAGCACGAAGGAGGAAATGGGCCATCGACAACTGAGGAACTCTTGACGTTCGATAAACGACTTGCAAGAGTCCATTCATCCAAGTTCTTACTCCTTGCTTCTGCACGGACCACGGTCGGGAGCTTTAGCACCATGACGACGCCTACTGGGGCCACGACGGACGGGAACACCTCCCGTCCCGGGTCGACGTCGGACCTCGCGGACAACGCCACGACCGACGCACCCGGCGATCCGGGCTTCCGCGGCCTCTCTCCCGGGCAGCTGATGTGGCGCCGCTTCCTCCGCGACCGCACCGGCGTGGTGAGCGCGTGCGTGGTGCTGCTCTTCGTCGCGGTGGCGGTCTTCGCCCCGCTCATCGCCATGCTCTACGGCAAGAACCCGGAGGCCCACTACGGCCAGGAGGACGTCAGCCTGCTGACCGACTCCGGTCTGCCCACCGGGCCCAACGGCGGCATGAGCGGCGACTTCTGGTTCGGCCTGGAGCCCGGCCTCGGCCGTGACGTGATGATGCTGCTGATCTACGGCATCCGCACCTCGCTGATCATCGCGGTCGCCACCTCGCTGCTGACCACCGTGATCGGTGTCGCGCTGGGCATCGCGGCCGGCTACCTCGGCGGCAAGACCGACTACTTCATCGGCCGGGTCATCGACGTCCTGATGTCCTTCCCGTCGCAGATCTTCCTGATCGCCACCATGCCGGTGGTCACCAGCCTGCTGGTGAACTCGGACGAGAAGAACCCGGACTGGCTGCCGTTCGTCTCGGTCACCCTGGTGCTCTCGCTGCTCGGTTGGATGGGTCTGGCCCGCATCCTGCGCGGCGTGTCGCTGTCGCTGCGCGAGCGCGAGTTCATCGAGGCCGCCAAGGTCACCGGCGCCTCCCCCGCACGGATCATCTTCAAGGAGATCCTGCCCAACCTGTGGACCCCGATCCTGGTGCAGTCCACCCTCGCGCTGCCCGCCTTCGTCACCGCCGAGGCCGGCCTCTCCTACCTGGGCGTCGGCGTCTCCGAGCCGACCCCGGACTGGGGCCGGATGATCGCGGACGCCTCGGGCTTCCTCCGGACCGACGTCACCTTCCTGCTCTTCCCGGGCCTCGCCATGGTGCTGTTCGTTCTGGCCTTCAACCTGCTCGGCGACTCCGTCCGGGACGCGTTCGACCCGAAGACCAACCGCTGACAGGCCCTCAAGACTCCGGGGGGACCGGAAAGCCAGGCCCCGGGCACACCCACGAAGATTTCCGCACAACTATCCCAGGCAGGATGAAGATGAGCTCTCGCAAGACGCGGCTCGCGGCCGCCATTCTCGTGGCCGGGGCCCTGACCGTCACCACGGCGTGCTCCAGCGGCCACAGCAACAGCGACGGCAGCGGCAAGAGCACCGCCGGCGCCTCGAAGGCCCCGGTCAAGGCCACCTCGATCTCGGTCGGCACCGCCGAGGACTCGAAGGGCCCGGCCGCCGCCGAGCCGGGCGCGAAGAAGGGCGGCACGGTCAACATGATCGACCGCGACGACTTCTCGCACCTCGACCCGGCCCAGATCTACATGAACTACAACGCCGAGGTCTCGCTGCTCTTCACCCGTCAGCTGACGGGCTACAAGACCGCCGAGGACGGCACCCAGAAGCTGGTCGGCGACCTCGCCACCGACACCGGCACCACCACCGACGGCGGCAAGACCTGGAAGTTCACGCTGAAGGACGGCGTGAAGTGGCAGGACGGCTCCCCGATCACCTCGGCGGACGTCAAGTACTCGATCGAGCGCACCTACGCCTCGTTCATCAAGTCCGGCCCGACCTACATCCAGTCCTGGATCTCGGGCGCCGACTACCGCAGCGCCTACGAGGGCCCCTTCGGCGGCAAGGAGCTGGACGCCGTCCAGACCCCGGACGACAAGACCGTCGTCATCACCTTCCCCGAGGCCCACACCGACGCCAACTTCACCCTGGCGATGACCGGTTACGGCATCGTGCCGAAGGCGCACGACACCAAGGAGGAGTACGACAAGAAGCCGTTCTCCTCGGGCCCGTACCAGATCACCGAGCACGTCACCGACCGCTCGCTGGACCTGGAGCGCAACCCCAACTGGGACCCGGCCACCGACCCGATCCGGAACGCCTACCCGGACAAGTGGCACATGGCCTTCGGTGTCCAGGCGCAGCAGTCCACCGAGCGCTTCATGGCGGACAACGGCGACGACAAGAACACCTTCTCGTTCCACAACCAGGTCCACACCACCTACATCGACCAGGTCAAGGCCGACGAGAAGCTCAAGCCCCGCACCCTCGAGGGCCTGACCCCGTACGTGGACTACTACTACATCAACAACTCGCGCATCAAGGACCAGAAGGTCCGCGAGGCGCTGGTCAAGGCGTTCCCGCACCAGCAGACCCGCCAGCTGCAGGGCGGCACCTCCTACGGTGACTACGCCACCTCGTACATGAGCCCGACCGTCCTGGGCTACGAGTCCTACGACGCCTACGGCATCCTCAAGAAGCCGCAGGGCGACCCGGAGGCCGCCAAGGCGCTGCTGACCGAGGCGAACGCGGTGGGCACCACCATCGTCTACGCGTACAACAACACCCCGGTCCAGCAGAAGGTCACCGAGGCGATCCGCGACGCGCTGGAGAAGGCGGGCTTCAAGTTCGTCCCGAAGCCGCTGGACGCGAAGACCTACTACGACGCCATCGGCCAGGTCAACAACGAGTACGACCTGTACTGGGGCGGCTGGGGCGCCGACTGGCCGACCGGTTACACCTCGCTGCAGCCGGTCTGGGACGGCCGCGCCATCGCCGACGGTGCCTCCAACTACGCCCACCTGAACGACCCGGAGATCAACTCGGCGATCGACGCCGCGGTGAAGATCGCCGACCCGGTCGCGCAGGGCAAGGCGTGGGCCGCGATCGACAAGCAGCTGCAGGACAAGGCCGTCTCGATCCCGGACGTCTACCAGCGCTCGCTGAGCCTGTACGGCTCGGGCCTCGGCGGCGTCGAGTTCGACACCCTGGCCGGCCTGCAGTCCCCGCTCAACATCTACGTCAAGTAGTAGTCGTCACCGAGCTGTAGCTCACGGCGGGGCACCGGCACGATCTGCCGGTGTCCCGCCCCGATCAGGAGAGCCCCGTCCGATGCTCCGATTCCTCGTCCGCCGAACCCTCGGCGCTCTCGTCATCCTGCTGATCGTCTCGATGATCACGTATGCGCTGTTCTTCGCGATCCCGGCGGACCCGGCGCGGCTCTACTGCGGCAAGACCTGCACGCCCGAGAACCTCGCCCTGATCAGGCATGACATGGGCTTCGACCACGCCTGGCCGGTCCAGTACTGGAACTGGCTGAGCACCATTTTCACCGGCGGCACGTTCAACAACGTGCACTGTGCCGCCCCCTGCTTCGGCTACTCCTTCGCCAAGCAGGAACTGGTCGGCGGCATCCTGCTGAACCGCTTCCCGACCACACTGTCGCTGACCATCGGTTCCGCCGTGATCTTCCTGATCGTCGGCATCGGCACCGGCATGCTGGCCGCCCACAAGCAGGGCAAGGCCACCGACAAGATCGCCAGCTCGGTCTCGCTGCTGGCCTCCTCGATGCAGATCTACGTGGCCGGCCCGCTCGCCCTCTGGGCGCTGTGCTACAGCACCGACCTGCTGGACCTGCCGACGTACGTCCCGTTCACCGACAACCCGATCGGCTGGGCCGGCGGCCTGCTGGTGCCGTGGATCGTGCTGTCGCTGATCTGGACCGCGAACTACACCCGCATGACCCGCTCCTCGATGGTCGAGCAGTTGTCCGAGGACTACGTGCGGACCGCCCGGGCCAAGGGCATGTCCGGCACCTCGGTCTTCATGCGCTACGCCTGGCGCGGCGCGATGGGCACCATCGTCACCGTCTTCGGCATCGACCTGGGCGTGCTGCTCGGCGGCGCCATCATCACCGAGACGACGTTCAGCCTGCAGGGCCTCGGCGAGCTGGCGATCCACTCGTTCCGCGACTCCGACCTCTCGCTGCTGGTCGGCATCACCGTGGTGGCCGCCACCCTGATCGTCTTCTTCAACATCATCGTCGACGCCGCCTACGCCCTGATCGACCCGCGCATCCGCCTGGCCTGACGGCCACACCCCGGCCGACCAGCAGTCCCGACCTCACGTACCGCACCGAGGAGCCCAGTCCATGACCACCCAGGCCAAGCCCGAGGAGGTGTCCGCCGGCAGCGGCGGCACGCCGTTCCTCTCAGTCCGCGACCTCTCGGTCCGCTTCAGCACCGAGGACGGCGTGGTCCGGGCCGTGGACAACCTCTCCTTCGACGTCGCCCCGGGCTCCACGCTCGGCATCGTCGGCGAGTCCGGTTCCGGCAAGTCGGTGACCAACCTGGCCGTGCTGGGCCTCCACAACCCGGACCGGACCGAGATCACCGGCTCGATCAAGCTGGACGGCCAGGAACTCGTCGGCGCGTCGAACAGGGAGCTGGAGAAGCTCCGCGGCCGGAAGATGTCGATGATCTTCCAGGACCCGCTGACCGCGCTGTCGCCGTTCCACACCATCGGCAGGCAGATCGGCGAGACCTACCGCAAGCACACCGGCGCCTCCAAGAAGGAGGCCCGGGACCGGGCGATCGAGATGCTGACCCGGGTCGGCATCCCGCAGCCCACCAGCCGGGTCGACGACTACCCGCACCAGTTCTCCGGCGGCATGCGCCAGCGCGCGATGATCGCCATGTCGCTGGTCTGCGACCCGAAGCTGGTCATCGCGGACGAGCCGACCACGGCGCTGGACGTCACCGTGCAGGCCCAGATCCTGGACCTGCTGAAGGACCTCCAGCAGGAGATGGGCACCGCGATCATCCTGATCACCCACGACCTGGGCGTAGTCGCCCGGACCGCGCAGGACATCATGGTGATGTACGCGGGCCGGGCCGTGGAGCGCGGCACCGTCCGCGAGGTGCTGAAGGCCCCCCAGCACCCGTACACCTGGGGCCTGCTGTCCTCGATGCCGAGCCTGACCGGTGACGTGAACGTCCCGCTGAAGCCGGTCCGCGGCACCCCGCCGAGCCTGATCAACCTGCCGTCCGGCTGCCCGTTCCACCCGCGCTGCGACTTCCGCGAGGAGGTGATCGGCGGCGGCTGCACCTCGGAGCGCCCGCCGCTGTCCCCGGCCACCGGGCACGCCGCCGCCTGCCACCTGAAGCAGGTGCAGCGGCAGGACATCTTCATCGACCAGATCAAGCCGCGGCTCGGCTGAGAGGCACTCCCATGAGCAACGAACTGACCCTCAAGCCGGCCTCCCCGGCCGTCGGCCCCGGTGACCCGCTGCTGTCGATCACGGGCCTGAAGAAGCACTTCCCGGTGATGGACGGCTTCCTGTTCAAGCGCCAGGTCGGCGCGGTGCACGCGGTGGACGGCGTGGACCTGGAGGTGTTCCCGAGCGAGTCGGTGGGCCTGGTCGGCGAGTCCGGCTGCGGCAAGTCGACCACCGGCCGCCTGGTGACCCGGCTGCTGGAGCCGACCGGCGGCGAGATCCGCTACGCCGGCCAGGACATCACGCACGCCAGCCGCAAGGAACTCGCGCCGATCCGGTCCGAGATCCAGATGATCTTCCAGGACCCGTACTCCTCGCTGAACCCGCGGCACACCGTCGGCTCGATCATCGGCGCGCCGATGGAGATCAACGGCATCAACCCGAAGGGCGGCGTCCAGCGCCGGGTGCAGGAGCTGCTGGAGACGGTCGGCCTCAACCCGGAGCACTACAACCGCTTCCCGCACGAGTTCTCCGGCGGCCAGCGCCAGCGCATCGGCGTGGCCCGGGCGCTGTCGCTGAGCCCGAAGCTGATCGTCGCGGACGAGCCGGTCTCGGCGCTGGACGTGTCGATCCAGGCGCAGGTGGTCAACCTGCTCCAGGAGCTGCAGCGCGAGCTGGGCATCGCGTTCCTGTTCATCGCCCACGACCTGTCGGTGGTGCGGCACTTCTCGCAGCGCGTCGCGGTGATGTACCTCGGCAAGATCGTCGAGATCGCGGACCGCAAGTCGCTGTACGAGTCGCCCCGGCACCCGTACACCCACGCCCTGCTGTCGGCCGTCCCGGAGGCCGACCCGGACGACGACCGCGAGCGGATCCGGCTGACCGGTGACGTCCCGTCGCCGCTCAACCCGCCGTCGGGCTGCCGGTTCCGCACCCGCTGCTGGAAGGCGCAGGAGAAGTGCGCCTCCGAGGAGCCGCCGCTGGTCCAGCTGTCCGGCAACGCGGCGGGCCACCTGACGGCCTGCCACTTCCCCGAGGACGCCGCTCCGGCCGCCGTCCCCGCCCAGCGCGCCGAGGTCTGAGCCCCCGGCAGCACCGCGGAGGGCCCCACCGATCCGTTCGGTGGGGCCCTCCGTCGTCGCGTCCTCAGATCAGGTTGTCCCGCTCGCCCGCGAAGTGGCAGGCCGAGTCGTGCCGGGCCCGCCCCTCCAGCCAGTCCCGCACGGTCAGCGCCGGGTCCTCCCTGGCGCACTTCTCCTGCGCCTTCCAGCACCTGGTCCGGAACCGGCACCCGGAGGGCGGGTTGGCCGGCGAGGGCACGTCGCCGACCAGCACGATCCGGTCCCGGTGCTCGCGCGCGGCCGGGTCGGGCACCGGCACGGCGGACAGCAGCGCCTGGGTGTACGGGTGGGTGGCGTGGTCGTAGATCTCCAGGTCGGTGCCGATCTCGACCATCCGCCCGAGGTACATCACGCCGACCCGGTCGGAGATGTGCCGGACGATCGAGAGGTCGTGCGCGATGAACATGTACGACAGGTTGAACTCGCCCTGCAGCTGCTCCAGCAGGTTGATCACCTGGGCCTGCACCGAGACGTCCAGCGCGGAGACCGGCTCGTCGCAGATGATCACCTCCGGCTTGAGCGCCAGCCCGCGGGCGATGCCGATGCGCTGGCGCTGGCCGCCGGAGAACTGGTGCGGGTACCGGTTGATGTACTCGGGGTTGAGCCCGACCACGTCCAGCAGGTCCTGCACGGCCTTGCGCCGGTCGCCCTTCGGCGCGACCTCGGGGTGGATCTCGAAGGGCTCGCCGATGATGTCGCCGACCGTCATCCGCGGGTTCAGCGAGGTGTACGGGTCCTGGAACACCATCTGGATGTTGCGGCGGACGGCCTTGAGCGCGGCGCCGGACAGGTGCGAGATCTCCTCGCCCTTGTACTTGACCGACCCGGCGGTGGCGGGCTCCAGGTTCATCAGGACCTTGGCGAGCGTCGACTTGCCGCAGCCGGACTCGCCGACGATGCCGAGCGTCTCGCCCTGCATCAGGTCGAAGGAGACGCCGTCGACGGCCTTGACCGCGCCGACCTGCTTCTTGAACAGGACGCCCTTGGTCAGCGGGAAGTGCTTGACCAGGTCGCGCACCTCCAGGATGGGTTCGCCGCGCGGCACGTCCTGGGCGAACGCGACCTCCTCGGGGGTGGTCGCCCCGAGCGGGGTGGCTCCGTTAGCCGTCACGGAGGGTCTCCTTCCAGAAGAAGCACGCGCTGCGCCGTCCGGGCAGCGGCGTCCCGTCGTCCGCGGTCACCTGCTCCAGCGGCGGCACCTTCTGCCGGCAGACGTCCTGCGCCCGCGGGCAGCGCGGGTTGAACGCGCAGCCGGGCGGGATGCGCAGCAGGTTGGGCGGCAGGCCCTTGATCGCGAAGAGCTCCTGGCCCTTCTGGTCGAGCCGCGGGATGGAGTCCAGCAGCCCGCGGGTGTACGGGTGGGCGGGGCGGGCGTAGAGCTCGTGGACGGGGGCGGTCTCGACGATCCGGCCCGCGTACATGACGGCGATCTTGTCGGCGACGTCGGCGACCACGCCGAGGTCGTGGGTGATCAGGATC
>NZ_JNYE01000123.1 GCF_000717185.1 Kitasatospora phosalacinea | reverse complement strand
GGCGAGGGCGACGGTGGCGCGCCTGCCGCCGAGCATGCCGTCGTAGCAGGCGGCGGCCGTGCACAGGACGAAGGCCAGCGCGCCGACCAGCAGGGCGCGTCGGACGGTGCCGCTGACGCAGGCGAAGGCCGGGCCGATGGAGAACAGGGCGAGGTAGCCGACCTCCGGGCCCGCCGAGACCTCGACGGCGGCGACCGCCGCCATCGCGGCGAACGGCAGCACGGGCAGCAGCAGGTCCACTCCGGTTCCGCGGGGCTGCATGGTCCCCCTTTCCGGCGGCAGGGCACACCGCCACCGCTACTTTTGCACTATGCAAAGTGACTGCACAAGACCCGTCGGCGGTTCCCGGGCGTCAGCGCGGGGACGGGCCCGAGCGGTGGTGGAGGGCGGCCAGAACGGCCTGGTCGGTGATCCAGCCGACGACCTTCTCCCCGTCCTGGTCGAGCACCGGCAGCCCTTCGCCGCCGGCGTCGACCAGTGAGCCGAGCGCCTCGGCGACCGGCGTGGCGGGGGTGACGGCAGCCGGGCGGCGGACCGCCTGCGCCACGGTGGGGGCGTCCTCGGCGGCCAGCACCTCGGCGACGGTTCCGGCGGCGACGACGCCGAGGTAGCCGCCGCCGTCGACGACGGGCAGAGTGCCGCGCGGGGCGTCGGCGAGCGCATCCGCGGCATCGGTCAGCGCGGTGTGCAGGTCGAGCGGCTCGGGGGCCGGTTCCATCACCGCTTCGACCCGGACGCCGCGCAGCAGGCCGTGCGGGTCGGGCGCGCCCAGGTCGACGCCGCGGCGGCGCAGCTTGAGGGTGTAGATCGTGTCGTGGGACAGGAGCCGGCCGACGAGGGTGGCGAGCACGATGGCGGTCATCAGCGGCAGGATGATCGAGTACTCGCCGGTGAGCTCGAACAGGATGATCACGGCGGTGATCGGAGCGCGGGCCGCTCCCGCGAAGACCGCGCCCATGCCGATCAGCCCGTAGGCGCCGACCTGGCCCGCGGACCCCGGCGCCAGGGCGTGGGCGCTCTGGCCGAAGGCCGCGCCCAGCATCGCGCCCATGAACAGGGACGGCGCGAAGACGCCTCCGGAGCCGCCGATGCCGATGGTGAGGCTGGTCGCGGCGATCTTGGCGGCCAGCAGGAGGACCAGGAAGCCCACCGCGTAGCGGCCGTTGACCGCGTTCTCCAGCACCGGGTAGCCGACGCCGTACATCTGCGGCAGCAGCAGGAGCAGCCCGCCCAGGGCGAGCCCGCCGACCGCGGGGCGCAGCCACTCCGGTCCGCGCCACAGGAAGTCGCAGGCGTCCTCGACCAGGTACAGGATCCGGGAGAACGACACCCCGACAGCCCCGGCCACCAGGCCGAGCAGGGCGAACAGCAGGTACTGGGTCAGGTGCTCGACGTGGAAGGCGGGCAGGCGCAGGAACGGGGTGTCGCCGAGGGCGGCGCGCCCGATGACGGAGGCGGTCACCGAGGAGAGCACGACCAGGCCGAAGGACTCGGCGGCGAAGTCGCGCAGGATCAGCTCCATCGCGAAGAACACGCCCGCCAGCGGGGCGTTGAACGTCGCGGCGATGCCGCCGGCCGCGCCGCAGGCCACCAGGACCTTCGTGCGCGCCTCGTCGGCGCGGGTCAGCCGCCCCGCCGTGGAGCCGAGGGCCGAACCGATCTGCACGATCGGCCCCTCCCGGCCCACCGAGCCGCCGCCGCCGATGCACAGCGCCGAGGCCAGCGCCTTGACCACCGCCACCTGCGGCGCGATCCGCCCGCCCCGCCGGGCGACCGCGTACATTACCTCCGGCACGCCGTGCCCGCGCGCCTCCCGGGCGAAGCGGTGCACCAGCGGCCCGTACACCAGCCCCGCCACCACCGGCGCCAGCAGCACGAAGTAACGCCCCAGCCACGGGACATGCGGGTTGGCAGCGTGGCCGGCGGCCGCGTAGTCGGGGAAACCGGACAGCAGCCGGGTGAACGCACCGATCAACCACCGGAAGGCGATCGCCCCCAGCCCCGCCGCCGCACCCACCCCCACGGCGAGCAGCAGCTGCCGACCGCCCGCGGCACGCCGGAAACCGCCGAGCCACCACCGGGGCGGCCGTCCGCCGCCGAAAATCTTTGCACCATGCAAGACAGTCACATTTGCATTATGCAAACATGAGTGGCGGGCCGACAGGCCGACCCCCGACCGAATCGAGGAGGCCATGCC
The DNA here is from genome assembly GCF_000717185.1 of Kitasatospora phosalacinea. Classification (GTDB taxonomy): domain Bacteria; phylum Actinomycetota; class Actinomycetes; order Streptomycetales; family Streptomycetaceae; genus Kitasatospora; species Kitasatospora phosalacinea_A. The sequence continues at coordinate 22,153 of NZ_JNYE01000123.1, read as the reverse complement.
CACACGGGTCAGAACGCCCAGACCGCCCACCGGCCTGCGACGCTGGGCCCTGCGCCTGCCGATCCTGCTCTTCCGCCTCCACCTGGACCGCCTGCTCGGCGAGCGCATCGCCCTGCTCACCCACACCGGCCGCAGCACCGGACTCCCCCGCCAGGTCGCCCTGGAGATCGCCGGGCGCGACCCGCTCACCGGCGACTACCTCCTCGCTTCCGGCTTCGGCCCCGCCTCGCAGTGGTACCGCAACGTCCGCCACACCCCCGAGGTCGTCCTGCGCGTCGGCGGCCGCGACCTGCCCGCCACCGCCCGCCCCCTCACCCCCGACGAGTCCGGGCTCGCCATGGCGAACTACGCCCTGCGCCACCCGCGCACCGCCCGCCGCCTGATGCGCCTGTGCGGACTGAAGGTGGACGGCTCCGGCCGCGACTACTACCTGGTCGGCCGCGACCACGTCCCCTTCGTCGCCGTGCGCCCCCACAGGCCCTGACCGACCGCCGAGCAGCCGTTCAGGGCGGGCGGCGCCGATCGGGCAACTGCGCGCTCACGGCCGCAGCGACCTGTGCGGACCCGAAGGCCGCGGGCCGGGGTCACAGACCCGGTTCGTCCAGCGCGTGCCACACACCCGCGCCCAGCAGGACCACCAGACACAGGACGACTGCCACGGCGACCCTGGACCGGGCGGCCGAACCGGGCGGCCGGGCCCCGGAGCCGGAGACGGTCGGAAGCACAGCAGGGGCCCGCTCCCTCCGGGCCCGCGCGGCGCAGCCTTCCTGGCGACCGGCGCACTCGCCCGCCCCGCACCGGCATGTGTCTTCCATGACGGCTCCTTCCCCCGGGCCTGCGGAGCGGCAGCAGGTCCACAACGTCAGCATGCCGCCCGCAACGTCCTACCCGCGGCGCCGGGGGAACCGGTCGAACATTGCCGTCCGTTGCACCGTCCTTCCGAGTTCCACGACTCCAACGAGTCCGGGAGATCGGCAGTGTCGGATGCGCCCCCTGCGGGACAGCGGCTCGCTCGCCCCGCGTGGAGGCGCGGTGGGGGTCAGTGGGCGCCGGTGAGCTCTCCGGTGAGCTTGCCGTGGAGGTCGGCGCTGGGGGTGTTGAGGCCGGTGATCTCGACGGTCTTGCCGCGCTGCTTGTACTTGGTCTCGACGGCGTCGAGGGCGGCGACGGAGGAGGCGTCCCAGATGTGGGCGTCGGTGAGGTCGATGACGACCTTGTCGGGGTCGCCGGCGTAGTCGAACCGGCCGACGAGGTCGTTGCTGGAGGCGAAGAACAGCTCGCCGGTGACCCGGTAGACCGCGGTGCTGCCGTCCGGATCGGTGTGGGAGGTGACGGTGGCGAGGTGGGCGACGCGCTTGGCGAAGACGCGCCCGCGAGGAAGGTGGACAGGCGGGTGCGGGCGCCGGACACCTTCACGTTGATCATGGTCTGGCCGATCATCGCGCAGCCGCCCATGCCGCCGAAGAGGCCGGTGACGATGTTGGCGATGCCCTGGCCGATCGACTCGCGGGTCTTGTCGGAGCGGGTCTCGGTGATGTCGTCGACCAGCTTGGCGGTCATCAGCGACTCCATCAGGCCCACCAGCGCCATCGCGAGCGCGTAGGGGGCGATGACGGTCAGGGTGTGCAGCGTGAACGGCACGTCGGGCAGACCGGGCACCGGCAGGGACGAGGGCAGCTTGCCCTCGTCGCCCACGGCGGGCACGGCGATGCCCGCGCCGACGGTGATGACGGTGAGGATCACGATGGACACCAGCGGCGCCGGAACCACCTTGGTGACCTTCGGGAACAGCACCATCAGGACCAGGCCGCCGGCTACCAGCGGGTAAACCGCCCACGGCACGTCCACCAGGTTGGGGATCTGCGCCATGAAGATCAGGACCGCCAGGGCGTTGACGAAGCCGACCATCACCGAACGCGGCACGAACCGCATCAGCCTGGCGACGCCGAGCGCGCCGAGCACGATCTGGAAGACCCCGGCGAGGATGACGGCGGCCACCAGGTAGCCGAGGCCGTGCTCGCGGTTGAGGGGGCCGATGACCAGGGCGACGGCACCGGTGGCGGCGGAGATCATCGCGCGGCGACCGCCGACGACCGCGATGGTGACGGCCATGGTGAACGAGGCGAACAGGCCGATCTTCGGGTCGACCCCGGCGATGATCGAGAACGAGATCGCCTCCGGGATCAGCGCCAGGGCGACGACCAGGCCGGCCAGCACCTCCGTGCGCCAGACCTTCGGATCGGACAGCCACTCGGGCTTGAGACCGGCGAGGCGCGCGGCCGGGGACACAGCAGGAGAGGACAAGAAACGGCTGCCTGTCGTGCTCGGGCACCCCGTCCGGGCAGGGCAGGGCGCGGGGAAGGATCTGCCGACCGGGCCGACCACCGCGGTGCGGCTCCGGAAACCGGACGAAGCGTCACTGCGGGCCGGCCGCGGTGACCGGCGCGGGCTCGCGCGCCACTCTGCGAGAATCAGCTCTTCGACGGGGTGCCGTCGATACCAAAGGGGCAGCCCGGGAGGCCGCCCCACCGCTGACTCTACCCTAACGTTAGAGTAGGGAACGGCCGGCCCTGGCAGGCCGCCCGGGCGGCGACGAGAAGGACCGGGTGACTGCGGGCGTGGACGGCAAGCACATGCAGATCGGCGAGGTCGCCGCGCGGACCGAGCTGTCCCTGCGCACCATCCGCCACTACGAGGAGACCGGCCTGGTCACCCCCTCCGCCCGCTCCCAGGGCGGCTTCCGCCTCTACACCGAGAACGACGTCGCCCGCTTGATGGTCATCCGCCGGATGAAACCCCTCGGCTTCACCCTCGACCAGATGCGCGACCTGCTGGAGGCGACCGACCGCCTCGACGCCGACGACACCCTCGACGCCCACGAGCGGCAGGCGCTCCTCGATCGTGTGCGCGGCTACGAGCAGGCCGCCACCGAACAGGTCGAGAAGCTGCGCGTCCAGTTGGCCCGTGCCGAAGACTTCGCCCGCACTCTGCACACCCGGCTGGAACACGACAGCACCGCCCACCCCTGACACGAGGACGAATCGCCCCCCATGTCCGCCGAGCCCGGGGCGGGTGATCCGGCCGCTCCGTGAAAGCCACCCGGCGGAGCGGCCCGCAGCCTCACTCCCAGCCTGCTCTCCACCAGATGCAACGCCTGCGCATGCAATGCCTGCGCAGCTCGACCCGGATGCCGATCGCGAATCGAGACCGCAGCAGCAGGGAAGCTCCAGCCGCACACCAGGGGCGGGCGCACGCAGCCACGACAGGCGGATCGCAGGACAGGCCGCATGCAACCGAGCCGCCGCCGCACCCCGCAATCCCAGCGGTGTCGAACGCTCCGCAGTCCGGGCCCAACACCTCCACCGGCACGTACCCGCCGCCTCCAGGCGCACTCGAACCGCCGCGGCGCCAGCTCCTCGGATCACCGGGTGAGGCGGACGGCGGCCAGTTCGCCGGGCCCCACCGCACGTATGCTGCCGTGCAGTTCCAGGAACTCCACGGATCCCTCTCGCGCCCGCTCCTCCCCCGCGCCCTCGGTCGCATGGACCGGCAGAGCCCCCTACCCAGGATCAATTGGGCTGTCACGGAAGGGAGTTGGCAACAGCCGGAGGGGCCCTTCCGCCGTCGGCGGGCGTTGCCCGGCTGACGGGCCGCAGGGAAGGCCGTTCTGTCAGCGGCAGGTCTTCCCGATGGGGCCGGGCGGTCCCGACACCGGGGCGGGCCGAAGCGGCGCGGATCTGTCGGGCATTCGATGCAACCGGCCGCCCACGGCGTCGGTACTACCTGCGGGCGCGCGTGCGTTCGATGCGAATGACGGGAACGGCAACGGGATGACCGATGAGGAGTTCGATGCGTTCTACGTGTCCTCGTTCTCCCTTCTGGTGGGGCAGGTCTACGCCATGACGGGGGACTGGAACGAGGCACAGGACGCGGTGCAGGAGGCGTTCCTGCGCGCCTGGGGGCGGCGCGGGCAGTTGAGCGGTTCCGGGTCGCCCCACGCCTGGATCCGTACGGTGGCCTGGCGGCTGGCCGTCAGCCGCTGGCGGCGGGCGCGCCGGGGCCTGGACCTGGTGCTCCGCAACCACCTCCACGAGGACGCGCCCGGCCCCGCGCCCGAGCACACCGCGCTGGTCGCGGGACTGCGCAGGCTCCCGGCGGCGCAGCGGCAGGCCATCGTCCTGTTCCACCTGTGCGATCTGACGGTGGCCGAGGTCGCCCAGGAGACCGGGGTCGCCGAGGGCACCGTCAAGGCCAGGCTCTCCCGCGGCCGCGCCGCACTGGCCGAGCACCTTTCCGACCGGGACGAGAAGGAGCTCATCCGTGCCTGACCACGACAGCTACACCGTCGACGACCTGTCCTTCGCCCTGCGGCAGATGGTCGCCGACGCCCCGTCCGCGGCCCCCCTGCCGTGCGCCGAGGTCCATCGTGCCGGTGTCCTTCGGCGCCGTCGGCGCCGTGTCGCGCTGGGGTCCGCGGCCGTGCTCGCGGCCGCCGCCGTGATCGCCGGCGGGCTTCGGTCCGGCGCGGTGCCGCAGCCGCCGGCCCCGCCCGCCGCCCCGCCGTCGCCGACGATCGGCAAGGCAGGAGCCATGGCACCCGCTGCCGTCATCGACGTCGGCAGCCACAAGATGACGGTCACCGGCAAGGACGGCCGCACGACGGTGCTCGACGTCACGGCGGGCCGCCCAGGCAGCGAGACGCCGACAGGACGGATGACGGTCCAGGACAAGCTCCCGAAGAGCGGGCTGTCCGACGACGGCACCTCCGGCGGACAGGACGGCGTGACCGCGGACTGGTGCGTCCGGCTCGTCCAACCGGACAGCGCGACCACGACCTGGATCTGCTCGATGCCCTGGCTGTCCCCTTCCTCCATCGGAAAGGCGAACACCACCCACGGTGCCGTGGGCCTGCTGGCGGGCGACGCACGGTGGTTCTACGACCACATCGACCCCGGCGACACCGTCGAAGTGGTCGGCGCCTCCGTTGGCGGCCCGTCCGGCGCACCGTCCTCGCCGTAGCGCGAACGGCCGCTTCCGGGCCGCCGTTCCAGATCTGCTTGGGACCCCGCCACCGGCCAGGTGGGCCACCGGCAGCGCATCCCGCGGCTCATCCCCGCCGAACTGACGGACTCATCGGCGGGTCGCCCCCGGCCGAACGGCACGGACACCGACCGTCCACCCGCCTGACGGACACCGGTCCGGCTCAGGAGCGGGGCTCCCGGACGACGAGGACCGGACAGGGCGCGTGATGGACGCAGTGGCCGCTGACCGAGCCGAGGAGCATGCCCGTGAAGGCACCGCGGCCGTGGCTGCCGACCACCAACAGGTCGGCGCCCTCGGCCTCCTCTACCAGCACCGGCGCCGGGTGCCCCTGGACGACCTTCAACACCACCTCCACGCCCGGATGCCCGCCGAGGGCCTCGGCCGTGCTGTCCTCCAGGACCCTGCGGGCCTGCCCCGCGAAGTCGGTGTCGGAGAAGTCCGCGGGCATCCCGTAACCGGACGGCAACTGCCAGGCCAGCACCGCCCGCAGAACCGCTTCGGTCAGCTCCGCCTGGCGGGCTGCCCACCGCAGCGCCCGCTTGCTGGACGCCGATCCGTCCACTCCCACCACGCTCGGCCCGGAGCCATTGCCCTCGCTCACGACCCCTCACCTCCGTCCCCTGTCGCCCGGCACGGGGGGTCCCCGTGCGCATTAGTGCTCCTGTCTCCACCTTCCGTCCGCCCGCGGAGCACTGCCACCACGCGGACCTGAGGTACGCGCCGCTGCCGCTCAAGCGGCAGCGGCGGCGCCCTCCGGGACGAGTGGGACGACCACGACCGGGCATGGCGCCCGGTGGAGCACCTCACAGCTGACCGAGCCCGCGAACAGGCGGCCCAGGATGCCGCGGCCGTGCGCGCCGACCACGACGAGTTCCGCCTCCTCGGCGGCGGCGAGCAGCGCGCGGGCCGGGGATCCGAGTTCGGCTTCCACCCGGACGGGCACGTCGGGGAAGGCCGCGCGCAGCGGGCCGAGCCGGGCCCGGAGCGTGCGGGCGGCCTGGGCCGTGATCCCGTCGCGGCTGCGCTGCCCCTCGGGAGCCAGGGGCGGCGTCAGGACCTGGGGGTGGCGCGCGGCGTACACGATGCCGAGGGAGGCTCCGCGGCGGCGGGCCTCGGAGAGGGCGTACTCCAGAACTGCCAGGTCCTCCGCCTCCTCGCCCGAGGCGGCCACCACCACCGCCCCGCGCATCTGCGCGGGGCGGTCGATCGTCCCGGGGTGGACGACCTCCAGGGGGCAGTGGGTGCGGCCCGCCAGCGCCATGGCCACCGAGCCGGGGTTCAGCCGGGCCGGCAGGTGCCGCGCGTGGTGGCCGACGACAAGCAGGGCGGCCCCCTGCGACGCCTCGACCAGCGCGCCCACCGGGAAGCCCGCCACAGGCCGGGGGGCGGCCTCCACGTCGGGGAACTCGGTGCGCACCAGGTCCATCCAGGGAGCGAGGACGACTTCCGCGATCGCCTCGGGAGAGGCATGGATTCCTGGCGGGGCCGACCAGTCGACCGCGTGCAGCAGCACCAGCCCGGCGCCGAGCCCCCGAGCCCGCCGGGCGGCGGCGCGCACGACCCGGCCGGCATCTGTTTCGGCAACGCCGGCCACCACCGGCGCACCCGTGCTTCTTGCTGCGTCCATTGCTCTCACCTGCCGGTTCTATTCGGCGTCTGCCCCCGGTGCCGGTGACGAATCCCGCAGGGGCCGGGAGGCGGTGCGCTGCGGTCCGGCGGCCAGGGAGCGGTCGATCTCGTTGATGGCCCTGGCTGCTTCGGCCAGGCGGGCCTTGGCGGCGGCGACCTCCGCGAGCAGTCGGGCGGCCACCAGTTCGGCGTCCTCGTGCCCCTCCGGCTCCCCAGGGTCTGTGGGGTTGCGTTCCACGCCACCGCTCCTCGCAGTCTCGGCTTCTCCGGGCGGCTTCCCGTCTCCGGGGAGCGCGGCGCGGGATTCTCGGCCCCGAGGTGGTCGAGCACGGCCCTGGGGAGGCGCGCCCGACCACCCACAACCGATTTTATTGCACAGTGCAAAGAATCGACAAGCCCGCCCCGGCGGGACGCGACACCCGAAACGCATCAGCCCCTCACCCGATGGAATGAATCCGCGCCACCGGACTCAAGGACAGCCGGAAGTCCCCCGATTCTTGCACAGTGCAAAGAAAGAATCCGCCCCCTACACACCCCGACGCACGCCGAACTGCGTTCGCGGTGGAGCGCCGCACCGCACTGCGCGCCTTCGCGGCCGCCGGACTGGGCTCGGCGCTCGCCGCCTGCCGCGCGGCGGGCGACGGCGGGCCCCGAGCCGCCCGGCCCGGCTCCGACGCCCCGCGAACACCGGTCCCCTCGCCGTCCTCCAGCGGCACCGCCCTGCCGTTCCGGCTCGACTCCGGGCCCTCTGACCGTCCGCAGGTCGCCCTCACCTTCCACGGCCAGGGCGACGCGGGGACCACCGCCGACCTGCTGCGGGAGGTGGAGGCCGCGGGCGCCCGGGTCACCGTCCTGGCCGTCGGGACGTGGCTGCAGGAGCAGCCCGAATCGGCCCGGCGCGTCCTGGACGGGGGCCACGAGCTGGGCAACCACACCATGCACCACGGCGACATCAGCGGCATGGGCCCCGAGGCCGCCTACGCGGAGATCGCGCAGTGCGCGCAGCGACTCGTCCGACTGGCGGGCTCCCCCGGTCGCTGGTTCCGCCCCTCGCAGGCCAAGGACTGCACATCCCTGGTCGCCGAGCAGGCCCGCCGCGCCGGGTACGACCACTGCCTGGGCTACGACCTCGACTCCCTCGACCACACCGACCCCGGTCCCGAGGCCGTCGCCCGCACCGTCCTGGACGGCGTGCGGCCCGGCTCGGTGGTCAGCCTGCACCTCGGCCACCGGGGAACCGTGGCCGCCATGCCCCAGATCCTCGACGGCCTCGCAGCGCGAGCGCTGCGGCCGGTGACCGCCTCGGAGCTCCTCGCGCCATGACCGCCCGCCCCACGTTCCGCCGCCCCCGTGCGGCCCTCGTCCTGCTCGTCCTGTTCGCCGGCCTGCTGCCGGGCGCCGCCGCCTGCTCGCACTCCGCCGCGCCACCGCCTTCCACCCCGCCCGCCGCAGCCCCGCAGACCAGCGCCGCCCCCACTGCGGAAGCGGACGCGCGCCTGCTGCCCGGCATGCCGCCCCCGCTCGACGCCCACGACCTCTACGCGGCCGACCGTCCCGGCCAACTGGCCGCCGCCGTCCGCGACTTCCCCTCCCGGATCTACGTTCCCAACACCGAGTCCGACACCGTCAGCGTCATCGACCCCGCCACCTACCGGGTCGTCGAGACCCTGCGCGTCGGCCACCAGCCGCAGCACGTCGTCCCCTCCTGGGACCTGAAGACCCTGTGGGTCAACAACGACCTCGGCAACACCCTCACCCCGATCGACCCCGCGACCGGGAAGACGGGCGAGACCGTCGACGTCCACGACCCCTACAACCTGTACTTCACCCCCGACGGCAAGTACGCCGTCGTCATGGCCTCCGCCGACCGGCAACTGGTCTTCCGCGACGCCCACACCATGGCCGTGGCCAAGTCCGTCCCGGCCGACTGCGCGGGCGTCAACCACGCCGACTTCTCCCCCGACGGCCGGTACTTCATCGTCTCCTGCGAGTTCTCCGGCGAACTCCTCAAGGTCGACACCGCCTCCATGACCGTCCTCGCCAAGCAGGCCCTCCCCCAGCACGGTTCCATGCCCCAGGACGTCAAACTCTCCCCCGACGGCCGGACCTGGTACGTCGCCGACATGGTCGCCGGCGGCGTGTGGACGCTCGACGGCGACGCCTTCGGACCGCCCACCCTGCTGCCCACCGGCAAGGGCGCCCACGGCCTCTACGTCAGCCGCGACTCCCGCAGCCTCTACATCTCCAACCGCGACGAGGGCACCGTCTCCGTCCTCGACTTCGCCACCCGCACCCTGACCGCGAAATGGCGCATCCCCGACGGCGGCAGCCCCGACATGGGCGGCGTCTCCGCCGACGGCAAGGTCCTGTGGCTCAGCGGCCGCTACGACGCCGAGGTCTACGCCATCTCCACCGACGACGGGCACCTGCTCGCCCGCGTCCCCGTCGGCGCCGGCCCGCACGGACTGTGCGTCTACCCCCAGCCCGGCCGCTACTCCCTCGGCCACACCGGCATCTTCCGCTGACCGGACCCCGAGGTGCAGCAGGAGGCACCACGCGCCGCAGCGGCCCGAGCGCCTCCGGCGGGCCGGGAGGGGCGCTGCGGGGAATCCGGTGCCTGGGCGGCTCTGCGCACGCGGGAGCCGACTCCAGGGCCGTCTTAACGGATTCTTGACGCTCCGGGGTTCGATTCTGACTTAACGTTGACGCTTGGTGTGCCGGGAAGTCTGGTCGGCGAGTGACATCGGCCTTTCCGAAACCGGAGGACTCCCTGCCATGGCCGTCGCCGAATCCTCCGCCACCGTGGCCCCGGCGGCGACGTCCTCCGCGTTCGCGGCGGCCCAGGTCCCCAGCGCCGAACGCGCGGACACGGACCGAGACGCCCTCACCGACCGCGGTGTCCCACGTCGCCGCACGGGCGGGGAGGCCCAGGCACCACGACCGCTCCTGCCCGGACGGTTCGGTCGGCTTCCCACGAACAACCGCCCCGTGCCGAACCGGTGCGGTGCGGTTCGCGGACGCGCGGGACACGGGCCGCCTCCCAGCAGGCAGGGCCCGGCCCCGGGAAGCAGTGGCGCGGTGGCTTACCGACCTCTGATGACCGCCCACGAAGGCGGGACGCTTTCCTCGTCGAGGCTCCAGTTGCCTCCTCCGTTCCTGGGAGCCGCGGCCGATAGGATGCTCACGCAGGAGCCCGGGGCGGAGGGAGGGCGCGTGAGGAACGCACGTGCTGTGGCGACCCTCGATCCCGTCGACGCGGGCGATCACGTCTGCTGGCTGGTCGGCCCCGGTGACGACTTCACCGCGACCGCCCGGGCATTCGCCGCCGACGGAGCCCTCTTCGGCGACAAGGTCCTGCTCATCGGCGCTCCCGAGACCCGGTGGTCACTGGACGGCGCATCCCGGGAAGTCGTCGTGGATCCGGTCGCCGAGCGGGCGGACGGGGCCGCGTGGAACGCGACGGCGCTGCTGGACCTGGTGCGCCAGGAGGCCGAAGCCGCGACCCGCCAGGGCTTCCGCGCGCTGCGGGTCCTGGCCCGGATGGACCGCGTGTGGCCCCGCGGCGCGAGCCCGCAGGAGATCGCCCGGCACGAACTGGAACTCGACGCCCTGGTACTCGCCAGAGGGGCCGTCGTCGTCTGCGCCTACCACGGCGCCGACTTCCGACCCGGCCTCCTGGAGCAGGCCATCGGAGTACATCCGCACCAGTTGGGCACACAAGCGGAGGTGCCAGGGTTTCGGATGTACAGCGCGGGAACGGACTGCTGGAGCGTGAGCGGCGTGGTGGACTCGGACAGCGCCGACACCTTCCGCACCGCCCTGGACGAACTGGCCGCCCGCTCGGCCACCGTGCGACTGCTGTGCGAGGACCTCGAACTGGTGGACGCCGCGGGCATGCGCGCCCTGGTCGACGTGGCCTGCAAGGCCCCCGGTCGCCGGATCGTGATCGAGAAGGCGGACGAGACGTTCCGGCACTGCTGGTCGCTGCTCGGCTACGACGTCCCGCAGATCCCCGTGGAGCTGGCACCGTGAGCGAGAACAGCACGACGCGCCCGGAGAGCCCCGCCCAGGACCCCGCGTTCCGGCACGAGCTGTACCCCTACGACGGGGACGCCCAGTTCCTCGAGGGCGCCATGTCCTTCATCCACGACGCGCACGCCGGGAGCGAACTCGTCCTGGTCGCGGTCGCCGAGCCGAAGGAGCGCATGCTGCGCACCGAACTGGAAGGCACCGACGCCGCCGAAGGCGTCACGTTCCTCGACACCGCCGCCCTCGGCCGCAACCCCGGCCGACTGATCCCCGCCTGGCGCGACTGGGTCTCCAAGGCCGCGGAGGGCCACCCGGTGCGCGGCATCAGCGAGTCCCAGTGGAGCGAGCCCTCCGCGGCCGAGAGTACCGAGTTCGGGTACCACGAGTGGCTGCTGAACCTCGCGTTCGCCCAGTCCCCCGCCTGGTGGCTGCTGTGTCCCTACGACACCGCCACGCTGGAACCCGCCGCGGTGGAGGCGGCCCGGCGCTGCCACCCCCTGCTCCTCAACGGGGGAACCCACGGCCCCAACAGCTCCTACGTCCAGGAGCCGTACGCCTTCCCCGAACTGACGGCCTCGGCCGATCACGAGGAACTCCCCTACCAGCGGGGCCGGCTCGCCGCGGTGCGGGCCCACGTCACCGCCTGCGCGAGCCGGCACGGCCTGGAGGGCACGCGCCTGCGCGAACTGCTGATCGCCGCCTGCGAGGTCGCCGGCAACAGCATCAAGCACGGCGGCGGCCGGGGCGTCCTGCGCGCCTGGGTGGAGGGCACGGACCTGATCTGCGAGTTCCACGACTCCGGCCACCTCCAGGACCCGCTGGTCGGCCGCCTCCGGCCCACCGTCGACCAGGTCGGCGGCCGCGGGCTCTGGCTCGTCCAACAGCTCTGCGACCTCGTCCAGATCCGCTCCACCGCGCAGACCGGCACCACCGTCCGGCTGCACACCAGACTGCCCGGATGACCCGCCCGCGGTGCGGCACCGCCCGCGCCTCAGGCAACAGGAGAACGTGCGCCACACCCGTGTTGCGGGCCTCCGCCGTCGGGTAGCCGCCGCGCCGGAGGTGCACTGTGGAAGCACACACCCAGCCCGCGCCGTGGCTGGAGGCGGTCGCCTGGATCGCCCTCGGCTCGGCGTTCCTCAGCGTCCTGGCGATCACCGTCGACATCGTGGTGCGCGGCCGCCGCCAGCACATGTGGATCATGAACGTGGTCTACCCGGTGACCGCGCTGTACTGGGGCCCCGCGGCGTGGCGGTTCCACGCCACCCGCGGCCGCCGCAGCGCCCGGCCCGAGGTCGACCGGCACGGCCCGCCCGATCCGGACCGGCTGCCGGAGTGGGAGGTACGGGCCAAAGCGGTGGCCCACTGCGGGGCGGGCTGCACGCTGGGCGACCTGATCGCCGAGTGGCTGGTCTTCGCCACCGGCGCCACGATCGCCCACCGGGCCCTGTACGCCGACTTCGCCCTCGACCTGGCCTTCGCCTGGCTGCTGGGCATCGCCTTCCAGTACTTCGCCATCGTCCCGATGCGCGAGGACCTCGGCGTGCTGCGCGGCCTGTGGGCCGCGATCAAGGCCGACACCCTGTCGATCCTGGCCTTCCAGGTCGGCCTGTTCCTCGGCATGTGGCTCTACCAGGGCGTCCTGTTCGCCCCCGGCCTGCCCAAGACCAGCGCCGCCTACTGGCTGATGATGCAACTCTCCATGATCCTCGGCTTCTTCACCGCCTGGCCGGTCAACGGCTGGCTGGTCCGCGCGGGCTGGAAGGAACGCATGTAGACGCGCCCAGCCCGCCGACACCGACGAATCAGACCGGCCGATCGCCCCGGGCGGCTCCGGTCCGCGCCCACCGCCCCCGCTTCCCGCGCCGTGCGGCAGACAGACCCTCGACGAGCACGTCGCCCCAACCGAAGCGGTACTCGTGAACCCCCGGCATCCGCTCCACCGCCCAACCGGTGACGGGCCTGCCCGAGGACCGTCCCTTCCACCGTCACCGCCGACGGCCCGTCCGGTGACCGGAGGCCGGCCACGGCGCGTCATCGTGCGAGTGCCCTCCCGGTCGGACAGGACGGCACCCGCACGCTCTCTCTCCGGTGTCCACGTGCCCGAAGGAGGTGACGAGGGACCTTCGCCCAAGGCCGGGAAGTTAACGGATTTCCGCTGGCGGCAAGGGGGTTGAGGTCCAGTTTGTCGCCGCGTAGAGACCGGGGCCGATCTTGTGGATGATGCCGCTGCCGGCCCATCGGGAGAGCTGCCTGTACATCGTGTGCAGGGTGATGTCGCCGAAGTGGGCGGCGATCTCCGCGGGTCTCCATAGGCGGGTCGGGCCGTCCTGCAGCAGGGCGAGGACGCGGTGCCGTCGGCGCTGGGCCGGGACGGTGTGGCGGTCGTCGCGGGAGACCGGGGGCAAAGGCTGGTGTTCCGGGCCGGGATCGAGGATGGCGACGGTGGGGTCGGTGATGGTGAGGCTCCGGTCGGGGCGGCCGTCGTTGCGCCGCTCGGCATATCGGGAGATCGGGGACTTGACCTTGCGAGTGCTCGTTCGGTGACGGCGGGGCGCAAGGAGTCGGGCCAGCACTCGCCGACCGATCAACCCGAGGGAGCCAGGCTCGTCTGGGAGGATCCCGGCGGCCCGGACGACCTGGTCGCGGGCGGTCTGCAGGGCAACGGCGAAACTGCAACGGTCGGGGTCGGTTCCGGGGACGGATTCGGCGGCCTCGACCATCATGGTTCGCAGGGCCTGGTAGAGCGTGAGCATGGCCCACATCTCTTGTTCGAGGCCGGCCTCGGTCGCCGGAGCGGAGGTTCCGGCCGGCCAGGATCGTGTGGCAGAGCGCGTAGTACGCGCTCTCGTGTTCCCAGCGCTCATGGTAGAGGCTGACGAGTGCCCTGGCGGGGTGGCGGCGGGCGTCGGTCAGCGTGGTGGCCAGCCGGTAGGAACCGGTGAAAACGGTGCCGTCGGCGCAGGTCACCGTGATCTCGGCGTCGATGATCCGGACGTGGACAGCGCCGATCGCCGACAGGTAGGAGCCGTCGTCGAGGCGGGCCAGGACCGGGGTGCGCCGGTTGCTGCGGAGCCGGCCCAGGACCTTCGCGCCAGTTGCCGTCGCCTGGGCGAGGAAGGCGTTCGCGTCGAAGCCCTTGTCCCACAACACAGGCATGTCCGGCGTCAGCAGGTGTAGCAGCCGTCGTGCGTAGGCGGTTTCGCCCTCGTCGGTGGGGCCGAAGACCGCTCCGATCAGGGACCTCGTCCCGGTCTCGACCAGCGTCATCAGCTCCAGCGTGGGATAGCCGTGATGGGCAGTCCGCCCGAGCCAGGCCCGGTTGCGGGGCGAGTCGGGTACCCGCAGCGAGCTGCAGCCGTCGAAGGACACCGTCCGGTAGGTGCCGAAGCGCACTCCCGGCGTCGTCGGGCGGGCCAGCGGACCTGCAAGCACTTCGAACAGCGACCGTACCGGCGCGGTCCCCAGCCGACGGCGCAGGTCCCGCAGGGCCTTCGCGCTCGGCTGTGCCACCGGCATCCCGGCCAGGCCGCAGGTGAGCTTGTCCCAGACCAGCCGGTAGCCGACCTCGGGAAAAAGGCACATCGCGAGCAGGAAGTACATCCCGACCCGGGACGGAAGATCACGCAGCCGCCGCTGCAACGCGCGCGTCTCCGCCAGCACCGCGTCCACCAGCTCGAACGGCAGCACGGCGGTCAGCTCTCCCAGGTGGCCCGGGGCGAACCGGCCTGCGGCCACGGTCACCGAACGGGTGATGGCCGTCAGGGGCCTCCGCACCGGGGTGGACACGAAGTGGTCCTGCGGTTTCGGTAGGACGGGGGCGATCAGCACGGCACCGAGGATCGGCCGGCAGCTGCCCGCCATCGGCAGGGCCGTCGTCAACCGCACCCTTGCCGATCACCTCATCTTCCCCGGTGGGAGCCGGTGAGCGATGATTCGCAGGACGTCGACCGCGTTTCCGGGTCGGCGCTCTGGCGAGGCCGGCGATGACCCCGCCATGATGATCAGCCGTGTTGCTGCGACTGCCCTGTCCGGGCGTGACGGAGGCGCTCGCGATCGTGCGGCTGCTGCCGATGAGCGACCACGGCAAGGACGTGGAGGTCCTCGCACTGCACCGTCGGATCGCCGTGCCAGAGCGGCAGCTGAACGGACAGCGCGTACGGTTCGAAGCAAGCGACCGGGCCTTTCCGGCCGCTCTGCCGCACCGGATGCCGATGCACACGCTGCACAGGATGCGCTTGCTGATACGGCCGGGCACTGTTCTTCGACGGCACCGCGACCTGATCGCGCGCCGCCACGCCACTCGC
This sequence comes from Kitasatospora phosalacinea, assembly GCF_000717185.1. Classification (GTDB taxonomy): domain Bacteria; phylum Actinomycetota; class Actinomycetes; order Streptomycetales; family Streptomycetaceae; genus Kitasatospora; species Kitasatospora phosalacinea_A. The sequence continues at coordinate 7,145 of NZ_JNYE01000123.1, read as the reverse complement.
TCCCGGCCCGAGCGCGGCTGCCGACCGCGCACCGTGGGCTTGGCAAGCCTGACGCACCGGCAGATGGCGGAAGCGGCGGCCACTCCCGGCTTCGACTGCGCCGACTTCACCCTCGCCGACCCCGACGGCGGAGGGTGAGGCCGGCACCCGGGGCCGGGGCGTGCCGCCTGCGCTGTCGGCCCGGCAGGCGCTTTCTCCTGCGTCGGTCCGTTCCGAGCGCGCAGGGGCGGACGAGGGGGCTGCTGCGAGCTGTCGCCGTCGCGTCGGCCCGCCAGGTCCTGTCCGCGCTCGAGTGACGCTTCCGCCGCTCGTGCTTCGTACCGTGGTGGTCTTTCCCCAGTCGGCCTGTTGGTTGGGGCCGCCCCGATGCTCTCGGTTCAGGGCCAGGCGTCGTTGTTGCTCCGGTCTTGATGGTGGAGCATGCCAGCGGGTGTTTCTTGCGCCGTGGCGAGGGTGTGGGCGAGTTGGGCGCGGGAGTGCAGGCCGAGTTTGCGGTAGACGCGGGTGAGGGTGGCTTCGACGGTTTTGGTGCTGACGGTGAGGGTGGCGGCGATGTCGCGGTTGCTGGCGCCGGTGGCGGCGAGTTGGGCGCAGCGTTGTTCGGCGGGGGTGAGGAGGGGGCCGGTGTGGTGGCCCGGGGGGTTGTGGGTCAGGTGGTGGAGGGTGCGTTGGGCGGTGTCGGTCCAGGGGTGGGCGTGGTGGGTGGTGAAGAGGTCGGTTGCGCTTTGGGCGGCGGTGCGGGCGCTGGCGCGGCGGCGTGCGCGTCGTTCGGTGTGGCTGAGTGCGAGCAGGGTGCGGGCGTGTTCGAGGGGGAGGTGGTGGAGGCGGTCAGCGGTTTCGGTGAGGCGGCGGGCGGCGGTGTCGTGGTTGCCGCGGGCGGCGTCCAGGAGTGCTTGGGAGCGGTCGAGCGCGGGCAGGGCGGAGGTGCGGCCCAGGTCGGTTGCGGTGCGGCGGGTGTCGGTGAGGAGGACGTCTGCTTCGTCGAGGCGGCCGTGGGCGATGAGGGCTTCGGCGAGGTCGGGGTGCCAGCGCAGGACGGAGGGGTCGCGGACCTGTTGCTGTTCCTCCAGGGTGCGGACTTCTTCCAGGGCCTCCAGTGCTTCCTGTGGGCGGCCGGCGGCCAGGAGGATGTGTCCGAGGGCGTAGAGGTTGCGGGAGAGGAAGACCTTGTTGTCCTCGTGGCGGGCGGTGTCGATTCCGCGCTGGGCGTGGGCGAGGGCGGCGTCCGTGTTGTGGGCGGTGCCTTCGACGAGGGCGGAGGTGTAGCAGGCGGGGGCGGGGGACAGGGCGGTGCGGTCGGTGAGGGCCTGGGCGCGGCGGGCGTGTTCGAGGGCCCTGGCGCAGCGTCCGGCGCGCAGTTCGGTTTCGGCGAGGCTGCGCAGGATGTCGACGGTGGCTTCGGCGTCGTTCGTTCGTTCGGCTTCGACGAGCAGCGGCAGCAGCAGGGTGCGGGCCCGGTCGGGGCGGTCGTCGAAGAGGGCGTGGCGGGCGGCGAGGTGCTGGGGTGTGCCGTTGGCGGGGGTGTGCGGGTCGTGGGGCAGGGAGAGTGCGCGGGCGAGCGTGGTCCCGGCTGCGGGGTGGCCGAGGATGCGTTGGAAGCGGGCCTGCAGGGTGAGCGCCATGGCGCCGGCGGCGCTGTCTGCGGTGCTCTCGGCGAGGATGGCGGCCTGTTCGGCCAGGGCGCACGCCTTGTGGGGGTCGCCGTCGTTGACGTTGGCCCAGATGGACTGGCGGATGAGGACCTGAGGGGCGAGGTCGGGGCGTCCGGCTGCGGCGTTGAGTGCGTCGGCGAACAGGTGGTCCGCGGTGTTCAGGTGCTGTCCGCTGGCGTCGATGAGGGCGAGGAGGGTGTCGACGCGCCGGGCGGGGCTGGTGTCGTGGGCCAGGACGAGGCGGGCGGCGGTGCGGCCGCGGTGCAGGTCGCCGTAGTGCGCGGCGTCGCGGGCGGCGGTCAGGGCCCGTTCGGTGAGCAGGCCAGTGTCCTCCTTCGGGGTGCGCTGGGCGGCGAGGAGGGAGAGTTCGGCGGCGAGCGCGTGTTCGCCGCGCAGGCGGGCGCTGACGGCGGCGCGGGCGGCGTCGTCAGCGGTGCGCGGGTCATCGGCGTCGGCGGCCAGTGCGGTGTGGCGGTCACGGCGCAGGTGGTCGTGGCTGGCTTCGGCCAGGCGGGCGTGCAGCAGTCGGCGGGCGGTGTCGGTGAGAGCGACGGTGAGCTCGACGCCGATCGCGGAGGCGGTGAAGTGCACGCTCCCGTCGGCGTGTTCGAGGTCGACCAGCCCTGCGGCCTCGGCTTCGGCCAGCAGGTGGCCGGCGGCCGGGCCGACGAGGCGGGCCAGCAGTTTGCGGTCGGGCCGGTCGTCGAGCGCCGCCAGGGTCAGCAGGTCCCGGGCTTCCTCGGACACGCTGTCCAGCCACTCCCCCACCACCCGGCGGGCCGCCGGAGGCAGTGCCGCCTCGTCGTCGCCGTCCCGGTCCGCCACCGGGTCCGCGGCGTCGGCGAGCGCCAGGGCGAGGGCCGGGTTGCCTCCGCTGCGCCGGTGGATCCGGGCCACCTGACCGTGGGTGGGCCGACGGGCGGAGAGGAGGGCCGAAAGCTGGTGGGCGGTCAGGGGCGGGACACGCACCGCGTGCACGTCCTCGCCGCTCCAGTAGCCCTCGGTCCCGGGTCGCCAGGTGCGCTCGGTGGCGATCACAGGCAGGTCGGGGGTCAGGCGCAGGGCCCAGCGCAGGACGGCCGCGCTGGCCGGATCCAGCCACTGCGCGTTGTCGACCACCAGGGTCAGGGGCGGGATTTCCCGCAGGAGGGCCGTGGTCAGCCGGCGCAGCCGCAGGGAAGCCCCGGCGGGCTCGGAGTCGGCAGCCTCGTCGACGGCCGCGGCGAGTTCCCGCGCGGCGGGCAGCGGCTGCAGGGCCAGGGCGAGTTCGAGCAGCCCGGTCCACGGGACGGGCGCGTCCTGCGGGCCCGGGGCCAGCCGCAGCACGGGCAGCCCCAGCCGCCGCGCCAGGATGCCGGCCGCGGTGGTCCTGCCGATCCCCGGCGGCCCGAACAGCACCACCCGGCGGGCCCCGGGGACGCCGTCCGGCAGTGCCGGCAGCACGGTGCCGACCGGTTCCTGGAACACGCTCAACTGCGTTGCAGAGTCTGGCATCGGGCCATCGTGCGACATGGCTGCCGCTCCGGTCCAGGTCAAGGGTTTCCCCTGATTTCAGCGGACCCCCGCCTTCCCTAGCCTCATGGCCACAGCCGAGCCAACTGCTGCCGAACGCCCCCCACCCCCCAGATGACGTCCTGCGGTCTTTCCCCCAACCCGGCTCGGCGGAAGGAATGTGATGTCCCACAAGAACGCTCTGGCCGCCGCCGTCGCCGCGGCCCTCGCCCTGGGCACCCTGACCGTCGTGGCCACCCAGTCCACCGCCGCCGCAGACAGCTCCACCGCTCGGCCCGGCGCCGGGTTCAAGGCGATGACGGCGGACACCCGCGCCGAGGCGCTGCGCACCGCCGACCGGGAGGCCGCCGCCGCCGCGAAGTCGCTCGGCTTCGGCGCGGACGAGCGCCTGGTCGCCAAGGACGTGCTCCTCGACACCGACGGCGCCCGGCACGTGCGCTACGACCGCACCTACCGCGGCCTGCCGGTCATCGGCGGCGACCTGGTCGTCCACTACGGCGCCGACGGCAAGCCCACCGGCTCCGACCAGGCCCACCAGGGCGCGATCAAGATGGCAGGGGTGACGCCGAAGCTCAGCGCCTCCGACGCCTCCGCCGCGGCCGCCCAGCACGCCAAGCACGTCAGGAACGCCAAGACCGGCGCCTCGGACGGCAGCACCCTGGTGGTCTACGCGGTCGGCAAGATCCCCGTCCTGGCCTACCGCTCCACCGTCACCGGCGACGGCGAGGCCGGGGCCGGCTCCCGCGAAGCGGTGATCGTCGACGCGGCCAGCGGCGCGCCGCTCGACCAGTACGAACTCCACCAGGGCATCACCGGCACCGGCAACGGCACCACCGTCGGCCAGGTCTCCATCGAGACCACCCAGACCGGCAGCAGCTACACCCTCACCGACGCCGCCCACGGCGGCACCATCGTCTACGACTCGTACAACAGCCCCGAGACCAGCCCGAAGCAGAACGCCCGCACCTTCTCCAAGACCACCAACTCCTGGGGCACCGGCACCACCTCCAGCCGGGAGAGCGCCGCCGTCGACGCCTCCTACGGCCTCGCCAAGACCTGGGACTACTACCAGAGCGCCTTCAACCGCTCCGGCATCCGCAACGACGGCAAGGGCGCCCCCGCGTACGTGCACGTCGGCACCAGCCTGCTGAACGCGTTCTACGACGACGACTGCTTCTGCATGGCCTTCGGCGACGGCTCCTCGCAGAACAGCAACACCCCCGTCACCGCCCTCGACGTGGCCGGCCACGAGATGAGCCACGGCGTCACCTCCGCCACCGCCAACCTCAACTACTCCGGCGAGTCCGGCGGCCTCAACGAGGCCAACTCCGACATCTTCGGCACCATGGTCGAGTTCTACGCCGACAACGCCGCCGACCCCGGCGACTACTACATCGGCGAGAAGCTCAACATGTCCGGCGGCTACATGCGCCGCATGGACAACCCCGCCTCCGACGGCAGCAGCCTCGGCTGCTGGACCTCCAGCGCCTCGTCGGTGGACGTCCACTACTCCTCCGGCATCGGCAACCACTTCTTCTACCTCGCGGCCGAAGGCACCGGCGCCAAGACCATCGGCGGACGCTCGCACAACGGCACCACCTGCAACAGCGACACCTTCGCCGGCATCGGCAAGGACAAGGCCGCGGCGATCTGGTACCGCGCCCTGACCACCTACATGACCTCCACCACCAACTACGCCGGCGCCCGCACCGCCACCCTGAGCGCCGCCGCCGACCTGTACGGCACCAACTCCCAGGAACGGTACATCGTCTCCAAGGCCTGGGCCGCCGTCAGCGTCGGCACCGCCCTGCCCGACCCCGGCACCGGCAGCCCCACCCCGACGCCCTCCTCCTCCACCAGCCCCTCCCCGTCCCCGTCCGGCTCGACCAGCCCCTCGCCCTCCAGCTCCAGCACCGCCCCCAGCGGCAACGCCCTGACCAACGGCGGCTTCGAACAGGGCACCGCCGGCTGGACCCAGAGCGACAACGACATCTCCAACTCCACCCTGCAGCCCGCGCACGGCGGCTCCTGGTACGCCTGGATGATGGGCTACGGCACCTCCGCGATCGAGTCCCTCTCCCAGTCGAACATCGCGGTCCCGTCCACCGGCACCCCCAAGCTGACCTTCTGGCTCAAGGTCAGCACCCAGGAATCCGGCTACACCGCCTACGACACCCTCAAGGTCAACGTCAACGGCACCACGCTGGCCACCTACTCCAACGCCAACGCCTCCGCCGGGTACGTCCAGAAGACCGTCGACCTGTCCGCCTACAAGGGCAAGAACGTGAAGCTGGAGTTCGCCGGCACCGAGGACGCCTACCTGTCGACCATCTTCCTCCTCGACGACGTCGCCATCGGCTGACCCGCAACCCGCTCCACCAGTACTCCTGCCGTCAGGCCCGCCGAGGGGGCGGACCCGACGGCAGGAACTGCCGCATTCCCGCGGGGTAGCAAGGAAAGCGGCAGCCCTGCGGCCGGGCCCGTGTTGGGGCGGGGCCGCCCGCAGGGACCACCCGCACCGGCACCCCGCCCGTCCCCATCCCGAAAACCCGCACCCCACCAGACCGGCTGCAGCCCAACCCCGCCGACCGGATCACGACCGAAGCACACCACCCCCGTCCCACCAAGAAGACCCCCCACACGAACAGCTCTGCCCAGCAACCGCCCTGCCGACAGCACCCCGATCCCGCCGCAACCCCACCCCCGCGGCGCCCGATCCCGCCACGGACCAGCAGCGAACACCCCGCCGCAGCTCAGACCCCGAGGCCCCGGCCCCTGCCCACTAGGGAGCGTATTTGGTCATGATCAAGGGGTGGTCCTGGTGAGGTCCTTGATCCAGATCATCGCGCCGCGAAGGTGGAGGCCGGCGAGGTAGCTTTCGGGCTTCTTGTCGTACCGGGTGGCGATGCCCCGCCAGGCCTTCAGCCTGTTGATCAGGCGCTCGACGGTGTTGCGGTCCTTGTAGAGCTCGGTGTCGTGGCCGACGGGGCGGCCGCCGCCGCGGCCCTTCTTCTTGCGGTTGGCGGCTTGGTCCCTCTTCTCCGGGATGACCGCTTTGATGTGGCGTTTGCGCAGGTACGCGCGGTTGCCGCGGGACGAGTAGGCCCTGTCCCCGGCGACCGCGTCGGGCCGCGTGCGGGGACGGCCGACGGGCCCACGGACCCGAACCTTCCGAATGACAGGAATGAACTGCGGGCTGTCGGCAGCCTGCCCCTCGGTCAGGACGAAGGCCAGAGGACGGCACCTGCGCTCGCCGGCGACGTGGACCTTGCTGGTCTGACCGCCCCTGGAGCGCCCGAGCAGGGCGGCCTTCAGCCGGAGCCGGCGTCTGCGGCGGACACGTCGCCGCTCGTCCCGCTCCGGGTTGCCTGTGATGCCCTGCCCGTCTTGTCCCTCCGAGCCGCCCCCTTTTGCCGGGCCTTCTCCGCCTCCTCGGCGGCCTTCTCCAGGTCGGCGAGCGTGTCGGGGTCCAGGTGCATCCCGGCGGCGTCGTGGTGGGCCCGAACGGTCGTGGAATCCACGCTGACCAGCGACAGGTCCACCTCACCACGCTTCGCGGCCTCCGCGATCGCACCCTCCAGCAGGGCCTCGAACACCCGGGCGTCCCTCCACTGCCGGAAGCGGTTGTGGACCGTCGACCAGGCACCGAACCCGCCCGGCACCTCCCGCCACTGGCCGCCCGTCCGAAACCGCCAGATCACGCCCTCGAACTGCCGACGCAACCGCTCGGGGTACGGGCCGTACTCACCGACCGGCAGGTACGGCTCGATGAACTCCCACTCGGCGTCCGCCAGTTGCACTCGCGTCATACAACACGATCTACCGGACCAGGGCCCACCACCAGGGCAGAACCCGCAAATTGATCACAACCAGATACGCGCCCTAGTTGTTCTGTCCTGTGAGGTTGGGGACGCGGCTGGCGGGTGGTTGGCCGGCGAGTGCGGTGTGTCCGCGGTGGTGATTGTAGGTGTGGAGCCAGGC
>NZ_JNYE01000122.1 GCF_000717185.1 Kitasatospora phosalacinea | reverse complement strand
CGGGTTGTGCATCAGTGACCAGGGGGCGTCCACCACGGCCGGGACGGCGGTGATCCAGGAGACCTGCACCGCCAACACCAACAAGCAGTGGGCCTTCCGGCCGGTCAGCACCGGACGGAGCTGGTCGAACACCGCGGACGGGTTCGCCTCCACCGGGGGCGGGACGACCGGCGGCGCGGGCGGGCCGACCGTCACCGTCACCACCTTCGCCGACCTGGTCAAGTACGCGACGGCGGACGGTCCTTACACCATCCGGGTCGCGGCCGCGGTCACCGTCTCGCCGTACGGTCACGAGATCCCGGTGAAGTCGAACAAGACCATCGTCGGCGTCGGCACCGCGGGCGAGATCGTCCACGGCGGCTTCTTCCTCGGCACCGGCGTGCACAACGTGATCCTGCGCAACCTCACCATCCGGGACGCGCAGATGGCCGACGACGACCCCGACGACAAGGTGTACGACTACGACGGCATCCAGATGGACACCGCCGACCACGTGTGGATCGACCACAACCGGATCGAGCGGATGAACGACGGCCTGATCGACAGCCGGAAGGACACCAGCTACCTCACCGTCTCCTGGAACGTCATGGGCGAGGAGAACAAGGCCTTCGGGATCGGCTGGACCGACAACGTCACCGCCCGGATCACCATCCACCACAACTGGATCCACGACACCAACCAGCGCAACCCCAGCGTCGACAACGTCGCCTACGCCCACCTCTACAACAACTACCTGCAGAACGTCGCCTCCTACGGCAACCTCTCGCGCGGCGCCTCGCGCACCGTGATCGAGAACAGCTACTACGACCACGTCAACAACCCCTACTACAACGACACTTCCGCCGCCGCCCTGACCGAGCGCGGCAGCATCGTGGTCAACAGCACCGGCAAGCAGCAGACCAACGGCACCACCTTCGACCCGTCCTCGTTCTACCCGTACACCCTGGACGCGGCCGCCGACGTGCCCGCCCTGCTCGCCCGGTACGCGGGCCCGCAGAGCAACATCGGCTGACGCACCCGCCGGGCCCGTCCCCGCCGGGTGCGGGACGGGGACGGGCCCGGCACCCCGGCGGCCTGGCGTCCCGACGCCCCGGCGTTCTGGCGCCACGGAGTTCTGGCGCCCTGGCGTAGATTGGGGCCGACGAAGGGGGCGCCGATGACGGCGGACGCGGTCGAACCGGCCCGGGTGGGGCCGCTGTTGGCGCAGTGGCGGCGACGGCGGCGGATCAGCCAACTCGAACTGGCCAACCTGGCGGGCGTCTCGGCGCGACACGTCGGGTTCGTGGAGACCGGGCGCTCGCGGCCCAGCCGGGAGATGGTGCTGCGGCTGGCCGACCACCTGGAGGTGCCGCTGCGGGAACGCAACTTCCTGCTGCTGGCGGCCGGTTACGCACCCGTGTACCACGAGAAGCCGCTCGACGACCCGGCGATGCGGCCGGTCCTGGCCGCGGTGCGGCGGGTGCTGGACGGTCACCGGCCCTACCCCGCGCTGGTGATGGACGGCCGACGCAACCTCGTCGCCTCCAACGAGCCCTTCGACCGGCTGTGCACCGCGGGCGTCGCCGCCCACCTGCTCCGGCCGCCGGTCAACGCCCTGCGCCTGGTCCTGCACCCCGACGGGATGGCCCCCCGGATCGTCAACCTCGGCCGCTGGCGCGGAAAACTCCTGACCGGGCTGGCCCGCCGCGCCGCGCTCGACGAACGCCTCTGGCCGCTGCACGAGGAACTGCTCGGCTACCCGTGCGACCAGCCGGTGCCCGAGGTCGACATCCCCGGCCCCGACGAGATCACGCTCCCGCTCGAACTACGCTGCGAAGAAAGGGTGTTGTCGTTCATCGGGACGTTCGCCACCTTCGGCATCGCCCGCGACCTGACTTCCGCCGAGCTCATCATCGAGAGCTTCTTCCCGGCGGACGAGGACACCGCCGCCTACCTGACGGGTAGTTGAGGCACCCCGCGGGCCCGGGGAGAGTGGAGCACGCACCGCGCCCCGCCCCCGCACTCCGGGGCGGAGCGGCGCGGGCCCACCCGCTGCCTCCCCAGGAGTCCGTCCTCCCATGACCGACCGCACCACCGTGCCCACCGCCGCGCCGACAGCCACCGCCGGGTCGACGCCCACTGCCGCGCCGCTTACTGCCGCGCCGACGGCCGCTGCCGCGCCGACGGCCGACGCCCCGACGGCTGCTGCGCCGCACCGCGCCACCCTGCCGATCGTCCTCGCCGGGGTGTTCCTCGCCGGGCTCGACTTCTTCATCGTCAACGTCGCCGTCCCCGCCCTCCAGAGCGACCTGCACGCCACCGACGCCCAGATCCAACTCGTCGTCGCCGCCTACGCGTTGACCTACGGCGTCGGCCTGGTCACCGGCGGCCGCCTGGGCGACCTGTACGGGCGCCGCCGCGTCCTCGCGCTGGGCATGGTCCTGTTCACCGCCGCCTCCGCGGCCGCCGGGGCCGCGCCCACCGCCGAACTGCTGATCGCCGGGCGGGTGTTGCAGGGCGCCGCGGCCGCCCTGATGGCCCCCCAGGTGCTCGGCGTCATCACCACCTCCTACCACGGCCCGGCCCGGGCCCGGGCGGTCAGCTGGTACGCCGCCGCGTCCGGGATCGCCGCCGTGTTCGGCCAGTTGATCGGCGGCCTGCTGATCCGCGCCGACCTGCTGGGCCTCGGCTGGCGCGCCTGCTTCCTGGTCAACCTGCCGATCGGCCTGGCCGCCGCGCTCGCCGCGGCCCGGCTGCTGCCCGAGTCCAAGGCCCCCGGACGGCCCCGCCCCGACCTGCTCGGCCTGCTGCTGGTCACCGCCGCGCTGACCGCGCTCTGCCTGCCGCTGATCGAGGGCCGCGAACGGGGCTGGCCGCTGTGGAGCCTGCTGCTGCTCGCCGCCGGGCCGCTGCTGCTGGCCGCGTTCACCGCCCAGCAGCGCCGCCTGCGGCTGCGCGGCGGCTCGCCCTCGCTCGACCTGACCCTGTTCCGGGAGCGCGCCTTCACCGCCGGGCTGCTCGCCCAACTCGTCTTCTAGGCCTCGATGGCCTCCTACTTCCTGGTGTTCGCGCTCTACCTCCAGCAGGGCCGCCACCTCGCGCCGATCGACTCCGGCCTGGTGTTCAGCGTGCTCGGCCTCGGCTACGTCGCCGCCTCCGCGGGCGCCCGCCACCTGGCCGCCCGGACCGGCCGCCACGCCGTCACCGCGGGCTGCGCGCTGCGCGCGGCCGGACTGCTGCTGGAGCTCTGGGCCGTCAGCGGGCCGGAACGCAGCCTGTGGTGGCTGGTGCCGGGCCTGCTGCTGGACGGCTGCGGCATGGGCCTGTCCTTCGCCCCGCTGACCGCCACCGTGCTGGCCCGCGTCCCGGCCGCGAGCGCGGGCTCGGCCGGCGGGATGCTGACCACCGGCGTGCAGGTCGGCAACGCGTTCGGCGTCGCCCTGATCGGCCTGGTCTTCTACCGCGTCCTCGCCGACACCCCCGGCCCCGACGCCGTCCCGGCCGCGTTCCGCGCCTGCCTGCTGTACGTGCTGGCCGCCACCGCGCTGTTCGCGCTGGTGGTCCAGGCCCTGCCGGGCAAGGAGCGCCGCTCCTGAACGGCCACCGGCCCGGAGCGGGCGAGAGCGCCTCCGGGCCGGCGGCCGTTGCGGTGCGCGCGCTACGGCTGCCCGCCGCGCTCCAGCGGGATCCGCTCACCGGCCTCGACCGCCGCCGGGAGGCGGTTCTCGGCGGGCGGCAGCGGGCAGGTCGCCAGGTCGGTGTAGGCGCAGGGCAGGTTGGTGGCCCGGTTGAAGTCGACCGTGACCCGGCCCTGCCCGTCCGGCGCCGGGACGGTCAGCGCCCGGTTCGCGGCGTACGTGGTGACGCCCGAGGTGGCGTCGGTGAACAGCACTTGCAGGCTGCCCGGCAGGTGGCCGTTGAACGCGGTCAGCCGGTGCGTGCCGCCCCCGTCGGGCAGCGTGAACTCGATCTCGCCGGGGGAGTCGTACACGTGCTGCAGGCCCTCGACGGCCGCGCCGACGGTCACCGGGCGCGGCTGCTCGAACGGCAGGTAGCGGCCGGTCAGCGCCCACCGCGGGTCCGGTGCGTACGCGGGGGTGCGGGTGAAGTCGCGCAGCAGCGGGTTGTCGGGGTGCCGGGGCCGGACGATGTCGTGGCCGCCGCGCTTGGCGACCTCGATCACCGCCGCGCCCGCCGTCGCGTACAGGCTGGCCCGCTCCGGCAGCACGCCGAAACCGTGCCGCCCGCGCACCGGCTCGCCGTCCAGCACCAGCTCCTCGCCCTCGTCCAGCTCGACCCACACCCCGTCCGGGCCGGTCCGCCAGGCGCCCGGCGCGTCCGGGAAGCGGGTCGGTTCGGTGTCCAGCCAGTGCAGGGCGGTGACGGCGAGGAAGCCGTGCGGGTCGGCCAGGGCGCGCTGGCTCGCGGCGTGCCACTCCTCCCATGCGCGGGTGAACTCGGCCGTGTCGACGGGTTCCTGAGTGGTCGTCATATCGTCTCCTCCGTGCGGGTGCGGGTGCGGGTGCGGGTGCGGGTGCGGGTGAGGGGCGGCAGGTCCAGGTGCTCGCGCAGGGTGCTGCCCTCGTACTCGGTGCGGAACACGCCGCGCTCCTGGAGCAGCGGCACGACGGTGTCGGCGAACTCGTCCAGGCCGCCCGGGGTCAGGTGCGGGGCCAGGATGAAGCCGTCGCTCGCGTCCTCCTGGACGAAGCGGTTCAGCTCCGCGGCGACCCGGGCCGGGGTGCCGATGAAGGACTGGCGGCCGGTCATCTCGATCACCAGGTCCCGGACGGAGAGGTTCTTCGCCTCGGCCAGCGCCCGCCACTCGCGGGCCACCGCCAGTGGGTCCCGGTTCATCCGGACCGAGGCCCGGCCCTGCGCCACGGTGTGCTCGCCGACCAGCGGGTCCGTCTCCGGCAGCGGCCCCTCCGGGTCCAGGCCGGACAGGTCGCGGTTCCACACCTGCTCCAGCAGCCGGATCGCGGTCTGCCCGCTGACCTGCTGACGGCGCACCAGTTCGGCCTTCTCGTGCGCCTCCGCGTCGGTGTCGCCCAGCGCGAAGGTCACCGCGGGCAGGATCTTCAGCGAGTCGGCCGAGCGCCCGTACCTGGCCAGGCGGCCCTTCACGTCCGCGTAGAACGCCTTCCCGGCGTCCAGCGTGCCGTGCCGGGAGAAGATCGCGTCGGCCGAGGCGGCGGCGAACTCGCGGCCCTGCTCGCTGTCGCCCGCTTGGAAGACCACCGGACGCCCCTACGGGGAGCGCGGCACGTCGAACCGGCCCGCGATGTCGAACTCGCTGCTGCGGTAGGCGAATTCACCCGCTCGCGGATCCCCCAGGAACGCTCCGGACACCCGGTCGGCCAGCACCTCGTCCCCGCGCCAGGAGTCGAACAGCCGCCAGGACGCCTCCAGGAACTGCCGCGCCCGCGCGTACCGGTCCTCCTCGCGCAGGAAGCCGCCGCGCCGGAAGTTCTCGCCGGTGAACGCGTCCCAGGAGGTCACCACGTTCCACGCCGAGCGGCCCGCCGAGAGGTGGTCCAGCGAGGCGAACTGCCGTGCCACCTCGTACGGTTCGTTGAACGTCGAGTTGATCGTCCCGGCCAGGCCGAGCCGCTCGGTGACCGCCGCCAGTGCCGCCAGCACGGTGAAGGTGTCCGGCCGGCCGACCACGTCCAGGTCGTGGATCAGCCCGTGCTGCTCGCGCAGCCGCAGGCCCTCGGCCAGGAAGAGGAAGTCGAACTTGGCGCGCTCGGCCGTCCGGGCCAGGTGCGCGAAGGAGCTGAACTCGATCTGGCTGCCCGCCTGCGGGTCGCTCCACACCGTGGTGTTGTTGACGCCCGGGAAGTGCGCGGCCAGGTGGATCCGCTTGAGCGGCTTGCCGCTGCTGCCGCTGCTGCCGTTTCCGTTGCTGCTTCCGTGGCTCTTGTGGCTTTCGTTGCTTTCGCTGCTCATGTCGCTGGATTTCCTTCGGAGTTCAGGCGGTCGCGGCCGTGGGGGCGGTGTCGGCGGCGTAGCGGTTGGCGGGGCGCGGCAGGCCCAGCAGCCCGCGCAGGGTGGCGGCCTCGTAGGCGGTGCGGAACAGCCCGCGGCGCTGCAGCTCCGGCACCAGGCCGCGGGTGATCCGCTCCAGGTCGTACGGCAGTCGCCCCGGCCGCAGCCGGAAGCCCGACAGCCCCGCCTGCGCCAACTCGACCAGCAGGTCGGCCAGTTCGGCGGAGGTGCCGGTGAACACCCGGGCGTCGCTGGTGTACTCGGCACCCGCCGCCGCGTCCAGCCGGGCCAACTGCTCGGCCGCCGCGCCGGGCCGCTCCTCCAGGAGCACCACCAGGTCGGCGAAGACGTGCACCGTCTCCGCTCCCCGCCCGGCAGCCCGCTGGGCGGCCCGGATCTCGGCCACGATCGCCCGGGCGTCGTCCGCGTCGCGCGGCGTCACGAACGCCAAGTCGGTGGAACGACCGGCCAGTTGGAACGGCTCGCCGCGGTGGGCGAGCGCCGCGACCAGCGGCTGGCCCTGCGGCGGGCGGGGCGTGATGGACGGGCCGCGCACCGAGAAGCGGGAACCCACGAAGTCGATGTGGTGCAGCTTGTTCCGGTCGATGAACCGGCCGGTCGCCGCGTCCCGGATCTCCGCGTCGTCCTCCCAGCTGTCCCACAGCCGGCGCAGCACCTCCACGTAGTCCTCGGCCTCGCCGAACGACTCGGCGAGCGCGGCCAGCCCGGCGGGGGAGTCCAACTCCTCCAGCCGCAGCGGGCGCGGCGCGCGGCGCCCGAAGTGCGCGACCTCGTCGACCCGGCCCGACACCTTCACCCGCAGCCCGGCCCGGCCCTGGCTCACGAAGTCCAGCGTGGCCACCGCCTTCGACAGGTGGAACGGCTCGGTGTGCGTCACGACCGCCGTCGGCACCAGCCCGATGTGCCGGGTCAGCGGCGCGATCCGGGCCGCCACCAGCACCGCGTCCAGCCGCCCCCGGACCCGGTCGGTCCGCGCGTCCGGCTCGAACGGGTGCTCCGACTGCAGGCTCAGCCCGTCCTCGATGGTCAGCAGGTCGAGCAGGCCGTGCTCGGCCTCCGCTGCCAGGTCGGCCCAGTACCGGGCGGTGAACAGCTCCTCCGGCCGGGCGTCCGGCTCCCGCCACGCGGAGGGGTGCCAGCCGGCGCCGTCCAGCGCGACGGCCAGGTGCAGGGGGGAGGCGGCGGCGGAGGCAGTGGGAGAGGACGGGGATGCTGCTGGGGATGCGGGCATGGCGGACCGGTTCCTGTTCACGGGAGTACGCGGGGAGTGCGCGGGGAGTACGCGGGAGGGGCGTGCGGACGCGCCGGGGACGCGCTCGGAGGCGCAGCCGGGACGCGGCGACGGGAGGAGGGGAGGCGAGCGGGGCTGCTGCGGACCCGGCTCAGCGGGTCGTACGGGCCGGACGGGCCGGGCGGGCCGGACAGAGCGCGGCGCTCACCCGCAGCAGGTCGACCGGCCGGTCGAGGTACACCTCGCGCTCCTGGGCCCGCACCGCCGCCACCTCCCCGTCCGACTCTCGCGGCACCGCCCGGGTGCCGCCGTCCTCGCACCGTAACCCCGCACCCCGGCCCGGCACAACGCTGTTCATGCAGCGGTAACGAACCGCCGACTCCGGCCCCACGGGCGGCCGTTGGCCCGCCGCACGGGAGCCGCTCCGACCGGCGCGCACCGCGAGCACGCCTGGACCGCCACCGCAGCCCGGGACGTTCGGCCCCTGCCCCTGGCCGCCGCGGCCCGCATAGCGTGGAACCTCACCCGTAGGACGGGTCGGCGGGGCCGTGACACCCCGCCGACCCACCGGTGCGGCGGGCGCTCGCCCCGGCGCCAGGTGCCCTGCTCGCTGATCCCTGATCCCTGATCCCTGCGCCGACCGTTCCGGAGTTCCTGTCGTACCGTCAGTTTCCGCCGGGCAGAAGGCCGTTGCTATCGTTCTCTCCCCGGCCGGCGAGGGCCGGAGGGGAGCGGCGGAGGCGGGCACATGAAGGCCGACCAGGGAAAACCACAGCTGGTGTTCGTGCACGGGATCGGCGGACCCCGCGACCCGCAGCGCGAACTCGTCGACTGGAAGCGCGCCCTGGCGGAAGGCGCCCGGGCCGCCGGACGCGCCAGCGAGGTGTCCGCGATCACCACGGACTGGCTCGCCGACGCCTCCTTCGCCCACTACGGCGACCTGTTCGGCTCCGGCGGGGCCCAGGGCGGTGCCGACGCGGCGGGGTTGGAGGAGGGAGAACTCGAGATCGCCCGGGAGGCACTGGTCGAGCTGCTGGACGACGTCCTCGAACTCCCCGAGCACCGGGCGGACCCCAAACTGCACCGGGCCCGGGCCCAACTCGCCCCGGGCGGGCGGAAAGGCGCGCAGGGCGTCATGGAGGTCGCCCGGACGGTGAACGCCGTCGTGGCGACCGTCGCCGCCGTGCCCGGACTGGCCGGGACGGCCCGCGCGCTCAGCCGGGCCGAGGTGCTCGGCATCATCTCGCAGCCCGGCCGCTACCTGGCCCGGGGCCGCGCCGACGACACCGGCCGGACCTTCGACCAGCGCGTCCGCGACCGCCTGCTGGCCTGCCTGGACCCCGCCCGCCCCGCGGTCGTGGTCGCCCACTCGCTGGGCAGCGTCGTCGCCCTGGAGACGCTCGCCCACTACCCCGGACCGGTGCCGCTGTTCGTCACGCTCGGCTCCCCGATCACCACCCGGACCTTCGTCTGGCCGCTGCTGCGCCCCAAGCCCACCGTCACGCCGGAGAACGTCGACGCCTGGGCCGACTTCCGGGACGGGGACGACCCCGTCGTCCCGAAGCACCGGCTGACCAAGTCGGTCGGCCCCAGCAGCCGGGGCGTGCGGCCCCGCTCCGAGCGGCTGGACTCGAAGAGCCTCGTCCCGCACGGCGCCCTGCGCTACCTGCGCCGGCCCGAGGTGGCCGACCGCGTCCTGCGCGCCCTGACGGCCACGGCCGTCCACGGATGAGCCCACGCCAGCCGCCGGACCGGCACCTGCTGCTGATCGCCACCCAGTCGGCCGGAGCCTTCGAGGAACTGGAGCACCTGGCCGCCGCCGCCGAGCAGCTGTACGCGGCGCTCACCGACCCGGACACCGGCGGCTGCACCCCCGCCCCCGGCCTGGACGCGGAGCACCTGCGCTCCGGCCGGGTGAGCTGGCAGGAGGCCGACACCGCCCTGCGCGCCGCCGTCGAGGGGGCCGGCCGGGCGGGCGCGACCCTCGTCCTCGCGTTCCTCGGCCACGGCCAGTCGCACGACCCGTCCACGCTCTGGTACATGACCGCGGACAGCAGGGACCAGGAGGGCACGCGCTGCATCGACGTCGGGGCGACGATCCACCTGGCGGCCGACCACCCGGGCGTGGCCGGGGTCGTCGCGGTGGTCGACACCTGCCACGCCGCCGCCGGACTCCCGAACGCCGCCGGCCTGGTCGGCGGGTTCCGCAAGGGGGAGAAGCACGTGGCGGTGGTGGCCGCGTGCAGCGCCGGGGAACAGGCGTTCCAACTACGGCTCAGCCGCCAGATCGCCCAGCGGCTGACCGAGGGCCTGGCCGACGGGGGCGAGTACCTCGGCGTCGGGGACCTCCACGCCGCGGCCGACGGGGAACTCGTCCGGGAGCAGGCCCCCAAGGCGATCGACTACCACGGCGACACCGACGCCGGACGGTCGGTCTGGCTCGGCCGCAACCGCCGCCACCACCGCCACGCCGAACGGACCGCCGGGGCCTGCGCGGGCCCGTACGCCGCCGCGGCCCTCGCCGACGCCCTGCGCGGCTGGCCCGGGGCCCCGGCCGGGCCCGTGCCGCGCACCCGCCAGGCCCTGGCCGACCTCGCCGAGCAGGCCGGTCGGGCCGGTACCGTCCCGGCCGACTGGGTGGCCGACACCGTGGCCGGGATCCTCGCGGCGGCGGACACGGCCGCCGCCGTCCTGGACGTCACCGGCACCGCCCTGACCACCCGCCACCTGCACCGGATCGGCCACGCCTTCAACCGGCAGTGGATCGACCGCCTCGCCGAGCCCGTCCGCCCGCCCGCCGGGCTCGGCGACCGCGCCCTGCTCCAGCACCTGCTCGAACACGCCGCCCTGCGCGCCCCCGCCACCGCCCCGCACGCCATGCTCGCCTGGTACCTGGTCGCCGTCGCCCACCTCTGCGACCAGGACCCCCGGCACGAACGGATCCTGCGCTGGGCCCGGGACCACGACGCCGAACTGGCCCTCAACGACGCCGCCGACCGGTACGCCCGGCACACCGGCCGCGACGCCGGCCGCCGACTGGTCGTCAGCCTGGACGCCGCACAGGTCGACTGGCCGAACACGCTCTCCGCCTGCCTCCGCGAGGGCGCCGACTGCGTCGACCACCGCCACTTCCCCTGCGCCCCCGACCAGGCAGGGGTGGAACAGGCCCTGCCCGAGGTACTCCGCTGGGCCGGGGAACGCCCGGACGGCGACGGCCGGGTCGAGGCGGTCGACTTCGCGGTGAAGGCCCCCGTGCTGCTCCACTGGCACCCCGAGAACCTGGTGATCGGGATGCGGAGGCTGGGCGTCGGGCACGAGGTGACGCTCCGCTGGGCCGACCGCCTGGTCGAACCCGCCCACTTCTGGGGCATGAACCGCAACGCCCGCGAGCAGCTCGAAACCCTCCGCGACGGCCCGCCCGGCCCCACCGCCCCCGTCGACTGGCTGCACCCGGCCGCCACCGACCTCGAACGCCTGAGGGCCGACCTGCTGGACAGCCGCTACCGGCGCGCCGTCGGCCTCACCGACCGGGCCACCCCCGCCCTGCTGCGCGAACTGGTCGAGACCCTGCTGCCGTTCTCCCCGGTCCTGCTGTGGCCGCGCACCGACCAGCCGCCGTGCGAGGACCGGTGGAACCGCTGCCTGACCCACCTGTGGGCCGGACTGCCCGCCCACTTCGGCGACGCCTACCGCTGGGTGACCGCCGGGGACACCCGCCTCGGCGACCGGCCCGACGCGGACACCGGCACCCACCTGGACGGCCTCGCCACCCTGCGCGCCGTCTGGCACGACCTGCCCTGGCTGGACTTCTGCGCCGACTACGCGGGCCGCCACCGGAACCGGCCCGCCGACGCCGCGCAGCCGGCGCCCCCCGCCGTCCCGGCGCCCCCTGCCGTCCCGGCGCCCCCTGCCGTCCCGGCGCCCCCTGCCGTCCCGGCGCCCCCTGCCGTCCCGGCACCGCCCGCCGTCCCCACCGTCCCCGGAACGAGGAACACCTGATGTCCTGGAACAGCTACTACCGCGGCGACGGCGAAGCCCGCGAAGTGACGCTCCCGCCCCCGCCGCCCTGGCGCCGCCTCGGCGACCACCAGCCGCACCGCGCCTTCCTCCCGCCGCCCGGCCTGGTCGACGCGGTCAACGCCGCGCTCTACCTGCACCGGCCGCTGCTGGTCACCGGCGGCGCGGGCACCGGGAAGTCGACGGTCATCGAACAGGTCGCCGCCGAACTGCGCCTCGGCCCCGTCCTGAAGTGGCACGTCACCTCCCGCAGCACCCTCCCCGAGGCGCTCTGCCGCTACGACGCGCTCGGCCACATCCACGCCCTGCGGATCCGCGAGGCCCGGGACGAGGCCCCCGCCGAGATCGACTCCTTCCTCCAGCTCGGCCCGCTCGGCACGGCCCTGCTCCCCGGCCCGCGCCCCAGGGCGCTGCTGATCGACGAGATCGACAAGAGCGACATCGACCTGCCCGCCGACCTGCTCGACGTCCTGGAGAACGGGACGTACGAGATCCCCGAGCTCGTCCGCCACCAGCGCCGCACCGTGCGCGTCCGCGAATGGGAGTCCGCCGCCACCGCCACCGTCGAGGACGGACGGGTCCGTTGTGGGACCTTCCCGTTCATCGTCATGACGAGCAACGGGGAACGCGACTTCCCCGCCCCCTTCCTGCGCCGCTGCATCCGCTACGACATGCCGAAACCGGACGCCCCCGCCCTGCGGCGCGCCGTCGCCGCCCACCTCGGCCTCGGCGACGCCCCGCTCGACCCCGCCGCCGCCGAACTGGTCGCCGAGTTCGCCGACCGGATCAGCCGCGGCGAGACCCTGGCCGTCGACCAACTCCTCAACGCCGTCCGCCTGGTGACCGACGCCGCCGCGCCCACCGGCGAGCAGCGCCGCCACCTGCTCGACCTGATGCTCCGGGACCTGTCCGGTGCGTGACCGCACCGCCGACCTGGTGGCGGCCCTCGCCGAGATCCTGCCGCCGGACACCGACGCGGCGGCCCTCGCCGACGCGCTCTGGCTGGCCGCCGCCTCCCCGGCCCCCGGACCGGCCCCCGCCCCGGCCGACCCGGCACCGAGCGGCGCCCCGGACGCCGCGGGCACCCGCGCCGCCGCCCCGCCCGCCCCGACCGCCACCGGCCCCGCACCGGACGGCGCCCCGCCGACCGGTCCCGCGGACGGCGCAGCCCCGGACGGGCGACCGTCGGCCCGGACCGGCCCCGGCCCCGGTGCCGGTCCGGCCCCGGGGACCGCCACCACCCGCGCCCTCCCGCAGGCCCTCGCCCTCGGCCGCTCGCTGCGCGCCCTCAAGCGCCGCTACCCGAACGGCCCGCGGCGCACCCTCGACCTCGACGCCACCACCCACGCGTACGCCCGCACCGGCGAACTGCTGCCCGTCCTGCGGTCCGAACCCGAACCCTGGTTCGAGGCCCTGGTCCTCACCGACCGGGCCCCCTCCATGGGCCTCTGGCAGGACACCCTGGCCGAGTTCACCACCCTGCTCGCCGGACTCGGCGCCTTCCGCCGGATCCGCGCCCTGAACCTCGACCTCGACCCCCGGCCTGCCGTCACCGACCCGCTGGGCCGCCCCGTCGACCACCACCGCCTCACCGGGCGGCGCCGACTGCTCCTGGTGCTCTCGGACTGCGCCGGGCCGTCCTGGCGCGACCCCGCCGTCTGGCAGCTCCTGCACGCCTGGAGCGCGGGCGGTCCCGTCGTCCTGCTCAACCCGCTGCCCAGCCGGCTGTGGAACCGCACCGGGCTCGACCTCCCCGCCGTCCGCGTCCGCCACCGCCGGCCGGCCACCCGCAACACCGAACTCGCCTACGTCCTGCCCCCGATGCTCGCCGCCGCGTTCGGCCCCGACCTGGGCTGGGTGCCGCTGCCCACCGTCGGCCTGACCGCCCACGCCCTCCGCCGCTGGGCCGACGGCCTGATGCGCGCCGCCCCCGCCGGGTACGACGCCGTCCTGGTGCCCGCCAGCGGCACCCTCGCCTCACCCTTCGCGCCCGCGGCCGGAGCCGTACCCGCGGCCGGAGCCGCAGCTGCGCCCGCGGCCGGAGCCGCACCCGACCCGGTGGGCCGCGCCGCCGCCTTCCTGCACACCGCCTCCCCCGCGGCCCGCCGACTCGCCGTCCTGTGCAGCCCGTTCGACAGCCTCAGCCCGTCGCTGCTGCGGCTGCTCCGCGAGGAGTTCGTCCCCGGCGCGGGGGCGGCCGACCTCGCGGACCTCCTCACCGGCGGCCTGCTCGACCCCGGCGACCCGCACGCCCTCGCCTTCCACCCCGAGGCCCGCGCCGCGCTCCTCGCCCACCTCGACCGCCACGACGCCTGGGCCCTCCGGTCCGCCCTCACCCAGCAGTTGGCCGCCCACGGCCCCGGCGGCACCCCCACCGACCTCGACCCCGACGGCCTCCCGCCCGACCTCGTCCCCTTCGCCCGCGCCTCCGCCGGCCTGCTCGCCCTCCTCGCCCCGGCCCGCCGTCGCGGACCGGTACCGGCACCGGGGCCGGTCCCGGTCTCGGAGGAGGGGCCGCAGGTCAGGTTCCCGGACCCGGAGCGCAGCGCGGCCCTGCTCGTCGGGTTCGCCGAGGCGGACGGGCGACACACCTCACGACGCCTGGCCGCCGACCTGTACGGCCTGCGCCAGGTGCTCATGTCGCCGACCGGCTGGGGGCTCCCGCTGACCCGCTGCCGGATGGCGTTCGGGCTGCCGGGGATCGGCCCCGAGGAACTGTTCGACGGCGCGGAGGCGGAGGCGCCGGACACCCTGCTGCTGTACGTCCAGGGCACGCCCTTCCCCGACGACCCCGACCGGCGGTGGGCCGAGGTGCTGCGCGGGATCCTGCACCGGCGCCCGGCCGCCACCACGGTGGTCCTGCTGAGCATGGACGGCGCGCCCCGGACGGCGCAGGACCTGCAGGAGTCCTTCCCCGCCCGCAACACCGTGCTGGTCGGCCGCGAGCCCCACTCCCCGTACGACGGCTTCAGCATCGCCGGGGCCGTGGCGGCGATGGCGGAGCGGGGCATGCCGGGCGGGCCGGACCTCCTGCCGGTCGGCCGCCTGTTCGACTACGACCCGGAGCACCCGGGCACCGACCGGGAGCTGACCGCCGGACCCCTGACGGAACTCGCCCTGCTCCGCAACCGGCACGCCCCGGCCCACCTCGCCCCCGCCGCCGCGGACACCTACTCCCGCCTGGTCCAGGACCTCGAACGCACGGGGGCGGACCTGCGGCCGGAACTCGTCGCGATCCTGTCGGCCCTGGTCTCCTTCGTCCACGAGTACGCCCCCGGCCCCGAGGTCCCGGAACGCAGGCTCCTGCTGCTCGCCGACCTGGAGCAGTTCCTGGGCCCGGCGCTCGAAGTCGGCGCGCAGGAGGGCGCGGACGGCACGATCGCCCTGACCCGCCGACCGAGGGGCCCGGCCTTCCGGGTGCCGTTCTCCGTCCAGGACCCCGCCCACGTGCCGCCGGGGCGGTCGGCCTTCGACGTTCCGCCGCAGACCGACCCGGTCCGGGTGCTGCTGCTCTTCCAGGCGGTCGGACGAGCGTCCGGCGACCGGGGGCACGTCCTCCCCGGCCCGGACGGCCGCCACAGCGTGGTACTCACCGTCCCCTACCACCCCGCCCCGCCCCAGCCGGTCGTCCTGTCCCGCCCGGCCGGGCCGGGCGTCGTGGTGAGGAGCGCGGCGTCCGTGTTCGGCGACGCCGAGCCGCTCCCGGCCGACCTCCGCCAACGGCTGGACGACCTGTACCAGCAGGCCCTGCTGGACAGCGAGTTGGCGGACTGGGCCGAGCGGACGCGGTTCGACCGGGACGAGGTGGTGCGCTGGCGGTGGACGAGCACTGCGGAGGTGATGACCTCCTACCTGCCCGCACTCGAACGCGCGGTGGCGGACGCCAGGGGCCCGGCCGGGGCTCTCCCCGGCCTCCAACTCTGCCTGTACGTGGCCGAGTTCCCCCTCGTGGAAGACGATACGCAGCAGCAGCAGCCGTGGGCCGAGGCCGCGGACCGGCTGGCCCGGACCGAGCGGTACGAGCGGTCGCTGGCCCGGACGCCGGACGCCGGGCTCGGGGTAGTCCTGTCGGACGCGGTCCACGCCGCCCTGGTCGACCGCGGCCACGGCGAACTGGTGCTGCAGTACGCGGAGTCCGAGCACGACGACGGCGCGGCCGGCCCCGTCCACTGCTGGTACGGGATCCCGGGCCGCTCCCGCGAGCAGGTGGCCGCCCGACTGGCCGACGGCCACCCCGGGGACCGGTCGCCGAGGGGCGGCCGACTGTTCCACCTCGCCGGGGAGGTCGCCGAGGAACTGCGGGTGCTGGGCGTCCGCGCGGGCACGGTGCTGTTCGTGCAGACCCCCGCCGGGGAACTGGAGACGACGGCCGACCCGGACGTCCTGCTGGCGGCGCTCCTGGAGGTGCTGGGCCCCGGCGGCACCCTGGTGATGTCGGCCGCGACCCCGGAGAACTCGTACCGCCGGGCGGCCGCCGAGGCCGCCCGGGCCGGGCTCGGCCCGGAGGAGGCGGGGGAACTCCTGGCGGCGGTGCCCGCCTTCGACCGGGAGCGGACCCCCGCCTCGCCGTCGGCCGGCGTCCTCGCGGAGCGGCTGCGCCGTCTTCCGGGCAGCGTGCGGAGCGACCACCCGCAGCACTCCTTCGTCGCCCGCGGCCCGCTGGCCGCGCGCATCGTCTCCGGCCAGGAGCTGGAGGACCCGTTCGGCCCGGAGTCGCCGGTCGGACGGCTCCGCGGAGCGGGCGCGCTGGTGCTGCTCCTGGGGGTGCCGCCGCGGCACTGCCTGGCCTGGCGGCCGCGGGGGCTGACGTCCCCGGTGCCGGACCGCTCCTTCGTGCGCTACCCGGACGGCCGGACCGCGTGGGTCGAGCACGCCGTGGTCGTGCCGGGTCCGGACGTCCCGGAACTCGACGGGGTGATCCTCCGGGAGGCGCCCGGTCTGGCCCGGGGCGTGGTGGCGGACACGGACGCCGTGCTCGTCCACCTCGTCGCGGGCTCCCTGCTGGCCGAGCGCTGGCAGGGCGGCAGGGAGCCGTAGCCGGTCGCCGTAGCCGGTGTCCGGTCGTGGAGGCGCGCCTGCACGGCACGGGACTGTCTACCTCCTGCCGCCACTCCTCCGCAATCACCGCTCCTGCTTTCATCAATTTTCAGATCTCAGTCGTTTTTTTGCGTTCGCGTCGGTACGCTTCGGCCATGACGAAGAAGCTGGACGAGGTGGCCCGGTTCGCCGGTGTGAGCGCGGTGACGGTGAGCCGGGTGCTGCGCAACCGGCCGGGGGTGGCGCGGGAGACGCGGGAGGCGGTGCTGACGGCGCTGGACGTGATGGGGGTGGAGCGGCCCGCGGCGTTCCGGGGGGACCGGGCGCCGCTGGTCGGGCTGGTGGTGCCGGACCTGCAGAACCCGGTGTTCCCGGGGTTCTGCGAGGTGCTGGCGGGGGCGCTGAGCAAGCAGGGGCTGATGCCGGTGCTGTGCACCCGGACGGCGGACGGGGTGTCGGAGGCGAACTACATCGAGATGCTGCTGCGGCAGAACGTCGCCGGGATCGTGTTCGTGGGGGCCAGCTACGCGGACGCCGGGCCGGAGCAGGGGCGGGCGCTGCGGGAGCGCGAGGTGCCGGTGGTGCTGATCAACGCGGCGGACGGGCACCGGGGTTCGGCGCTGATCTCGGCCGACGACGCGGCCGCCGTCGAGCAGTCGCTGGCCCACCTGGAGGCGCTCGGCCACGAGCGGATCGGGCTGCTGCTGGGCCCGGCCGGGCACGTGCCGTCCGTGCGCAAGCTGGACGCGTTCGCCCGGCACCTGCGGCGGCGCGGGCGGGAGGGGGAGCTGGGGCGGCTGGTGGCGCACGCGATGTTCTCGATGGACGGCGGGGCGGCGGCGGTGCCCCGGCTGGTGGAGGCGGGGGCGAGCGCGGTGGTGTGCGCGAGCGACGCGCTGGCGCTGGGGGCGGTGCGGCGGCTGCGGCGCGAGGGGCTGGTGGTGCCGCGGGACGTCTCGGTGATCGGGTTCGACGACTCTCCGTACATGATCGCCACCGATCCGCCGCTCACCACGGTGCGCCAGCCGGTGGCCGCGATGGCCGCGGCGGCGGCGAAAGCGCTGGTGGACCAGATCGAGGGCCGGCAGGTGCAGGGGGAGGAGGTGCTGTTCGAGCCGGAGTTGATCGTGCGCGGGTCGACCTGCACGGCACCCTCGGTGGTCGCCGCCCGGGGCTGAGGGGGGGTGGAACGGGGGGAAGGTCACGAAACGGGAATGCAACGCAAGGATGTTGCGTCATCGCGTTGACTTCTTGCGTTCACGATGTCAGTGTTCGGGGCACCGAAGAGCGCCCGGGGTCACCGGTCCGGGCCTCTCCTCCGTCACACCCTTTGCGCTGCGAGCCGGGCTCCGCGCAAACGGTTGCAGGATCCACGGAAGGTCCGAATCATCATGGGCAGCAACAGAATCCGCCGTGCCTCCGCCGTGGCGCTGGCCGCCGCCACCGCCTTCGCCGCCACCGCGTGCAGCAGCGGCGGCAGCGGCTCCGGCGACGCCGGAGGCGTGGTCACCATCTCCGTCAACGGTCTCCCCCCGGCCACCCAGACCGTGGACCGCAAGAACTTCGAGGACGACGTCAAGGCGTTCGAGGCCAGCCACCCGAACATCAGGATCGACGCCCACGAGGGCATGATGGACCCGAAGACCTTCGCCGCGAAGCTCGCCGGCGGCCAGCTGGAGGACGTCTACTACGTCTACTTCACCGACCCGGCCGGCCTCATCCAGCGCCACCAGGCCGCCGACATCACCCCGTACCTGAAGGACGTCCCCGCGCTCGCCGACGTCAAGCCCGCGCTGCAGGACGTCTTCAAGGGCAAGGACGGCAAGGTCTACGGCCTGCCCACCGGCAACTACTCGATGGGCCTGGTCTACAACCGCGAACTGTTCACCAAGGCCGGACTCGACCCGGACGAGCCGCCGACCACCTGGGACGAGGTCCGCACCGCCGCGCAGAAGATCACCGCCCTCGGCGACGGCACCGTCGGCTACGCCGACTTCTCCAAGAACAACCAGGGCGGCTGGCACCTGACCTCGTGGATCTACTCGCTCGGCGGCGACGTCGCCACCCGGGACGACTCCGGCAAGTGGAAGGCCACCCTCGACTCCGACGCGGCCCACAAGGCCCTGCAGCACCTGCACGACATGCGGTGGACCGACGACAGCATGGGCAGCCGCCAGCTGCTGGAGATCCCCGACGTCCAGAAGATGATGGGCGCGGGCAAGCTCGGCATGTACCTCGCGGGCCCCGACAACATCCCCACCATCGTCAAGCAGTTCGAGCGCAAGTACGACGAGTACGGCCTGGCCGCGATGCCCGGCACCGCGACCCTCGGCGGCGGCGACGGCTTCATGTTCAACCCCAAGGACGCCCCGGCGAAGATCAAGGCCGGCCTGGCCTGGGTCCAGTGGAAGTACCTCAACCCGGACCGCCAGGAGGAGATCGACCAGAAGTCGGCCGGCTCCGACATCCCGATCGGCCTGCCCCAGCCCGACCTGTTCGACGGCAGGAGCGGCGAGACGGTCAAGGCGGTGCACGCCAAGTACGCCAACGTCCCGCAGCAGAACTACCGGCCGTTCACCGACCGCTCCGCCGACGTGCAGGTCAAGGTCGAGCCGCCGAACGCGCAGCAGATCTACACCGTGCTGGACGGCGTGATGCAGGCCGTGCTGACCAAGCAGGACGCGAACGCCGACGAGCTGCTGAAGGACGCGCAGAAGAAGGTCGACACCATCCTCGCCACCGCGCAGTGAGCCCGCGGAGCGGCCGGTCGCGCCGCCCCGCCGCGCGACCGGCTGCACCGCGTCCACCTGCACCGCGTCCACCTGCACCGCGTCCACCCGCTCCCGTCAGCCCCGCTCCCGCCCGAGCCGAAAGCCACCCGTCATGAAGGTCGACACCGTCGGCGCCCCGCGCCGCACCCAGCGGCGGCCCGCCGCCACCCCCGCACCGCCCCCGTCCTCCTCCCCGCGTCGGGCGGGACTGCGGCGCCGCATCGCCGACAACCTCGTCGGGCACCTGTTCCTCGCCGCGGGCGTCCTCGCCTTCGCGCTGTTCTCCTGGTACCCGATCGTCCGCGGCTTCCTGCTGAGCTTCCAGCAGGTCAACTTCGCCGAACCCGCCACCTGGGTCGGCCTGGACAACTTCCAGCGCCTGTTCGACGACCCGCTGTTCCTCACCGCCTGGCGCAACACCCTGTGGTTCACCGCGCTGGCCCTGGTGTTCGGCTTCGCCGCGCCGTTCGT
Source organism: Kitasatospora phosalacinea (assembly GCF_000717185.1). Classification (GTDB taxonomy): domain Bacteria; phylum Actinomycetota; class Actinomycetes; order Streptomycetales; family Streptomycetaceae; genus Kitasatospora; species Kitasatospora phosalacinea_A. The sequence goes on along the minus strand of NZ_JNYE01000122.1, from coordinate 1,632 downwards.
CACCGCCGTCGTGCTCAACGAGCTGCGCCACGGCCGGGCCTACCTGCGGATGACCGTCTACCTGCCGGTGATGCTGCCGCCGATCGTCACCGTGCTGCTGTGGCGCTGGTTCTACGACCCGGGCCCGGGCCTGTTCAACCACGCGCTGGGGATCCTGCACCTGCCGCCGCAGCAGTGGCTGGAGTCGGAGAACCTGTCGATGCTGTCGCTGGTCCTGGTCTCCACCTGGGCCAACATGGGCACCACCACGCTGATCTACCTCGCCGCGCTGCAGGGCGTGCCCGGCGAACTGTACGAGGCCGCGCAGCTCGACGGCGCCTCGATCCGGCAGCGGCTGTGGCACGTGACGATCCCGCAGATGCGCTTCATCCTGCTGATCACGCTGCTGCTGCAGGTCATCGGCACCATGCAGGTGTTCATCGAACCGTTCGTGCTGACCGGCGGCGGCCCGAACGACGCCACCGTCACCGTCCTGCTGCTGCTCTACCGGTACGCCTTCGTCTACAACGACTTCGGCCTGGCCAGCGCCATGAGCACCGTCCTGTTCGTCGTCCTCGGCGCCTTCGCCGCCCTCTACCTGCGCCTGACCCGCTCCAAGGGCTGAGAGGAACCCGCCATGGCCACCGCCGAACCCGCCGCCCGCACCCTCGTCGCCCCCGCCGAACTCGACCGGCCGCTCGGGCGCCTGCTCTACCGCACCGTGCTGGGCACCGTCCTGGTCACCTTCACCGCCGCGTTCGTCTTCCCGCTGTACTGGCTGGTCTCCGGCGCGCTGAAGTCCTCCGCCGAACTCGCCGACCCCCACCCGACGCTGTTCCCGCAGAGCTTCCACCCCGAGAGCTACAGCCAGGCGTGGAGCAGCACCGGACTGGGCCGCTACTTCCTCAACACCCTGCTGCTGGCCGCCGGTGCGCTGCTGTTCCAACTGGTGGTGGACGTCTGCGCGGCGTACGCGCTGTCCAAGCTGCGGCCGGTGCTGGGCAACGTCGTGCTCGGGATGATGCTGGCGACCCTGATGCTCCCGGTCTCCGCGCTGCTGGTGCCCACCTACCTGACGGTGGTGGACATCCCGCTGCTCCACGTCAACCTGATCAACACGCCGTTCGCGATCTGGCTGCCCGCCTGCGCCAACGCCTTCAACATCTTCGTGCTGAAGCGGTTCTTCGACCAGATCCCGGAGGAGCTCGTCGACGCCGCCCGGATCGACGGCGCCGGGCCGGTGCGGATCCTGCTGCACGTGGTGCTGCCGCTGGCCCGGCCCGTCCTCGCCGTGGTGTCCATCTTCGCGGTGGTCGGCGTGTGGAAGGACTTCCTCTGGCCGATGCTGACGCTGCCCGACCCCAAGGGCCAGCCGATCACCGTAGCCCTCAACACGCTCGCCAACGACATGCCCGCCAACCAGCTGCTGGCCGGGATGGCGATGGCCGCCGTCCCGCTGCTGGTCATCTTCCTGCTGTTCCAGCGGCACATCATGGCGGGGCTGACCGCCGGTAGCCTCAAGGGCTGAGAGCCGCAGCAGACAAGTGAACTGACGGTGCGTCAGTCCGCTCGACCGCCGTCCCCGGTGCAGACCTCCCGGGGACGGCCCCCACCCGCCCCACCCGCCCCCACCGACCCGGCGCCGGTCGAAGC
>NZ_JNYE01000121.1 GCF_000717185.1 Kitasatospora phosalacinea | reverse complement strand
CGCCCCCGCCCCCGCCCCCGCCGTACGGGCGTCGGAACCGGCTGTCGACGCCCTCCCCGAACAGGGCCAAATCGTCGCTTTATTAAGGGAGTTGTACGCGAGCGCGCTCGGCTACCCGCCCGAGGTGCTGACCGGCGACGCCGACCTGGAAGCGGACCTCGGCGTCGACTCGATCAAGCAGACCGAACTGTTCGCCCAGGCCGTCACCCGCTTCGGCCGGAGCCTGCCGACCGAGGGCTCCCGCCTGACCAGCCACACCACCCTGGACGCGCTCGCGGGGCTGCTGCGCACCCTGCCCTCCGCCTCGGGAGCACCGGTATGAGCACCGAAACGAACACCCCGCACATCCCGCATAGCCCGAGCAACCCGAGCAGCCCGCACAGCGGGACCGAACGGGACTTGACCGGAAAGGTCGCCCTGGTCACCGGCGGCGGCAAGGGCGTGGGGGCGGCGATCAGTCGCGAACTGGCCGCGCGCGGCGCGTTGGTGGTGGTCAACCACTTCCACTCGCCGCAGGCCGCCGAGGAGACGGTCGCCGTGATCCGGGCGGCCGGCGGGCGGGCCGAGGCGCTGCGGGGCAGCGTCGCCAAGCGCGAGCAGGTGGCGGCGATGTTCGCGACGCTGGCCGAACGGCACGGCGGCGTGGACGTCCTGGTCAACAACGCGGCGCGGGGCGTGTTCGCCCGGTACGACGACCTCACCGACTCCGAGTGGCAGCGGGCGCTGGACACCAACCTGCACGGCGCCCGCTGGTGCGCGCTGGCGGCGGCCCCGCTGATGGCCGCCCGGGGCGGCGGGGCGATCGTGAACGTGTCCTCCATCGGGGCGGGGCTGGCCATGGACAACTACCTGCTGGTGGGCGTCTGCAAGGCCGCGCTGGAGGCGCTGACGCGCTACCTGGCCGCCGACCTGGGGCCCGCCGGGATCCGGGTGAACACCGCCTCGGCCGGACTGCTGGACAACCCGACGGCCGCCCTCTTCCCGGGCGCGGACGCCCTGCGGGCCACCTGCGCGGCCGCCGCCCCGCTCGGCGGGGTGGGCCACGAGGACGACCTGGCCCGGCTGGTGGCCTTCCTGGCCTCGCCGCGGTCCCGCTGGATCTCGGGACAGTGCCTGCTCGCCGACGGCGGCCTCTCGGTGGGCCGCGCCATGCTCACCCCGCAGCCCCCGGCACCCCTGGCGCCACCGGCACCCCTGGCGCCCCCGGCCCCCGTGCCGCCCGTGGAACCCACCGCCCCGGTGCCCTTCCTGGCGCCGTCCTCCCCGGTCCGGGGTGCGGCCCGGACCGTCGCGGTGGTCGGTGCGGGCCTGGTCGCCCCGGGGGTCGGTGACCCGGAGGAACTCTGGCGGCGGCTGGTGCAGGGCGTCCCGCAGTTCGGCGAGCCCGGGGCGCGCTTCCCGCTGGAGCACTTCTGGTCCCCCGAGGAGGCCGCGGACCGCACCTACAGCCGGGTGGCCGGCTACCTCCGTCCGGCACCCGACCCCGCCGAGGACTTCCTCACCGCCTGGACGCGCACCGCGCTGCTCCAGTGCGGTGCGCCGGTTCTCGCTTCCCGCGAGGGAGTTCGCACCGCCTGCTTCGCCGGGGCCTGGGCCGAGGGCTCGCAGCACGTGGAGGAGAGCGTCCTGGTGGAGGCCGCCGTCGCCGGCCTCGCCGCGCACTGGCCCGATCCCGTCTCCCCCGCCATCCTGCGGGCGCGGCTGCGGCACCGGCTGCGCGCCGCGTACCCGCACGCGGGCCCGCCGGACGAGCACCTCCCGCTCGCCGCCGTCCGCGCCGCCGTGGCCGCGCTGCTGCCGGGGCCGGTACCCGTCCAGGTGGTCGACACGGCGTGCTCGTCCGCGCTGTACGCGATCGACCTGGGCACCCGGGCCCTGCTCGACGGGGAGTGCGAACTCGCGCTCTGCGGCGGGGCGTTCTCGCTCGGGCCGCGCTACAGCGTGCTGTTCTCGCGGCTGCGCGGGCTGAGCCGTTCCGGTGCGGTGCGGGCGTTCGACGCGGACGCGGACGGGGTGCTGTTCTCCGACGGGGCGGCGTTCGTCGCGCTCAAGCGGCTGGACGCGGCGCTGGCCGACGGCGACCGGGTGCTGGGCGTCCTGGCCGGGTTCGGTGCGGCCTCGGACGGCCGGGGGCGGGCGGTGCACGCGCCCAACTCATCGGGCCAGCAACGGGCGTTGGCCCGGGCCCGGGCGGTGTCGGGGCTGGCCGCCGATCGGGTCGACTGGGTGGTGGCGCACGCCACGGGGACGCCGGTCGGCGACGGGGTCGAGCGCGGGGTGCTGTCCGAGCAACTGCCGCAGGCGTGGTGCACGTCGAACAAGTCGGTGGTCGGGCACACCGGTTGGGCGGCCGGTGCGGTCTCGGTGGTGCACGCGCTGCAGGGCCTCGCGCACTCCACCGTCCCGCCGCAGGTCCCGTACCGGGCTCCGGACGGCGCGCCGCCGCTGCGGGTGCCGACCGATCCGGTGCCCTGGCCGCGCCCCGCGGACCGGCCGCGCACGGTCGGGGTGTCGGCGTTCGGATTCGGCGGCACCAACGGGCACTTGCTGATCCAGGACGCCCCGCGCCCCGGCGGGGCGGCACCGCCCTCGCTGCCCGCCCCCGTCCCGGACGACCCGGTGGTCGTGGTAGCCTGGTCGGCCCACCTCCCGGGCGCAGCGGACGTCGAGCAGCGACTGATGCTCCGTCAGGATCCTTCCCCTGCAAGGTCTTTCGGGCCACGCTACCCCCTCCCGCCGTTCGACGAGGTGCGCCTGCCCGCCCCGACGGCCGCGCGCGTCGACCGGGCCCAACTGATGGCGCTGCAGGCCGTGGCGGCCCTGGCCCGTCCGGACGCCCCGCCCTGGTGGGCGGAACTGCGGGAGCACTGCGGGGTGTTCGCGGCACACACCGGCGTCCCGTCGGCGTCGCCGGACATCACGGTCCGCTGCCACGCCGCCGCGCTGACGGCCGCGCTGGCCTCCGCCTCCGGCTCCGTTCCCCGGCCGCCGGACGACGACCTGGACCCGGCGGCACTGCGCAAGGCCACCGAGGCCTTCCTGGACGCGGTGCGCGAACGCACCGACCCCGGGGAGGACACCCTCGCCGGGCTGATGCCGAACGTGATCCCGGCCCGGATCGCCGCCCGGCACGACCTGCACGGGCCGACCATGACGCTCGACACCGGCCCCACCTCGGGCCGCACCGCCCTGCGCGCCGCGGCCGCTCACCTGCGGCGCGGAGAGCTGGAGTTGGCGCTGGTGCTGGGCGTCAACGGCGTCTGCGACCCCGAACGGTCCACGGCGGAGGGCGCGTTCGCCCTGCTGCTCACCCGGGCGTCCGTCGCCCGCACCCGGCAGTGGCCGGTGCTCGACACGCTCGACGCCGTCCTCACCGCAGTGGAGCACCCCGAACCCGAGCCCGCCCCCACCCCCACCCCCGCCTCCGAGCCCACCCCCGACCGCTGGAACTACCTCGGCGCGGAGGACCTGCTGACGGCCGTCCGCCACCTGGTCACCCACCACCACCGACCCACCGCCCCGCACCCCCTCACCTGGCGGCACACCCTCTCCTGGCAGCCCGCCGGTGACCCCGAGCAGCGTCAACTCCAGTACCCCTCCGAGACCTTGCTGATCACCGGCCCCGCCCAGGAAGCCGCCCTCCGCGCCGCCGCACCGGGCGTCCGGCTGCTCGCCGTCCGGGCGGACGAGGACCCGGAGCGGGCCGTCGACCGCGTCCTGGCCGAGCACCCGGAGGGGTTCCGGCACCTGCGGGTGGTCGCCGACCTGCACGCCGCCCCGCCGTGGCCCGCGCCGCCGACGGCCGGGCTGCTGGCCGTGCAGGAGGCGGCGTTCTGGGCGGTGCGCCAACTGCGCGACCGGCTGGGCAGCTTGGCGATCGGCGTGGCGTCCCCGTTCCGCGCGGGCGAGGCCGCTCCGCACGCCAATCTGTTCACCGGCTTCGTCAAGTCGCTGGCCTGGGAACTGCCGGACTGCACCGTCCGCGCGCTGGTCTCGGACCGCACCGACCCGGCGGCCGTGCTGTCCACCCTGGAGGGCGAACTCGCCCGCCCAGCCGACGGGTTGCCCGTGGCCCGGCACCGCGGCGGCACCCGCCTCGTCCAACGCCTGACCGCCTCCGCCGTCGCCCCTGTTTCCGCCCCGCCCGCTCCCCCGCTGTCCCCGCACCCGGTGGTGGTCGCCACCGGCGGCGCGCGCGGCATCACGGCCGCCTGCCTGCTCGGCCTGGCCGGTCAACTCCCGCTGCGGGTGCACCTGGTGGGTTCGAGTCGTCCCGCCGAGGTGCCGGACGGGCTGCTGGACGCGGCGGAGGCGGAGCTGCCCGCGGCCCGGGCCCGCCACATCACCGCCGAGCGCGCCCGGACCCCGGGGCGACCGGTGGGCGAGATCAGCGCCGACTTCGACCGGCTGCTGCACGCCCGCGAGTCCGCGCTGACGCTGCGCGCGCTGCGCACGGCCTGCGGTGCCGAGCACGTGCACTTCCACACCTGCGACGTGACCGACCCGGCCGCCGTCCGGGCCGTCGCCGAGGCCGTCCGGGCCCGGGAGGGACGGGTCGACCTGCTGGTGAACGGCGCGGGGCTGCACCACCCGGGCGACATCACGCGCAAGACGCTGCCGGGCATGCGCCGGATCCGCGACGTCAAGCTGTCCGGCTACCACCACCTGCGCGCCGCGTTCGACGGCCCGCTCGCCCCGGGGCTGTGGTGCAACTTCGGCTCGGTGACCGGCGTGGTCGGCCTGCCCGGCGAGAGCGACTACTCACCCGCCAACGACTTCCTCTCCGCCGCCGCCCAATCCGCCTCCGACGACCGGGAGTTCACCATCGCCTGGACGATCTGGGACGAGACCGGCCTCGGCTCCGGCCCCGTCGTCCAGTCGTACACGGCCCGCACGGCTCGGCTGTCCCGGATGAGCACCGCCGAGGGCGTCGCCCACTTCCTGGCCGAACTGCGCCGCCGCAGCCGCCCGGAGGGCCGGACCGACCGGTTGGTGACCTTCGTCGGCGAGGCCGAGCACCGCTCCTTCGACACCCGCTTCCCGGGCCTGCGCACAGCCCCCGCCGTCCCGGAACCCACCCCGCCCCCGGCTCCGCGGCCCGCCCTGCCGACCGCCTCCCCCGGGCTGCTCGGCCCCCCGGCCCTCCACCAACCCGGCCGTTCCGTATGGGAGTTGTCGATCGACCTGGACGCCCACCCCTTCCTCCGCCACCACCTGGTGGACGGCCGCCCCACCGTGCCGGGCGTCGTGCTGGCCGACCTCGCCGTCCAGGCCGCCCGCTCCCTCGTCCCGGGGGCGGCCTTCCGCAGCGTCGACGCCCTCGCCTTCCGCGCCTGGGTCCGGGCCCGCACCGACGGCCGCCCCGCCCGCTTCCGGGTCGAGGCCCACCACCGCCCGGCGCACCCCACCCACGGGAGCTCCGCGGTCCGGGTGAGCATCCGCTCGGACGTGCTGGCGCCGGACGGACGGGTGCTGGCCGCCGACCGGGAGCACTTCCGCGCCACCGTCCGGCTCGGCGGCCCGCCCCTGCTGCCCGTCCCGCACGCCCCGGCCCCGCCCGGCACCCGTCCGGTCGGCACCCGTCCGCCCAGCACCCGTCCGCCCAGCACCCGTCCGGTCGGCGACCCGTACTACGACTCGGCCTCCCCCGTCCTGCTCACCGGCGCCTTCCGGGCCACCGCCGACTGGCGCGCCACCGCCACCGGCACCACCGCCCACTGGCGGCCCGACCCGGACGCCCTCGCCGTCCTGCCCCGGCTCGGCACCCCGGCCGTCCTGCTGGACAGCCTCGCCCGCACCCCCGCCCTCGCCCCCGGCCCGGACGGCCGGCACCCCGTCGCCGTGCCGCAGCACATCGAACGGATCACCCTGCACCCGCTGCCCGGCAGCGGCGGCCGCGACCTGCCCGGCGACGACCACGACCTGCTGCGCGCCCACCCGGCGGGCCTGCACCTGCACCACTCCGCCGCGAACGGCACCAGCACCGCCACCACCGCGGAGGGCGCGGTCCTCGCCCAGGTCACCGGCCTGCGCTCCACCGTCCTGGCCCACCTCCCGCCGCCCTCCCACCACCACCCCTTCCGGTGACGCCCCCTCCAGTGACGCTCCCCCGCTTCCCCCACTTCCCCCACTTCCCCACGACGGGAGCACCGCCCATGGACCTCACCGGGAACGTCGCCCTGATCACCGGCGGCACCCGCGGCATCGGCCTCGCCATCGCCAGCGCCCTGCACGCCCACGGCGCCCGCCTGCTGCTGACCGGCCGCTCCGAGCGGGGCGGCCGCTCCGCCCTGGCCCGGCTGGACGGCGGCCCGGACATCGCCTTCCGCGCCGCCGACGCCACCGTCCGGGCGGACGCCGAGCGGGCGGTGGACGAGGCGGTGGAGCGGTACGGGCACCTGGACGTGGTGGTCAACAACGTCGGCGGCGCCACCGCCTTCGCGACCGTCGCCGACATCACGGACGAGGTCTGGCGCGAGACCCTCTCGCTCAACCTGGACTCCGCCCTGCACACCACCCGCCGCGCCCTGGCCCACCTGCTGCCGCAGCGCTCCGGGCGGATCGTCAACATCGCCTCGGTCGAGGGCCGCGACCCGGACCCGGGGCTGTGCGCGTACGCGGCCGCCAAGCACGCGCTGATCGGGTTCACCCGGGTGCTGGCCAAGGAGGTCGGGGCGTACGGCGTCACCGCCAACTGCGTCTGCCCGGGCCCGGTGGAGACCGACTGGTTCACCGAGCAGGGGCCGCGCGCGGCGGAGGTGCTCGGCACCGACTACCCGGGCCTGGTGCAGCACTTCACCGACCGCACCGCCACCGGACGGCTGACCCGCCCGGACGAGGTGGCCGCGGCGGTGCTGCTGCTGGCCTCCCGGGCGGGCGCGGGCATCACCGGCGCCTGCCTCCCGGTCGACGGCGGCATGACCCCCTGAGGAACCGCGCCGCCGTCGACTCCCCCGCCGTCGCCCCCGCCGTCGACTCCCCTTACCGTCGGCCCCCGGAAAATCCGTTGTACACCGTAGAAGAACTCCTCTACGGTGTACAACGAGCGGCCGCCCGGCCGTCCCGACCTGCCCGGGGAGTCCCCTTTGTCCCAAGCCTCCGTCCCCCTGCCCGCCGCCCCGCACCCGCGGCGGTGGGTCATCCTGGCGGTGGTCTGCCTGGCCACGCTGGTGGTGCTGCTCGACAACACCGTGCTCAACGTGGCCATCCCCTCCCTGACCGAGGACTTGGGCGCGGGCACGGCCGACATCCAGTGGATGATCAACGCGTACGCGCTGGTGCAGTCCGGCCTGCTGCTGACGGCGGGCAGCCTGTCCGACCGCTACGGGCGCAAGCGCGCACTGCTGATCGGCCTGGCGCTGTTCGGCGCGGGGTCGACGGCGGCGGCCCTGGCCCAGACCTCCGGCCAGCTGATCGCCGCCCGGGCCGGGATGGGCATCGGCGGCGCGCTGCTGATGACCACCACGCTGGCGGTGGTAATGCAGGTGTTCCAGGGCGCCGAGGTGCCGAAGGCGATCGGCGTCTGGGGGGCCGTCAGCTCGCTGGGCTTCGCGGGCGGCCCGCTGCTCGGCGGCCTGCTGCTGGCGCACTTCTGGTGGGGTTCGATCTTCCTGGTCAACATCCCGGTGGCGCTGCTCGGCCTGGTCGCGGTCGCCCGCCTGCTCCCCGAGAGCAAGGACCCTTCGGGCCGCCGTCCGGACGTCCCGGGTGCGGTGCTGTCGACGGTCGGCATGGTCGGCCTGGTGTACGCGATCATCTCCGGCCCGGTGCACGGCTGGGGCTCCGGCCCGGTGCTGCTGTCGGGGGCGGTCGGCCTGGCCGCGCTGGCGGCCTTCGTCGCCTGGGAGGCCCGCACCCCCACCCCGATGCTGGACATGGCCTTCTTCCGGAACCGGCGCTTCAACGGCGCGGTGGCGGGCGGCATCCTGGTCGCGTTCGGCATGGCGGGCTCGCTGTTCCTGCTCACCCAGTACCTGCAACTGGTGCTCGGGTACCGCCCGTTGGAGGCGGGCCTGCGGATGTCGCCGCTGGCCCTGGTGATCGTGCTGCTCAACCTGACGGGCGTCGGCGCCCGGCTGCTGCCGCGGATCGGCTTCGCGGGCGCCGTCGCGATCGGCATGGGGCTGCTGGCCGGTGGCCTGGCGCTGCTCGCCGCGATGGGCTCCGGCCACGGGTACCCGGGGCTGCTGGCGGGCCTGCTGCTGATGGGCTGCGGCATCGCGGTGGCGAGCCCGGCGATGGCCGCGGCCGTGATGGGCGCGATCCCGCCGGAGCGGGCCGGGGCCGGCGCGGGCGTGCAGGGCACGGTCACGGAGTTCGGCGGCGGCCTGGGCGTCGCGGTCCTCGGCGCGGTCCTCGGCTCCCGCTTCGCGGCGGGCCTGCCGGAGGCCGTCCCCGCCTCGGCGGCGAAGTCGCTGCCGGAGGCGCTGGCCTCCGCCCCGGACGGCACCACCCGGCAGGCGGTGCACGACGCCTTCGCCCACGGCCTGACGTCCAGCCAGTTGATCGGCGCCACGGCCGTCCTGCTCGGCGGCCTGCTCTCCGCGGCCCTGCTCCACCGCGCCGACCGCCCGGCCGCCACCCCCTCCGGCAGCGACGCCCCGGAGCCCGTCCCCACCGCCCGCTGACCGCCCGCCCCTCCGCCCCCAGGCCGTACGGTGGTGCCACCCGTCGAAGCGAAGGAGCACCGTGGCCACCAAGCGAGCCTCACAGGTCAAGAAGAGCGTGTGGCTCACCCCCGGCCCGGTCCGCGGCCGCCGCTCGCCGCGCGCGGGCGAGGGCGGGCCGGGCAGCCTGGACCGCGAGGTGATCGTCGCCGCGGCCGTCCGCCTGCTGGACGAGCAGGGCGAGGCGAAGTTCTCGATGCGCGGCCTGGCGGCCCGGCTCGACGTCACGCCGATGTCGCTGTACTGGTACGTCGCCGACAAGGACGACCTGCTGGAGCTCGCACTGGACGTGGTGGCGGGCGAGATGGCCCGGCCCGAGGTCGGCGACGGCAGCGACTGGCAGGCCGGCCTGCGGGCCCTGGCCGTGACCTGGCGGGCCGCCATGCTGGCGCACCCCTGGGCGATCCGGATCCACGGCGACTACCTGAACATCGGGCCGAACTCGATGCGCTACTCCGCCCGCGCCCTGGAGATCGCCCGCTCCTCCCCGCTCTCCGAGGCCGACGCGATGGCGGCCCTCTCGGCGATCTTCCAGTACACCTACGGCTTCACCGCCACCGAGGTCAACTGGTCCGAGAAGGCCGCCGAGGCCGACGGCACCACCGACGACCTGATCGAGGAGATCACCGAGGCCGTCCGCACCCTCCCGGGCGTCGCCGACTCCGGCGTCCTCATCGAACGCCCCCGCGAGCCCGACCACCTGCTCCGCGAACGCGACTTCCACCGCGCCCTCGACTGGCTCCTGATCGGCATGCAGTCCGGCCTCCACTGACCGCCCGACCCGCCCCTGCACCCGTCCCTCCGCGGCAGGCTCGCACGACTGCGACCACCGAGCCCGTTCTCCCACCCGTCAACCTGTGATGTGGCGAACAGCGGCGGTGCCCGGTGCAGGGCTACCACTCGCCCCCGCCTCCGGAAGAGTGGTGGCATTCGAACAACCCGGCCAGTTCAGGAGGTCCCGGTGCCGGAGACAGAGAACGGAGCCGTCCGCCAGCCGTCCGTCGCGGCGGAGACGGTCCTCGCGGCCAGGTCCGCAGCAGTACTGGTGGAGCTCCAGCGTGCCGACGGAAAGGCTGCCGCGCTCTGCGCACTGTCCGGTGGCACGCTGGCTGCGGTACTGACGGCCGGCCCGGTGTGGTCCGCCGGGTCGGCGTGGGAGGTCGCCGTCGTACTGGCCGGTTGTGTGCTCCTGCTGGCCGCCATGGCTGCCGCGCTCCTGGCGCTCCGTCCCGCGCTTCCGCGGAACCGGTCACTGGCCGAACTGGAAGCCTTCCGGTCCAGTGCGAGGAGGTCGGCGAACACGCTCGCCGACCTCCTCGCACTGGACCGATCGGCTCTGGCCGTGCTGGAGGCGCGGCGACTGCGGCGACTCGCCGGACTCGCGGATCGGAAGTTCCGCGCCGTCCGAACTTCGGTGGACCTGATCGTCGCAGCCTGCACAGTGACCGGAATCGGGCTGTTGATCTCCTACGTGAATTGAGAGCATCATCCCGCTGCTGTCCGACGGAATGCAGGGGGGGCATGTGTATCTTTGCCATGAATCTCTCATCGGCGATCAACTCTGGTCGAAACTTCGACATCTCGCGCCGGAACGCAACCGTCCCGCCAGATCCGTGCTGCTCCGCCAGGGCGACCCGGGAACTCAAGTGATTCTGCTCAGTTCAGGCTCGACCCTGGTCACCTTGACGGGTAGCGGCGGGGAACGCACGCTGCTCGCCGTCCGCGGCCCCGGTGAACTGCTCGGCGAGCTCGCGGTCCTGGACGACCAACCGCGCTCGGCCTCGGTGATCGCCGCCGAACCGTGCCGCGTCCACCTCATCCCCGCCCCCGACTTCATCAATTTCGTCAACGAACACGATTTGATGGCCCCACTGCTCCGGCACGCCATTGCCCGTGTCCGGGAAGCGGAGGCGGTCCGCCTGGAAATGGCGACCTCCCCGGTACCGGTACGCCTGGCAGCGGCCTTGGGCCGTCTGGTCCGGGCGGCTTCACAGAGCGGCGCGGAGACACTGGTCCGATTGACCCAGACCGAACTCTCCCAGTTGATCGGCGCCTCCCGGAACGGAGTGGGAAGCGCGCTCAAGCCCTGGCGTGAGCGCGGATGGCTCGGCACCGAGGCAGGCGGCGGACTGGTCATCCGGGACATGTCCGCCATCGAGACCGACGCGCGCACCTGAGTGACGCAGACCACCGCGGTGGTGCCCAGTACTGGGCACCACCGTTCTGTCCGGCCGAGCAGCATGGGGCCTCGTCCACCGCCCCGACTGCCGGAAGGCCGCCCCGTGACCTCTTCCCCCTCGACCCCGGACCACGCCCTGCCGGGTCTCGACGTCCCGCCCGAACGAGCCGTCGTGGTCATCGACATGAAGGGCTACAGCCGACTCCCCGAAGTACAGATGGCGGTGGTCCGCTCCGACCTGGACAGCGTCCTGGAGACCGCCTTCGTCCAGAGCGGGCTCCCCGCCCCCCGCTCCTTGGGAGACGGTTACAAGGACACGGGCGACGGCGCCATCCTGGTCCTCCCGCCCGAGCACGCGGCCCGGTTGGTCGATCCGCTGCTGGGGAACTTGAGCGCCGCGCTCCAGCGCTACGAAGGCGTCCGGATGGCCTCCGCTCCGCCGCTCCGCCTCCGTGCCGCCGTCCACGTCGGTCCCTTGAGCGTCCCCGACCACCGCGGTGCCGCAATCAACGACGCCTGCCGACTGGCCGACAGCGCCGTCGTTCGGCACGCCGTCGATGCCGCGGTCGACAACGGCCTGTTCCTGGCCGCCGTCCTCTCCGAGCCCGTCTACCAGCGCTCAGTTCCGGCCGGGCGCACCCGACCGGAACTGACGGAGCGCCAGTTCCTGGCAGCCGAGGCCCGAGTGGCCGACAAGCCCGACTTCGGGCAGTCGTGCCGGCTCTTCGTGCCCGGCCTGCCCGCCGGCGCCCTCCGCCGGTACCTGCCGGAGCCCGCCGACCCCGCCTCCCCGGCACCGGCTCCCCCCTCCGCCCCCGAACACGCCGTACCGGACCGACCCTCCCGCGCGGGGGCCACCTTCACCTTCCACAGCGAACTCAGGGACTCCGTGGTCGCGGACCACATCGACACCCTTCGGATGCGCTGAACCGTCATCGCCCGTTGCTCCTGCTCGTCCCGCCCGCACCATAGGAGAAATCCGTGACCGACCTCCCTTACCCGCCCCGAACCGCCGACGGACCGCAGGACGAGGGGCAGTGGAACGACGACCTCGGGAACCGGCTACCGCCCTGGGTGAACGCCGCACAGCACCAGCGGCCGGAACGACCCGCCGCCTCGTTGGAGGCCGCTCCGGGATCGCCCCCCGCCCCGATGCCGCTGCTCGAGGCGCCTCCGGCCGAAACGGTTCCGGCCCTGCCCGCGGTCCAGGAGGTGGCTCCGGGCGTCCTCAGCGGCACCGTGCCCACGAACCACTTCCACGGGCCGGTGGACGTCGCCGCCGGCGTCATCGAGCAGTTGATCATCGAAACCCGCAAGCGGGACCTCCTCGAGGGCGAGGAGGTGAACCGCGCGGCGCTGCTGGAACAGCCCTTCGTCCGCGATGCGTGGGTGGGCGCGTGGAGGGAAGCGCTCGACCCGGTCACCAAGCGGTTGCGGGTTCCCGTACTGATCGTCCTCGCACCCCGTTCGATCGGCTCCACCACCTTCGCCCTGCGACTGCTGGCGGAGGGCACCTCGCCGGACACCACCCTGGTCAAGCTCCAGGCGGACTGGAGCAAGCCGCTCCGCAGCAAGTTCCCCCTGGAACGGCGGCATGCCTTCCAACTCGACCTCAAGGACCCGAGAACCGACCGGGTCTCGGCCGAGTTCCTCAACACGCTGGTGAAGCACGCCGATGACCTCGCCAAGTGCGGTTCCCACCTGGTGCTGACGGTGGCCCAGGAAGTCTGGGACGCCCTCGCCCCCGCCTCCCGGGCCGGCCTGCAGGTGCTCCGCCTGACCGAGTCCCCCGCCGCCGAAATGGTGGTGGACGCCCATCTCGTGGCCGAGGGACACCACGAACCGGCCGAGCGGATCCGGAAGCTGGACCAGGCCCAGTCCAGACTGCACGGGCTCAACGCGGTGGCAGCGGTCCGGGCGGCCCATCGGATCGTTGCGGCCTGGCAGGAGGCGCAGCTCCCCCTCCTGCTCCAGAACAAGACGGACCGCAGCGCTCCGAAGACGTTCGAGGACCGCGCCCTCGGAGCGCTGTCGGACTGGCGCGGGGAGTTGGACGAGCTCTTCGGGGACCGTACCGCCGTCGGCGACAAGGCCGACCCGTCGTTGGCGGTCGAGGACCGGTACCTGCTGCTCAGCCTGGCCGTGCGACAGTCCGCACCGGTCTCCCTGGTGTCCGCCGGGGCGAGGAAGTTGCAGGAGGCGGTGGAACTCTCGAACGACGGCACGGCAGCAAGCACCGCCCAGAGCGCCTTCGCCGGGCGTGGCCTGCGGCGACGGATCCAGGACGTCGGCGCCACGGTCGACGGGCACGACAAGGTGCTCTTCGACCGGCCCGCGTACGGACAGGCCGTGCTCGAGTACGTCTGGGACAACTACGAGACGATGCGCACCCCGCTGCTCAGTTGGCTGGCTTCCCTCGCCGGCCAGCCCGACCCGGCGGACCCGGCGCTCCGGGCGCTCGCGTCCCTGGCACTGCGCCACGGCACCGGTGACCACCTCAACGAACTGTCCAAGCTGGTCGCCCCGGATCTGCTGGGCGCCGTCCTCCGGACCGCGGTGCTCGACGAGCACGTCGGGCGGCTCGTCTGGAGCGTTCTCTACCACTGGGCCGGGCAGGTGGGCAACGCGCCCACCGTGGTCTCCACCTGCCGACTCGTACTGGCCGATTCCGAGGTCGGTTCCGCTGCGGCAAAGATGGCCGTGGTCCGGTTGAGGCGGGTGGCCCGCACCACCTCCGATCCGGTCGTCCGGGAGAACGTGCTCGCGGCCTTCGACGAACTCGCCGGTCAGCCCGCGGGCCGGAGCCGGCTGCTCGCCGAAGTCCGGGCCTGGCAGTCGGGCAAGGCCACGCCCGAGAGCGGAGGCCTGGCCTTCCTCGCCCTGATGTCGGTGCACAGCCAGGGGCTGCCGTGGCTGCTGTCGCAGGAGGCGGCGGAGATCGACGCGCAGCAGGCCCTGGCCCATCTGCTGAGCGGCTCCGAAACGGGGGTCCGGGTCATCCCCCGGATCACCGACTGGATCCACGCCAGCGCAGACGAACGCGAGAACTACGAGCAGCTCCGCGACCAGTTGCTCGTTCCGCTGCGCGGCCACCGGATGCTCCAGGCCGGGATGAACCTGATGAAGGCGCTCGCGGGTTCCGCCACCGCGCAGGGCGTCAACATCGCCGAGGACTTCTACGAGCACCTGGTCGCTTCCCCGATCCGGTCCGTCTTCCCCCTCGAGGATGCTGCTCGATGAGGTGGCCGTGGCAACGGGGTGCACGCTCCACCGACTGCCCTCGCCCCTGCCAGTTGCCCAGCGCCGAGCCGGACGTGCCCTTCGTGGCCTCCTTCACCGCGCTCTGGCGGCCCGTCGCGCGGCACCGGGTCAATCTGCCGGAACAGGTCCGCAGCGACCTCCGCTCCGCAGCCTCCGCTGTCACGGCAGAACTGCCACCGGACGACCTGCTCGGAGCCGAGGACACCCTGAACGCCGCACTCGGTGTTCCCGGAAGCCGGCGCGCTCCTCATTACCGGTTGCTCTCGGTGAAGTTCTCCCTCCGCCTGTCCCCCTCCTCCCAGGAGGTCCTGGCCGCGCGGCGAGCCGACGTTGCGCGGATCCGGCGCCTGGAGTTCCTCAAGACGGCCCTCTACGAACGCCCGGACCTTCTGGTGCTCGACCACCTGGAGCGCACTTCCGAGCTGCCGGAAGAGGAAGTGCTCGCCGAACTGCAGCGGCTCTCCCGCTCCATCAAGTCCTGCGGTGCGTGGTGGCAACCGCTCCTGGAGGTGTGGGAGTCCCTCGGAGCCGGGTTCGGGGACGTGGAGATCCGGCACAAGGCGATGGAGGCGTTGCTCCAGCTCTCCGCGGAGGCGTTGCGGGCGGCCACGGCACCTCCGGGGCGAGCGTCTCCGGACGGACGGGTCGGATGAAGGCGGCCCTGTGGCGGTTCCTGCTCGCACCGCTGACGAGTCTGCGGGCACTGCGCATCCGGCGGCTCAGCCGCGACCCGTTCGACTTCGACAGTGCCTGGCGGCAGGCCCGGATGCACCGTGCACCGGATGAGTTCGAGTTCCTCCTCCGGCGTTGCGAGCAGGACGCGGAGGCCCGTCGGTCCGACGCCCAGCACGATCGGCCGTCCTCCGGGAGCGCCGATCGCCTCAGGTGAACTCCTGCTGGCAGCGCTCCAGCCAGTCGAGTTCGGCCTGCAGGTGGAGGACCTCGCCCTCGATCAGGAGGCGGGAGACGCCGTGGTCGGGGGCCTGGTCGGCGGTGGCGTGCAGGCCGCGGATGGTGGAGAGGCAGTGGGAGCGCTGGAGGTCGATCAGGGCGCGCGGGTCGGCGAGGCGGGTGCGCGGGGCGAGGACGAGCTTGAGGAAGAACTCCTCGCGGACCTTGCCGCCGTCGGAGGGCCGGGCGAACCAGTCGGCGAGCGCGCGCCGCCCGGCCTCGGTGAGGGCGAAGACGCGTTTGGAGGGGCGGCCGTCCTGGGCGACGTCCTGCCCCTCGATCAGGCCGGACTTCTCCAGTCGGCCGAGCGTGACGTACACCTGCCCGTCGTTGGTGCGCGAGTAGGCCGGGCCGAACGTGGACTCCAGGGCGCGCCGGAGCTGGTAGCCGTGCGCGGGGCCCGTGGCAAGCAGCGCGAGGAGCGGAAGCCGCACTCGGTTGCCTCCCTTCGAGGTGAGTGGGGGAGTGCGCCGTGCGGCCGAACTTCGTCGGTCGTACGCCGGGCGGCTCTCCTTGGCTTTGCCCTACCCCGTTGTGCGCCCCCTTATTCGCCCTGATTCGCCCCAACTGGTGGCACTCGAAGGTGCAGTAGGTGACATCTTCACCTCCTGTCTCCTGGACATGCCCTTTGGCCTATACCTAACATCTAGGTATCTCCGAGGAACTGACACGACGTCAGGCCCTGCGGACCTGTGCCTGTCAGCGCGACCTCCCTCGCGCGCTCCCGTGAAGGTGACGCATGATCACGTCCGTCGTCCCCGCCGACCCGCCGCGCCCCGCGGAGGGCCTCCCGGCCTCGGCCGTCCTCACCGTGGACGCACCGCTCCCGGAGGAACGGCCGGCCCCGGCCGCCCCCGACGTGCCGTGGTGGCGCGACGCGGTGATCTACCAGGTGTACGTGCGCAGCTTCCAGGACTCCGACGGCGACGGCATCGGCGACCTGCCGGGCGTGCGGGCCCGGCTGCCGTACCTGAAGCGGCTGGGCGTGGACGGGGTCTGGCTGAACCCGTTCTACCCGTCGCCGCAGCACGACCACGGCTACGACGTGGCGGACTACAAGGGCGTGGACCCGATGTTCGGCACCCTGGAGGACTTCGACCTGCTGGTCGAGGACTGCCGGAAGCTGGGCCTGCGCCTGGTGCTGGACACCGTGCCGAACCACTGCTCGGCCGAGCACCCGTGGTTCCTGGAGGCGCTGGCCGCCGCCCCGGGCTCGACCTCCCGGGCCCGGTTCCACTTCGCGGACGGCCGGGGCGCGGACGGCGAGCTGCCGCCGAACAACTGGCGGGCGATGTTCGGCGGCCCGGCGTGGTCCCGGATCACCGAGCCGGACGGCACCCCGGGCCAGTGGTACCTGCACATGTTCACCCCGGAGCAGCCGGACCTGAACTGGCGCAACCCCGAGGTGCCGGTCGAGTTCGAGAAGGTGCTGCGGTTCTGGCTGGACCGGGGCGTGGACGGCTTCCGGATCGACGTCGCGGCGGGCCTGTTCAAGCACCCCGAGCTGCCCGACTCCCCGGACCCGGAGGCGGACGAGCGCACCCGCGACTCGGTCAACCCGCTGGCCTGGAACCAGCCGGAGGTGCACGAGGTGTGGCGCTCCTGGCGGGCGATCTGCGAGGAGTACACGGCGCTGGACGGCCGCCAGCGGCTGCTGGTCGGCGAGGCCTCGGTGCCGACCCCGGCCGAGCAGGCCAAGTACGTGCGCGGGGACGAGCTGCACCAGGCGTTCTTCTTCCACCTGCTGCACGCCCCGTGGGACGCCGAGCACTTCCACCAGGTGATCGACGCCGCGGTGCGGGACATCACCGCGACCGGCTCGACGGTGACCTGGGTGCTGAACAACCACGACCAGGTCCGCACCACGACCCGCTTCGGCAGCCCGGAGCGGGCCCGGGCGGCCGCGCTGCTGATGCTGTCGCTGCCGGGCGCGGCGTACCTGTACCAGGGCGAGGAGCTGGGCCTGCCGGAGGTCGACGACCTGCCGGACGAGGTGATCACCGACCCGATCTTCCACCGCACCGGCAACCGCAAGGGCATCCGGGACGGCTGCCGCGTCCCGCTGCCGTGGGCCGGGACGGAGGCGCCGTACGGGTTCGGCCCGGAGGGTTCGGCGCCGACCTGGCTGCCGCAGCCCGCCTCGTTCGCCCGGCACACCGCGGAGCGGGCGCTGGCCGACCACACCTCGCCGTACCACCTGTACCGGGAGGCGCTGCACCTGCGCCGCCTGCTGCCGCAGCTGGGCGAGGGGACGCTGCGCTGGATCGAGACCCCGCCGAACGTGCTGGCCTTCGCCCGGGGCGACGGCCTGCTGGTGGCCACCAACTTCGGCACCGTCCCGGCCCCGGCGCCGGTGACCGGCCAGCCGCTGCTGTCCTCGGGCCCCTGCCCGGCCGGGGTGCTGCCGCCCGCCACCACCGCCTGGTGGATCCAGCCGCGGCTCTGACCCCGCCCCGCCCCGCCCCGCCCCCGGCGTCCGATCGACCGCCGGGGGCGGCCCCGTTCCCAGGACACGCCCGAAATTCGCAGCGAACTCACACCGTTCGCCGAGTTTGGATCGCAAGGCCCGGAATTGGGCTGCCGATGGTCAGTTCTTTACCTGTCGCGTGACCGAAATAACCCATTCGGGCGTTCACATCGTGGACATACGGTCGATGTCCGCAGGTCAGCCCTGGGACAATGGTGCAGACCATCGGTCCCACCCCGTCGACCGACGCGTGTCAGGCGCGCCGCCGACGGTCCTCAACGGCGAGGAGGACCAAGGACGCTCCCCGGGACGGGAGCGCCCTCGTGCACCATCCGCTCACGGAAGGTTGTGCCTGAATGCCGGCCACCCCCAGCCCTGCCGCGTCCACCGACGCCGGCGCCCGCCTGATCGAGCCGCTGTACCAGGAAGTCCTGCGCCGC
Source organism: Kitasatospora phosalacinea (assembly GCF_000717185.1). Lineage (GTDB taxonomy): Bacteria > Actinomycetota > Actinomycetes > Streptomycetales > Streptomycetaceae > Kitasatospora > Kitasatospora phosalacinea_A. Next base: position 3,336 of record NZ_JNYE01000121.1, on the reverse strand, counting down.
AACCAGGGCGAGAACGAGTTCCACCAGGCGGTCCGCGAGGTCCTCGAAACCCTCGGCCCGGTGCTGCAGCAGCGCCCCGAGCTCGTCGACGCCCGGATCGTCGAGCGCGTCTGCGAGCCCGAGCGACAGCTGATCTTCCGGGTGCCGTGGTCCGACGACAAGGGCGGCATCCACGTCAACCGTGGCTTCCGGGTGGAGTTCTCCAGCGCCCTCGGCCCCTACAAGGGCGGCCTGCGCTTCCACCCCTCGGTCAACCTGGGCATCGTCAAGTTCCTGGGCTTCGAGCAGATCTTCAAGAACGCCCTGACCGGCATGCCGATCGGCGGCGGCAAGGGCGGCTCCGACTTCGACCCCAAGGGCCGCTCGGACGCCGAGATCATGCGCTTCTGCCAGTCCTTCATGACCGAACTGCACCGCCACCTCGGCGAGTACACCGACGTCCCCGCCGGTGACATCGGCGTCGGCGGCCGCGAGATCGGCTACCTGTTCGGCCAGTACAAGCGGATCACCAACCGCTACGAGTCGGGCGTGCTCACCGGCAAGGGCCTGGGCTGGGGCGGCGCGCAGGCCCGCACCGAGGCCACCGGCTACGGCTGCGTGATGTTCACCGAGGAGATGCTGCACACCCGCGGCGAGAGCCTGGCCGGCCAGCGCGTGGTCGTCTCCGGCTCCGGCAACGTGGCCATCTACGCGATCGAGAAGGCCCAGCAGCTCGGCGCGACCGTGCTCACCTGCTCCGACTCGACCGGCTACGTGGTGGACGAGAAGGGCATCGACCTGGCCCTGCTCAAGGAGATCAAGGAGACCCGCCGCGGCCGCGTCTCCGACTACGCCGAGGCGCGCGGCTCGCACGTGAAGTACGTGGCCGGCACCGGCGTGTGGAACGTCCCCTGCGACGTGGCGCTGCCCTGCGCCACCCAGAACGAGCTGCACGAGGCGGACGCCCTCGCGCTGGTCCGGGGCGGCGTCAAGGCCGTCGCCGAGGGCGCCAACATGCCCACCACCCCCGAGGCCGTCCGGGTCCTCCAGGAGGCGGGCGTCGCCTTCGCCCCCGGCAAGGCCGCCAACGCGGGCGGCGTCGCCACCTCGGCGCTGGAGATGCAGCAGAACGCCTCGCGCGACTCGTGGACCTTCGAGCACACCGAGGCCCGCCTCGGCGAGATCATGAAGCACATCCACGACTCCTGCTACACCACCGCGGAGAAGTACGGCAGCCCCGGCAACTACGTGGTCGGCGCGAACATCGCCGGCTTCGAACTGGTCGCCGACGCGATGCTCGCCCAGGGCCTGATCTGACGATCCACCCCACCGGGCCCGGACCGCACCGCGGTTCGGGCCCTTCGCGCGAAAAGGGCTGTTCGCCCACGTCCGGGGGCAGTGCCTTGATCCCCGGCGCCGCGGACGGACGCGCGGCGGGGAGCGGCGGGGAGCGGCGGGGAGCGGTGGAGGACGGTCGTGACAGGTGGGCAGTTCGCCCCGGCGGGCCCGCTCGGGGCTCCGCAGCAGAGCGCGTGGCAGAAGCACCGGCTCCTGCGCACGGCGGTGCTGACGGCCGGCGGCGCCGTGCTGCTGGTCAGCGGCGTGCCGAACGCGGTGGAACTGCGGGAGGTCCACCGGCGGCCGGTGCTGCGGATGACGGCCGACTACTGCGTCACCGTGACGGCCTCCGGGGAGAGCACCGTCGTGTGCCTCGGCCGCGGCGGCCCCGGTGACAGCGGCGTCACCGCCGGGGACTGGACGCTGCGCGACCTGCCGGAGGCCCGCCCCTCGGGCACCGTGCTCCCCGTCCAGTGCGATCCGGACGGTCGCTGCGCGTCCCCCTGGCCGGACGCTGGTACCTGGAGCCGTTCGGCCGCACCGCGTTCGGCGCGCTGCTCCTCGCCCTGGGACTGACCTCCCTCTCCCGCGAACTCCCCCCGGCCCGGCTGCCCCGGCTGTCCCGGCTGCCCCGGCTGTCCCGCACCCGCTTCCGCCACTGGACGTGGGCCTCCTGCGGGGGCCTCGCCGTACTGCTGGCCGGCACCGAGGCCGCCCACCTGTTCGCCTGACGCCCCGTCCGCTCCGCCGTGCCCGCCCCCGGCTGTTCCCGCAGGTCCCGGGGGCGGTAGGTTGTGCCGTCACGCCGTGACCGGCGGATGCGCACGGGGAAGGGCGGGATCGCCATGTCCGGGAGGTCCGGGAGGAGCGGGACGCCGCGCGGCGTCGGCTGCCGCACCACTGGCGGGCCCCGGGCCGACCGCTCCCGGGGGACCGGCGCCACCACCGGGCCGCGGGCGCACGACGGCGCGCCGCCCGACCGCCGGACGGGCACCGCCCTCGTCACCGGACCCCTGCCGCACGTGCTGACCTGACGCCGCACCACCCACCGGGGCGCGGCCCGGCAGAAGCCCCGCGCACCACCGCCGCGAGGAGAGTGAGGGACGCGATGCCCGGACGCCACCACCCGGAACGGGCCGGGACGGGCACCGCCCCGGAACCGCCCGCGCCACCTGCGCCCCGCCCGCCGTCCGGGCCGTCCGAACCGTCCGGACCGTCCGGGCCGCCGCAGGCGCACTGGTGGTGGGCCCGGCGCCTGACCCGGGACGTCCCCGAACCGACGCTGCTCGCCATCGGTCTCGCCCTGGCCACGGTGGCCGCGGGCCTCGCCGGGGCCTGCTACTCGGCGTTCGCGTTCGCCGACCTGGCCGAGGCGGGCCGCCGCCCGGAGGTACGGGTGACCGTCTCCTCCTGCACGGCGTACACCGTGAAGGGGCGGGTGCCGCACGAGCAGATCGACTGCTACGGCCGGAGCGCAGCCGCCCCGACCGGCGGCCCGACCGACGGCCCGACCGGTGCCGCGGCGGAGCAGTGGCGGCTGCGGGGCGTCGGGTACCGGAGCCCGGGCGAGGCGGTGGCGGTGCGCTGCGAGGACGGCGGCACCTGCTGGCCCGACCTGAAGGCCTGGCTCGGCGCCGGAACGTTCTCCGGCGGCATCGCACTGGCCATCCTGACCGTCGGCGGCTACCGCACCGGCCGCCTGCTGACCCTCCGTCACGCCCCCGGCCGCGCCGCGTTCTTCACCCGCCGCTCCACCTTCCTCACCCTGGCCGCCCTCGGCACCACGAGCTTCCTACTGGTGGCCGGCTCGCTCTTCACCGGCCTGCTCTCCGGCTGACCCACCCCGCCCTCCACCCACCCCCGCCCGGGACGGCGGGTCGCACCGGCCGCCGCCGCCCGTCGCGGCCGACACTGGCCAGGTGGCTCTGTCCCGTAATCGGTGGTAGCGCTCTGTGGTGGTCACTGGAGGAGGATGCGGTGGCGGAGCAGAGGGAACCTGGCTCGGCCGTGCATTTGCCT
>NZ_JNYE01000120.1 GCF_000717185.1 Kitasatospora phosalacinea | reverse complement strand
GCCCCCGCCCCCGCCCCCGCCCGGAGCACCGCCCGGAGCGCCGCGACGAACTCCAGGCAGCTCCCGTACCGCTCCCCGGGCCGCTTCGCCATCGCCCGTTCCAGCACCGCCCCCACTCCGGCGGGCAGGTCCGTGCGCTGTTCCCGGACGTCCGGCGGCGGGTCGTTGAGGTGCGCCCAGAGCAGCGCCAGGTCGTCGTCGCGCCGGTAGGGCGGGCCGCCGGTGAGCATTTCGAACACCACGCAGCCCAGGCTGTACACGTCGCACCGCCCGTCCACCGGCTTGCCGGAGATCTGCTCGGGGGCGACGTAGTCGAGCGTGCCGACGAACTGGCCGACGCTGGTCAGGCCGGTCAGCGAGAGGGACTTCTTGGTCAGCCCGAAGTCGGTCAGGTAGGCGTGCTCGGGGTGGTCGGGGTCGGTTCCCTCGGCGATCAGCACGTTGCCGGGTTTGACGTCCCGGTGGACGAGTTCGCGGGCGTGCGCGGCGTCCAGCGCACTGGCCACCTGGACGGCGATCCGCACCGTCTGGGTCCCCGTCAGCGGCCCCTCCCGGTCGAGCAGGGCGCGCAGGTCGCGGCCGCGAACGTACCGCATGGCCAGGTAGAGCACGCCCTCGACCTCGCCCGCGTCGTACACCGGGACGATGTTCGGGTGGTCGAGCGAGGCCGCGATGTGCGACTCCCGGACGAAGCGCTTGCGGAAGGTCTCGTTGCGGGCCAGCTCGGGGGCGAGCAGCTTGACCGCGACGGTGCGGCCGAGGCGCAGGTCCTCGGCGCGGTAGACCACCGCCATGCCGCCCCGCCCGAGCACGTGCTCCAGCCGGTAGCCGGCCAGCGTGCGGCCGTCCAGCTCGCCCGGTTCGGCGGCGGCCAGGGACGGCGGCTCGGGCGGCTCCCCGGGCATCGGGGGTCAGCCCCGGTCGGCGCGGTCGGCGCGGTCGGCGCGGTCGGTGGCCGCGTAGGTCTGCAGCTGGGCGGCGTCGCAGTAGTACCAGCGGCCCCGGTCGAGGTCAAGCAGCCAGGCGTCCGAGCCGTCCAGCACCGCGCCGAGCCGCAGGTCGCGGGTGCCGTCGCGGAAGGCCTCCAGGTCGATCCGGCCGGCCGCCCAGTCGTCGACCAGCCGCCGGTAGGTGGCCAGCGAGCGTTCCAGCGCGGCGAGCAGCGGGCGCGGGTCGTCGGTGGTGGCGAGCGGGGCGCCGGTGGCCGGGGGCCGTTGCGGGAGGGCGACCAGCAGCCGTCCGTCGACCCACGCGGACCAGCCGTTGGAGCAGACGATCCGGGCCCAGTTGCCGTTGGCCCGGGCGAGCGCGACCGGCAGCAGCGGGTCCAGCGGCACCCCGGTGGCGGCCGGGTCGGGGGCGGTCCAGGTCGGCATGCCGTCGGCCGGGACGACGTGGGTGGGCCGGAACCCGTCGGGCGTTCCCATGCGCTACCGCCGCATCACGGCGGGTTCGTGCCGGCGCAGCAGCCGGGCGACGACCAGTCCGTACGCGACGGCCAGCACGATCAGCATGCCCATGTCGAGCAGCCAGACGCCCTGCCGGTGCACGAACAGCGGGTCGTCGGTGAGCGTGCCGGGCACGGTGGTGTGCAGGTCGATGGTGGCGGCCATGGCGCCGAGCGCCCAGCGCGAGGGGATCAGCCAGGACAGCTGGTTGAGCACCGGGATGTGGTCGAGCTGCAGCAGCGCCCCGCAGAACACCACCTGGACGATGGCGACCAGCACCAGCAGCGGCATGGTCACCTCTTCCTTCTTGACCAGCGCGGAGATCAGCAGGCCGAGCATCATCGCGCTGAGCGAGAGCAGCGCCACGGCGAGGGTGATCTCCAGCAGCGGCGGCAGGAACACCCCGCTGCCGCCCTGCGGTCTGAGCTGCACGCCGATCAGCGCGACCATGGTCAGCACCACCGCCTGGACGACGGTGACGGTGCCCAGCACGACGACCTTCGAGCACAGGTACGCGGATCTGGACAGGCCGACGGCGCGTTCGCGCTGGTAGATCGTCCGTTCCTTGACGAGTTCGCGCACCGCGTTGGCGGCGCCGGTGAGCACCCCGCCGACGCACAGGATGAGCAGCGCGTTCAGGGCGGTGTCCTGGTTCAGGCGGCTGCCGGCCAGGGCGTGCGCCATCGCGCCCATGACGAACGGCAGCGCGATCATCACGGCGAGGAAGGTCCGGTCGGCGGCGAGCGCGCTGGCGTACCGGCGGCACAGCGTGCCGACCTGTCCGAGCCAGCTCCGCGGCCGGGGCGGCGGGGCGGGGGTGGCTTCCTCGGGCAGGGCGTGCTCGGCGGGGGCGAGCGCGCCGGGCCAGTCGCCGGGGCCGCCGGCCGGGCCGCTGACGTACTTGCGGTAGGGGGCGGAGGCGCGGAACTGCCCGGCCCAGTCGCGGTCGGTCTGGTTCTCGAACGCCTCGAAGGCGTCCGGCCAGTGGGCGAACCCGAAGTGCCCCAGCGTCTCGCCGGGCGGCCCGTACCAGGCGATCCGCCCGCCGGGGGCGAGCAGCAGCAGCCGGTCGCACAGGTCGAGGCTGAGCACGCTGTGGGTGACCACGATGACGGTCCGCCCGTCGTCGGCGAGGCCGCGCAGCATCTGCATCACGGACCGGTCCATGCCGGGGTCGAGCCCGCTGGTGGGCTCGTCGAGGAACAGCAGGGACGGCTTGGTGAGCAGCTCCAGGGCGACGCTGACCCGCTTGCGCTGGCCGCCGGAGAGGCTGGAGATGACCTGGTCGGCGCGCTTGCCGAGGCCGAGTTCGTCGATCACCTCCTCGACCCGGGCGGCCCGCTCCTCGGGCGCGGTGTCCTCGGGGAAGCGCAGTTCGGCGGCGTACGAGAGGGCCTTCCGGACGGGCAGCTGGGTGTGCAGGATGTCGTCCTGCGGGACGAGGCCGATCCGGCGGCGCAGTTCGGCGTAGTCGCGGTAGAGGTCGCGGCCGTCGTAGCGGACGGTGCCGCGGTCGGCGGGGCGCAGTCCGGTGAGCGCGTTGAGCAGGGTGGACTTCCCGGCGCCGCTGGGTCCGGCGACCGCGAGCAGGCACTTCTGGCCGACCGGGAAGGTGACCTGGTCGAGCAGGGTGCGGCCGCCGTCGACCTGGACGGTGAGGTCCTCCACGTCGAGGTCGATGTCGCCGGTGTCGACGAACTCCTGCAGCTCGTCGCCGACCAGGCAGAACACCGAATGGCCGATTCCGACCAGGTCCCCGGGCCCGACGGGGGCCTCCCGCACGGCCTGGCCGTTCAGGTAGGTGCCGTTGTGGCTGTCCAGGTCGGCGATCCGGTAGCCGCTGCCGGGCGCGGCGCGCAGTTCGGCGTGGTGCCGGGAGACCGACAGGTCGCCGACCACCAGGTCGTTGTCGGGCGCGCGGCCGATCCGCACCACCTTGGTCGGCAGCGGCATGACGCTGGACGGCGGCCGGTACGAGCCGGTGATCGCGGTCAGCCCGGAGGGGCGGCGGCCGGGCAGCGGGTGCACGGCGGTCGGTTCGGGCAGCGCGCTGAACGTGCAGCGCGGGCCGTCGGCGGGACTTCCCAGGCAGAGCACGGTGCCGGGCTCGATCTCCAGGTGGACGACCCGGTGGCCGTCGGCGGCGTAGGTGCCGTTGGTGGAGCCGGTGTCGTCGACGATCCAGTGGCCGTCGCCGACGTGCAGTTCCGCGTGGTGCCAGGAGACCCGGGGGTCGGTCAGCACGATGTCGCCGGTGGGGTCGCGTCCGAGGGCGTACCTGCGGCTCGGGGTGATGACCGTGGAGTCGCCACCGGTTTCCAGGATCAGTTTCGGCGCGGTGAGCGCACCCTCTCGCTCTCCCATACGTCGATGCTAGACCGCGCGGCGAGCACCCGCCCGGGGGGCGGTTTTCGGCCCTTCGGGTGACAGTGGGAACCGGTCGCCACGGAGCGGGTACCTGTGGGGTCGGGACCGAGCGGCCCGTTGGGCGGCGGATGGGAGCGGGCTTGTGAACACCTGGGCAACCTGGACCACTCAGGGGATTCTGTCCGGCCACGGCGGCGTGAAGACCGTGGAGATCGGCGTCATCACCGGGGACCTGACGGTGCACACCATGTGGATCGAGGGCGAGGCCCGGCTGACGGTGCAGTACAGCGGGGCGCTCGACTGGTTCACCGTGGAGGGCAGCCCGGTGGCCGCCGCGGACGAGGCGGCGGCCCGCGAGGTGCACCAGCACATGGTCGAGGCCGTGAAGACGGGCGGGGGTGCGACCGCCCCGCAGTCCTGACCCGGCAGGCCCGGCCCGGACCGCCACCGACCCGTCGTCGGCCGCGGCCCGGGTTTCGCGCGTCCCGCTCCGTCCTCCGTCCGCCGGTCCCTACGGGCAGGAGTAGGCGAACGAGGTCTCGGCGTACCGGCCGCCGGCGGGCTCCAGCACCTCCAGCCGGGCGGTGGCGGCGTACTCGCCGCGGCCCCGGAAGGTCCACTCCAGCCGCACCTCGGTGCGCCGGTGCCCGGCCTCCACGTGCTGCACGACCGGCGCTGACGCGGTCCGGTCGCTGCGCACCCACCGGTAGCGCACGTCGCCCTCGCCGCCGTCGGTCTCCAGCGTGCCCGTGACCACCGCGGTGCCGTCGCACCCGGGCCCGGCGGGCGCGGTCCGCGCCGTCACGCCCGCCACCGCGACGGGCCGCCCGTACCGGTCCCACAGCAGGTACCCGAGCAGCGCGAGCAGCAGCACCAACGGCACCAGCAGCCACCTGTCCCACCGTCGTCGCGGCGCCGCCGCGTCCGCCTCCCCGCGCCACACCGCGGCCGCCCCGGGCGGCACCCCGGGCCCGAACCGCCGCAACCCGCCCTCCGGCACGGCCCCGGGCACCGCGGGTTCGAGCACGGTGGCGTCGAGGCCGACGGGCACCGTCCGCCCCGGATCGAGCCGGACCGTCTCGGCCGCCCCGGGCAGCCGGACGGTCTCCTCCGCGTCGGGCGACGGGGTCGCCGGGCGGAGCTGGACGGTGCGCTGCTCGTCGACCGGGGCGGCGGGCCGCAGTTGGATCGTCGGATCGGGGGCGCCGGGCTTGCGGACGGGTCCGAGCCGGAGGCCGGGGTCGGGGGGAAGTTCGGTCATCGTCGGTCTCCTCCTACCGCGCCAGTACCAGGCAGGACATGGGGTACGACGGTGAGGAGGTGGTCTCCCCGGCCGGGGTGGTGACGCTCACGCTGACGTTCTTGGCGCGCTGGTTGCAGGCGAACGTGTGCGGCTGGGTCACCGTCCCCTTCGCCGGAACGGCAACGGTCTCGGACGCGGAGGGGACTCCGTTGTCGTACCAGGTCAGCGTGACCTCCCCGGTCGTGCTCCCGGCCGGCTCCACCGATGCCAGGAGGACAGCCGTCAGCGTCGTCCCGCTGACGCGCCCGAAGAACCGCTGCACCGTCACGGTAACCGGCGGCGCACTGCTCACCGTCGGACTGACCGTCGGCGTGGGTGTCGCGGTCGGGGTGGGGCTCGGCTTGGTGCTGGCGCTGGGCTTGACCGTCGGGCTCGGGCTCGGGCTCGGTGTCGCGCTCGGGCCGGTCTCCCCGGTGGGTGAAGGGCTCGGGCTGTCGGCCGGGGTCGGCGGGGCCTCGGCCGTCGGTGTCGCGGAGGGCTGGACGGTGGTGGTGGCCGGTGGCGCGGCGGCCGGCCGCGGGTCGGCGACCGTCCTCTCCTCGCCGGCCGAGGCGACCGCCGCGAGCGCGCCGAGGACGAGGACGATCGCGCCGACGGTGGCGATCAGCCGTCCCCGGAACGGGAAGCGCGGGGCGGGTCGCGGGGCGGCGAGCTGCGTCGTCGCGTACGAGGTCGCACCGGGCAGCGCGCCGTCGGCGGTCGGGGTGGGCAGCAGCAGGGGCAGCAGGGCGACGAGCGCGGCGAGCCGTCTGCGTCCGCGTTCCTCCCAGTCGGCGCCGTAGGCGGCACGGGCGGCGGCCTCCAGCTCGCCGACCAGGGCTTCCGCGCCCGGGGGCCGCTGTTCGGGGGTCTTGGCGAGTCCCGCCCGGATGAGCGGGCGGAGGGCTTCGGGCGCCTGGGTGTCGGGGATCTCGGCCTCGGTGTGCTGGACCGCGAGTTCCATCAGGGTGGTGCCGGCGTAGGGCTTGGCGCCGGTGAGGCACTCGAAGAAGGTGGCGGTGGCGGCGTACACGTCGGTGGCCGGGGAGGCGGGGCGCCCGGCCCACTGCTCGGGGGCCATGTAGGCGGGCGTCCCCGCGACGGTGCCGCTGGCGCCGTCGCGGACGGCGATGCCGAAGTCGACGAGCTTCGACTGCCCGTCGACGGTGACCAGCACGTTCCCGGGCTTGTAGTCGCGGTGCACGACTCCGGCCCGGTGCGCGGCGGCCAGGCCGAGCAGGGAACCCTTGAGGACGACCAGGGCGGCTTCCGGCCCGGTGCCGCCCTCGGCGCGCAGCAGGTCGCGCAGCGAGACGCCCTCGACGAGTTCCATCACGATGGCGGCGCCGTGCGGGCCTTCGACGTACTCGTAGAGGCGGGTGACGTGCGGGCTGTCGAGGCTGGCGAGCAGTTCGGCCTCGACCCGGAAGGCGGCCTGGTCGGGGTGGTCGCCGAGCAGGTACTTGACCGCGACGGGGGTGCCGGTGGCCCGGTGGCGGGCGAGGACGACCCGGCCGGACGCTCCGGCGCCGAGTTCGCGTTCGTGCGCGTAGTCGGGGAGTTCCCAGTGGACGGCCTGCCCGGCCGCGCCCTGCGGGGGCGGGTCCTCCGGTCTGCCGTCCGGGTGCTGAGCGTTCGTCACCTTGTCCACCCCCGGCGTCCCCGTGCTGTGCGGGGGCGCCCCCTCGGTCGCCTGCGGGCCGTCGCGGGTGCGCGGCCACCCGGAGTGACGCGCCCCCGGCCGGACGGGTTCCGGTACGGGGGCGGGGAAAGGTCACGATTCGGCTGTTTCGTGCACCGATCTTCGGAGCGCCTCGGGACGGGGCGTCACCAGGCGCCGTCGGGGGGCGGCGCGTCGCGGCGGCGGGTGGATTCGGCGGCCTCGGCGGCGACCGAGCCCCGGTGGACCAGTTGCTGGCCGAGGGCGGTGAGGGCCCGGCCGACGGCGAGTTCGTCGCCGATCGCGGGGTCCGCGGGGTCGGTGCTGCTGCGGTGGGCCTCGGCCTCGGCCTCGATCAGGTTGACGCCGGTGTCGAGGACGGCGTGCGCCTGGGTGAGGTCGCCGACCTCGACCACCCGCAGCCGGACCGACCACTCGCTGCTGTGCGGCTCGGGCGCCGCCGCGCGGCCGCTCACCGCTGCTCCTGCTGCTGCGGCGGGTCGGCGACCGGGTCGCCCTCCGCCTGGGACTCCTCCCACGCGTGCATGGTCTGGTAGGAGGTGATGCCTTCCTCGGGGTCGGCCGACCGGACGTCGTCCTCGTCCCGCCGGGCCTTCTCGTCGAGCCTGTCGTTCATCTCGGACATCCCGGGCTCCTTGCTCTCGCACCCCCCGCTTCTCCTACCAGCGTGCCTCCGCGGCCGGTCTCAGTCGAGTTCGGCCAGCAGGTCCGGGTTGACCAGCGCGAGGACCGTCCGGACGTCCGCCTCCGCGACGGCGGGCCACAGCACGGCGCGGGCGGCCCGGTAGCGCTCGGCCAGCCGGGCCCGGTCGGCCTCCGGGAGCAGCGCGGCGCGGTCGGTGCGGGAGTTGTGCGCGTTGTCGGCGATCTTGACCAGGGTGGCGGCGTGGTCGGTGACGACGTCCAGCAGCATCGTCCGGTAGTCCGTCCCCGGGGTCCGGGTCACCCGCCGGACGGTCGCCACCACGGCGGCGGGGACGCCCGCGGCGAGCAGGTCACCGGCGGTGAGCGGGGTGTCCTCCAGGACGTCGTGCAGCAGCGCCGCCATCCGCAGGCCCGCGCCGAACGGGGCGACGCCCGCGGCCACGGCGCGCACGTGCTCCACGTACGGCACGCCGATCCGGTCGTACTGGCCCGCGTGCGCGCGGGCGGCGAGGGCGTCGACCTCGTCCGGGGTCAGGAACGGCACGGCGGCCATCACGTCCTCCCTTTCCACTCCATCCGGAGCACTGTGACCGGAGTGGTCCGGACGGAGCACCCCGCTTCCGAGGGAGTGTTCCACGTCCGCCCCGTGCCGCCCCGCGCTCCGGGGTTCGGGCGACGGGCCCTCAGGCGGCGCGACGTATAGTCCGGTTGACCGAAGGGAGTGATCGTCCGGTGCGGGTGACCCCGATCTCCCCGGAGCGGCTGGTCGAGCTGCTGGCGGGACGGATCCACGAACTGGCCGACGACGGGCGGCGGCTGCGGGTCGCGGTCGACGGCGCGGCGGCGGCCCGGCCCGGCGAACTGGCGGACGCCCTGGTGGAACCGCTGCGACTGCTCGGGCGGCCGGTGCAGCGGGTGTCGGCGGACGACTTCCTGCGCCCCGCGTCGGTGCGCTTCGAGTACGGCAAGCAGGACCCGGACGCCTTCCACGACCTGTGGCTGGACCAGGGCGCGCTGCTCCGCGAGGTCCTCGACCCGCTCGAACCGGACGGCGACGGCCGCGTCCTGCCCACGTACTGGGACCGGGAGACCGACCGCGCCACCCGGGCCCGGTACGTCGAGCTGCCGCCGCGCGGCGTGCTGCTGCTGGACGGGCCGTTCCTGCTCGGCCGCTGGCTGCCGTTCGAACTGACCGTGCACCTCGCCCAGTCCGCCGCCGCGCTGGCCCGCCGCACCCCGGCCGCCGAACGCTGGACGCTCCCCGCGCACGAGCGCTACCGCACCGAGACCGGCCCGGACGAACTGGCCGACCTGACGGTGCGGGTCGAGGACCCCCGGCACCCGGCCCTGGTGGAACGGGACTGAGGCCGGACGCGCCAGCGGGCCGGTGGGCCCCGCCCGGTGGGCTCAGGCGGTCGGCACGGGGCCGTGCTGGCAGTGCGGGCACCAGTAGGCGACGCGGTCCCGGTCGTGCTTGGCGGTGCGGATCGGCGTGCCGCAGCGCAGGCAGGGGTGGCGACCCCGGCCGTACACCCAGTGCTGGCGGCCGGGGTGGAGGTCGCCGGTGGTGATGTGGCCCGGCCGCAGCTTGTTGGCGTCCAACAGGTGCCGGGCGCCCTCCAGCAGACCGTCCGGGTCGGGCAGCTCACCGACCGGCGTCCAGGGCGTGATCCCGGCCAGGAAGGGCAGCTCGTTGGCGTACACGTTGCCGATGCCGGCCAGGGTCCGCTGGTCGAGCAGGGCCTCGCCGACCGGGCGCCGCGGGTCGGCGAGCAGGCGGCGGTGCGCCTCCTCGGTGTTCCAGTCCGGGCCGAGCAGGTCGGGGCCGAGGTGGCCGACCACCCGGTGCTCCTGGTCGCTGCGCAGCAGTTGGACCACGGGCAGCCGGTAGCCGACGGCGGCACCGTGCTCGGTGCCGAGGATCGCCCGGATCTGGAACGCGGGGCCGCTGCGCCAGCGCTCGCCGGGCCGGAAGGTCTGCCAGCGGCCGTCCATCCGCAGGTGGGTGTGGAGCGTCACGCCGCCCTCGAACCTGGTCAGCAGGTGCTTGCCGCGCGGCACCGTACCCAGCACCTGGCGCCCCCTCAGGTCGGCGGTGGCGTGGGCGGGGACGCGGAAGTCCGACACCGTCAGCACGTGACCGGCGAGCGCCTGGTCGAGCTGGGTGGCGACGCGGTAGATGCTGTCTCCTTCGGGCACGCTCCCATCATGCCGCCCGCCGCCGACACCGGGGCCGTCGGCCCCGCGACCGCGCCTCGCGACCGCCGCCTTGCCGCCGGTGCCCCCGCCGCGCTCCGCTCGCAGCGGAAATCCCTGGTCAGTGGCCTGTCCGTGCTCTACGGTCGGCGGAATGACAATCACTCACGAGGTGGCTGGAGACGGCCCCGCGGTCGTGCTGCTGCACTCCTCCGTCTGCGACCGGCGGATGTGGGACGGGCAGTGGGACGCGCTGCGCGAGGCCGGGTACCGCGTGCTGCGGTGCGACTTCCGCGGTTTCGGGGAGACCCCCTGCGCGGACCGCCCGTACGACAACCTGACCGACCTGGCGGACCTGCTGGACGGACTCGGCATCGAGCGGGCGGCCCTGGTCGGCTCCTCCTTCGGCGGCCGGATCGCCCTGCAGTTCGCCGCCCTGCACCCCGACCGGGTCGGCTCGCTGACCCTGCTCTGCCCGGGCAGCCCCGACCACGAGCCGAGCGCCGAACTGCTCGCGCTGGACGAACTGGAGGTCGGCCTCGTCGAGTCCGGCCGTCTGGACGAGGCGGTCGAGCTGATGGTCGACACCTGGCTCGGGCCGGACGCGGACGAGGCGGCCCGGGCGAAGGTCCGGACGATGCAGCGCAACGCGTACGAGGTACAGCTGGCGCCCGAGGAGGAGATCTCCCCGGCGCGGGTCGCGGTCGACCTGCGGGCGGCCGTCGCGCCCACCCTGGTGTACTCCGGCGCGCACGACCTGGCCGACTTCCGCCGGATCGCCGCCGACCTGGCGGCCCTGCTGCCGGACGCCGAGCACCGCGAACTCCCCTGGGCCGGCCACCTGCCCGCCCTGGAGCGCCCCGCGGAGACCGCCGAGCTGCTGCTCGCCCGGCTCGCCGAGGTCGGCCGACGCTGATCCCCGTCATCCTCCCCCCTCCCCGGGTTCACTCGCCCGGGTGAATCCCACCGGTCGGCCGAGGCCTGCGAGCACGGGGCGCACCGGCCGACCGGCCGCTCTTCCAGCCGTTGCAGGTCGGACGGCAGCTGGGGGAAACGGTTCTCCACCGACGGTCCGTCAGCCCTCTCCTTTCGAACGGGCGGTGCGCGGGGTTCGAAAAAACCCGTGCACACGATCGACCGCTCTGATGTGATGCCGCCTGATCAACCTCCGCAGCAGCGGAAGAAGACGAACCACACCCTTTGGACGGCACGATGCGCGAAACGAACCACACCCTCACCCCCGGGTCGGAGGCCGTCCTGGCCCGACTCGAGACCTATTACGACGCGGTCCCCCGGTTCTCCGCGACGACCGAGGAGCACGGCCCCTTCACCCTGTTCGTCCGCACCGGACAGGGCTGGCACTACTACGGCCGGCCCGCCCTGGGCGGCCCCGGCACCTTCACCGCCGAGGACGTCGAACGGGTCCGGGCCCGGCAGCGCGAGCTCGGCGCGCCCGAGAGTTTCGAGTGGGTGCACGAGACCTCCCCCGCCCTGCGCGCAGCCGTCGAGGCCGCCGGGCTGGAGGTGCACGAGCACCCGCTGCTGGTGCTCGACCTCGACGCCCCGGCCGTTGACGCCCCGACGGCTGCTGCCCCGACGACCGTCGGCGCTCCGACGGATGCTGACGGCGCGGCGGCAGCGGCCGACGGCCCCGAGGTGCGGGTGGTCGCTCCCGACGACCCGCTGCTGCCGAGCGCCGTCATGCTGCCGCACCTGGCCTTCGCCGAGGCCGGGACCCGGATCGGCGCGGCCGGGCCCGAGCAGCTCGCCGAAGCGGTGCGGGGTCCCGAGAGCGAAGCAGCAACGGCCCGCATGGCCGAACGAATAGCGGCCGGGCGCACGGTCCTCGCCGCGACCGTCGGACCGGACGGAGCGGCCACCGCCTCCGGCTGCCACCAGCCGGTCGGCGAGGTCAGCGAGATCGTCGCGGTGGCCACCCTGCCCGCCCTGCGCCGCCAGGGCCTGGCCCACCGCGTCACCTCGCGCCTGGTCGAGCACGCCCGCACCGCGGGGGTGCGGACGGTGTTCCTCTCCGCGAGCGACGCCGACGTGGCACGGATCTACGAGAGCGTGGGCTTCCGGCGAATAGCCACCGCCCTGATCGCCGAACCGCCCGCCTCCGACTGACCGGCCACCGCCCGTCTCCCGGCCGACCCGCCGCCCCGGTCGACTGCCACACCAGTCCACCGGTCGGCTGGCCGACAGGTGGAGCGGTCGGGCCCGGGCCCGAACCTGGCCGGGCCACGGCGGCGGGCGTCGGCGGCGGGTGCCGGCGGAACAGCGGTACAGGAAGGACCACTTGGGAAGGGAGTGTCTCAGGAGAAGAGCGCGGAGCGGAGCTTGAGCCGGTCGGAGGCGCGGCCGCCCGGGCGGAGGCTGTAGTAGTCGCCGTCGCAGTCGGGGCCGGTGAACATAGTGACGGTGGACCCGGTGAAGTTCTGCGGGGCGAAGGCGGGTTCGGTGGTGTCGGGGTCGGCGACCTCGGGCAGGGTGACGCAGACGCGGCTGTCCGGCTCGACGAGGACACCGGCCGCCCGGTTCCCGAAGTCGTCGTAGTAGGTGTAGCGGAACTCTCCGACGGCCGCACCCGCCGGGCTGGGCAGGGCGAGCAGCAGGGCGATCGAAGCAGTGGCGGCGGCAACCGTCTGACGCAGGTGCATGGGGTGGAACGGCCTTCCGGTAAAGGTGGATCCGGGCGGGGCGCCCGACCCGGTGCACACCACCGTAGGAGCGGGGCCCGGCAGCAAAACGGTTCTGCCTGCCAGCCCCGCGTGTCACTCCGCTCCCGTGCGCACCACGATCGAGCGTGCCGACGGCCTCCGGTGACGGGCCGGGGCCGCCGGGGCGTCAATTGGGGGGAACACCAGTGGACAAAGAGGAGGTCGAGCGCGTGTTCGCGTGTTAGAACCGGCGTCCAGCGGGCACATGTGTTGCTACCTGGAAGCAGAGTCGCGTCGGCGGGGAAGACCGGGGCGTGCCTGCCTGCGGCGCGGAGGTGGTTGATGGACGGACCTGCACTCTCCCCGCGTGAGCTACTGATCCTCCAGCAGATCGAGGCCGAGCTGGGGAGCGATCAGGAGCTGGAGCGCGAGCTGCGCACGATGCGGACAGCGAGGGCCGCACGGCTACGACGAACGCTGGTGGCCCGACCGTGGATCGTGGTCGCGGTGATCTCGTGTTGTCTGGCCGCCTCGTTCGGACTGTTGGCGATGGCGGTGGCACTGGACGAACCGGCCCTACTGCTGGCCGTGGTGGTCAGCTGGGCCGCTGTGTTGGTGGTGCTGATGATGGTCGCGGCCCATCTGCACCGACGCAGACGAACTCGGTAGCCGCCCGGGCGGGCCGCTGGCGGGCGGCCCGCACCTCCGGACGGACGGGCGAACGAATGAACGGGTGAACGAACGGACGGGCAGACGGACAGGCGGGCGGACGAACGGATCAGACGCCGGGGAGGCCGGTTTCCAGGTCGTCCAGGGCGTGCGAGCAGATGCAGTCGCGGGCGGCGGGCAGCGACTCCAGGGCCTTGAACAGGACGGTGCGCAGCCGGTCGACGTTGCGGGCGAAGACCTCCAGCACCTCGGCGTGGGTGACGCCCTCGCCGGTCTCGACTCCGGCGTCGAGGTCGGTCACCAGGGCCAGCGAGGTGTAGCAGAGGCCGAGTTCGCGGGCGAGGACGGCTTCCGGGTGGCCGGTCATGCCGACCACGGACCAGCCGTTGGCGGTGAACCAGCGCGACTCCGCCCGGGTGGAGAAGCGCGGGCCCTCGATCACCACCAGGGTGCCGCCGTCGACGGGCTCCCAGGCGAGGTCGCGGGCGGCGGCCAGGGCGGCGGTGCGGCCGTCGGAGCAGTAGGGGTCGGCCATCGAGACGTGCACCACCTCGGGCATCGAGCCGTCGGGCAGGATCCGGCCGTCGTAGTAGGTCTGCACCCGGCCGGAGGTGCGGTCGACGAACTGGTCGGGCACCAGCAGGGTTCCGGGCCCGTACTCGGGCCGCAGGCCACCGACGGCGCACGGCCCGAGGACCTGGCGCACGCCCAGGGCGTGCAGGGCCCACAGGTTGGCGCGGTAGTTGATCCGGTGCGGCGGCAGCCGGTGGCCCCGGCCGTGGCGGGGCAGGAAGGCGACCTGCCGTCCGGCTACCTCGCCGACGAACAGCGCGTCGGACGGCGGCCCGTACGGGGTCTCGACGTGCACCTCGGTGACGTCGTCGAGCAGGGCGTACAGGCCCGATCCGCCGATCACTCCGAGCTCGGCGCTCGGGGTGCCGTCGGTGCGGGGCGGGTGGACGTCGGCCATGGCTCTCCCTCGGCTCTGGCGGTCGGTCGCGGCCCCGGGGCGCGCCCGAACGAGCCGGGCGGGTGGGTCGGGTCCGCGGTGCGCGGGGCCGGTGTGCGGTCGGACCGGTCCGGCCGCACACCTCGGGCGCGCTCCCACCTTACGAGCAGTCAGCTGTGCCCGTGTGCAACGGCGGTCGCGGTGCGCCGGGGGTCCGGGGCACGGTGCGCCGTCCGTTCGGTGCGGCTGCCCGTTCACCACCGTTTCGTCCCGGTCCGGGCCGTCCAGCGGCGGCGTCCGCGTACAGTGGCAGCTCCGGTCGGCGGGCCGTACCGACCACGGCTGAGGGCGGCCGTGGGTGGTGGGGCCGTCGGGCGGGCGGACGACTACGACAGGGACGGTGCGATGGGCGGGCGGGTGGCGGTGCGGTCGGGCGGTGAGGTGGTGGGGGCGCACCGGCCGCTGGCCTGGCGGGTGCTGCCGCCCTCGCCGGACGCGGCGGTGCTGGTGCTGCACGGCGGGAAGGAGTTCGGGGCGGCGGCACCCCCGCTGCTGAACCTGCCGGGGCTGCGGATGCGGCCGTTCGCGAAGGCGGTGCAGCGCGGGGCGGGGGCCGCGGAGGGCCGGTCGCTGGCGGTCGGCACGGTGCGTTACCGGTGCCGGGGCTGGAACGGTGACCGGGCGGACGCGGCGCGTGACGCGGAGGCGGCGATGTCCGACCTGGCGGAGCAGCTGGGGCCGGTGCCGACGGTGCTGATCGGGCACTCGATGGGCGGCCGGGCGGCGCTGCGGGCGGCGGCCCACCCGTGCGTGCGGGGCGTGGTCGCGCTGGCGCCGTGGCTCCCGCAGGACGAGCCGACCGAGCACCTGCGGGGCCGCTCGGTGCTGATGCTGCACGGCGACCGGGACAAGATCACCCGGCCCGGCGACACCGACCTGTTCGCGCTGCGGGCCCGCGGCCACGGCGCCCGGGTGGCCGGTTACCGGGTGCTGGGCAGCGGTCACACCCTGATGCGGCGGGCCGGCGACTGGCACCGCGCCGCCGCCGAACTGGCCCTGGCCCTGCTCGGCCTGGGGCCGCTGCCCGAGGAGGCCCGCACCGCCCTGGCCCTGCACGGCCCGAGCCGCGACGGCCTGCACATCCCGCTCCGCGACTACCGCTGACCTGCCCGGCCGCGGCGGGCCGGAGGGGCACGGGCCGGAGGGAAGCGGGCCGGAGGGGCACGGGCCGGTTCGCGACGGACGGGTGACCGTCCGGTGACAGCTGGTGCGGATCGGGCTTCCGGCTCGCCCCGGGCGGGCAGGGGGCGCACACTCCGGTGGAGGGAGACGTCCGCCAATCGACTGAGGGAGGACCCGCCCATGGGGATCAGCCTGACCACTGATCGGCTCGTCGTACGGGACTGGACACCGGACGACGCCGAGGACGCGCTGGCCGTGTACGGCTCCACGGACGTCGCCCGCTGGCTGACGCCCGTGATGGAGCAGGTCGTCGATGCCGAGGCGATGCGTTCGGTGCTGCGCGGCTGGGAGGAGCAGCAGGCCCGGCTGCTGCCGCCGCGCGGGCGGTGGGCGGTGGAGCGCCGCGAGGACGGGAGGGTGGTCGGCGGTCTGGGCGTCCGTCCGCTGCCGCCCTACGACGAGGACCTGGAGATCACCTGGCAGCTCTCCCCGCAGTACTGGGGCGAGGGCTACGCGACGGAGGCGGGCCTGGCGCTGCTGCGCTGGGTGTTCACCCAGGACATCGAGGAGGTCTTCGCGGTGGCCCGGCCCAAGAACGACCGGGCGCACGCGGTGGCGAAGCGGCTGGGGATGCGCTGGGTCGGTGAGACCACCAAGTACTACGGGTTGAACCTCCAGGTGTACCGGATCCGCCCGGCCGACCTGCCCGAGAACCGCCCCTGAGGTCCCCGAGGTCTCTGCCCCTCCCCTCCGCTCCACCCTCCCGCTCCACCCCACCGCCCCACCGCCCCGGTCAGGCCGGGTGCCCCGCGGGGCGCTGGTCGATCAGCAGGTGTTCGACCAGCGGGTGTTCGACCAGCGGGTGTTCGACCAGCGGGTGCAGGTGGACGGGTCCGGCCTCGTCCGCCCGGGGCAGGTCGGCGGCGTACCGGGCGGTGAGGGCGAGCCCGGCGGGCGGCAGCCAGGGCGCAGGATCGAACCCGGGGTCGGGGTCGAGCAGGACGAGGAGTTGGGCGGGCGTCGGGCGCAGTGCCGGGTCGGGGTCGAGGCAGCGGGCGAGGGCGGGCAGCAGCGCCCCGGGGACGTCGGCGAGGTCGGGTCGGCCGTCGACGATGCGCTGCCGGACGGCCCGGGCCTCCTCGACCCCGACCCCTCCACCGGCCCCGACCCCAGCCCCTCCACCGGCCCCGCCACCGGTGGCAGCGGCGTCGTCCGCCGTCCACGGCCGCGGGCGGCCGGTCCAGGGGTGGCGGCCCTGGGCTGCGGTGGCGAGCAGCGCGCCGAGGGCGAACACGTCGCCGGGTGGTCCGGTGTCGGCGGGTCGCTCGATCTGTTCGGGCGAGGCGTAGCCGAGGGGGCCGGTGGTGCCGTCCGGGCCGGGGGCGGGCGGGAGGCCGAAGCCGGTCAGTTTCGGGTCGCGCGCGGTGACGAGCACCCGGGCGGGTTCGAGGCCGCCGTGGACGACTCCGGCGGCGTGTCCGGCGGCCAGGGCCCGGGCGAGTCCCGCGCCCAGGCGGCGGACGGTGGCGACGGGCAGCGGGCCGGTGGCGCGCAGCAGTCGGACCAGGTCGGGGGCGGGGGCGTGCGCGGTGGCGAGCCAGGGCCGTTCGGCGTCGGGGTCGGCGTCCAGGACGGGGAGGGTCCAGGGTCCGTCGATCCGCCGGGCGGCGCGGGCCCGTCGGGCGAAGCGGCGTCGGGCGGCGGCGTCCGGGGCCTGGGCGGGGTGCAGTTCCTCGACGGCCACCAGCAGCCCGTCGGCGGCGCGGCACAGGTGGGTCCGCTCCGCGCCGCCGGTGCCGGGTGCTCGCAGCACCCGGTACGGTCCGATCTCCCGCATGTCCGGGTCCTCCCCCGTCGTCTTCCAGGACGACGGGAGGGACGTCGGGGGCCGGGGGCGGGGTTCCCGACCTGGGGTTACTTCTCGGCGGGCAGTTCGTAGACGTGGCCGGGGGTGGCGATCGAGGTGATCGCCTCGGCGAACAGGGTGGAGGGTTCGTTGCCCTCGTGGATGATGTCGGTGTTCAGCAGGACCACCAGGGTGGCGTCCTGCTCGGGCAGGTAGATGGTGACGCTCTCGTAGCCGGGCAGTGAGCCGTTGTGGCCGACCCAGCCGCCGACCCGGAACAGGCCGAGCCCGTAGCCCGCGCCGTCGCCGAAGCCCGGGACGGGGATGAACTTCTCGCGTTCGGCCTGGGTGGCGGGGCTGAGCAGGGTGCCGGTGGCCAGGGTCTTGGCCCAGCGGTGCAGGTCGTGCAGGTCGGAGATCATCGCCCCGGCGGCCCAGCCCCAGGACGGGTTCCAGTGGGTGGCGTCGACGACGGAGCCGTCCAGGGTCTGGTCGGTGTAGCCGTGCGCGTAGGGGCGGGGCAGTTCGGCGGCGCGCGGGAAGAGGGTGCGGTTCAGGTGCGCGGGGCCGGTGACGTTGCGGTGGATGAAGTCGCGCAGCGGCATCCGGCCGAGCTTCTCGACCAGCAGGCCGAGCAGGACGGTGTTGGTGTTGGAGTACTGGTATCCCTCGCCGGGCGGGAACACGTTGTCGTGCTTGAACGCGTACGAGAGCAACTCCTGCGGGGTGAACGGCCGTTCGGGATCGGTCAGGAGGGCCTTCACGAAGTCGTCGTCGAAGGTGTAGGAGTACAGTCCGCTGCGCATCTCGGCGAGTTGGCGGACGGTGATGTGCTCGCCGTCGGGGACGCCGTCGAGGTACTCGGCGATCGGGTCGTCGAGGCCGACCAGGCCGCGGTCGACGAGTTCGAGCACGGCGGTGACGGTGAAGGTCTTGGTCTCGCTGCCGATCCGCACGTTCAGGTTGGGTGTCATCGGCTGCCCGGTGGCCTTGTCCGCGACGCCGTCGGCGTGGACGTACGTGCCGCGCCCGGGCATCCACAGTCCGACGATCACACCGGGCGTCCCGGTCTGCTCGCGCACCTCGGCGATCGCCGCGTCCAACTTGGCCGCGAGCGCCGGGTCGAGCGGGCAGTCCTCGTCCACCGGCGGGTGCACGGGACGGTGCGCGGGTTGCAGGGCGGGGCGGGCGAACGGGGCGCCGGAGTCGGCCGCGGCCGGGGCGGCGGGGACGAGGGCGCTCAGGGCGAGCAGGGCGACGGCGAGTCGCCGGACGCGGGGACGGCGCATGGCGGGCACCTCTTCCGGGAGGGGGGTGGACCTGTTCTGCACAGGTCACCACCCGGACGCCCGCACCGGGCCGCGTCCGCCCACCCGCCCCCGCGATTCCACCCGTGCGGCGGGCGACCGCCCTGGCTGCTGACGGTTCGTCAGCAATCGGGGCCGCAGCGACGGGCCGCACCGACGGGGCGTCAGCGGGCCGGGCGGACGGGGTGCTTGCTCAGGATCGACACCCGGTTGAACGCGTTGATGGTGATGGCCACCCAGATCACCGCCGAGATCTCCTCGTCGCCGAACACCTCCCGGGCCTGCGCGTACGCCGCCTCCTGCGCGGCCGCGTCGGACGGATGGGTGGTCGCCTCGGCCAGCGCGAGGGCGGCGCGCTCGCGCGCGTCGAACACGGCGGCGTCCCGCCACGCGGCCAGCACGCCGAGCCGCTGCACGCCCTCGCCCTCCTTGAGCGCCGCCTTGGTGTGCACGTCCAGGCAGTAGGCGCAGCCGTTGAGTTGCGAGACCCGCAGGTTGACCAGTTCGACCAACCGCCGGTCGAGCCCGGCGTCGGCGGCCGCCTGCCGGACCGCCTCGGCGGTGCCCAGCATGGCGCGGAACGCCTGCGGGGTCTGCTTGTCGACGTAGACCCGACCCGTCGGGGCCGCCACCCCGGTCACCTCGGACACCCGGATTCTCCTCACGCTGCGCACTGGCGTTTGTCGGACACTCGGATCCATGATAGTTGAAGATGAAACGATTTGCTGGACGTGTTCGCCGGTCCGCGGCGGCACGGGAGGGAGCACCCGATGAGCACCACCGAGAACGGCGCCGCCGAAGTCCTGCCCCCGCGCGACGTCCCGCTCGGCGGCCCGCGGGCGATGACCGTCCGGCGCACCCTGCCCCAGCGCGGGCGCACCCTCATCGGCGCCTGGTGCTTCGTCGACCACTACGGCCCCGACGACGTCGCCACCACCGGCGGCATGGACGTCGCCCCGCACCCGCACATCGGCCTGCAGACCGTCAGCTGGCTGTTCAGCGGCGAGATCGAGCACCGCGACAGCCTCGGCGTGCACGCCTTCGTCCGCCCCGGCGAACTCAACCTGATGACGGCCGGCCGGGGCATCGCGCACTCCGAGACCTCCACCGCCGCCACCACCGTCCTGCACGGCGTCCAACTCTGGGTCGCCCTCCCCGACGCCCACCGGCACACCGCCCGCGACTTCCACCACCACGTCCCCGCCCCCGTCCCGCTCCCCGGCGGCGGCGAGGCCAGGGTCTTCCTCGGCACCCTGGCCGGCGACACCTCCCCCGTCCCCACCTTCACCCCCCTCCTCGGCGCCGAACTCACCCTCTCCGCGGGCGCCACCACCACCCTCGACGTCGACCCGACCTTCGAACACGGCCTCCTCGTCGACCAGGGCGACATCCACTTCGCCGACACCCCCCTCCACCCCGCCGACCTCGGCCACCTCCCGCCCGGCCGCACCACCCTCACCCTCACCAACACCTCCCCCGCCCCGGCCCGCCTGATCCTGCTCGGCGGCCCGCCCTTCGGCGAGGACATCGTCATGTGGTGGAACTTCATCGGCCGATCCAGTGAGGAGATCGTACAAGCACGGCTCGACTGGGAGCAGGGAGTCCGGTTCGGCGAAGTCCAGGGCTACCCGGGCGACCGCCTGCCCGCCCCGGAGCTCCCGAACGTTACCCTCAAAGCGCGCGGAAACCGGCACTGACCTGCCGAAATAGGATCCTTGGGCGGTCGCGGACACCGAGACGAACAGGGTGCTCCGCAACCGTCCCCGGCGCGGCGCCCAGGCCCGGAAGGCGTCGCCGGCGGCCGTCTCGACGACGACCGCCGGCACCCCGCCAATTCCCATCTGCGGGTCGGTTTTACAGGCTGTGGGCGGATGAATGCTGACCTTTTGCTGACTTTCCTGACGACTCGTCAGCAACCTCAGGGGTGCCATCGGCCCAGGTGACCGAGTGGGAACGACGGCTCGGGCAGGTGCACTCTCCCTACGATCGCGCGCTTGCAGACCTCGTCACCGGAGCCCCGTCCCCGTCCTGGGCTCCCGCCGCTACCACCTGGGAATTCCGCCTCCTGCACTGTCAGTCGCACCGTTGAAGTCGATAGTGTGATCAGGGAGGACTATCCCGTATGCCTGGCAGCACCCGTCCAACGCGCGGCAGGCCAAGGGTGCCATGATGTCGCCATGGGACCGCCTCCTCCAGGACGGGCTCGTCGAGGTGAAGCTTCCCCCGTGGACCTGGACACCTGGAGACTGGGACGCGAGGCCCGGAGGAAGTAGAGCCAGGTGAGCAACAAGCAGGGCAAGCGGTACTCGCAGGCGTTCAAGCGGGACGCCGTGACGTTGGCCCGTTCGTCCGGCAAGACGGTCACCGAGATGGCCCGGGACCTGGGGATGAGCCCCGAGGGCCTGCGGAGCTGGGTCAAGCAGGACCGGGCCGACCGCGGTAAGGGCAGTGCGGGCCAGCTGACCGGTGCCGAACGCGAAGAACTGCGGCGCCTGCGTCGACAGGACCCCGAACAGCGGAAAACCATCGAGACCCTGAAAAAAACGACGGCCTTCTTCGCGCGGGAGAGCGACCGGCGATTGAGACCTACCGGTTCATCGCGGCGGAGAAGGCCACCTACCCGGTCACCCTGCTCCGCCGGATTTTCGGTGCCCCCGCTCCTCCTTCTACGCCTGGGTCGAGGGCGAACGGGCCAGAGGCGCGCGTAAGCGGGCCGACGATGCGCTCGTGCACGAGATCACCGTGGTCCACCTCGCCTACGGAGTGCCGCGTGTGCACGCCGAGTTGCAGTGCCATGGACGCACGGTGAACCACAAGCGGCTCGAACGCCTCATGCGCGAACACAGCATGAGCGGGGTCACCCGCCGCCGGCGCCGCTCGCTGACCCGCCCGGACCGGCAGGCCCGCCCTGCGCCGGACCTGACAGCCCGTGACTTCACCGCTGCCCGGCCCGGGATCCGCCTCGTCGGCGACATCACGTACCCGCCCACCGGCGAGGGCGGGCTCTACCTCGCCTACCGGCTGGACCTGGCCACCCGCGAGATCGTCGGGTGGTCGGTGTCCGACAACCACCGCGCCGACCCGGTCGTCAACGCCCTGCACATGGCCCACGGGCGAGGCCATCTGAAGCCGGGCTGTATCGCGCACGGCGGCAGCGGCAGCGAATACACCTCCACCCAATTGCGCGCCAAAGAGCGCCAGTTGGGGGTTCGGATGAGCACCGGACGCATCGGATCGTGCTACGACTGTCAGTCTTCTCGTACCGGATCCCGCAAGGATCGGGTAGCCCCGGCCGAGGCGGTCTGACTCTTGCTTAGAACTCGTAACACGATCTTCGTGATCGTTGCTGGTGGGGCGTGACCGATGTGACGATTCGTCCGTTCGTGATGGTGTGAGCAAGAAGCCGTGGATGG
>NZ_JNYE01000119.1 GCF_000717185.1 Kitasatospora phosalacinea | reverse complement strand
CCACCCGCCCCCCACGCACCCCGAGGCGCGCCACCCCGGCACGCCTCGCCGCCGCCCTGCTGGCCGCCCTGCTGACCCTCCTGGGCACCGCCCTGCCCGCCCACGCCGCCGCCCCCGCCTGGCCGGTGCTCTCCCAGGGCGCCGGCGGCAACGACGTCGCCAGCCTGCAGTTCCTCCTGCGCCAGCGCGGCCAGACCCTGGTCGCAGGCGGCTACTTCGACGCGCAGACCAGGAGCGCCGTCGTCTCCTTCCAGAGCGCCAACGGCCTGACCGCCGACGGTGTCGTCGGCCCCGACACCTGGGCCGCGCTGGTCGTCACCGTCTCGCCCGGGGACACCCAGGCCAACGCCGTCCGGGCGGTGCAGTTCCAGCTCCAGAAGACCGGCTACGACGTGCCCACCGACGGCGTGTTCGCCGGTGCCACCACCACGGCCGTCGACGACTTCAAGGCCGGCCGGCAGCTCACCGGCGGCAGCACCGTCGGCCCCACCACCTGGCAGTACCTGCTCGGCGCGGCCGCCGGGAGCGGCGTCCACGGCGGCTACGCCTTCGTGGTGCCCAAGGGGGCCGTCTCCGGCGGCCGCGACAGCCTGCTCCAGCCGCACCACGACTACCCGGCGGCCGACATCCCGGTCGCCGAGTGGACCGACGCCTTCGCCGTCACCTCCGGCACCGCGCGCCAGAACGGCGGCGCGAGCGACGCCTGCGGCTACGGCCTGGCCATCGACGGCGACGACGGCGTCACCTACCAGTACTGCCACCTCAACAGCCGCCTGGTCGCCACCGGCACCCGGGTGACGCCGGGCCAACTCGTCGCCCACACCGGCAACACCGGCAACACCACCGGCCCGCACCTGCACTTCGGGATCTTCCGCGGCGGCGTCTCGGTCTGCCCGCAGCAGTTGCTGGCCGCCCTGTGGGACGGCACCGCCCCGCCGTCCCCGCAGTCGCTGCCGACCACCGGCTGCTTCTACTGACCCGGTCGCCGTCCGGGCCCCGACCGTCCCGGGCCCCGGGACGGTCGGGGCCCGGTGACGCGCCCGTCGCTCCGCCGGCCGTTCCGCCACGACGAACAGGAGACCCCCGCATGCGCCTCCTCCCGCGCCGCCGCCTCGCCCTGCCGGCGGCCGCCGCCCTGACCGCCGCGCTGCTGGCTGTGGTCGCCCCCGGCGGCAGCGCCCCGCCGCCGGCGTCCGCCGCCACCGCGTCCGCGCTCACCGCCGACCTCGACCGGCTGCTGACCGACCCGCGGCTGGCCGGCGCGGCGGCCGCCGTGAAGGTGGTGGACGCCGACACCGGCGAAGTCCTGTACGCGCACGACTCCCAGCACCTGGTGCTCCCCGCCTCCACCATGAAGCTGGTCACCTCCGCCGCCGCGATGGACCTGCTCGGCACCGGCTACCGCTTCGGCACGGACGTCCTGGCCACCGGCCGCAGCGACGCCGGCGTCCTGCACGGCGACCTCGTCCTGCGCGGCGGCGGCGACCCGAGCCTGCTGGCGCAGGACCTCGACGCGCTGGCCCGGCAGGTCGCCGACGGCGGGGTGCGCCTGGTGACCGGCACGCTGGCCTACGACGCCTCCCGCTACGACGACGTGCCGCTGGGCAGCGGCTGGGCCTGGGACGACGAGCCGTACTCCTACAGCCCGCAGATCTCCGCGCTGACCGTCGCCAGTGACACCGACTACGACACGGGCACCCTCCAGGTCACCCTCACCCCGGGCGAGCCCGGCGCGCCCGCCGCCGTGCGGGTCGTCCCCGCCGACACCGGCGCGGAGATCACCGGCAGCGTCACCACCGGCCCGGCCGGCAGCGCCTACGGCGTCGACGTCACCCGCCGCCACGGCACCGGCGAGATCGTGCTCTCCGGCAGCCTGCCCGCGGACAACGGGCCCGACGACGAGTGGGTCACCGTCGACGACCCGGCGAAGGCCGCCGCCCGGGTCTTCGCCGCCGCCCTGGCCCGGCACGGCGTCCGCGTGCTGGGCGGCGACCCGGTCGCCGCCCCCGCCCCCGCCGGTGCCCGGCAGGTGGCCCACCACGACTCGGCGCCGCTCGGCGACCTGCTCGTGCCGTTCCTCAAGCTCAGCAACAACGGCATCGCGGAGCACCTGGTCAAGGAGATGGGCCGGGTCGGTTCCGGTGACGGCAGTTGGCCCGCCGGACTCGCCCGGATCGCCGACTTCCTGCACCGCAACGGCCTCGACCCCACCCCGGCCCGCCAGGCGGACGGCTCCGGCCTGTCCCGCTACGACCTGGTCACCGCCGACCGCTACACCGCCCTGCTCGCCCACGCGCGCACGCAGCTCTGGTTCGCGACCTGGTACGCGGCGCTGCCGGTCGCGGGCGACCCCGACCGGATGGTCGGCGGGACCCTGGCCGCCCGGATGCGGGGCACCGCGGCGGCCGGGAACGTCCACGCCAAGACCGGTTCGATGAGCGGCGTCAACACCCTCGCCGGGTACGTCACCTCGCCCGAGGGCCGCAGGCTCGTCTTCGCCGTCCTGGTCAACGACTTCGCCGGAGCGAGCCCGCGCCCCGTCGTCGACCAGATCGCCGTCCGGCTCGCGGCGGGCCCCGCCCCGGCCGGGCAACTGCGCGCCCAGGTCGAGCGCGGCAGCGCCGAGCAGCCGGACGGGCCCGGACCGTCGACCGGCGTGCACGGCCGCACCCGGGACTGACCGGGCCGCACCGGCACCCGCACCCGCGCCGGCACCCGCACCCGCCCCGCACCAGCAGCCCATCCCGCACCACGACGGAAGACAGGGGAAGCACCGATGCCCACCACCTCGACCACGTCCGCCCCGCTGGTGATCGGGGTGGACTCCGGAGGCACCGGCACCCGCTGCGCGGTCGTCGGCCTGGACGGGCGCGTGCGGGCCCGCGGCCACGGCCCCGGCGGCAACCTGCGCTCCAGCCCGGACCCGGCGGGAGCGCTGCGCCAGGCGCTGGAGGACGCGCTGGACGGGGTCGACCGCACCCGGATCGCCGCCGGCCACCTGGCGTTCGCCGGAGCCGACGGCGAGGACGGCAGCACCTACCGCGAAATGGCCACCTGGGTCTGGCGACAGGCCCGCCTGCCCGGTGCGCCCGCCGTCGGCGACGACCTCGCCGCCGCCGTCGCCGGGGCCACCGACAGCCCGGACGCGCTCCTCCTGCTGTCCGGGACGGGAGCCGCGGCCGCCCTGTACCGCGGCGGGGCCCGCACCGCCCGGCGCGACGGCTACGGCTGGCTGCTGGGCGACGAGGGCTCCGGGGTCTGGCTCGGCCGGCAGGCCGTCGTCCGCACGCTCTCCGCCCTGGACGGCCGCGGCCCGGCGACGGCCCTGCTGGACGTCCTGCCGCAGGCGCTCGCCGTCGACACCTGCGGAGCCGACGGCACCGGCACCGCCCTGGCCCGGCGGATGGTCACCGCCGTGCACGCCGCCCCGCCCGCCGAACTCGCCCGCCTCGCCCCGCTGGTGGACGCCGTCGCCAGGAACGGGGACCCGGTCGCCGAGCGCATCGTCGCCGAAGGCGCCCACCTGCTGCTGCACACCCTCGACTCCCTCGCCGACGCGGCCGGACCCGACTTCGGGACCCTGCCCGTCGTCCTGGCCGGGGGCCTGCTGACCGGCACCACCCTGCTCGCCGACCGGGTCACGGCCGCCCTGCGGGCCCGGGGCACCGCCACCGTCCCGGCCCGGGACGGCGCGACCGGAGCGGCCGCCCTCGCCGCCCTCGCCCTGCGGGCCCCGGCCGCGCCCGCCGAGGCCCGGCGGCTGCACCGGGCCGTGGCGGGACTGCAACCCGCTTGACCGGGCGGTGCCGGGCGCTACCCGGCGGAGCGCGGGGCCCGGGTCCGGACGGCGGCGCTGGGCAGGCCCTCCCGGCCGACCCGGTCGACGGCGGTCACCACGTACCAGGCGTCGCGCCCGCCCTCCGGCTCCTCGAACCGGCCCGCCGCTGCCGGGACGACGGCCACCAGGTGGGCGGCGTCCAGGACCGGGTCGCGCCCCGGGGCCGCGTCGTAGCGGTAGACCGCGTACCGGAACGGCGCGGGCCGGGCGCCGTCCCGGCCGCGGCCGCCGTCCCGGAGGCCGATGTCCAGACCGTCCGCGCCGCCGCGCCGGACCCGCACCCGGGGCCGTCCCGGGGCGGCCCCGCCGGCCAGCCGGGGCAGCAGCGGGACGAGCGCGGGCCGCTGCCAGTGGTCGGCCCGCAGGCGGCTGACCGCGCCGATCCGGTCGGCCCAGGTGTCCTTCGCGCTGAACAGGACGTCGCCGCTGACCTGCGGCAGCGTGGCGTTCAGGTCGAGGTGGCGGGAGAGCTCGGCCGGGTCCTGCCACGGGGCGGGCTGGGCCGGGTCGGCGACCTTGTACACGGCCTGGCCGATCCACAGCAGGGTGTCCGTCCCGGCGGTCTGGGCGGCCCACCAGGGCGCCAGCGCGCCGTAGTCGGCGACGGCCGGCCCGATGTGCCAGTACAGCTGCGGGGCGACGTAGTCCAGCCACCCCTTGGCGACCCAGCCGCGGGTGTCGGCGTGCAGGCCGTCGTACGACTGGAACGCCCGGGTGGGGGAGCCCGCCGGGTCGCTGGTGTCGTTGCGCCACACCCCGAACGGGCTGATGCCGAAGCACGCCTCGGGACGGGCCTCGCGCACCAGGTCCCGCATCTCACTGACCATCAGGTCGACGTTGTGGCGGCGCCAGGCGTTCCGGTCGTCCCAGCCCACGCCGTACGCGGCGAAGGCGTCGTCGTCGGGGAAGTCCCGGCCGCTGACCGGGTAGGGGTAGAAGTAGTCGTCGAAGTGCACCCCGTCGACGTCGTAGCGGCGCACCGCGTCCAGCATCGCCTGCTGGGCGAAGCGGCGGGCCGCGGGAACCCCCGGGTTGTAGTACAGCTTGCCGCCGTAGGAGACGGTCCACTCCGGGTGGGTGCGGGCCGGGTGGTCGGCCACCAGCGCGGTGACGTCCGGCTGCATGGATACCCGGTACGGGTTGAACCAGGCGTGGAAGGCCAGGCCGCGCTCGTGCGCCGCCCCGACCACGAACCCCAGCGGGTCCCAGCCCGGGTCCCGGCCCTGGACCCCCGTGATCCACTGCGACCACGGCTCGTACGGGGAGGGCCAGAACGCGTCCGCCGTCGGACGGACCTGGACGAAGACGGCGTTCAGCCCGCAGGCGACGGCCCGGTCCAACTGCCCGAGGAAGTCGGTGCGCAGGCGCTCCGGCGGCAGGCCGGGCGCGGACGGCCAGTCGATGTTGGCGACCGAGGCGATCCACACGCCGCGCAACTGCGCCTTGGGACCGGCGGCCACCGGGGCGGGGACCGCGGCGTGCCCGGTGCCCGCCCCGGCCAGCAGTCCGCCGCAGGTGCCGGAGGCGACGACGGCCAGCGCGGAGAGCACCGACCGCCGCGACGGGGCGGCGGAGCGGCGGGGGGAATCGGACGAGGACATGGCGGCTCCGGGGGAAGGAGGAGGAGGGAACGGGAGCGCTCGGCGGCGCGGACGGCGCACTTCCGGCGGGGAGCGCCCACTGTGCCGGGTGCGCCACGCGACCGGTCAAGGGGTTCGCCACTCCACGAGCCGGATTCCACTGACAGACAACTTTCCGCCCCGCCACGGCCCGCCCCGCCACGGCCCGCCACGACCCGCCCGCCACGACCCCGGAGCGCACACGGTGAAAGTCCTCGGCCTGATGTCCGGCACCTCCCACGACGCGATCGACACCGCCGTGGTCGACCTCGTCCTCGACGACGGCCCCGCCCGCCCCGACGGCCCGGTGCTGCACGGACGGCTGCTGCACCACGGCGCGGTGCCCTACCCCCGCGCGCTGCGGGCCGACCTGAGCGCCGCCCTCCCGCCGCACCCGGTCGACCTGGCCGCCGTCTGCCGCCTGGACACCCGGATCGGGCAGGCCTTCGCGGCCGCCGCGGCCGGGGCGGCCACCGCCGTCGGCGGCGTCGACCTGGTGGTCTCGCACGGGCAGACCGCCTACCACTGGGTCGAGGACGGGCAGGTGCGCGGCACCCTCCAACTGGGCCGCCCCGCCTGGATCGCGGAGGCCGCCGGAGCCCCGGTGGTCGCCGACCTGCGGGCGGCCGACGTGGCCGCGGGCGGCCAGGGCGCACCCCTGGTCGCCCTGCTGGACGTCCTGCTGCTGGCCGGCCTGCCCGGCCCGCCCGGCGTGCGCCGCGGCGCGCTGAACCTGGGCGGCATCGCCAACCTCACCGTCCCGCGCACCGCCCGCGGCACCCCCGCCGCGTACGACACCGGCCCGGCCAACGCGCTGCTGGACGCGGCGGTGCTGCGCGCCACCGGCCGGCGCTACGACCGCGACGGCGCGCTCGCCGCCCGGGGCCGGGTCGACGCCCGGCTACTGGCCCGGCTGCTGGCCGAGCCCTACTACCGGCGCCCGGCGCCGAAGTCCACCGGCAAGGAGCTGTTCCACGCCGCCTACCTGGAACGGGTCCTGACGGAGCACCGGGACGCCGGGGGAGCGCGGCCGACGATCGCGGACCTGCTGGCGACCCTGACCGTGCTGACCGCCCGCACGGTGGCCGACGAGGTGCGCCGCCACGGCCTGCAGGAGGTGCTGGTCTCCGGCGGAGGCTGCCGCAACCCCGTCCTGACCGCCCGGCTCGCCGCCGAACTGGCCTCGGTGGCACTGGTCCCCAGCGAGAGGGCCGGTCTGCCCGCGGACGCCAAGGAGGCGGTGGCGTTCGCCGTCCTCGGCTGGCACACCGTGCACGGCCTGCCGGCCTCGGTGCCGTCCTGCACCGGGGCCCGCGGCGCCCGGGTGCTGGGCACGCTCACCCCGGGCCCCGGCGGCCTGCCGCACCCGCCCGCGGTCCGCCGCCCGCCGGTCGCGGCGCTGTTCCGCCCGGCGGGCGGCGGCACCTGACGGTTCGACAGAGTGTCGGCCCCGTGCCGACGGGCATCGACATCCCGTCCATCGCCGCGCACGCGGGCCCGCCCCTACGGTGGGGGCCCGCGGAGGACGGCAGCCCGCACCGGCGCACCGGTGCGCCCCGCCGGGACGGCAGTGCGGCCGACCGCCTCCGCCCTCCCGCGCACCCGCACCGCAACCCCCCGTCTCCGGTACCCCCTTCCTGCCCCGCGGGCAGGAACCGAGAGGAACACAGCGGCCATGCACACGCCCCGGCACAGACCCTCCCACGCGCGCCCCTGGCCGGCCCTCGCGGCCGCCACCGCCCTGGCCCTGGCGCTCTCCGCCTGCGGCGGCACCGCCGACGGCGGCGGGAGCTCCGCCGACGGGGGCCCCGGCACCCCCGGCGGCACCTACACCGTCGCCCTGACCGAGCCCAACCACCTGACGCCGGGACAGACCACCGACAGCTACGCGATCCAGGTCATCCAGGGACTCTTCGACACCCCGGTCACCCTCGACCCGAAGGACGGCCACGTCCTGCCGCTGGCGGCCGCGTCGGTCGAGTCGACGGACCAGAAGGTCTGGACGGTCAAACTGCGCCCGGACGGCGTGTTCCACAACGGCGAGAAGGTCACCGCCCAGAGCTTCGCGGACGCCTGGAACGCCGCCGCCTACGGCCCCAACGGCTGGGAGTCCAACTACTACTTCGCCCAGATCCAGGGCTACGCCGACCTCAACCCCGACGAGGGCCGGCAGCCCGGGGCCGACAAGCTGTCCGGTCTGGAGGTGGTCGACGACACCACCCTGAAGGTCACCCTGTCCTCGCCGTTCAGCCAGTTCCCGATGATGCTGGCGTTCACCGCCTTCGCCCCGCTGCCCAAGGCCGCGTTCACCGACCCGAAGGCGTTCGACGCCCACCCGATCGGCAACGGCCCGTTCCAGATGGACGGCGACTGGGTCCACGACCAGAAGATCGCCCTGAAGAAGTCCCCCTCCTACGCGGGCGGCCGCAAGCCGATGGCCGACGGCGTCACCTTCAAGATCTTCACCAGCAAGGACACCGCCTTCACCGAGCTCCAGGCCGGCAACGTCGACATCATGACGACCGTGCCCGCCGCCCGCGCCCCCGAGGCCAAACGGGCCTTCGGCGACCGCTACTCCGTCCGGCCCAGCGGCACCATGGACTACCTCGGCCTGCCGCTGTGGGACCCGCGCTTCAAGGACCCCGACCTGCGTCGCGCCCTGTCGATGGCCATCGACCGCCCCGGCGTCACCCAGGCCATCTACAACGGCGTCTTCAAACCGGCCGACTCGATCGTCGCCCCGATGATCCCCGGCCACCGCGACGGCGCCTGCGGCGAGGCGTGCGCCTACGACCCGGCCCGGGCCAAGGCGCTGTTCGACGAGGCTGGCGGCTTCAGCGGCCCGCTGGAGCTGTACTTCTCCAACTCCGACCCCACGTACGAGCAGTGGATGACCGCCGTCGCCAACCAGCTCAAGCAGAACCTCGGCATCCAGGACGTCACCTTCAAGAAGATGGCCTCCGCCGACCTCGGCCCGGTCCTCAACAAGCGCCAGGGCACCGGCCCCTACCGCCAGAACTGGGTGATCGACTACCCGAGCATGCAGAACTACCTGGACGGGCTGTACAACCCCGACAACCGGATGGGCTGGAGCAACCCGCAGTTCGACGCGCTCGTCGCCAGGGGCAACGCGGCGGAGGACGGCAAGGACGGCCTGGCCGCCTACCAGCAGGCCGAGGACCTCGCCCTCCGGGAGATGCCGCTGATCCCGCTGTGGAACTGGCAGGACCAGTCGGCCTGGAGCGACAAGGTCGGCCACGTGCTGATCGACCCGTACGTCACCGGCCTGCACCTCGACCAGGTCACCGTCCGGCACTGACCGCCCGTGGTGGCCGGCGGGCCGCCACGGGCACCCCGTACGCACGTCCGCCGCGGCCCGGCCCCGTCCGGGCCGCCGGACCCCGACCCCCCGGGGGCAGCCTCCCATGGGCAGATTCGTCGCCCGGCGCCTGCTGCACGCGATACCCGTGCTGCTGGCGACCACCTTCCTCATCTACGCCCTGGTCTTCGTCCTGCCGGGCGACCCGATCCAGGGCCTGGCCGGCGACCGGCCCGTCCCCCCGTCCGTGCTCGCCGAACTGCACCGGCGCTACCACCTGGACGACCCGCTG
This sequence comes from Kitasatospora phosalacinea, assembly GCF_000717185.1. GTDB lineage: Bacteria > Actinomycetota > Actinomycetes > Streptomycetales > Streptomycetaceae > Kitasatospora > Kitasatospora phosalacinea_A. The sequence continues at coordinate 12,593 of NZ_JNYE01000119.1, read as the reverse complement.
GTGGTGCAGTACGCCAAGTACCTGGGCGGACTGTTCACCGGCGACTTCGGCACCACCTTCCGCGGCCAGCCGGTCGGCGACGTGATCGCCCAACGGTGGCAGGTCACCGTCCGCCTCGGACTGACCGCCTGGTTCTTCGAGGTCGTCCTCGGCATCGCCCTCGGCGTGTGGGCCGGCCTCAACAAGGGCCGCTGGGCCGACAACCTGGTGCTCGGCGCGACCACCGTGGTCATCGCGGTGCCCGTCTACATCGTCGGCTACCTGGCCCAACTCGTGCTGGGCGTCCGGCTCGGCTGGTTCCCGGTCTCCGGCGGCGACGCCGGCTGGCCCGCCGCCTACGTGCTGCCCGGCCTGGTGCTGGCCTCCTTCGGCCTGGCGTACGTCGCCCGCCTCACCCGGGCCTCCCTGGTGGAGAACCTGCGCGCCGACTACGTGCGCACCGCCGACGCCAAGGGCCTCAGCCGCCGCCGGGTGGTGATCGGCCACACGCTGCGCAACTCGCTGATCCCGGTCGTCACCTTCCTCGGCGTGGAACTCGGCTCGCTGATGGCCGGGGCGATCGTCACCGAGTACATCTTCAACCTCCCCGGCATCGGCCAGCAGGTCTTCCAGTCGATCCAACTGCGCGAGGGCCCCACCGTCGTGGGCATCACCACCGCCCTGGTGCTGGTCTTCGTCCTGGCCAACCTGGCCGTCGACCTCCTCTACGGCCTGCTCGACCCGAGGATCCGCCATGACTAGCCCCCACCCGCCGGGCCCGACCGGGGACCTGCTGCTGCCCGCCGCCGGCACCGACGCCCCGCCGCAGGCCCCGCCCGCCTCGCTCAGCCGCGACGCCTGGCAGCAACTGCGCTCGCGCCCGGTGGTGTGGGCCTGCCTGGCGGTGATCGCCCTGATCGGCCTGACGGCCGCCGCCCCGGGCCTCTTCACCGCCCTGCTCACCGACGACGACGGCCGCTGCGAACTCGCCCGGTCCAAACTCGGCCCGACCGGCGGCCACCCCTTCGGCTACGACCTCCAGGGCTGCGACTACCTCGCGCAGGTCGTCCGCGGCAGCCGCCCCTCCCTGCTCGCCGGGGTCGCGGTCACCGCCGGCGCGCTGCTGGTCTCGGTGGTGCTCGGCCTGCTGGCCGGCTTCTACGGCGGCTGGGTGGACAGTCTGCTCTCCCGCGCCACCGAGGTCGCCTTCGGCCTGCCGTTCGTCCTGGGCGCCACCGTCATCCTGGTCGCCTTCCCCCGGCACGGCCTGGGCGCGATGACGCTCGTCCTGGTCGCGCTCGGCTGGAGCACCATGACCCGGGTGATGCGGTCCCAGGTCATCGCGGTCAAGGACGCCGACTACGTCCGCGCCGCCCGGATGGCCGGGGCCCGACCGTCCCGGCTGATGCTCCGGCACGTCCTGCCGAACGCGATCACGCCGGTCGTCGTCGTGGCGATGCTCAACGTCGGCAACGTCATCTCCGGCGAGGCGACCCTCGACTTCCTCGGCGTCGGCCTCCAGTACCCGGCCGTCAGCTGGGGCCTGCAACTCAACACCGCGCAGACCTACTTCCTCGACCACCCGCACCTGCTGGCCTTCCCCGCCCTGTTCCTGTCGGCCACCGTCCTGAGCTTCATCCTGCTCGGCGACGCGGTCCGCGACGCCTACGACCCGAAGCTGAGGTGAGCGCCCCGTGCCCGCCGCACCCCCGCCCCCGCCGCCCGAGCCCCTGCTGCCGGAACCCCCGCTGCCCGAGCCCCCGCTGCTGGAAGTGGACGACCTGCACGTGGAGTTCCGCACCCCGCGCGGCACTGTCCGGGCCGTCAACGGCCTCGGCTACACCCTGCACGCCGGGCAGACCCTCGCCCTGCTCGGCGAGTCCGGCTCCGGCAAGTCGGTGGCGGCCCTGGCCGTCATGGGCCTGCTGCCGACCCCGCCCGCCCGGATCACCCGCGGCGCCGTCCGGCTGCACGGCCGCGACCTGCTGCAACTCTCCGACGCCGAGCACCGCAAGGTCCGCGGCACCCGCATCGCCATGGTGTTCCAGGACGCGCTGTCCGCGCTCAACCCCGTGCTGACCGTCGGCCACCAACTCGGCGAGATGTTCCGCGTCCACCGGGGCCTGAACCGCAGGGAAGCCCAGGCCAGGGCCGTCGAACTGATGGACCGGGTCCGCATCCCCGCCGCCGCCCGCCGGGTCGACGACTACCCGCACCAGTTCTCCGGCGGCATGCGCCAACGCGTCATGATCGCCATGGCGCTGGCCCTCGACCCCGAGGTCGTCATCGCCGACGAACCGACCACCGCCCTCGACGTCACCGTCCAGGCCCAGATCATGCGGCTGCTCGCCGACCTCCAGCAGGAGACCGGCACGGGCCTGCTGCTGATCACCCACGACCTCGGCGTGGTCGCCTCCGTCGCCGACCGGATCACCGTCATGTACGCGGGCCGCGTCGTCGAGGAGTCCGACGCCCCCCGCCTGTACGCCGCCCCCGCCCACCCCTACACCAGGGGACTGCTGGAGTCCGTGCCGCGCCTGGACCGTCCCGGCCGACGGCTGGTGCCCGTCCCCGGCTCCCCGCCCGACCTCGCCCACCTGCCGACCGGCTGCGCCTTCCACCCGCGCTGCGCCGCCGCCCGCGCGCGCTGCGCGGAGGAACGGCCCGCCCTGCTGCCCGTCGGCGCGGCGGCGGGGGAGCGCAGCAGCGCCTGCCACTTCACCGACGAGGTCACGGCCCGAGGAGGACGACTGTGAGCACCGGCGCCCTCGACCGGGCCGACCCGGACCCGTCGGACCCCGACCGGCCGATCCTGCGGGTGCGCGGCCTCGCCAAGCACTACCCGACCGGCCACGGACCGTTCCGCCGCCGCGGCGCAGGCGCCGTGCGGGCCGTCGACGGCGTCGACCTGGAGCTGCGCCGCGGCGAGACACTCGGCCTGGTCGGCGAGTCCGGCTGCGGCAAGTCGACGCTGGCCTCCGTCCTCATGGGCACGGAACGCCCGAGCACCGGCACCGTCGAGGTCGACGGGCAGGACCTGTTCGCCCTGGACCGGCGGCAGTTGCGCGCGGTGCGCCGCCGCATGCAGATGGTCCTGCAGGACCCGTACTCCTCGCTCGACCCCCGGATGACGATCGGCCGGATCGTCGCCGAACCGCTCGTCATCCACCCCGAGGTGCTGCCCCGGGAGCAGCGCCCGGGCAAGGTCGCCGAACTCCTGCGGCTGGTCGGCCTGGACCCGGCGCACGCCGACCGCTACCCGCACCAGCTCTCCGGCGGGCAGCGCCAGCGCGTCGGCATCGCCCGGGCGCTCGCGCTCGGCCCCGAACTGCTGCTGTGCGACGAACCGGTCTCCGCGCTCGACGTCTCGGTGCAGGCCCAGGTCCTCAACCTCCTCGCCGACCTGCGCGAACGCCTCGGCCTGGCCTGCCTGTTCATCGCGCACGACCTCGCGGTCGTGCAGTACCTCTGCGACCGGATCGCCGTCATGTACCTCGGACGGATCGTCGAGACCGGCACCCGCGAACAGGTCTACGCCTCGCCCCACCACCCCTACACCCGGGCCCTGCTCGCGGCCGTGCCGGTGCCCGACCCGACCCTGCGCGGCGCACAGGTCGCCCTGCTGGAGGGCGACCTGCCCTCCCCGGCCGACCCGCCCTCCGGGTGCCGCTTCCGCACCCGCTGCCCGCAGGCCCGGGAGCGCTGCGCCCAGGAGGAGCCCGCACTGACCGTGCGGCCCGGCACCGACCACCCGACGGCCTGCCACTTCCCGCTGCCGGCGCAGGTCCCACCGCCCAGGGACGCGGCCACCGGCAAGGCCCCCTGACGGGACGCCGCCCCGTCCGGGCCCCGGCGCCCGCACCACCGGTCCCGCCCCTGCGCGCGGACCGCCGCTCCGCCCCGACCCGTCATCCCCGTGACAAGGAGCACCACCCCCATGCCGCAACCGTCCCAGCCGTCCGCCCGGTCCGTGCGCCGCACCGCGCTGGCGGCCGCGGCCGCCCTGCTGCCCGCCCTCGCCGTCGCTCCCCAGGCCCGGGCGGCCGAACCGGCTCCCGGCGGCCCGCGCGCCGCCGCCTTCACCGCGGCCGCCGCCGAGTACCGCGTCCCGCTCCAGGTACTGCTCGGCGTCTCCTACCTGGAGACCCGCTGGGACGCCCACGGCGGCGCCCCCAGCACCGACGCGGGTTACGGCCCGATGCACCTCACCGACGCCCGCGGCGCGCTCGCCGCCCTCCCGCACCACGGCGAGGGCGGCGAGGACGCCCGCGGCAAGGACGACGCCCCGCTGCTCCGCCCCGCGCCCCCGGAAGCCCCGACGGACGACCCCGCGCCCCGGCCGGAGACCCTGCCGGAGGCCGCCCGGCTGACCGGCGCCGCCCCCGAGCAGCTCAGGAGCGACCCGGCCGCGAACATCCGCGGCGGCGCCGCCCTGCTCGCCGCCCACCAGGCCGCCCTCGGCGAGGGCGCCTCCACCGACCCCGCCGCCTGGTACGCCGCGGTGGCCCGCTACTCCGGCGCGGACGACGAGGCCACCGCCCGCCGGTTCGCCGACGAGGTGTTCGAGGTGATCGCCGAGGGCCCGGCCCGGCAGACCGACGCCGACGGCGGCCGGGTCGCCCTCACCGCGGCCCGGATCGCCCCGCGCACCGACCAGTTGGCCCGCCTGCACCTGCGGCCCACCGCGGACGGCGCGGACTGCCCCGCCGGGCTCGGCTGCGAGTGGATCCCCGCCCCCTACCAGCAGCTCTCCGACGACCCCGGCGACTACGGCAACCACGACCTGTCCGACCGGCCGTTCAACCAGAAGATCGACTACATCGTCGTCCACGACACCGAGACCCTCTACGACCCGACCCTGAAACTGGTCCAGGACCCGACCTACGTCTCCTGGCACTACACGATCCGCTCCGCCGACGGCCACGTCGCCAACCACGTCAACCCCAAGGACGCCGCCTGGCACGCCGGGAACTGGTACGTCAACGCCAAGTCCGTCGGCATCGAGCACGAGGGCTTCCTCGCCCAGGGCGGCCAGTGGTACACCGAGGCGATGTACCGCAACTCGGCGAGACTGGTGCGCTACCTGGCCGACAAGTACGACGTCCCGCTGGACCGCGCGCACGTCGTCGGCCACGACGACGTCCCCGGCACCACCGCCGGAAGCATCCCCGGCATGCACCAGGACCCCGGCCCGTACTGGGACTGGGACCACTACTTCGAGCTGCTCGGCCACCCCTTCCACGGCGTGGGCGACCCCAGGACCGCCGCACTGGTCACCATCGACCCCGACTACGACGCCAACACCGAGCCGTACTACTGCGGCGACACCCCGGCCGACCCCTGCCCCGTGCACGGCTCCGCCTCGATCACCCTGCGCACCGCCCCGCGCGAGGACGCCCCGCCGGTCACCGACATCGGCATCCGCCCCGCCCCCGGCGACTGGTCGGTGTACAACCACGCGGCCCGGGTCAGCACCGGCCAGCAGTACGCCGTCGCCGACCGCTCCGGCGACTGGACCGCGATCTGGTACCTCGGCCAGAAGGGCTGGTTCCGCAACCCCGCCGCCCTGCCCGCGGTCGGCCTGACCGTGGTCGCCAAGCCCGGCCGCAGCTCGGTGCCGGTGTACGGCCGCGCCTACCCGGAGGCCGGCGCCTACCCGGCCGGAATCAAGCCCCAGGCGGTCTCGCCGCTGCCGTACCAACTGCTCCCCGGGCAGCGGTACTCCTTCGGCGGGGCCGTCCACGGCGAGTACTACTACTCCAACACCTTCGACCCGGCGAGCCACACCGTGGTCCGCGGCACCGACGTGTACTACCAGGTGCAGTTCGGCCAGCGGTTCATGTTCGTCAACGCCGCCGACGTCCAGCTCGTACCGAGCTGGACACCCGTTCCGACCGGCAGCTGAGGCCGGTAGCGTGGGGGCCGACGGCCCGGCCGTCGGCCCCCACGACCGGCCCGACGGCCAGAGAGCCAGGACAGCACGATGACAGGGCACACGCCGGGCGGGCCCACCCCCCGCCCGCGGCCCACCGGCGCCGCACCGGACCGCGGCACGGCGGCACTGCACCGCTGGGACGGCGCCGACCGGTTCGCCACCGGCACCTCCGAAGGACTCCGCCCCACCGGCGCCGCCCCCGCGCTCCCCGGGCGCACCGCCCTGGTCTGGGACGCGGCGATCGGCTCCGAACCGTACACCGACCCGTTCGGCCACCGCCCCGGGACGTGGCGGTACGCCCGCTGGACCTCCCCCTGGACCCCGGTCGGCCTCGACCCCGAGGGCGCGGTCGACGCCCACGAACTGGTGCCCTGCTGGACGGCCACCGGACCGGTCGGCACCCGGCTGACGGTGGACCTCCAGGTGCGCGACGCGGCGGGAGCCGAATCCGGCTGGTTCACCATGGCCCGCTGGGCGCCCGGTGACGAGGTCGTGCACCGCACCACCGTCCCCGGGCAGGCCGACGCCTTCGGCACCGTCGAGGTCGACACCCTCACGGCCGCGCCCGGCCGCCCGGTGGCCGCCTTCCGGGTCCGAGCGGTGCTGCTGCGCGCCGAGGAGGGCGAACTCCCGGCCGGGGACGCCGCGGAGGACGCCCCGCCGGCCCTGCACTCCCTCTCGGTGCTGGCCTCCCGCACGTCCGCCGAACCGCCCCGACGCACCAGCGGTCCCGGCGGAGCCTGGGGCACCGTCCTGGACGTGCCGCAGCGCTCCCAGGAGGTGCACACCGGGCACTGCCCGCAGTACGACGGGGGCGGCGAGGCGTGGGCGGGCCCGGCCTGCACCGCGATGCTCACCGCCTACTTCGGCCGCGGCCCCTCCGCCGGGGAGCTGCGCTGGCTCGACCCCCAGGACCCCGCCCCCGACGTCGACTTCACCGCCCGGGCCGTCTACGACTACGCCTACCGCGGCTGCGGCAACTGGGCGTTCAACGCCGCCTACCCCGCCAGGTACGGCCTCCTCGGACTGGTCACCCGGCTGCGCTCACTGACCGAACTGGAACGCTTCATCCTCGCCGGCATCCCCGTGGCCACCGCGCAGGCGGCGCGCAGCAGCGAGCTCGGCGGCTACGCCGCGGCCGGGAACATCATGGTGGTGCGCGGCTTCACCGCCCACGGCGACGTCATCGTCAACGACCCGCTCTCCCCGACCGACGACGCGGTCCGCAGGACCTACCCGCGCGGAGACTTCGAACGCGTCTGGCTGTCCGGCGGCGGCGTCGTCTACCTGGTGCACCCGCCCGACCGGGCCCTCCCGGCCCACGCGCCCGGAACCACCGCCAACTGGTGAGCCGCGTACCGACCGCGTGCGAACCGCGTGCGAACCGCGTGCAGCCGCAGCGGAGCGGCTCGACCTGAGTTCGGCGCCGCCCAGGACCGTCCCCGGCAGCGGGTCGAACTCCGCACCGCAGACCATCGGCTACTGGGGGAGCGGCTGCGGCAGGCGCTCGGATTCCAGGCCGAGCACGAGCTCGGTGCCACGCCCCCCGTCCTGGCTGCGCGGCGGCGAGCTGAACCCCGGCCCCGGCGGGCCCGCACGACGGAACCGGAGGACCCCGACGAAGCCGGAGGACGAGGTCGCGCCGATCACCGGGGGGTACGGCGGCACGGGCCGCGCCCCCTCGCGGCTGTTCGCGAGGACGGCGGCGGCAAGGCGCACTTCGTCGGACTCGACACCACCCACCAGGAGCAGTGGGCCGCCGTCGGCACCGACATCGTCGTCGACGGCGGCCGGTTCACCGCCGAGCCCTACCCGGGCAACGGGCGCACCCCCCGCGTGCTCGGCATGATGAAGGGGGAGCAGGCCGAGGAGTTCCTCGACCACGTCCACCGACCCGCCCGCGGCACCGCCGGGCCGGGGCCTTGACCGTCCGCCCGGTGGGTAGCCGCACCACGGCCCCGCGCGCACCCGCGCCGGGGGAAACGCACGGGAGCGACCTTCCGGGAAGCGGAGCGGACCATGGCGAACGACGGCGACACCACCCGCGGGCACGGCGACGCGCTGGTCCTGTTCGGGATCACCGGCGACCTCGCCGCCAAGATGCTGCTGCCCGCGCTCTACCGGCTCTCCCTCCGCGGCCTGCTGCCCGAGCGGGTGGTCGGCGTGACCCGCGGCGGCTGGAGCCAGGAGCGGCTGCGCAAGCACGCCCGCGAGGCCGTCGCCGCGCACGGGGACGTCGACGACGGCGCCTTCGAGCGCTTCGCCGCCGCGCTGCGCCTGGCCGAGGTCGACTACGACGACCCGGACAGCTTCTCCGCGATCGCCGAGCAGACCGGGGGCTGCCGGATCCTGGCCCACTACCTGGCCGTCCCGCCCGCCCAGTACGCGCGCTCCGCCGAACTCCTCGCCCGCGCCGGTCTGAACGGGCAGGCGCGGCTGGCGGTGGAGAAGCCCTTCGGCCACGACGCCGCCTCCGCCCGCGCCCTGCAAGCGGACCTCACCCGGCACTTCCCCGACGAGCGGCTGCTGCGCGTCGACCACTTCCTGGGCAAGGAGGCGGTGGAGAACCTGCTGACCTTCCGCCTCGCCAACGCCCTGCTCGCCGGCGCCCTCCAGCAGCCCTTCGTCCGCAGCGTGCAGATCACCCTGGCCGAGGACTTCGGCGTCGAGGACCGCGGCGGCTTCTACGACGCCACCGGCGCCCTGCGCGACGTCGTGCAGAACCACCTGCTGCAACTACTGGCCCACCTGGTCATGGAGGCTCCCCGCACCGGCACCGCCCGCGACGTGCTCCGGGAGCGGGTGCGGGCCCTGAAGGCGGTGCGCACCGTGCGGCCCGAGGACTGCGTGCGCGGCCGCTACACCGGCTACCTGGACGTCGAGGGCGTGCGCGAGGGCTCGCGCACCGAGACGTACGTCGCGCTGCGGACCTGGGTGGACACCGACCGGTGGGCGGGGGTGCCGTTCACCATCCGGGCGGGCAAGGCGATGGCGTGCACGGCCAACGAGATCGCCGTCGAGCTGTGCCGCCCCGCCCCCGGCCACTTCCACACCGCCTGCGCGCAGGGGACCGACCCCGACGTGGTGCGGCTGCGGATCAGTCCCGAGCCCGGTGCCTCGTTCCACCTGTTCACCCAACGGGGCGACAACCCCGAGCAGGTGGCGCCGGTCACCGCCGCCACCGCCTTCGACGCCCTGGACGGCGAGAACGTCGCCGCCTACGAGCACGTCCTGGCCGACGTGCTCTCCGGCGACCCGCGCCGCTTCACCAGCATGGACCTCGTCGAGGAGAGCTGGCGCATCGTCGGCGACGTCCTGGACCCCGACCGGGACCCGCTGCCCTACGAACCCGGCACCGACGGGCCCGAGGAGGCCGCCCGGCTGGCCACCGACCGGCGCTGGCTGCCCCTGGGCACCTGAGGCGCGTCGGCTGCCCGGGCTTCCAACCGGCGGACCCGCTCGTCGGGGTCGACCGCCGCCGGAGGCTGCGCGGGACGGGCGGGGGCGGTGCGGGACGGGCCGCCGCACAGGGAATTGTGAGCGCTAACAGGCGCCAGAGCAAGGGGTCGCGCCGACCGCGGGCGAGTCGCCGCGAATCCGATCGGAGGCCTTGACGGGGTCACGACGCTTCTCCATAGTGATGCACGGCCGTCGCCGAGCCCAACTCTCCATCGCCCCCGCAGCTTTGGGCTTCCGCAGGGTAAATTGTTAGCGCTAACAAAGCGTAGCCGCCACCCACCCGCCGCGGACGGTTCCGCCGCCGGGGCCCCGGCGCGGCCGCCTCCCCGGGAACTCCCGACCCCCACCCGATCCCAGCAAGGAGTCCACCCTTGGCCGTCCAGACCTGGCTGCGCCGCGCCCGGCGCACCCTCCTCGCGACCGGCACCACCGCGGTCCTGACCGTCGCCCTGATCGCGGGCGCCGAGACGTCCTCGCAGGCCGCCACCCAGGGCCCGTGCGACCTCTACGCCTCCGGCGGGACGCCCTGCGTGGCGGCCCACTCCACCACCCGGGCCCTGTACGGCGCGTACAACGGCGCCCTCTACCAGGTTCGCCGCGCCTCCGACGGCGCGACCAAGGACATCGGCGTCCTCAGCGCGGGCGGCTACGCCAACGCCGCCGCCCAGGACGCCTTCTGCGCCGCCACCACCTGCGTCATCACCGTGATCTACGACCAGTCCGGCCGGGGCAACCAGCTCACCCAGGCCCCCGCGGGCGGCGCGGCCGGCGGCCCCGACAACCTCGCCCCCGCCACCGCCGCGCCGGTCACCGTGGCGGGCCACAAGGCGTACGGCGTGTACGTGGCCGCGGGCACCGGCTACCGCAACAACAGGACCAACGGCGTCGCCACCGGCGACCAGCCCGAGGGCATGTACGCCGTCCTCGACGGCACCCACTTCGGCGGCGGCTGCTGCTTCGACTACGGCAACGCCGAGACCAACAACCTCGACACCGGCAACGGCCACATGGAGGCCATCTACTTCGGCGACAGCACCATCTGGGGCTCCGGCACCGGCAAGGGCCCCTGGGTGATGGCCGACCTGGAGAACGGCCTGTTCTCCGGCGTCAACGCGGGCTACAACGCGAACGACCCGAGCGTCAGCCACCGCTTCCTGACCGCGATCGTCAAGGGCGCCCCCAACCTGTGGGCGATCAAGGCCGGCAACGCGCAGTCCGGCGGCCTGTCGACGTACTACAACGGGGTCCGGCCCAACGTCTCCGGCTACAACCCGATGCACAAGGAGGGCGCGATCATCCTCGGCATCGGCGGCGACAACAGCAAGTCCTCCAGCGGCACCTTCTACGAGGGCGTGATGACCTCCGGCTACCCCTCGGACGCCACCGAGAACGCCGTCCAGGCCAACATCACCGCGGCCAACTACCAGGAGGCCGCCGTCACTTCGAGCGCCCTCACCCCCGGCGCCCGGGTCTCGCTGAAGGCCACCACCGCCTGCTGCGCCGCCGACTACCTGCGCCGCAACACCGACGCCACGGTGGCCATCTCCCCGATCACCTCCGCCAGTTCGGCCGCCGACAAGGGCGCCGCCACCTGGATCGTCCGCGCCGGACTCGCCAACGGCTCCTGCCTGTCCTTCGAGTCCGCGGCCGCCCCCGGCCAGTACCTGCGGCACGCCGCCTACCAGTTCCACACCGCCGCCTCCGACGGCAGCACCCTGTTCAAGCAGGACGCCACCTTCTGCCTCCAGGCCGGGCACAGCGGACAGGGCTACTCCTTCCAGTCCGTCAACTACCCCAACCGCTTCCTGCGCCACTACGAGTACACCGGCTACCTCGCCGGTGACGGCGTCGGCGGCAACACCTGGGACAACGCCAACTACTGGGCCGAGGACACCTCCTGGCTGACCGCCCAGCCCTGGGCCTGACCCCCGCCCGCACCCGGCGCCCGGGCGCCGGGTGCGGGGCACCACCCGCGGGGAATTCCGGCCGCGAGTTCGGTCGGCACGGTTGACCTTATTGAAGTGGTCATGGCACTTTCGTGCGGCGTGGGCGTGCGCCAACCGGCTGCACGCCTGCAATCCCCCACAAGGAGAGCCATGTTCAAGAAACTCGCCGCCGTACTCGGCGCGGGCACGGTCGTCGCAGGCGCCCTGACCATCGGCGCCGCCCCCGCGCAGGCCGTCCAGGCCGGTGACCTGACCTCCACCATCGCACTGAGCAACTGCTCGGCCTCGCTGGTCCGTTACCCCGCCTCGGTGGACACCGACCGGGCGATGATGCTGACCAACGGCCACTGCCTGCCGACCATGCCGACGGCCGGTCAGGTCATCCAGAACGCGAGCGCCAGCCGCAGCGGCACCCTGCTCAACTCCTCGGGCGCCTCGCTCGGCACCGTCCAGGCGGACAAGGTGCTGTACGCGACGATGACCGGGACCGACGTCGCCCTGTACCAGCTCACCGACACCTTCTCCTCCATCAGCTCCAAGTACGGGGCGACGGCGCTGACGATCAGCGACACCCACCCGGTCGACGGCTCCGCGATGTACATACCGTCCTCGTACTGGAAGCAGGTCTGGAACTGCTCGGTCAACGGGTTCGTCCCGACCCTGCGCGAGGACCAGTGGACCTGGCACGACTCGCTGCGCTACAGCGCGGGCTGCAACACCACGCACGGCACCTCCGGTTCGCCGATCGTCGACGCGGCCAGCCGGAAGGTCGTCGGCATCAACAACACGGGCAACGACGACGGCGCGATGTGCACCCTGAACAACCCGTGCGAGGTGGCCGCCGACGGCACCACCACCGCCACCAAGGGCCAGAGCTACGGCGAGGAGACGTACTGGTTCACCACCTGCCTGGGCACCGGCCGGGTCATCGACCTGAACGTCAGCGGCTGCCTGCTGACCAAGCCGGCCGGCGCGGCCCCGTCGGTGACCAACCCCGGCAACCAGTCCACCGCCGTCAACGGCGCCGTCAGCCTGCAGATCAAGGCCACCGGCGGCACCGCGCCGCTCAGCTACTCGGCCACTGGCCTGCCCGCCGGGCTGTCCGTCAACGCCTCCACCGGCCTGATCAGCGGCACCGCCACCACCGCGGGCGGCTCCACGGTCACCGTGACCGTCAAGGACGCCGCCAACAAGACCGGCACCGCCTCCTTCACCTGGACCGTCACCTCCGGCGGCGGCACCGGCTGCACCCCGGCCCAGCTGCTCGGCAACCC
>NZ_JNYE01000118.1 GCF_000717185.1 Kitasatospora phosalacinea | reverse complement strand
TGACCTGCGCGATCTGGCACAACCGCACCACCGGCCAACCCGTCACCCGATCACTCATCGCCTACGACCACTGACCCACTTCGGAACTACTCGTCTAGGACGGGTGGTCCCGCAGCCGGTCAGTGGCCGTGGGCGGTCTGTGCGCGGGTGACGGGTCGGTCGTTGGTGCGGTGGCACCGGGTCGCGCAGGTCAGGGCGAGGATCCGCCGAACTCAACCGACTTCGGAACTGCTCGCCCGGCGCCCCGGTCGGGTGTCCGCCCCGCCCGCTCCCGCCCGGCCCCGCCCCGTCAACGGCCCTTCAGCGGCCCTTCAGCGGCCCGTCAGCGGCCCTCCGGGGCGGCGCGGCCGACGATGGTGCCCGCGCGGTCGATGCAGATCACGTCGACGGTGACGGGGGCGCCGAGCAGCACGTCGAGGGCGGTGGCGCGGGCCCGTTCGGCCACCAGGTCGCCGAGCGGGACGCCCGCCGCGGTGCACAACTGCACGGCTTCCAGGGCGGTGTTGGCGGCGGCGACCCGGGCGGCCAGCTGCTCGTCGGCACCGCCTTCCCTTGCCAGGGCGGCGAGTTGGGCCTTGTCGACCTGGGAGCGGCCGGAGTGCAGGTCGAGGTGTCCGGCGGCGAGCTTGGAGAGCTTGGCGAAGCCGCCGCAGACGGTGAGGCGCGGAACCGGGTGCCTGCGCAGGTACTTGAGGACGGCTCCGGCGAAGTCGCCCATGTCGAGCAGGGCGTCCTCGGGCAGGCCGTACTCGGCGACCACGACCTTCTCGGAGGTGGAGCCGGTCGCGCCCGCGACGTGGGTGTGCCCGGCGGCGCGGGCCACGTCGATGCCGCGGCGGATCGAGTCGATCCACGCCGAGCAGGAGTACGGGACGACGATGCCGGTGGTGCCGAGGATGGACAGGCCGCCGAGGATGCCCAGGCGCGGGTTCCAGGTGTGCCGGGCGATCTCCTCGCCGTGGTCGACGGAGAGTTCCACCTCCACGTCGCCGGACGCCCCGAACTCCCGGGCCACTTCGGCGACCGCCTCGCGCATCAGCTGCCGCGGCACCGGGTTGACGGCCGGTTCGCCGACCGCCAGCGGCAGGCCGGGCTTGGTGACCGTCCCGACGCCCGGTCCGGCCCGGAACACCACGCCGCTGCCCGGCGGGCCCGGCCGCACGGTGGAGCGGACCAGCGCGCCGTGCGTCACGTCGGGGTCGTCGCCCGCGTCCTTGACCACCCCGGCGGTGGCCCGGCCCGGCGCGAGCTCCTCCACCGCCAGCGCGAACGCGGGCCGCTCGCCCTTCGGCAGGGTGATCACCACCGGGTCGGGGAAGCCGCCGCCGAGCAGCGCCGTGTACGCCGCCTTGGTCGCGGCCGTCGCGCACGCGCCCGTCGTCCACCCGGGCCGCAGCCCGCTGCTGCGCAGCTGTCCCTGGCGCCCGCCGCCCACCGGGCCGTCCTGCGCCGCGCCACCCACCGCGCTACTCACCGCTCGTTCCACCGCTCACCGCTCGTCCCGCTGCTCACCGTGCCACTCACCGCTCTCCTCGCCGCTCCCACTGTCTCACCGTCGTCCCGTCCCACCGTCGTCCCGTCCCACCGTCCCACGCCGCCCCCGTCGGCCGCCCGGTTAGGGTGGTGTGTCCTGCTCGCACCGGCCCAGGGAGTCCGCATGCACGTCCTGATCCTCGGCGGCACCAGTGAGGCCCGCCGGTTGGCGGACGTGCTGACGGCCGATCCGGCGCTGCGGGTGACCAGCTCGCTGGCCGGGCGGGTGGAGCGGCCGCGGCTGCCCGCGGGGGAGGTCAGGGTCGGCGGGTTCGGCGGCCCGGCCGGTCTGGCGGCCTGGCTGCGGGCCCACGCCGTGGACGTACTGCTGGACGCCACCCACCCGTTCGCGGAGCGGATCAGCCGCAACGCGGCGCTGGCCGCCGCCGACGTGGGCACGCCGCTGCTGGCGCTGCGCCGCCCGGGCTGGGTGCCGCAGGACGGCGACCGCTGGCACCCGGTGCCGAGCCTGGCCGCCGCCGCGGAGGCGCTGCCCGCGCTCGGCACCCGGGTGTTCCTGACCACGGGGCGCCAGGGCATCGCCGCTTTCGCGCACCTGGACGGGCTGGTCTTCCTGGCGCGTTCGGTCGAGCCGCCGGTGGCGCCGATGCCCGCCTCCACCGAAGTGCTGCTGGAGCGCGGCCCGTTCACCCTGGACGGGGAGCGGGCGCTGCTGCGGGCGCACCGCATCGAGGTGCTGGTGACCAAGGACAGCGGCAGTGCCGCGACCGCGCCCAAGCTGACGGCGGCCCGCGAACTCGGCCTGCCCGTGGTCGTGGTGCAGCGCCCGCCGGCCCCGGCGGGGGTGCGGACCGCCCCGGACGTGGCCGGGGCGGCCGACTGGGTCAGGCAACTGGTGGGCTGACGCACCGTCAATTCGCCCGCTACGCCTCGGGGTAGCGGCGCGGCGTCCACACCACTTCGGCTCCGCCGCCGCGTCGCACCCACTGGGTCTGGGTGGAGCCGACCAGCAGCAGGGTGCGCATGTCGACGTCCGCCGGGTCGAGTTCGGCGAGCGCGACGGTGCGGATCCGCTCGGTGGGGCCGCCGACGTCCCGGGCCAGCACCACGGGGGTCTGCGGGGAGCGGTACTCCAGCAGCAGGTCGCGGGCCGAACCGACCTGGGTGGTGCGGGACTTGGAGCCGGGGTTGTAGAGGGCGAGCACCAGGTCGGCCTCGGCGGCGGCGCGCAGCCGGCGGGCGATGACCTCCCAGGGCTTGAGCCGGTCGGAGAGCGAGACGACCGCGTAGTCGTGGCCGAGCGGCGCTCCGATCCGGGAGGCGGCGGCGTGCGCGGCGGTCATGCCGGGCAGGACGCGGACGGGGACGTCCCGGTAGGGGTCGGTGCAGGCGGCTTCGAGGACGGCGGTGGCCATCGCGAAGACGCCCGGGTCGCCGGAGGAGACCACGGCGACGCGGCGGCCGCGGCGGGCCAGTTCGAGGGCGAATTCGGCCCGGACGCCTTCGACCTTGTTGTCGGAGCCGTGCCGGAGCTGTCCGGCGCGGACGGGCACTCGGTCCAGGTAGGTGGTGTAGCCGACCAGGTCGGTGGCGTTGGCGAGGGCGCCGCGCGCCTCGGGGGTGAGCCACAGCGGCCCGGCGGGCCCGGTGCCGACCACGACGACCTCGCCGACCCCGTCCGTCCCCGCCGAGCCGTCCGGCGCTCCGTCCGGCGCTCCGTCCGGCGCTCCGTCGAGCGGGTCCCCGGCGGCCCCGGCGGCCCCGGCGGCCGCGTAGGGCTGCCCGGCGGAGTCGAGCGCGGCGACCTTGCTGGGCAGCACGGCGACGGAGAAGTACGGGACGCCGTCCGGGTCGACGTCGGCCAGCCGTCCGGTGCGTTCGCCGTCCATGGTGGCGCGTTCCACGTACCGGGCGTCGTCGAGGCGGCCGGCCCGCTCCAGGGCGCGGCGGACGGCGGGGAAGGTGCGGCCGAGCTTCATGACGACGGCGGAGTCGGTGGCGGCGAGGCGGGCGGCGAGTTCCTCCTCGGGGAGGGTGCCGGGGATGATCGTGAGGACTTCCTCGGCTTCGACGAGGGGGGTGCCGAGGCGGGCGGCGGCGGCGCTGACCGAGGTGACGCCGGGGACGACCTCGGTCGGGTAGCGGTGGGCGAGCCGCTTGTGCATGTGCTGGTAGGAGCCGTAGAACAGCGGGTCGCCCTCGGCGAGGACGACGACGTCGCGTCCGGCGTCGAGGTGGGCGGCGAGCCGGGCGGAGGCTTCCTGGTAGAAGTCGTCGAGGGCGCCGCGGTAGCCGCCGGGGTGATCGGTGGTCTCGACCGTGACGGGGTACATCAGCTGTTCTTCGATCTGACGTCCCGTCAGGTACCGTTCGGCGATGGCCCGGGCGTGCGAGCGGCCGTGCCGGGCGCAGTGGTAGGCGATGACGTCGGCCTTGCCGATGAGTTCGGCGGCGCGCACGGTGAGCAGGGACGGGTCGCCGGGTCCGACGCCGACCCCGTAGAGCCTTCCGGTTTCCTGGTGGTCCGTCATTCTTCTTCGCTCGCAATCGCGTTGATGGCTGCGGCGGCGATGGCGCTGCCGCCGCGGCGGCCCCGGACGACGAGGTGCTCCAGGGCCGAGGGGTGGTCGGCGAGGGCCTGCTTGGACTCGGCGGCGCCGATGAAGCCGACGGGGACGCCGATGACTGCGGCGGGTCGGGGGGCGCCCGCTTCGATCATTTCGAGCAGGCGGAACAGCGAGGTGGGGGCGTTGCCGACGGCGACGACGGCGCCTTCGAGGCGGGGCAGCCAGAGTTCCATCGCGGCGGCGCTGCGGGTGGTGCCCATGGCGCGGGCGAGTTCGGGGACGGCGGGGTCGGTGAGGGTGCAGAGCACCTCGTTGTCGGCGGGCAGCCGCTTGCGGGTCACGCCGCTGGCGACCATGTTGACGTCGCAGAGGACCGGCGCTCCGGCGAGCAGGGCGCGGCGGGCGTCGGCGACGGCGTTCGGCGACCAGAGCAGGTCGTCGACGAGGTCGGTCATGCCGCAGGCGTGGATCATCCGGACGGCGACCCGGGCGACGTCGGTGGGCAGGTGGGCGAGGTTCGCCTCGGCCCGGATGGTGGCGAAGGACTGGCGGTAGATGGCCGCGCCGTCCTTCTCGTAGTCGATCATTTGGGCCTCCGCCATTGGGCGTTGCGGGCTTCGGCGACTGCCTCGGCCGTCTGGTTCTCTTCGGTGTCGCGGACGGTGCCGTCGACGGTGACGCGGTGTCCGGCCGCCGTGGCGAGGACGTCGACCCAGCGTCCGGCGGGGTGCCCGCAGCGGCGGGCGCAGCCGGACCAGTGGACGGGGAGTCCTTCGGCGGGGACGTCGGTGTGGGCGCGGGCGGCCTGGGCGCGGACGTCGGCGAGGGACTTCGCGCAGCCGGGCAGGCCGGTGCAGGCGGTGACGCCTTCCCAGGGGCCGCCGGGGGTGGTGCGGAATCCGGCGTCGGCGAGGTGCGGGAGCCGGGCGGGGTCGGCGCCGGGCAGGACGGCGCCGCGCCAGGGGGTGAGCCGGGCGGTGCGGTCCGCGGGGAGGGTGTCGGCGAGCAGCCGCCACTGGGTGCTGGTGGCGCGGCCGAAGCGCAGTCCGACCGAGAGGCCGTCGCCGACCTGTCCCAGTAGCGGTTGTTCGCCAGCGAAGGGCGGGAGGGGGACGGTGCCTTCGGGGAGTTCGGGCTGGATCTCGCGGGGGTGCCAGGCGCGTCCGGCGGCGAGGTGGTGGAAGCCGCGGGCGGCGTCGAGGGCGGCGGGGACGGGTGCGTCGACGGCGGTGGCGCGGCGGGCGCGGCCGAGGCGGAGCAGGGCGCGGCCGTCGCCGACTGCGATCAAGGTCACATCGGCGTTGAGTGCGGCGACGTCGCCGCGGCCGTCGTCGAGGGCGAACAGGAACTTCCCGGACAGGGCGGCGGCCCACGGGGCGGCGCACAGCGCCTCGTCCAACTCCCTTACCCAAGTGTCGAGTTCGGTGCCGCCTGTGCCGCGGCCGTCGATTCCGGCGAGCGGGGAGGCGACGATGTTGCGGACGCGTTCGTGGGTGTCGGAGGGCAACAGGCCGACGGTGCGCAGGCGTTCGGCGAGGTCGGCGGCGCAGGCCCCGTCGAGGCCGCGCAGCTGGGCGTTGCCGCGGGAGGTGATCTCGATGCCGCCGTCGCCGAGGTCGTCGGCGGCGTCGGCGATCGCGTGCAGCTGACGGGTCGTCAAGTAGCCGCCGGGCAGGCGGAGTCGGGCGAGGTGGCCGTCCTCGGCGGGGTGCAGGCGGAGCGCGCCGGGGCAGGCGTCGGCGCGGCCTCGGTCGGGCCCGACGGAGGCCGCCTGGGCGGCGTCGGGTGTGGGTGGCATGGCGGCGAGCATACCCATCGGCCGCGTCGGCGCCACCGCTTCGTCCGTCACACCCCGGCGGGGTGCCCCGGTGGCCGTTGCGGGGCGATTGCCCAGCTCAGGGCGGTGCGGGCCGGGCTGTGGGGGTGCGGGTGGTCGGGTTTCGGTCAGCGTCGCAGCTCACACTCCCCCCGGGGCCGATCACCCCGTACGATGCTGGCGGGCGCCTCTCGGGGCGTCCGCTGCCAGCGACGGCACAGCGGAGGAAGTCCGGTGCGAATCCGGTGCGGTCCCGCCACTGTGACCGCGGCTCAGTGAGCCGCGGGAGCCAGGAACTCCGGCCGTCCTCCACTGCCCGGGGCGAGGACCCCGAGGAAGGCTGTTCCATGCGCTGCCGCATGCCTGCGCCCCGGGGGGTGCCCGCCGTCGTCGGGCCGTCCCGTGCCGTTCGCCGCCCGTCGCCCGTGCGCCCCGCCTTGCCGTCCTGTGCCGCCCTGCCGGTCAGCGCCGCCCCGGCCCTGCCGGTCAGCGCAGCCCTGCCCGTGTGCTCCGCCCTGCCCGTGTGCCCCGTGCCGTCCGAGACGCCCGGGAGGGCTTCCGCATGATCCTGCTGCTGTCGACGTCCGACACCGACCTGCTGAGCGCCCGGGCGGCGGACGGCCCGGTGCCGTTCCGGTGGGCGAACCCGGCGCGCCTGTCGCCGGAGGAGCTGCCCGCGCTGCTGGCGGGCGTGGAGCTGGTGGTGGTGCGGCTGCTGGGCGGGCGCCGGGCCTGGCAGGAGGGGTTGGACGCGCTGCTGGCGGGGCCGCGGCCGGTGGTGGTGCTGACGGGCGAGCAGGCGCCGGACGCGCAGCTGATGGAGCTGTCGAGCGTCCCGGCGGGCATCGCGGCGGAGGCGCACGCGTACCTGGCGCACGGCGGTCCGGCGAACCTGGCGGAGCTGGGCGCGTTCCTGTCGGACACGGTGCTGCTGACCGGGCACGGTTTCGCGCCCCCGGCGTCGGCGCCCGCGTGGGGTCCACTGGAGCGGGAGGCGCGCACCGCCGAGGGCCCGGTGATCGCGGTGCTGTACTACCGGGCGCACCACATGAGCGGGAACACGGCGTTCGTGGAGACGCTGTGCCGGGCCGTGGAGGACCAGGGCGCGCAGGCGCGGGCGTACTTCTGCGCGTCGCTGCGCGGCGCGGAGCCGGAGCTGCTGGCGGAGCTGGGCGCGGCGGACGCGATCGTGACGACGGTGCTCGCGGCGGGCGGCACGCGTCCGGCGGACGCGCAGGCGGGCGGCGACGAGGAAGCGTGGGACGCGGGCGCGTTGGCCGCACTCGACCGCCCGATTCTCCAGGCGCTGTGCCTGACCTGGTCGCGGGCCCAGTGGGAGGGCAGTGACGACGGCCTGTCCCCGCTGGACACGGCGACGCAGGTGGCCGTCCCGGAGTTCGACGGCCGGCTGATCACGGTGCCGTTCTCGTTCAAGGAGGTCGACGAGGACGGGCTGACGGTGTACGCGGCGGACCCGGAGCGGGCGGCGCGGGTGGCGGGCATCGCGGTGCGGCACGCCCGGCTGCGGCACACCCCGGCGGCCGAGCGCCGTCTCGCCCTCGTGCTGTCGGCGTACCCGACGAAGCACGCCCGGGTGGGCAACGCGGTGGGCCTGGACACCCCGGCGTCGGCGGTGCGGCTGCTGGAGCGGCTGCGTGCGGAGGGCATGGACCTGGGCGACAGCCTGCCGGGCCTGCACACGGAGACGGACGAGGGCCACGAGGGCGACGCGCTGATCCACGCGCTGATCGAGGCGGGCGGCTACGACCAGGCGTGGCTGACCGAGGAGCAGTTGGCCCGCAACCCGGTGCGCATCCCGGCGGCCGACTACCGGCGCTGGTACGCCACCCTCCCGGCGGCGCTGCGCGAGCGGGTGGAGGAGCACTGGGGCCCGGCGCCGGGCGAGCTGTACGTGGACCGTTCGCGCAACCCGGACGGCGACCTGGTGCTGGCGGGCATCCGCTCCGGCAACCTGCTGGTGCTGGTGCAGCCGCCGCGCGGGTTCGGCGAGAACCCGGTGGCGATCTACCACGACCCCGACCTGCCGCCCAGCCACCACTACTTGGCGGCGTACCGGTGGATCGCGGCGGACCGCGCGGACGGCGGTTTCGGTGCGCACGCGGTGGTGCACCTGGGCAAGCACGGCAACCTGGAGTGGCTGCCGGGCAAGACCGCGGCGCTGTCGGCGGAGTGCGGCCCGGACGCGGCGCTGGGCGATCTGCCCCTGGTCTACCCCTTCCTGGTGAACGACCCGGGCGAGGGCACCCAGGCCAAGCGCCGGGCGCACGCGACGCTGGTCGACCACCTGGTGCCGCCGATGGCGCGCGCCGACTCGTACGGCGACATCGCCCGGCTGGAGCAACTCCTCGACGAGCACTCGAACATCGCGGCGATGGACCCGGCGAAGCTGCCCGCGATCCGGGCGCAGATCTGGACGCTGATCCAGGCCGCGAAGCTGGACCACGACCTGGGGTTGGCGGAGCGGCCGGAGGACGACGGCTTCGACGACTTCCTGCTGCACGTGGACGGCTGGCTGTGCGAGGTGAAGGACGCGCAGATCCGCGACGGCCTGCACGTGCTGGGGCAGGCCCCGGCGGGCGCGGACCGGGTGAACCTCGTGCTGTCGATCCTGCGGGCGCGGCAGATCTGGGGCGGGGTGAGCGCGCTGCCGGGCCTGCGCGAGGCGCTGGGCCTGGACGAGGCGGCGCCGTCGCTGGGGGCGGCGGACGCGGCGGAGGCGGAGGCCCGTTCGCTGGTCGAGGCGATGGAGGCGGAGGACTGGGACCCGGCCGCGGTCGCGAAGGTCGCCGAGGGGCTGCCCGCCGCGGTCGCCGACGTGCTGACCTTCGCCGCGACCCAGCTGGTGCCCCGACTGTCCGCCACCACCGACGAGTTGGACGCGGTGCTGCACGCGCTGCAGGGCGGTTTCGTCCCGGCGGGGCCGTCGGGTTCGCCGCTGCGCGGGCTGGTCAACGTGCTGCCGACCGGCCGGAACTTCTACTCGGTGGACCCGAAGGCCGTCCCGTCCCGGCTCGCCTGGGAGACCGGCCAGGCGCTGGCGTCCTCGCTGGTCGAGCGCTACCGGGCCGACAACGAGGGGCAGTTCCCGCCGTCGGTGGGCCTGTCGCTGTGGGGCACCTCGGCGATGCGCACCGCGGGCGACGACATCGCGGAGGCGCTGGCACTGCTGGGCGTCCGCCCGGTGTGGGACGACGCCTCGCGCCGGGTGACGGGCCTGGAGGCCGTCCCCGCAGCCGAGTTGGGCCGTCCGCGGATCGACGTGACGCTGCGCATCTCGGGTTTCTTCCGGGACGCCTTCCCGCACGTGGTGGCGCTGCTGGACGACGCGGTGCGCCTGGCGGCCCGCCAGGAGGAGCCCGCGGAGCAGAACTTCGTCCGGGCGCACGTGCAGGCCGACCTGGCCGAGCACGGCGACGAACGCCGGGCCACGGTACGGGTGTTCGGCTCCCGCCCGGGCACGTACGGCGCGGGCCTGCTACAGCTGATCGACAGCCGGGACTGGCGCACCGACGCGGACCTGGCCGAGGTGTACACGGTGTGGGGCGGCTACGCGTACGGGCGGGGCCTGGACGGGCGGCCCGCGCGCGAGGAGATGGAGAGCGCGTACCGGCGGATCACGGTGGCGGCGAAGAACACCGACACCCGTGAGCACGACATCGCCGACTCGGACGACTACTTCCAGTACCACGGCGGCATGGTGGCCACCGTGCGGGCGCTGACGGGCGCCGCCCCGGCCGCGTACATCGGCGACTCGACCCGCCCGGAGGCGGTGCGCACCCGCACCCTGACCGAGGAGGCGGCCCGGGTCTTCCGGGCCCGGGTGGTCAACCCGCGCTGGCTGGAGGCGATGCGGCGGCACGGCTACAAGGGCGCGTTCGAGATGGCCGCGACCGTCGACTACCTGTTCGGCTACGACGCGACCACCGGCGTGGTCGCGGACTGGATGTACGAGAAGCTGACCGAGGAGTACGTGCTCGACCCGGTCAACCGGGAGTTCTTCGCCGAGGCCAACCCGTGGGCCCTGCACGGCATCGCCGAGCGCCTGCTGGAGGCCGCCGGGCGCGGCCTGTGGGCGGAGCCGGACGCGGCGCTGCTGGACGGGCTGCGGCAGGTGCTGCTGGAGACGGAGGGCGAACTGGAGGGCGAGTGACGGCGGACGGGTGGACGGGCGGGCGAGTGACGGCGGCCAGCCGGACGGGCGGCCAGCCAGCCGGACGGGCGGCTTCGGTCGAGGGCGCGTGAACGGGCGGGATCCGGGCAGGCTGGGGGCGACCTGGACATGCCGGTGATCGAATAGGGGTGCCTTCCGGCACCGCCGGACGGACAATCTGCCCATGAACCTGCGAACCGCCCTCACCCGACCCGCCCGCTACGGCGCGCTGGCCTCGGGCGCGCTGCCCGTCCTGACCTTCCCCGGCGCGGGCCTGGCCTGGCTGGCCTGGGGGGCGCTGGTGCCGGGGCTGGCGCTGATGCGGGCGGCGGGCGGGGCGCGCGAGGCGGCGGTGCGCGGCTGGTGGTTCGGGGCGGGGTTCATCCTGACGGGCATGTACTGGCTGATCCCGTCGATCGGCCCGGGCCTGCCGGTGCTGGCGGTGCTGTTCGGCGTGCTGCAGGCGCCGTTCGGTCTGGCGGCGTGGTGGCTGCTGCGCGGCGAGCCGACGCCGCGCCGTTCGGCGGCGGCGCTGGCGGTGCTGCCCGCGGTGTGGGTGTGCGCCGAGTACGCCCGTTCCTGGGGTGCGCTGGGCGGGCCGTGGGCGGTGCTGGGCGCGACGCAGTGGGAGCATCCGGCGGTGCTCGGCCTGGCGTCCGTCGGCGGTGTGTGGCTGGTGAGTTGGGCGCTGGTCGCGGTGAACACGGCGCTGCTGGTGCTGGTGTGCGCGCGGGGGGTGCGGGTGCGCGCGCTGGCGGGGGCGACGGCGCTGGCGGCGCTGCTGGCGGGCCCGGCGGCGTTCGCGGCGCAGGCCGCTCCGGCGGTGTCCGGTTCGGCGTCGGTGGCGCTGGTGCAGGCGGGGTCGACGCCGGACGAGCGGGCCCGGTTGGAGGCGAACGTGCGGATCACCCGTTCGCTGGCGGGCCGCCCGGTGGACCTGGTGGTGTGGGGCGAGAGCTCGACCACCGAGGACCTGGACCGGCAGCGGGCGACGGTGGACCGGCTGGCGGCGCTGTCGCGCTCGACGGGCGCGCAGCTGCTGGTCGGCGAGGACGCCCGGAAGGCGGACGGCCGGATCTCCAAGGACGCGGTGCTGGTGGACGGTTCGGGCGTGCTGGCGCGCTACCGGAAGATCCGGCTGGTGCCGTTCGGCGAGTACATCCCGCTGCGTCCGCTGCTGGGCTGGATCGCCGGGGTGAGCGCCGCGGCGGGCGAGAACCGGGCGCCGGGCAGCTCGGTGCACCTGCTGCCGGTGGTCGGCCGGGACGGGCGGGCGCTGCCGGTGGGCGCGCTGGTCTGCTTCGAGTCGGCGTTCCCCGACATGTCGCGCACCGCGGCCCGGCAGGGCGCCGAGCTGATCGTCTACCAGTCGGCGACCTCGACGTTCCAGTCGACGTGGGCCCCGGCGCAGCACGCCTCGCTGGGGGCGCTGCGGGCCGCGGAGACCGGCCGCCCGGTGGTGCAGGCCGCGCTGACGGGCGAGTCGGTGGCGTACGACGCGCAGGGGCGGCGGCTGGCCCGGCTGGGCACGGACGAGTCGGGGTCGGTGACGGTGCAGCTGGCGCTGGCCGACCCGGCGGCCCGCACCTGGTACGTGCGGCTGGGCGACTGGGTGCCGCTGACGGCGCTGGCGGTGGTGCTGGCGGCGGCCGCGGGCGCCGCCGGGCCGGTGCTGCGCGACCGCCGCCGCCCGGGGCCGCCGCCGTCCGCGACGCCCACCGGCCTGCCGCCGGCCCGGGTCTGAGCCCCGCTACTGTCACTCCTCCTGCCCCTCCTGCCCCTCCTGTTCCCTTCACCCCTCCCGCTCCTTCACCCCTCCCGCTCCACCGCGTGGATGCCGAAGAGCGCGCCCTGCGGGTCGTGCAGGACGGCCAGCCGGGGCCCGTCGGGGACGTCGGTGGGCGGGAGGGTGACGGTGGCGCCGAGCAGGGCGGCGCGTTCGGCGCCGAGGTCGACGTCGGCGACCACGAAGTACGGCATCCAGTAGGGCGCGACCTCGGCGGGGAACTGGTCGGACATGTCCATCATGCCGCCGAAGTCGCTTCCGCCGAGGCCGAACCGGGTGTACATCTCGCCCGTGTTGACGCTCCAGCCGAACACCCGGGCGTAGAACTCGGCGGCCGACTGCGGTGCGCGGGTGGCGAGTTCGACCCAGCCGAGGGAGCCGGGGGCGTCGCGCAGGTCGACGCCGCGCAGGTCGGCGGGCTGCCAGGTGGAGAAGACCGCGCCGGTGGGGTCGGCGGCGACGGCGAACCGGCCCCAGTCCAGGGCGTCCGTCGGCGGGACGATCAACTTGCCGTCGGCGTCGGCGATTTCGTCGGCGGCGGCGTCGGCGTCGGGCGTGTGGAAGCCGATCGTCCAGGCGGTGGGCTGCTCGGGCTGCATCAACGGGCTGAGTCCGGCGACGAGTTGCTCGCCGAGGTGGAACCTGGTGTAGCCCATGGCCTTCTCGTCGGGGACGACTTCGGCGCGCCAGCCGAAGAGTTCGTGGTAGAAGGCTTTGGCGGCGGCCGGGTCCTTGGTGGCGAGTTCGACCCAGCAGGGCGCGCCGGGGCTCGGTTCGGTGGTGTTCACGGTCGGCTCATCTCCAGGATCAGTTTGCCTCGGGCGTGCCCGCCCTCCACCGCGGCCATCGCCTCGGCGGCGCGTTCCAGCGGGTAGCGGGCGGTGATGTGCGGGTCGAGGGTTCCGGCGGCGACGAGTTCGGCGAGGGCCGCGAGCGGGGCGGCGGTGCCGTCGCGCCGGACGTAGGCGCCGCCGAGTTCGGCGACGGTGTCCGGGTCGGCGGTGGAGACCAGCCGGCCGGGGGCGCGCAGGGCCCCGGCGACCTCGCGGACGGCGTCCCCGCCGATCAGGTCGAGCACGGCGTCCACGCCCTCGGGGGCGACGCCGCGCAGCCGGTCGGCGACGCCGGGGCCGTAGCGGACGGGGGTCGCGCCGAGCGAGCGGACGTACGCGGCGCTGCCCTCCCCGGCGGTGCCCAGCACGTCCAGGCCGCGGCCGCGGGCGATCTGCGCGGCGGCGCTGCCGACGCCCCCGGCCACGCCGACGACCAGCAGGGTCTGTCCGCGGTGCAGGCCGAGGTCGGCGAGCTGGTCGAGCGCGTCGTAGGCGGTGGCGGCGGCGACGGGCAGCGCGGCGGCCTCGGCGAAGCCGACGGTGCGGGGCTTGTGCGCGGTGGCGCGGGCGGAGAGCAGCGCCTCCTCGGCGAACGCGCCGCCGGGGGCGGTCCCGAAGACCTCGTCGCCGACCCGGAAGCCCTGCACGCCCTCGCCGACGGCGGTCACCACCCCGGCCGCCTCGCTGCCCATCACCAGCGGCGGGGCGGCGTCGGTGCCGAACCAGCCCTGCCGCTTCTTCCAGTCCGCGGGGTTGACCCCGGCGGCCACGACCCTGATCCGCAGCGTGCCGGGCCCGGGGACGGGCGCCGGCCGGTCCAGGAACTCCTGCTGCTCCGGCCCGCCGTACCCGACGAACCCGAATGCCTTCGCCATCCGGCCCTTCCTCTCCTCCGCGGCCCCTTGCCCCCTCCACCTTGCCGGGGTACCGGCCGGTAGCCCGGGGACGGGTGGGCCGAACGGGAGGGGGAACGCCGCCCGGGACGCCGGTTGTTCACATTGGAACCACGGTGTAGCGTCGACCGCGCACGATCCGGTTCGAATTTGAACAACATGGGCAGCCCCTCGCACCGGACCGCAGGCCTCCCCTACTCGCGGCCCCGGAGGGACCCGACATGACGCACCCCGAAACCACCCCCCAGCGGCCCGCAGCGACCATCCGCTCCCGGGTGCGCATCCCCCTCGCCTTCCCCGACGGCTACCGCGTCGAAGCCGAGGTCCGCACCTTCCACGGCCTCGCCGACGGCGCCGAACACCTCGCCCTCACCCTCGGCGACCCGTCCGCGGCCCCCGCCCCCCTGGTGCGCCTGCACTCCGAGTGCCTCACCGGCGACGTCTTCGGCTCCGCCCGCTGCGACTGCGGCCCCCAGCTGCGCGAATCCGTCCAGCGCATCGCCGAGACCGGCGGCCACCTCCTCTACCTGCGCCAGGAGGGCCGCGGCATCGGCCTCTACAACAAGCTCGACGCCTACGCCCTCCAGGACGCCGGCCTCGACACCTACCAGGCCAACACCGCCCTGGGCCTGCCCGAGGACGGCCGCGACTACACCGCCGCCGCCCAGATGCTCCACACCCTCGGCACCCCCGCCGTCCGCCTGCTCAGCAACAACCCCGACAAGGCCGCCCAACTCGCCGCCCACGGCATCACCGTCACCGAACGCGTCCCCACCGCCGTCCACCTCTCCCCCAGCAACCTGCACTACCTCCGCGCCAAGGTCGAGCACACCCGGCACACCCTCGCCCTGGCCCCCCTGGTCGGCTGACGACGGGCCCCCGGGCCCCACCCGGGTCAGGCGCCCAGGCCCGGGACCCAGACCAGGCGCAGGACGTCGATCGTGCGCTCGTCGGCGTTGACGAAGAGCTCCGCGGTGACGGCCGGGGCGAGGACGACGCTGCGCAGGTCGCCCCAGGCGTCGACCGGGGTGCCGGTCCGGTCGTCGAGGAGGACCAGGGCGGCGGTGACCAGCGCGAACAGGTCGCCGTCGGTCTTCGAGATCGCGATCATCGTGTGGGCCGGCTGGTCCTGCAGCCAGATCTTCCAGCTGCTCACGCCGCCGTCCCGGTCCGCCGCCCACCGGTGCGGACCGGCCCGTACCGAGCGCCGCCGCGCCGCGCCCGCCGCACCCGCCGCGCTCCGGACTCCGCCATCGCGGTCATCCGCTCGCCTCCCCTCGCGTCCCGACCGACCGTACCCCCTATCCGGCCGATCCGTCCTCACGCGGCTCCAGGAGGGCGCCGACGCCCGGGCTGCCGCCGCAGCGCCAGTTCGACGCTGCCGGACGGCAGTTCGGGACAGGGCTGCCCGGGACGCCCCGCTCGGGGACGCCGCTCCGCGGACCGGCCACCGCCCCCGGGTGCGTGCCGGTGGTGCGACGCCGGGGACTCCCGGCCGCGGGCGTGTCCTACCGCAGTGCCCCGGCCCCGCGCGGAGCACCTGCCCGGTACTCCTCGGCTTCGCGCTCCAGCACTTCGGCGGGCACCTCGCGGAACGCGGCGCCGGTCAGCGGCGCGGGCGCGGGCGCAGCAGGGCGGCGGTCTCAGTGCGGTGGTTCCAGGCGATGACGGCCAGCGGGAGCATGAAGAGGAACGGGGTGCCCGCGTTCTCGCCGTGCATGGCGGTGAGTTGGACGGCGAACGCGCAGAACAGGAAGGCGATCAGCGCCGTCGCGGCCGGTCCGGCCAGGCGGGGCAGCAGCAGGCCGATCGCGCCGGAGAGTTCCACCAGGCCGGTGAGGTACATGAACCAGTCGCCCGCGCCGATCGCGTCGAAGACCGTGGTGGCGTCCGGGATCGCGAGCAGCTTGGGCAGTGCGCTGGCCACGGCGAAGAACAGCGCCATCAGGATCCGCAGCGTCCGGACCGTCCGGCGCAGGGCCGTCCCGGGCGCAGCGGCGGTGGCGGGGGCGGAATCGGTGGCGATGACGGTGGCGGTGGCGGTGGTGCTGCTGGGCATCTCAGGTCTCCCCGGTCGGCGGGCATCGGTCTCACCGGCTTCGACGGCCGCCGCCCCGTGGACTCATCGGTGCCCGGCGGGGAATTCTTCCGCCCGCGGTCAGGGCGCCGGGGGGAGGTCCCACCAGCGGTCGGCACCGGCGCGGGCGAGTTCGGTGTCGTACTGGTGGGCGTTGAAGTGGAGGTCGGGCGGGCGGGCGCGCCTCGGTGCCCGCCCGGAGCGGGCCCTCGCCGGTGGCGGGCAGCAGGGGCGGGGCGTACGCGCCGAAGCCGCCGGGGCCCGTCGTGTCGGCCACCGGGTCCGCCCCGTCGACCCGGACCCGTACCTCGGCGGTGCAGCGCTCGGACGCCGGCACGTCGATCCGCAGACGGTTGAACACCCCGTCATCCCAAGGCCGGTGGACTCCGGGACGGGTGGTCTCGGGCGGCCTCCCGGTCGCTCCGGGTGGCCGGGCGGACACGGGGCGTCGAGGGCGGGACGGGCGGGGCGGGGCCCGCGTTGCGGGCGCGGGGTGGTGGGCGGACGGTGGAAGCAGCCGTGTCCGGCAGTCCGTCGCTGCGCGGCTGCCGCCCGTTCCCCGAAGAACCCCGAAGAACCCCGAAGAACACGGAGCGCGCGGAGCGTACGGAGAGCACGGAGAGCGCCATGACCCCAAGGCCACCGCCCGACCCCCCGGGCCCCGCCCCGGGCCCCGCTCCGGCCCCCCTCGCGGGCCCGGCCGGGGTGCCGCCCGGGGTGTCGCCCGGCCGACGGCCGACGGATCCGCACGCGACGGTGGCGGAGCTGGCCGACTGCCTGGCGGGGGCGGCGCGGGACGGGGAGGCGCTGGACGCGTTCCTGTACGCGGCGGGGATGCTGCAGGCCGCCGAGGACCGGCTGGCCGGTAGTTGGACGGTGCCGCGGCGCCTGGTCCGGCACCTGCAGGACGGGGCCGCCCCGGCCGCCGGGAGCCGGGCCGGGGCGGCGGCCCTGGAGCGGGCCGCGGCGGCGCTGGCCGGGCGCGCGCCCGCACTGGGGGCGGCCGTCCGGTGGGTGCGGGTGCTGGCCGCTGCGACGGACGACCTGGCCGCGCTGGTGCTGCGCCCGGCCCCGTTCCCGTCCGCGTTCCCGTCCGCGCTGTACCGGCGGCTGGACCGGCTGGCGGGGCAGTTGGACGGTCGGGCGGCGGGGCAGTTGGACGGTCGGGCGGACGCGCGGTCGGCGGGGCTGCGGCGGGTGCTGGGGTCGGCGGTGCGGCGGCCGCCGTCCTGCTTCTGCAGCTTCGACCAGTACCCGGCGGACCTGGTCGAGTTGGCCCGCCGTTTCGACGCCGTGCGGCCGCTGCCCGCCGACCTGCCGCTGCTGGTGGTGGGGGTGCGGACCTCCGGCAGCTACCTGGGCCCGCTGCTGGCGGCCGCGCTGCGGCAGGCCGGGCACCGGGCGGTGGCGGGCGGCACCGTGCGGCCGGGGCAGGCCGTACTGGCGGGCCGGGAGCGGGAGTTGGCGTGGCTGCTGGCGGCGGGCGGGCAGGTGCTGGTGGTGGACGACCCGCCGGTGACCGGGCGTTCGCTGCTGGAGGTCGCCACCGGCCTGTGCGCCAGGGGGTTCGCGGCGGACGCGGTGAGCGTCCTGGTCGCGGTGGAGCGGGAGCCGCCCGACCTCGGCC
The DNA here is from genome assembly GCF_000717185.1 of Kitasatospora phosalacinea. Classification (GTDB taxonomy): domain Bacteria; phylum Actinomycetota; class Actinomycetes; order Streptomycetales; family Streptomycetaceae; genus Kitasatospora; species Kitasatospora phosalacinea_A. The sequence goes on along the minus strand of NZ_JNYE01000118.1, from coordinate 4,398 downwards.
CGTTCCGGGTCGTCGCGCTGCCGGAAAGCGACTGGCAGGTAAGGGAGTTGGTCTCGCCGACGGCCGTGGAGGCGCTGGTCCGCCGGAGCGTCCCGGGCGCCGCCGGCTGGCCGCGCCTGGAGGTCGGCCCGGCCGTCTCCCCGGGGCGGGGCCTGCACCTCTCGCTGCCGGTGACGGGGCACCCGGCGGACGGGCCGCCGGTGCCGCTGCGGGTGGAGACCGTCGGGCTGGGGCACCTCGGCCGCCGGGCCGCCGAGTACGCCGCCGCCCTGCCCGGCCTGGTACCCGAAGTCCTGGCGCTGGAGGGCGGGTTGATGGTCCGCCGGGAGCGGCCCGGCGACACCCCCGTCTCGGCGGAGGCGGCGGCCCGCTACGTGGCCGCCCGGCAGCGGGCGCTGGCCCTCGGCGCGGACCGCACCGCCCGGCTGGTCGGGCGCGGGCCGGTGTGGGAGGAGGCGGGGCGCCTGTTCGCGCCGCTGTTCGGCCGCTGGGCGGCCGTGCTGCGTCCGCTGCTCGCCGACCCGGTGGCCCGTGCGCTCACCCGCGCCGCCCGGCCGTACGTGGTGGACGGGCGCACCTCGGCCGGGCGCTGGACGGGCCGGGACGGGCGGTGGGTGAAGACCGACTGGGCGGAGGGCGCGTTCAGCCACCTGGACCTGGCGAGCTGCGACCCGACCTGGGACCTCGCGGGCCTCGCCGTCTCGCTGACCGCGCTCGGGCGCCCCGGGGAGGCCGCCGAGGTCCGGGCCGGGTACGAGCGGCTCACCGGGGAGCGGATCGACGCGGCCCGCTGGTGCCTGGCCCAACTGGTGCAGGTGCGGCACGGGTTGGGCGACCGGCCGCTGGACCGGGCGGCGCGGCGGCGGGCCTCGGCGCGGGCGGTGCAGGGCTTCCTCGCCGAGGAGTACCTGGACGACCTGCCGACGCCCGGGGCCGGGCCGGGGGCGGGGTGGTGCGTGCTGGACCTGGACGGGGTGCTGGAGACCGATCCGCTGGGCTTCCCGGCCGGGTCGCCGCTCGGGATGCTCGCGCTGCGGGCGCTGCGGGCGCACGGTTTCCGTCCGCTGCCGGCGACCGGCCGTTCGCTGCCGGAGCTCCAGGACCGCTGCCGGGCCTACGGGTTGGCGGGCGGCGTGGCCGAGTACGGGGCGGTGGTGCACCTGCCGGGGCGGGCGCCGCTGCCGCTCGCCGACCGGGACGGTGCCGCTGTCCGGGCGCTGGCCGCCCGTTCGGCGGACCTGGAGGTCGACCCGCTGGCCCGCTGGACGGCCCGGGTGTCGCGGCGGCAGCCGGACGGGCGGCGCACCGGGCTGGACGGGCGCACCGCCGGGCGGATCGCCGCCGCGACCGGTACCCGGACGGTGCGGGGCGAGCAGCAGACCGACTTCCTGCCGCCGGGCGTCGGCAAGGCCGCCGGAGTGCGGGCGCTGCTGGCGGAGTTGGGCGATCCGGGCGCGGTGCCGGTGTTCGCCGCCGGGGACGGCCCGGCGGACCTGGAGCTGCTGCGCTGGGCCCGGCTGGGCACCGCGCCCGCCCACGCCCCGGCCGAACTCCGTTCCGCGGCGAGGGTTTCCGCCTCCGCCTACCAGGCGGGCCTGGCGGAGGGGGTCGCCGCCCTGCTGGGCCACCGCCCGGGCGGCTGCCCCCGCTGCCGCCCGCCCCGGCCCGCCCCGGGCAGCCGGGCCCTGCTGGCGCTGCTCGCCCTGCCGGAGGCGGGCCCGGCCGGGACGCCCGCCCGGCTCGCCGAACTGTCGTCCGCCGTCGGCGGGTTGGCCGTGCGCGGGGAACGGGGTCGGGGATGAGCACCGGCAGCCGGGTGCCCGTGTACGAGCTGATGGGGGTGCGCGAGGTCGCGGGCGGGCTGCTGCTGGTGCCGCCGGGGGCGGCGGGCCGGGCCGCGGACGGGCTCCGACTGCGGTGGGCCGCGCAGGAGTTGGGGCGCGGCCGGTGGGAGGCGGTGGCGCAGGGCTTCTCGGACGTGCTGGTGGCGCGCCGGTGCCCGGCGGACGGCGGCCCGCCGGTGCTGGTGAAGTGCCCGCGCACCGGGGAGGCGGTCCGGGCCCTGGTCCGCGAGCGGGACGCGGTGGCGGTGCTGGCCTCCCAGCTGCACTCCCCGGGCCTGCAGGAGCTGCTGCCGCAGACGGTCGACTCCCGGCTGGGCGCCCGCCCGCCCGTCCTGGTGCAGGAGGTGCTGCCGGGCGTCCCGGGTGACGTCCTGCTCTCCCGCCGCCCCGAACTGGCCGCCGCGGTGGCCGCGTCCGCGTTCCGGGTGCTGGACGAACTGCGCGGCGGGACGGGCGGTTCGAGCCGGGACGGGCGGTTGGCGGACGGCTGGCTGGGCCACCGGCTGGCGGTGCTCTCCGACCGGGTCCGCTGGTGCCGCAGCGCGGAGGGGACCGCCGGTCTGCTGGCCCTGCGCGCCTTCCTGCGCCGTGAGTTGACCGGACGGCCGGTCGAAGTGGCCTGGACGCACGGCGACTTCGTCCCCGGCAACCTGCTGTTCGGCGACCCCGCCCGCACCGGTCCGCCGCCCGACGCCGGACCCTCCGGCAACGGACCGCCCGTCACGGGTGTGGTCGACTGGGCGGACGCGACGGCCGACGGCCCGGCCGTGGTCGACCGCGCGACGTTCGCCCTCGCCCTGGGCTGGCTGCTGGAGGGCCGGTCCTGGGGCGAGCAGGTGGTGACGGCCCTGCGCACCGGCGCCCTGCACCGCCCCGAGGCCGGTGAACTCCCGCTCTCCGGAGCCCTGTTGGCCTGGCTCTGGCACGTCTCGGGCAACCTGGAGAAGTCCCGCCGCTTCGCCCGCAACCGCCGCTGGCTCCGCGAGGTCCTCGTCCCGGTCCTGCGCGAGCTCGCCGCCCGCCCCGCCCCGTCCGGGTGACGGCTCCCCCGCTCTGCCCTGCTCTCCCGTCACTCCCCGCGCAGCCGCGCCCGGGCGAATTCCACGGCCTCCAGGAGCTTCTGCTGGTTGCCCTTCTGGGCGGCCGTGAAGGCAACGGTGTGCGGGGAGGCGAATATCTCCCTCCGCGACGCTCCGTCCGGCACCGCGCGGCTCCCGGACGGGCCCCGGGTCTCGAAGGAGGTGTAGCCGTTCAGCACCGGGGTGGGCACCTGGGAGACCACGTCCACGATGTCGGCGACCGGAATGGTGACGTTCTCGGCTCCCCCGAGCCGGGCGAGGAGGGAGCGCCGGATCACGACGCGGTCCTCACTGACGATCACTCTGCCCGGATAGAACCGGATGACGACGGAGAACGGGGACTCGCTGGACACTTCTCTGGTCCTCGGGTGACGGGCGCTCTCGGGCGCAGACGGCGGGCAGGGCGGCCACCGTATCCCACCCGGGCGGATCCGTCCGTGTGCGGGTGGTCCTGCCGCACCGCGCCCGCACCGCGCCCGCACGTCGCCGGGGTGTTCGCGCCGCCGGGGTGCCCCATACTGGCCGGATGGACGCAGCAACCGGGCCGTTCCGGGCCGTTCCTGCCGAGGTGCGGCCCTACCTGGCGGAGCTGGTGCGCCGCACGCGCGCGGTGTGCGGCACCCGGCTGACCGGCGTGGTCGCGGTCGGCTCGCTCGCGCTCGGCGACTACCGGCACGGGCGCAGCGACGTCGACGTCACGGTCCTCGTGGAGGGCCCGCCGTCGGCCGCGACCCTGCGGGAACTGGCCGACGCCCTCGACCACCGGCAGCTGCCGTGCCCGGCGGCGGGGCTGGAACTGGTCGTCTACCCGGCGGACTTCGCCCGCGTCCCGTCCGGGGAGGCCGGCTACCTGCTGGACCTCAACACCGGCTCCCACCTGCCGGGCCGGGCCGCCTTCGACCCGGCCGGGGCGCCGTCGTTCTGGTACGTCATCGACCGTTCCGTGGCCCACCAGGACGGGATCGCGCTGTACGGCCCGCCCGCGCCGGAGGTGATCGCGACGCCCCGGCCGAAGGACCTGCACGCCGCGATCCGGGCCTCGGTGCGCGAGCACGACGACGGTGCGGGGCACCTCGCCGACAACCGGGTCCTCAACGGCTGCCGCTCCGTGGTCTACTGCCGCACCGGCCGCTGGCTCGCCAAGCGCGCCGCGGCCGGGCAGGTCGCCGCCGCGGAAGCGGACTTCCGCCCGCTGGTCGAGGCCGCGGTCCGCAGCTTCGAACGCCCCCGCTCCGCCGCCCTGCCCCTGCCCGGCCCGCAGGTCCGGGCGTTCCTCACCTGGGTGCGGGCCCGCGTCGACGAGGCCGCCGCAGCGCTCGACGCCTGACGACGCGGCCCGGCCCCGGCCCCGGCGAACCTCTCGGTCGGACCACGGCCTAGATGATTGATGCGAAGGGCTTGCTGGCACGCATGAGATGAAGCGAGGGAGTCCAAAGGTCGGTTGTGACGCCTGACCTGGACTCCCTCGCGACCGC
>NZ_JNYE01000117.1 GCF_000717185.1 Kitasatospora phosalacinea | reverse complement strand
GGGTCGATGTCCTGTGGGCGATGCTGCGTGACAAGAGGCTGTTCACCTCCGCCCCGCCGGTCACGCAGGCGGCTTGACACGATCATTGAGATTCCTTCGTCGCGAGCGGGTGGGCGAGCGGGCGGGTGGGCGTACGGGTGGGCGTACGGGTGGGCGTACGGGCGGGTGTACGGGCCTACGGGCAGGGTCGGGCGGTGCGACGGCGGTGCGGGCCGTGGCGCGAGCAGGTCAGTTACATGGGCCGGGTCAGTCGAAGGGGATCCGCAGCACGGAGGCGCTGCCCTGGGACTGGGTGGCGCCGGTGCGCAGTTGGGCCGGGGCGTTGCCGAGGGCGGGCCAGACCTCGACCTTGACGGTGCCGTTGCTCAGGTTGGCGAGCGGGGCGCCGGTGGTGGACTGCAGGCCCGCGGCGGCCGCGCCGTAGCGCTCCCAGCCGGGGACGGGGTCGGTGGCGAAGTACCGGTAGGTCTCGGTCCGGTCGACGGTGCCGTTGCCGTCGAAGTCGTAGGAGACGCGGGCCTGTTGGGCCAGGGCGACGGTGGAGCCCGCGTCCACGTACAGGTCGAAGCCGGTGCTGCCGCCGGCCCGCAGGGTGCCGGTGAGGTGGGCGGCGGTGTACGTCAGCGGCTGGTAGGGCGTGCCGTCGTGGTTGGCGCCGCCGCCGGAGGCGATGGTGCTGCTGGTGGCGCCGGTGCCGTAGGCGGTGGTGAGGGTGCCGCCGGGCTGGAGGTAGAGGGTGTCGGCGTGGCTCTGCGGGGCGCTGGGGGAGGCGGACGGGGACGGGGACGCGCTCGCCGACGGGGACGGGGACGGGGAGGAGGAGGGGGACGAAGAGGGCGACGGGGAGGGCGAGTTGGTGGCGCCGCCGGTGCCGCCGTCGGGCTTGGTGCCGCGTTCGGAGGCGGTGGAGCGGGCCGGGACGGTCAGCGCGTAGCCGTCGGAGAAGCGCACGGTGCGGGCGGTGGTGGTGTAGTTGTGCGCCACGTGGGTGCGGGTGGTGCCGTTGGTGAAGACCGCGGCGGTGGGGGTGTCGGCGGTGGTCGCCGGGTCCAGGGTGCCGAGGGTCGCCAGGTTGTAGACCCAGTGGTAGGTGTGGGCCCTGGACTCGCCCTCCTCGGGGGTGTAGCCCGCCTTCCCGGCGTCCCAATCGGCCTTCGCCGCAGCCGGGTTGGTGAGCGCCTCGGCCTCCCACAGCAGGTCGCGCCAGTCGGTGAACGCGCCGCCGTTGCCGGCCTTCAGCTCGGCCAGGTTGGCGGCCAGGTCGTCCTTGCGGCGCGCCAGGTAGAGCGAACCCGAGGTGACGGGGAGGAAGTTGATGCCGTGGATCATGCCGGGTGCGGCGGTCCACCAGGTGGAGTAGGCGGCGCCGGAGCCCCAGACCATGCCGACGGTGGAGTGCTGGAAGGCGGCCGGGAAGACCTGGTGGTCGGCGTCGAACCAGTACTGCTGAACGGCGTTGGCCTCGGTGGTGTACAGGTAGACGCCGAGGTCGCGCAGCGCGGTGTCGCCGGTCGCGGCGCCGAACAGCAGCAGTCCGGCGCTGAAGTTCAGCGACTCGGAGGAGGACTCCTCGTTGTTGCCCGCGGCGAACCCGGCGTGGCCGGAGGCCCAGCCGTGGCCCTCGTACGGGTCGAAGTTGCGCAGCCAGGGGAAGCGGGCGTCGGTGCGGTCGGTGTTGGCGGCGTCCTTGGCCAGCAGCTTGACCATGCCGCCCCACTGCGCGTCCGCGGCCCAGGCGGTGTCGTAGCGGGCGACGGTGGCGGCGGCCTGCACGAAGTAGCCGTAGTGGAAGTGGTGGTCGTTGAGCTCGGCGTCGGTGCCGTAGGAGGCCGGGTAGCCGATCAGGGTCTTCCAGGTGGAGTCGTAGGCGAAGCCGGTCGAGCCGGTGCCCGCGAACCAGGCCTGCAGCTTGCCCTTCATCAGCCCGAGCAGCTTGTCGCGGGCCGCGGTGTCGCCCAACTGGTCGGCGATCGGCACGAGTTGGGCCATCTGGCCGAGCGCCTTGCCGACCCAGTAGGTGTCGGTGGCGCCGTTGAACGGGTCGCTCGCGTCGGAGACCTGGTGCAGGTAGGCGTCGAGCGCGGCGCGGTCGTACGCACCGGCGTCGGGCAGCGAGGGGAGCACGCCGGTGACGGTCTGCACGGTGGAGAAGGACGAGCCCTGGCGGACCTTCATGGTGCCGCGCGGCGAGGTGTAGCTCAGCGCGGTCAGGGCGTCCGGGGCGGCCTGCCACTGCTGCGGGTAGAGCGCGAGCAGGGTGCCGGTGCCGGTGCCCTCCTGGGCGCTGGTGGTGGCGGTGAAGCTGGTGGTGAGCCTGCCCGCGGCCTGGTCGTAGCTCCAGCCGACCTTGGTGTCGGTGACGAAGTTGTAGGCGTACGTGCGGAACTGGGCGAGGTCCGCGGTGGAGGGCAGCAGCGCGACCGAGTAGTAGTCCTTGCTGCCGAGGTTCGCGGTCAGGGTGGTGCCGTTGACGCTCCAGCTGCTGCCGGTGGGCGCGAACAGGCCGTAGTTGTGGCCGCCCACGGTGATGCCGAGCACGCTGCCCTGGTTGCTGAAGACGGTGGGCGCCGAGGCGGTGGTGACCTGCGCGGCGCCGCCGGTGGCGTGCGCGTACACGTAGGGCAGGCCGTGGCCGACGGTGGCGCTGAAGGTGTGCGCGCCGTCCGCCCAGTACGGGGTGACCGTCCAGTCGGACCAGCCGTCGACCTTGGTGTCGGGGGAGTTCAGACCGGCCACGCCGAGGGTGAGGTCCCGGGTGTGGGTGTAGTCGTACTGGCGGCCGTCGGAGGTGATCGTCGGCGTGGTGGGGTAGCCGACCTCCAGGCCCGCGGCCTGGGCCTTGAACGTCATCGGGTGGGCGTACAGGTTCTCCGAGTACGGGTTGCCCGCGTAGCGCTGGTAGATCAGCGAGGACCACCAGTCGTTGGTGGGGGCGGCCTGTCCGGCCATCCGCGGGGTGACCTTGGGGGTGACGGGCGCGCCGTCGGAGTTGCTCGGGCCGACCGTGCCGGCCGGGCGGGCGTCGGCGTAGCCGCCGAGTCCGACCCGGATCGTGGCGGCGGAGGCGCTTCCGGCGGTCAGCGCCGCCGTCAGGGTGGCCGCGGCGGCCAGCGCCAGGGTGGTCAGGGCGGCCGTGGGGCCGCGCAGGGAGCGGAGCTTCATGATCGTGTCCACCTTGAGTGGGGGCGGGCGGTTCAGTATGAGAGCGCTCTCAGCCAGCGGACCGTATTGGTGGGCCTGAAGGGGTGTCAACCGCTCCGACACACACTGATGCGTTCAGAAGTCGAAAGCCCAGGTCGACTCGTTCCGGAGATTACGTTCAGGTTTCGAGGTCTTGACGAGGGAACTTCGGTCCCGGCAGTCTCTCGGCATCGGTTGAGAGCGCTCTCAGAAAATGGGGCGCCCACCGATCGGCACCAGCTTCCCTCTTCGCACTCCACCCACGCTCCCGCCCCGCCTGGAGGCATTCGCATGGCTACCCCGAGAGTCCGCCGCTCCACCGCTGCCCTGGGCAGCACCGTCCTCGCCGCCGCGCTCCTGCTCAGCGCCTGCAGCTCCGGCTCCGGCGGCAGCGGGTCCAAGGACTCCGCCGACGGCAAGGTGACCATCACGGTGGACCTGTTCGGCACCTTCGGGTTCAAGGAGGCCGGGCTCTACGACGAGTACATGAAGCTCCACCCGAACATCACCATCAAGCAGACCGACACCCAGGACGAGGGCCAGTACTGGCAGGCGCTGCAGACCAAGCTCGCGGGCGGCGGCGGCCTCGCCGACATCCAGGGCCTGGAGGTCGGCCGGGTGGCCAGCGTGGTGCAGAAGCAGTCCGACAAGTTCACCGACCTCAAGACGCTCGGCATCGGCGACGTCAACGACGGCCTGGTCCCCTGGAAGGGCGCCGCGGTCAAGACCGCGGACGGCAAGGTCCTCGGCGCGGGCACCGACATCGGCCCCGAGGCGATCTGCTACCGCACCGACCTGTTCAAGGCCGCCGGGCTGCCCACCGACCGCACCGAGCTCGCCGCCAAGTGGTCGACCTGGCAGGGCTACCTCGACCTCGGCAAGCAGTACGCCGCCAAGGCCGAGGCGGGCAACGCCTGGACCGACAGCGCCGCGGGCATGTTCGCCGCCGAGGTCGGCCAGCAGGAGGTCCGCTACTCCGACGCGTCCGGCAAGCCGGTGTACGACAGCAGCCCGGCCGTGAAGACCGCGTGGACTGACGCCACCGCGCTGGTCGCCGACGGCCTGTCCGCCAAGCTCGCCCAGTGGACCCCCGAGTGGAACAAGGCCTTCTCCACCGGCAAGTTCGCCACCCTCTCCTGCCCCGCCTGGATGATCGGCTACATCAAGGGCCAGGCCGGCGACGCGGGCGCGGGCAAGTGGGACATCGCCCCCGGCCCCGGCAAGACCGGCAACTGGGGCGGCTCCTACCTGACCGTGCCGCGCACCGCCAAGCACCCCAAGGAGGCCGCCGAGCTGATCAAGTGGCTGACCGCCAAGGAGCAGCAGGCCACCCTGTTCACCAAGCAGGGCTCCTTCCCGTCCTCCACGGGCGCGCAGGAGGCCATCAAGGACGTCACCGACCCGTACTTCAACAACGCGCCGATCGGCCAGATCTTCAGCGAGTCGGCCGGCGCCATGCCCGCCCAGGTGCTCGGCACCGACGACGGCGTGATCGGCAAGGCGTTCACCGACGCCCTCGGCGAGGTCGAGCGCACCAACACCGCGCCCGACACCGCCTGGAAGCACGCCCTGGACAACGTCAAGAAGGCCAACGGCAACTGACGGAACGTCAGCTCAGGTAGTCAACTCGGGCAGCCCGCCCCGCCGTTGCCCCCAGCGCAACGGCGGGGCCGGGCGGCCCCCGTCGAAGGACCCCGCCCATGGCCCTCAGCTCCACCGCCCGGCTGCCCGCCGCGAAGCCGGGCGAGCCCGCCCGGCCCGCCAAGCGGCCCGGCCGACTGCGCCGCCGGATCGCCCCCTACGGCTTCCTCGCCCCGTTCTTCGGGCTGTTCGCCGCGTTCGGCCTCTTCCCGCTGCTGTACACCGCCTGGGTGTCGCTGCACCGGGTCGAGCTCCAGACCTCCGACCGGATGGACTGGCTCGGCTTCCAGAACTACTCCCGGCTGCTGTCCGACCCGTTCTTCTGGAACGCGCTGCGCAACACCTTCACCATCGGCGTGCTCTCCACCGTCCCGCAGCTGCTGATGGCCCTGGGCCTGGCCCACCTGCTCAACTACAAGCTCCGCGGCCGCACCTTCTTCCGCGTCGCGATGCTGATGCCGTACGCCACCTCGGTCGCCGCCGCGACCCTGGTCTTCGCCCAGCTCTTCGGCCGCGACTACGGGTTGATCAACTGGGTGCTCAGCAGCATCGGCCTGAACCCGGTCGACTGGCAGGCCGACACCTGGGCCTCCCAGTTCGGCGTCTCCGCGATCGTCACCTGGCGCTGGACGGGCTACAACGCACTGATCTACCTGGCCGGCATGCAGTCCATCCCCGGCGAACTGTACGAGTCCGCGGCCGTCGACGGCGCCTCGCGCTGGCAGCAGTTCCGGCACGTCACCATCCCCGGACTGCGCCCCACCATCGTCTTCACCGTGGTCGTCTCCACCATCGGCGCCACCCAGCTGTTCGGCGAACCCCTGCTGTACGAGGGCAACTCCGGCGGCGGCATCTCGCACCAGTACCAGACCCTCGGCCTGTACCTGTACGAGCAGGGCTGGACGTTCTTCCACCTCGGCCGGGCCGCCGCCGTGGCCTGGGTGATGTTCCTGCTGATCGTGCTGCTCGCCCTGCTCAACGCGGCGATCGCCGCCCGCCGCAACCGTACGGACCGGTGACCCGATGACCCACGTGACCACCCAGGTGCTCGACAAGTCCGTTGCGGCGAACGGCGGTTCCGTCCGCTCGGGGAGCCGCAGGGCGCGCTCGCCGCTGCACGGCGGACCGCTCGCCTACGCCGTGCTGATCGGCGCCACCCTGCTCGCCGTCTTCCCGTTCTACTGGACGCTGGTCGCCGCCAGCCGCTCCAACTCCGAACTCAGCGGCGCCACGCCCGCGTTGACGCCCGGGCCGAACCTGTTCCACAACATCGGCGAGGCCCTGCAGCAGGCCGAGATCGGCAAGGCGCTGCTCAACTCGCTGATCGTGGCCACCGTGGTCACCGCGGGCGTGGTGCTCTCCTCCACGCTCGCCGGGTTCGCCTTCGCCAAACTCCGCTTCCGCGGCCGCGGCGCGCTGCTCGCGCTCACCGTCGGCACCATGATGATCCCGCCGCAGCTCGGCGTGATCCCGCTGTTCATGGTGATCGTCAAGCTCGACCTGCAGAACAAGCTGCCCTCGGTGATCCTGCCCTCGCTGGTCTCCGCGTTCGGCGTCTTCTTCATGCGCCAGTACCTGGTGCAGGCCCTGCCGGACGAGCTCGTCGAGGCCGGACGGATGGACGGCGCCTCGCTGCTGCGGATCTTCCGCTCGATCGTGCTGCCCGTCGCCCGCCCCGGCATGGCCGTGCTCGGCATGCTCACCTTCATGGCCACCTGGAACGACTTCTTCTGGCCGATCGTCGCCCTCAGCTCCCAGAACCCCACCGTCCAGGTCGCGTTGAAGTCGCTCGGCCAGGGCTACGTCCCCGACCAGTCCGTGGTGATGGCCGGCACCCTGATCGGCACCCTGCCCGTCCTGGTGGTGTTCGGCCTGCTCGGCCGACAGATCGTCGGCGGCATCATGCAGGGCGCCGTCAAGGGCTGACGCCTTCTGCCCCGTTGGGATGACACACCCTCAACTCCTTTGGATGGAACGCGACATGACCGTCGACACTCTCCCCATGACCACTTCCTCCCCCGCCGCCGCGCCCGCCCGCTTCCCGGCCGGATTCGTCTGGGGCGCCGCCACCGCCGCGTACCAGATCGAGGGCGCCGCCGACCAGGACGGCCGCACCCCCTCCATCTGGGACACCTTCGCCCGCCGCCCCGGTGCCGTCCGCAACGGCGACACCGGCGACATCGCCGCCGACCACTACCACCGCTACCGCGACGACGTCGCCCTGATGTCCGAACTCGGCCTGCGCGCCTACCGGTTCTCGCTCGCCTGGCCGCGCGTCCAGCCCGGCGGCCGCGGCCCCGCCAACGAAGCCGGACTCGACTTCTACGACCGCCTCGTCGACGAACTCCTCGCCACCGGCATCACCCCCGTCGCCACCCTCTACCACTGGGACCTGCCCCAGGAACTGGAGGACGAGGGCGGCTGGACCAACCGCGACACCGCGTACCGCTTCGCCGAGTACGCGCACCTCGCCGCCCGCCGCCTCGGCGACCGCATCCCCACCTGGACCACCCTCAACGAGCCCTGGTGCAGCGCCTTCCTCGGCTACGGCAACGGCGTCCACGCCCCCGGCCGCACCGACCACGCCGCCGCCCTCGCCGCCCACCACCACCTGCTGCTCGCCCACGGCCTCGGCACCGCCGCGCTGCGCGCCGAACTCCCCGACACCGCACAGGTCTCGCTCACCCTCAACCTGGCCGCCGTCCGCCCGCTGTCCACCGACCCCGCCGACCTCGACGCCGCCCGCCGGATCGACGGCCTCGCCAACCGGATCTTCCTCGACCCGGTGTTCCGCGGCAGCTACCCCGAGGACGTCCTCGCCGACACCGCGCACGTCACCGACTGGTCCTTCGTCCAGGACGGCGACCTCGCCGAGATCTCCCGCCCCATCGACTCGCTGGGCATCAACTACTACACGCCCACCGTCGTCGCGGCGGAACAGGAGCAGGCCCCGGAGGCCGACCCGGAAGCCCGGCGCGGCGACGGCCACCAGGGCGGCAGTCCCTGGCCCGCCGACCAGGGCATCCGCTTCCTGCCCGCCCCCGGCACCCGCACCGCCATGGGCTGGCCGGTCGACGCCGACGGCCTCTACGAACTCCTCACCCGCCTGCGCGACGACCTCCCCGGCGTCCCGCTGCTGGTCACCGAGAACGGCGCCGCCTACGAGGACTACACCGACCCCAGCGGCGCCGTCCACGACCCCGAGCGCATCGACTACCTGCACACCCACCTCGCCGCCGTCCACCGCGCCATCACCGACGGCGCCCCGGTCCGCGGCTACTTCCTGTGGTCGCTGCTCGACAACTACGAATGGGCGTACGGCTACAGCAAGCGCTTCGGCATCGTGCACGTCGACTTCGCCAGCCAGCGCCGCACCCCCAAGGACAGCGCCCACTGGTACGCCCGGGTCATCCGGGACGGGGCGCTGCCGGAGTAACGGTCCGTTGGGAGTGGGGCGGCGGGGCCGCCCCGCCGCCACTGTGCGTCCCGGGGCCAGTGTGCGCCCCGGGGCGCCGGGGCGCGGGGCGGGTGTTCGGGCGATGAGGTGATGAGGTGACGGCTCGTCTGCTCGGGTGAGTGGTTACTTGCCGGTTCGTGCAGGTCGACGTTACTTTGGCGGCTCGCGGCAGCTCGGGCGAGCGAAATCCTGTTCGATTCAGCGGATTTCGGGGCGGCCGAGCGGGATGCTGCTCGGGCGAGCAAGGAGAGGTGTCGTCGTGGGGCGGACGTTCATCGAGTCGGCGCGGCGTCGGCAGATCGTGGGGGCGGCCATCGAGGTGATCGCCGACTCGGGGTACGGCAAGGCCTCGTTCGCGAGGATCGCCAAGCAGGCCGGGTTGAGCAGCACGGGCATGATCTCGTACCACTTCGAGGGCAAGGACGACCTGCTGCGCGAGGTGGTGACGGAGGTGTTGCGGGTCCTGGAGGAGTACACCCGGCCGCGGATCGACGCGGAGACCGGGCTGCGGGCCCGGATGCGCGCCTACATCGAGTCGAACGTCGAGCTGGCCGCTGCGCACCCGCGTGAACTGGCCGCGCTGGTGGAGATCCTGAACGGTCACGGCGACGGTGACGGTGAGGGTGAGGGCGGGGGCGGGGGTGGAGGTGGAGGCGCCGAAGGGGGCCAGGTGGGGGTGAGTCGGCGGGCCGTGCTGGAGCGGCAGGAGCGGGTGGTGCGGGAGGCGCAGGCGGACGGGGAGTTCGGATCGTTCGACGCCCGGGTGCTGGTGACGGCCATGCGCGGGGCGATCGACGCGCTCCTGGTACGGCTGCTGCGCGAACCCGGGGCGGACGTGGCCGCGAGCGCCCGGGAGCTGGCCGACCTGTTCGACCGGGCGGTGTTCCCGGCCGCGGCGGAGCCCTGCATGGCGGCGCACCGGCTGCCCGGCGCATGGGAAGAGTGACCACCGACTCCTTTGGCAAGCAGTGGAGTTGGCCGGTTCGGAAAATGCGGTGACGGCGGGGGCGGGACGTCCCTAGACTCTGCTCGCTGGAGAACGCCCGGGCCGATCGGCCGACTGGGCGCACCGTGACGTCGAGAGGGAGGGACCAGTCGTGCGTGGCACCGCTGCTGTCGTTCCCCCGTCGCGGTTCGAGGTGATCCTGGTGTCCCGGGCGGGCCGGTGCCCGCTGCGCGGCCGGCGCCGGTAGGAGCTGCGAGCTCCCGTTCGACCCCGTGATCCCTCCCTCCCGTTCCGCGTGCCGTCCGGCACGTCAGGCGCCCCGGTGGCGCGGCGGCTCGGTCGGGGTGCGGTCGGGGCGGCGGTCGTCGCTCGCGGCGCCGTGAATCGCGCTGCCGATTCCAGGAGCGAACTCCGAAGGGCCACGGGCCATGCGTACCGACCTCGTCACCACTGCCGTCACCACTGCCACTGCCACTGCCACCGCCGCCGTTGCCACTGCCGCCGCTGTTGCCGATCCGGCGATCGGCGTGGTCCGCAACCTGGGCATCCTCGCCCACGTGGACGCCGGGAAGACCACCGTCACCGAGCGGGTCCTCTTCCTGACCGGGGAGACCCACAAGCGCGGCGAGGTCCACGACGGCACCACCGTCACCGACTTCGACCCGCAGGAGCGCGACCGCGGCATCACCATCTTCGCGGCGGCCGTCAGCTGCCAGTGGGACGGCCACCTGCTCAACCTGATCGACACCCCCGGCCACGTCGACTTCGCGGACGAGGTGGAGCGCTCGCTGCGGGTGCTGGACGGCGCGGTGGCCGTGTTCGACGCCGTCGCCGGGGTCGAGCCGCAGAGCGAGTCGGTGTGGCGGCAGGCGGACCGGCACGGCGTGCCGCGGATCGCGTTCGTCAACAAGATGGACCGGCCCGGCGCCGACCTGGACGCCGCCGTCGCCTCCATCCGGGAGAAGCTCCACCCGGTGCCGCTGGCCGTGCAGGTGCCGATCGGCCGGGAGGGCGGGTTCGCGGGCGTGGTCGACCTGGTCGAGCTGCGCGCGCTGACCTGGCCGGACGGTGCCGCGCCCGGTGAAGGCGTCCAAGTCGGCGAGATCCCGCAGGAGTTGGCAGCGGAGGCGGCCCAGCGGCGGCAGGCCCTCGCGGAGGCGGTGGCCGAACTGCACCCCGCCGCGCTGGAGGAGTACTGCACCACCGGCACCCTCGCGTCCGGCACGCTCGTCGGTGCGCTGCGCCAACTCACCGGTAGCGGACAGGCGGTGGTGGTGCTGTGCGGCTCCGCGTACCGCAACCGCGGCATCGAGCCGCTGCTGGACGCGGTGACCGCGTACCTGCCGTCGCCGCTGGACGTCCCGCCGGTGCGCGGGGAGTTCGACGGGGCGCCGCAGGAGCGTGCCGCCGACACTCAACAACCGTTCGCCGCACTGGTGTTCAAGGTCTCCGCGAGCACCACCGGCCGACTCAGCAGCCTGCGGATCTACTCCGGCACGCTACGGAAGGGGGACACCGTGCTCGACGCGCGCACCGGACGCACCGAGCGGATCGGCCGGATCCTGCGGGTGCAGGCCGACCGGCACACCGAGACCGACACCGCGGTGGCCGGGGACATCGTCGCCGTGGTCGGCGCGAAGGGCGCCAAGGTCGGCACCACGCTGTGCGCCCCGAACGCCCCGCTGGTGCTCGAACCGGCCGTCGCCGCCGACCCGGTGGTGACCGTCGCGGTCGAGGCCCGCCGCTCGGTGGACAGCGACCGGCTGGCCGCCGCACTGGCCCGACTCACCGAGGAGGACCCGTCCCTGGTGGTCGGCAGCGACCCGGAGAGCGGGCAGCGGACGCTGTCCGGCATGGGCGAACTGCACCTGGAGGTCGCGGTGGAGAAGCTGCGCCGCGCCGGGCTGGAGGTCGCCGTCGGACGGCCGGAGGTCGCCTACCGGGAGACCCTCTCCGCGGCGGTCACCGGCCTCGTCCTGCGGCACGTCAAGCAGGACGGCGGCTCCGGCCAGTTCGCGCACGTCGTGGTCGACGTCGCCCCGCTCGGCGAACCCGGCACGGACGGCTTCGAGTTCCGTTCCACCGTCACCGGCGGGCGCGTCCCGCAGGAGTTCGTGCAGGCCGTCGAGGCGGGCTGCCGGGACGCCCTCGCGGACGGCCCGCTCGGCCACCCGGTCACCGGCGTCCGGGTCACCCTCACCGACGGGGCGACCCACGTCAAGGACTCCTCCGACCTGGCGTTCCGCACCGCCGGACGGCTCGCCCTGCGCGAGGCGCTGCGGCGCGGCGGCCCGCTGCTGCTGGAGCCCGTCGTCGAGCTGGTCGCGACGGTGCCGCCGGACGGCGTCGGCGGCGTCCTCGGCGACCTGTCCGCCCGTCGCGGCCGGGTGCACGGCTCCGAGCCGCGCGGCGGCAGCGCGGTGCTGACGGCGACCGTTCCGCTGGCCGAACTCTTCGGCTACGCGGGCACGTTGCGCGGCCGCACGCAGGGCCGGGGCACCTTCACCACCCGGCCCGCCGGGTACGCCCCGGCGCCGCGGGCGCAGCAGTAGCGGCCCGGCCGGGCCCCGTTCCGCTGCTTCGGTGGGACGGGGGCCCGGCTTTGGGTCTGGGTTCGGGGCCGGGTCTAGGTTCGGGTCCGGGACCGGGCCCGGGTTCTCGGGCCCGGGGTCAGTGCAGCCAGCCGCGTTCGGCGGCGCGGGCTCCGGCCTGGAAGCGGCTGCGGGCGCCGAGCACCTCCAGCGCTTCGGCGGTCAGCCGTCGCACGGTGCGTTCGGAGACGCCGAGCTTCCGGGCCACGACCATGTCGGTGTCGCCCTGCTGGAGGATCCGCAGCAGGGCGTAGTGCTGCGCCGTCATGCCGTTCAGGTCGCGTCCCCGGGGGTGGCAGAGCGGTGCGGCGCTGTGCCACAGCCCGTCGAACAGCGCGCACAGCGCGGCGACCGGCCCTCGTCCGTGCAGCACGGTGGCGGTGTCCGCGCGCTCAGGGTCGAGCGGCAGCAGAGCGGTCTCCCGGTCCAGCACGACCAGGCGCAGCGGCAGTGCGGGTGCGGTGCGGACCTGTCCGCCGAGCCCGACCAGGCGGCGGGCGTGCTCCACGGTGGGCGGGTGGCGGCGTACCGCGTCGGTGAACAGGGTGCGCAACTCGACTCCCCGGCCCAGTAGTTCGGCGCTCAGCGACTCGCCCAGCGGGCCTGTTGCCGGTCCGTCCGGTCCGTCCGGTTCGCCCGGTCCGCCCGGCCTGTTCCGCTCGTCCGGTGCGTTCGCCGGTCCGCCACCGGGGGAGAGGACCAGGACCTGGGCGGACGTTCCCGCGCCGAGTTCGGCCAGGCGGGTGCGGATCGCGTCCGCCCCGATCAGGTGTTCCGTCCTGGTGTGGTGGCGCTCGGAGTCGGCCTCGGCGCGCAGTTGGCCGAAGGCTGCCCGCGCCCGCTCGAACTCCTGTCGCCGGGAGAGCAGTTCGGCCTCGCGGCGGGACAGCAGGGCGGCCAGGCCGAGTTCCGGCACCACCGGGTGGAGGTGCGACGGGTCGTCCCAGGACGGCCGGAGCAGTTCGAGGTCGGCCAGTTCGGCGCGGGCGGAGCGCAGTTGCTCCGGTGCGAGCCCGAGGCGGGCGGTCAGTTCGGCGTCCGCCGCCCGTGGGGTGCGCAGCAGTTCGCGGTACAGCCGACCGGCCGGGTCGCTCAGGCCGAACGCCTGGAGGGCGACGGGCATCTCAGCCGACGCCAGGGGTGCGACGGCCGGACCAGGTCACCGTGTGCATCGCCGCCGTTCCTCCGTCAGCCCGTTCGACCAGTCTGGGGTAGGTCTAGACCATTGGGGTGCCCGGTGTCAAAGGGTGCGGGCCGCGGCCGGTGGCCCCGGCCGGAGCCGACGGCACGGGGTTCGGACACCGTCGGACCTGGCGGGCGGTCCAACCGCTGGTCGGGCGGGCTGACGGAGGTTCGGGCGGACGGGGTTCGGGCGGACGGGGTTCGGGTCGGAGGAGGTCCGGGCGGCGGTCAGTAGGTGAGCAGGCCCGGGTCGGAGAGCGACGGGGCGCCGGTCTCGACGTGTCCGGCCAGGCGGCGGACGAAGTCGGCGCTCCGGTCGGAGGTGACGGTGAGGTCGTACCAGCGGTGGCAGGCGGAGAGGTCGACGGTCAGGGTGACGGTGCTGCCGCGGCGGACGGTGACGGCCTGCGGGGCCCCGGCGTAGGCGTTGGTGACGGTGAGGACGGCGTCGGCCCCGGCCGGGTTGGTGAAGGTCAGGGCGAGGTTGCCGGTGGCGGCGTCGTGGCGGGCGGTGACCTCGGGGCCCGCGGTCTTGCCGGGGTTGCGGAAGCGCCGCAGGAAGCCGTTCGGTCCGAACACGGTGAGGTCGGTGACGCCCTTGGAGTAGCTGGTGTTCCAGGCGTCGGAGACGGACTTCCCGGCCTCGGCGGTGTACGTCCACGGCCCGTCGGTGCGGTTCGCCGAGGTGACCAGGAACTGGGCGCCCGCGGCCGGTCCGCCGCTGAACGCGAGGGCGTACTTTCCGGTCGACACGTCGGCCGAACCGTCCACGTACGGCGCGTACTTGAGCGGACGGGTGGGCTTGGCCCCGGCCTCCTGCCGCGGCATGACACCGGTAGCGGGCGGGGCCGGGACGTAGTCGGGGTGCCGGTTGCGGTCGGCGGGCAGGTAGGCGGCGGTGGACGGCAGCGCGGCCGGGGCGGGGTTGCTCGCGGTGAAGTCGAAGGCGGAGGTGAGGTCGCCGCAAATGGCGCGCCGCCAGGGGGAGATGTGCGGTTCCACGACGCCGAAGCGCCGCTCGACGAAGCGGATGATCGAGGTGTGGTCGAAGGTCTCCGAGCAGGTGTAGCCGCCGGTGCTCCACGGCGAGACCACCAGCATCGGCACCCGCTGCCCGAGGCCGTACGGCCCGGCGGCGTAACTCCCGTTGCCCGCGAACCAGTCGGCGCTCGTGGTGACCGTGGACAGGCCCCGGTCGGCGGAGGCGGGCGGGAACGGCGGCACCACGTGGTCGAAGAAGCCGTCGTTCTCGTCGTAGGTCACGAACAGCGCGGTGCGGGCCCACACGTCCGGGTTCGAGGTGAGCGCGTCCAGCACCTGCGAGACGTACCAGGCGCCGTAGTTCGCAGGCCAGTTGGGGTGCTCGGTGTACGCCTCGGGGGCGACGATCCAGGAGACCTGCGGCAGCGTCCCGGCCGCGACGTCCCGGCGCAGCTGGTCGAACAGGCCGTCGCCCGCCTTGGCGTTCGTGCCGGTGCGGGCCTTCTCGTACAGTGCGTCGCCGGGCTTGGCGTTGCGGTAATTGTTGAAGTAGAGAAGGGAGTTGTCGCCGTAGTTGCCGCGGTGGGCGTCACTGATCCAGCCCCAGGAACCGGCCGCGTCCAGGCCGTCGCCGACGTCCTGGTAGATCCGCCAGGAGACACCGGCCGCCTCCAGCCGCTCCGGGTAGGTCGTCCAGGAGTAGCCCGCCTCCTGGTTGCCCAGCACCGGGCCGCCGCCGGTCGCGTCGTTGCCGGTGTGACCCGTCCACATGTAGTAGCGGTTCGGGTCGGTGGAGCCGATGAACGAGCAGTGGTAGGCGTCGCACAGCGTGAACGCGTCGGCCAGCGCGTAGTGGAACGGGATGTCCTGCCGGGTCAGGTACGCCATCGTGGTCGCGGTCTTGGCCGGGACCCACTGGTCGTACCTGCCGCCGTTGAACGCCTTGTGGCCGCCCGCCCAGTCGTGGTTGAGGTCCTGGACGAACTGCATCCCGAGGTCGTTCACCTGCGGCCGGAACGGCAGGATCTCCTTCTTCGCGCTGTTCGCCTGGTACCAGACCGGCTTCCCGCTCGGCAGCGTCACCGGCCGCGGGTCGCCGAAGCCGCGCACCCCCTTCATCGCGCCGAAGTAGTGGTCGAAGGACCGGTTCTCCTGCATCAGCACCACGATGTGCTGCACGTCCTGGATGGTGCCCGTACTGCCCTGCGGGGCGATCGACGCGGCCCGCGCGATGCTGGGCGCCAACGCCGAGAACGCCAGGCTCGCACCGGCCAGTTGGAGGAAACGACGCCGATTCGGTTCGACAGCAGCCATGGGTGACACGACCTCTACGGGGTGAGGGGCGGAGGGAGGGCGCCCCCAGGACAGCGCCCCCGGGGTACCGCCCGTCGTCCCGTTCGTGACCGGGCGGCGTACGTCGGGCGAACGCATCGAGTTGTTCGGACAAGTCCACCCGGTTCGGTCGCACCGGCGGTGGGCGGCCACCGGCGGTGGGTGGCCACCAGGGGCGGGTCACCAGGGGCGGGTCACCAGTGGCGGGCGGCGGCCAGCAGGTGCTCCCGGACGGTGGCGAGGTGGGGGTTCGGGGCGGCTTCCGGACGGTGCACCAGGTACGCGGTGTTGATCGGCGGGTCGTCCGGCAGCAGCAGCGGGACGAGCGCGCCGGACGCCAACTCGTCCCGGCACAGGTACGCGGGCAGGACGCTCCAGCCCGCGCCGGCCACCAGCGCCGCGCGCACCGCCCGCAGGTCGGGCACCGTGACCGCGGCCCGGGCGTGCAGCCGACGGCCGAAGACGTGCCGCCAGTAGCGGCGGACGATCGGCAGGTCCTCGGCGTAACTGACCAGTGGCAGCCGGGGGAGCACGGTGGCCAACTCGGCCGCGTCCGCCGCCGGTGCGCCTTCTGCTGGTGCGCCTTCTGCCGGTGCGCCTTTCGCCGGTGCGCCTTTCACCGGGTCGGCAACCGTCGGGTCGGCAACCGTCGGGCGGTCCGCCCAGTCGGGGGCGGCGAGCAGGACGAACTCCTCGTCGGCGAGCGGCACGGCGGTCAGTGCCCGGCCGGTCGGGCGGCGGGTGGAGAGCACCAAGTCGTGGCGTCCGGAACGGAGTTCGTCCAGCAGCGGGTCGGTCAGTCCGGTGGCGATCCGCAACCGCACCCCGGCCGCGACCAGCGGGGCGAGCGCGGGCAGCACCAGCGTGCCGAGCAGCTCGGCGGGCCCGGCCAGGTGCACCGGCTCGGCCGTCGGCCGCTGCTCCGTCGCGTCCGCCAGCCGGTCCAGCGGCTCGGAGACCCGCGCGGCCAGCTCGTCCGCCGCGGGCAGCGCCGCCGCGCCGCGGGCCTGCCGCTCGAACAGCTCCCGCCCCTGCCGCCGCTCCAGCGCGCGGACCTGGGCGGTCACCGTCGACTGCGACAGGCCGAGCCGACGGGCGGCGGCGGTGAACGAGCCCAGGCGGTACACCGCGAGGAAGGTGCGCAGCTGGTTGAGGTCCGGCGGCTCGGCGATGGGTGGCGGGAGTGCGGTGGCGGCGGGTGCCGGAGGCTTGGTGGCGGCGGGCGGCAGGTGGTCGTCCATCGGGCGAGCGTACTGCCGGAGCGGGAGGACGAGGCATCGGACAACCGATGGGTGCCATCGGCGTGCTCATTGGATACCGATGGCTCGTCCGGTCTACGGTCGGGGTGCAAGCACGACGCACCAGCCCGCTCCCCGGAGGAACGCGAGATGTCGAAGATCCTGTTCGTGATGACCGGCGCCGACCGCTGGACCCTCAATGACGGCACCGAACACCCCACCGGCTACTGGGCGGAGGAGGCCGCCGCCCCGTACCGCGCCCTGCGCGGGGCCGGCCACCAGGTGGTCGTCGCCACGCCCGGCGGCGTCGTCCCGCCCGTCGACCCGGCCAGTCTCGGACCCGACGCCAACGGCGGCGCCGAGCAGGCCCGCGAACTCGCCGACACCCTGGCCGAGATGACCGAACTCGACCGGCCGCTGGCCATCGCCGACGTCGACCTCGACGACTACGACGCCGTCCTCTACCCCGGCGGGCACGGCCCGATGGAGGACCTCGCCCGGGACGCCGACTCCGGCCGCCTGCTCGTCCGCGCCCTCGCCTCGGGCAAGCCCCTTGCCGTGGTCTGCCACGGCCCGGCCGCCCTGCTCGCCGCCGTCGACCCGGCCACCGGCCGCAACGCCTTCGCCGGTCGCCGCATCGCCGCCTTCACCGATGCCGAGGAGACCCTGGCCGGCCTCGCCGACCGGGCCCCGTGGCTCCTCCAGACCCGCCTCGCCGAAGCGGGTCTCCTCCTCGACACCGCCGCCCCCTGGACCCCGCACGTCGTCGTCGACGGCAACCTGGTGACCGGCCAGAACCCGGCCTCCTCGGCCCCGCTGGCGCAGGAGCTGCTGAAGCAACTGGGCTGAGGCGGACCGGAGTCGGTCGGTCACTCGGCTACCCCGGTCACTCGGCTGCCTGGGTGGTGGGCTACCCGGGCGGTGGGCTACCCCGGGCGGTGGGCCGCCCGAGGGGGCGAGCTGCCCGGGCAGCCGGGTGCCGGGCGGCACGCTCAGGCGGCGGTGATCGGGCGGACGGTGGTGTGCGTGGCGGTGAGGGCGGCGGTGTGGGTGGTGACGAGGTGGCGGAGGGTGCGGTCGGTGGCCGGGTCGGCGGGGGTGAGGGTGAAGAGGTGGTGGGGGCCGGTGGTGAGGATGTCGTAGTGGAGGCGGAGTTCGCCCGCCTCGGGGTGGCGGACGCGCTTGGTGCCGGTGGAGCGTTCGAGCACGGTGTGGTCGTTCCACCAGAGGGTGAACTCGTGGCTGTGGGAGCGGAGTTCGGTGATCAGCGCGGCCAGCTGGGGGTCGTCGGGGTGGCGGGCGGCGGCGGTGCGGAGGTGGCCGACGGTCTCGCGGGCGACCCGGGTCCAGTCGAGCTGGGCGGTGCGGGTGGCCGGGTCGCGGAAGAGCATGCGGGCGGTGTTGCCGGCGAGCCCGCTGCCGAACCCGGGGCCGAACAGGGCGCGGGCGGCCGCGTTGTGGGCCAGCACGTCGAGCCGGTGGTCGGTCAGGTAGGCGGGGAACAGTGGTATGCCGTCCAGGAGTTGGCGCAGCGACGTGCGGACGTCAGCGGGCTGCCGGGAGCTGCCCGCGGGGAGGACGGGGGTCTCCCCGCGGGCGAGCAGGTGCAGGTGCCGGTGCTCGTCCGCGGTGAGGCGCAGGGCCTCGGCGAGGGCGTCCAGGACGGCGGTGCCCGGGGTGCCGACCCGTCCCTGCTCCAGGCGTACGTACCACTCGACGCTCACGGCGGCGAGCTGGGCGACCTCCTGGCGGCGCAGCCCCGGGGTGCGGCGGCGCGGCCCGCGCGGCAGCCCGGCCTCCTCGGGCTGCAGGCGGGCGCGCTTGGCCCGGAGGAAGGCGGCCAGCTCGGCCTGGCGGGGCGGTACGTGCTCGGTCATGCCCCCGATCATCGGCGCCGGTCGGGGCGGACGTCCAGCGCCGAGGCTGGTACGCCGAGTGCCAGCATCCGGAAGGTCTCCCCGGGGTGCGGGCGGCGGGCGAGAGTGGGCGTCGCACGCCAGAGCGTGCCAGAGCACGCCGAACCCGACGACCGCTGGGAGATTCCGCGCCATGTCACGTTCCGCCCGCACCGCCCCTGCTTCCTCTTCGCCTCCTGCCCCGTCTTCGTCTCCGGCTCCGGCTCCGTCCGCTGTGCTGCGGTCGCGCCCGTTCCGTGCCGCAGCCGTCCTGTTGTCCGCTGCAACTGCCCTGACACTGCTGGGAGTCGGCGATTCGAGTGCCCGAGTGCGCGGCGAGGTGGGGGACTTCGGACGGGTCTCGGTCCGGGCCGGGGTCCCGGCGGGGGCGGCGCAGTTCACCGTGAGCAGCCCCGACCTGGCCAACGGCCGTTTCCCGGACGCGAACTGGGCGAACTCGTTCGGCTGCGACGGCGGCAACCAGCCGCTGCGGCTGAACTGGCGCGGTGCCCCGGCCGGGACCAAGAGCTTCGCTGTCACCATGTTCGACCCGGACGCGCCGACCGGTTCCGGATTCTGGCACTGGCTGGTCTGGGACGTGCCCGCCACCACCACCGGCCTGTCGCAGACCCCGCCGACCGGTGCGGTGGTCGGCACCAACGCGGCCGGTGCGCAAGGCTACTTGGGCCCGTGCCCGCCGGTCGGCGACCGCACCCACCGCTACCGGATCACCGTCTACGCCCTGGACACGCCGAGCCTGGCGCTGCCCGCCGCCACGCCGCCGACCGTCACCGCGTTTACGATGGGCAGCCACATCATCGGATACGCGCAGACCACGGCGCTGGCCGCCCGGTGAACTCGCCCCGAAGGGCTGCCGGTTGACGGCGCCGGGCGGTTGGCGGCGCGGATCAGTTGACGGCGCTGGTCAGTTGATGGTGGTGAGGCGCAGGCCGCCGTCGGCCTCCAGGACGGTGCCGGTGAGGTTGCGGTTGGTCGCGGCGAGCACGACCACCTCGGCGACGTCCTCCGCGGAGGCGATCCGTCGGGTCGGCAACTGGGCGGCAGCCTGGGCGAAGTAGGCCTCCCGGGCGTCCTGCGGCAGGCCGCTCCACCACGGGGTGTCGACCAGGCCGGGGGAGACGGCGTTGATCCGGCGCGGGGCCAACTCCACGGCCAGCGGCCGGACCATCGCCTCCAGGGCCCCGTTCACCGCGGCCAGTCCGGCGGTGCCCGGCATGCCGGTGCGCGCCGAGATCGCGGTGACCAGGGTGACCGATCCGCTCTCGGACAGGTGCGGCAGTGCGGCCTGCACCGTGGTCAACTGCCCCCAGAACTTGGCCTCGAAGGCGCCGTGCAGGGCGCCGAGGTCGAGTTCCGCGAACGGTCCCGCGCCCTCGGCGCCGCTCAGTGCGACCACCAGCCAGTCCAGGGTGCCGATGGTCTCCAGGACTTCGGTGACCTGTTCGCGGTCGCCGCCGTCCGCCCGGTGCCCGATCAGCTCCGGGTCGCTCACCGCGAGCGCCTCCAGGCGCTCCTTGCTGCGGCCCGCCACGTGCACCACGGCACCCTCGGCGCGCAGTTGGCGGGCGGTGGCCAGCCCGATGCCGGAGGTGCCGCCGACGACCAGTGCAGTGCGCTCGCTCATGTGTGCTCTCTCCCCAGGTGTTCCGTGGACGTGCGTTCCGTCGACGTGCGTTCGTCGGTCCGGGCGAGCCGCCGGTCCGCAATTTCGAACCGCGACGTCTCGTCTCGAATTAAGGTAGCGTGGACGCCGTGATCGAGCAAGCGAACCGAGAACCGGCCGAACCGGCCGACGAGACGTCAACTCCCGTACGGCCGGGCCGCCGACGCAGCGAGGAGAGCCGCCGCGCGATCCTCGCCGCCGCGTACGAGCTGCTCGGCGAGGCCGGGTACGCCCGCCTCACCGTCGAGGGCATCGCCGCCCGGGCCAGCACCGGCAAGCAGACCGTCTACCGCTGGTGGCCCGGCAAGGCCGACGTCCTGCTCGAAGCGCTCACCGCCCACGCCCGCCGGCGCATCCCGCTGCCCGACACCGGCGACCACGCCGCCGACCTGCACGCCTTCCTCGCCGCCACCTTCGCCGCCGCCACCCCACCCACCGGCGACGCCCTGCGCGCCCTGATGGCCGAGGCCCAGATCGACCCCGCCTTCGGCGAACGCTTCCGCGACACCCTGCTGAACCCGCGCCGCGAAGCCCTCGGCACCCTGCTCGCCCGTGCCCACGCCGCCGACGCCCTCGCCCCCCAGCTCACCCCCGCCACCGCCGTCGACCTCGCCTTCGGCCTCCTCTGGTACCGGCTGCTCGCCACCCGCGAACCCCTCGACGACCGGCTCGCCGCGCTCCTCACCTGCACCCTGCTGCGAGCCTGAGGCGCGGGGGCGCGGGGGCGCGGGGGCACGGGAACGCGGGGCGTCCATGGTGCGTCGCCCCCGGGCGTCGCCGCGGAATGTTGCCGGAGGATGTCCACCCGTACCCCGCCCGCACGGCCGTCGAACGGCTGGACGAGCATGGCGGGGTGCCCACCGAAACACCCTCCCGCCCGTCCCCGCCGCCCCGACCCGCCCCGACGGGGCTGCGCCGCCTCACCCGCGGAGCCTTCGCCGACCTCACCCCGCTGCGGCAGAGCCCCGACTACCGGCGGCTCTGGTTCGGGCAGACCGTCTCCTCGATCGGCCAGCAGATGACCGCCCTCGCGGTCGGCATCCAGGTCTTCGACCTCACCGGGTCCACCTTCCTCACCGGACTGGTCGGCATCTGCTCCCTGGTGCCACTGGTCGTCTTCGGCCTCTACGGCGGCGCCATCGCCGACCGCGTCGACCGCCGCCGCCTCGGCCTGATCGGCTCCGGCGGCCTCGCCGCCGTCTCCGCGCTGCTCGCCGCCCAGGCCCTGCTCGACCTCGGCTCCATCGTCCTGCTCTACGTCGCCGTCGCCCTCCAGGGCGGCTTCTTCGCGGTCAGCTCGCCCGCCCGCTCCTCGATGATCCCGCGGCTCGTCCCGCGCGAGCAGCTGCCCGCCGCCAACGCCCTCAACACCGTCGGCATGAACCTCGGCCAGACCGTCGGCCCGCTCCTCGGCGGCGTCGCCGTCGCCGCGTACGGCGCGCAGAGCGCCTACCTGATCGACACCGTCGCCTTCGCCGCCACCCTCTACGCGATGTGGCGCCTGCCCGCGATGCGCCCGCAGACCACCACCGGCAAGCGCGCCACCGTCCTCGACGGCCTGCGCTTCCTGCGCAGCCGGCCCAACCTGCGGACCTCCTTCGCCGCCGACCTCGCCGCCATGATCTTCGGCCTCCCGCGCGCCCTCTTCCCCGCGATCGTCCTCCCCTTCTACGGCGGCGACGCCGGCACCGTCGGCCTGCTCGCCGCCGCCCCCGCCATCGGCGCCCTCGCGGGCGGCCTCTTCTCCGGCTGGATCGGCCGCATCCACCGCCACGGCGTCGCCGTCCTCGCCTCCGTCGCCGCCTGGGGCCTCGCCATCGCCGCCTTCGGCGTCGTCCACAACCTCCCGCTCGGCCTGCTCCTGCTCGCCGCGGCCGGCTGCGCCGACACCGTCTCGATGATCTTCCGCAACACGATGATGCAGGTCGCCGCCCCCGACGAAATGCGCGGACGCCTCCAGGGCATCTTCATCGTCGTCGTCGCAGGCGGCCCCCGCCTCGGCGACTTCGAATCCGGCACCGTCGCCACCCTCACCAGCCCCACCGTCTCCATCCTCACCGGCGGCCTCGCCTGCGTCGCCGCCGTCCTCTACCTCGCCGCCCGCCGCCCCGCCTTCCTCCGCTACGACGCCCGCCACCCCACCCCCTGACCACCCGCGACCCCACCCACCCGCCACACCCCCGAAACCTGGCAGCGAGCACCCCCCGACGTGCTGTATTGTTTTCCACGTCGCCGAGAGATCGGGGGCAAGGTCAGAAAGCCAAGGAGCCCACCAGGGCCACCGGGCGGACGACCACGGGACGTGGCGCAGCTTGGTAGCGCACTTGACTGGGGGTCAAGGGGTCGCAGGTTCAAATCCTGTCGTCCCGACCGGCGTTTACGCAGGTCGGAGGCCGTTTTCGCTGAACAGCGGAGACGGCCTTTTGCTGTAGTGGTCGCAGTGTGGTCGTGAACGCTCGTTAACGCCATGCTCCGAGGGTACGTCCTACGCTCGTGAGCGCCTTGGGGTGACGTTCTCTCCTCGGTAGGCGAGATGAGCGCGGCTGGCGGGTCGTTCGGGCTTGGTTCGGCGTCGGAGTGGCGTTGATTCTTCTGTGGGCGGGCAGGCCTGTGAGACCCGGGGCATCCGCTTGTGGGCGGTCGCTTGAGGAGACGTCAGCTGTGGACCGGCTGCCCGGTGTTTTGCGTGCCCCTGGTGTAGCGCGCGACTGCGTAGCCGTCAGGCGGCGTGGCTGAAGAGCGGGGTTGGTGCAGCGCCGCTGGGGGCGGGGGTGTCAACGCCATGCGCGCGGGCCTCGACGAGGCGGAGTCTGTCTTCGATGGTGTGGACTGCGGCCATGGCGACGTCCCAGGTGAGGTGGCTGTAGATGTTCGCGGTGGTCGACAGGGTGGAGTGCCGCAACGTCTTCGAGATGGCCTTCCAGGGCGAGGGTGGCGGCGAGGTGTCGCAGGTCGTGGATGGTGACGTGGGGGAGTCCGGCCTGCTCGCGTAGCTCGTGGAAGCGCCGGCGGACCGCGGCCGGGTGGAGGGGCTTGCCGTCCGCGCCCTGGAAGACGTGGCCGTTGACGGTGGCGGTGCTCCGGCGACGCGCTCGGACAGGGGCACCCAGTTGCGGCTCTTCTTCGTCTTCGGTGCGGTCAGGACGAGTTCGTGGTTGTCGATCGCGGACAGCGTGTGGCGTATGAACATGACGCGCTCGTCGATGCGAACGCAGGGACGTTGAAGGCCGAGTGCCTCTCCCAGCCGTAGCCCGGTGCCGATGATGCTCTCGAAGAGGTCGGCGAAGGCGGGGTCGACGTTTCGGCAGTGGGCGAGGAAGTCGACGGCCTGCTCCGCGCTCCAGGGCACTCGCTCGTCGGCGCGGGGCCGGCGCATGGGCAGGGGCTGGGCCGCGTTGAAGGGGAGCCGGTGGGTGCGGACGGCGCTGCCCAGGGCGCTGGAGAGCGTG
>NZ_JNYE01000116.1 GCF_000717185.1 Kitasatospora phosalacinea | reverse complement strand
TCCACCACAACCACCGACAACAACTAACCAAGACAACCAACGACGCGAGGGTCAGAACTCAACCGGCCAGAGCGGGTCACGGTTCAACCGCCGCCGACAGGGAGCAGGGGCGGGCGGGCGTCTGGCCGGTCAGGCCCTCGGGGCCATCCCCGCGGGCGCAGGGAGCAGATCCTGCAGCAAGGCGAGCTGGCCGGGAAGGCGGGGCCATCCCCGCGGGCGCGGGGAGCAGTACCCGCCGGGCCGAGCCCTCGGTGATCCGCTGGGGCCATCCCCGCGGGCGCGGGGAGCAGGTGGACACCCCGCCGCCCGACACGCTCGACCTGGGGCCATCCCCGCGGGCGCGGGGAGCAGGGGCTCGGCGCCGCGGTTCGGCCGGCCGGAGCGGGGCCATCCCCGCGGGCGCGGGGAGCAGGCGTATGACCCCGATAAGCGAGCCCGTGACCGGGGGCCATCCCCGCGGGCGCGGGGAGCAGGCAAGAATGTCCGATTTCTTCAACTCCCAGACGGGGCCATCCCCGCGGGCGCGGGGAGCAGGTCGCCACGGGCGAGGCGAACCCCATCCCGTACGGGCCATCCCCGCGGGCGCGGGGAGCAGGCGGATCGGGGCGGGCCGGAGCCGGATCAAGGAGGGGCCATCCCCGCGGGCGCGGGGAGCAGCAGCTCGGCGACACCCGCACCGAGGCCGACAGGGGGCCATCCCC
This sequence comes from Kitasatospora phosalacinea, assembly GCF_000717185.1. Taxonomy (GTDB): domain Bacteria; phylum Actinomycetota; class Actinomycetes; order Streptomycetales; family Streptomycetaceae; genus Kitasatospora; species Kitasatospora phosalacinea_A. The sequence continues at coordinate 23,314 of NZ_JNYE01000116.1, read as the reverse complement.
GCGGGCGCGGGGAGCAGCAGGTCAAGGTCACTGTGCCCACGAACGACGCGGGGCCATCCCCGCGGGCGCGGGGAGCAGGGCGGTGGTCGGGCCGAAGTCGCCGTCGACGCCGGGGCCATCCCCGCGGGCGCGGGGAGCAGCGTCCCGTCGGGCGCCCCGGAGGACATTCCGAGGGGCCATCCCCGCGGGCGCGGGGAGCAGGCTAAATTGCTCGGCGACCGGGACATGGCGTCGGGGCCATCCCCGCGGGCGTGGGGAGCAGACCCCACCCAGCGTCCGCGTCCGCGTGCAGCAGGGGCCATCCCCGCGGGCGCGGGGAGCAGGCTTCGTCACGTGGGACAGGCCGGGCATGTCAGGGGCCATCCCCGCGGGCGCGGGGAGCAGCTGCTGCGCGGTGCGCACCACCTCCTGCTGCGCGGGGCCATCCCCGCGGGCGCGGGGAGCAGTGTTCATGCACGACCCGGCGCAGCCCGTCGGCGGGGCCATCCCCGCGGGCGCGGGGAGCAGCGGGCGGCGGAATTCTCGGTCTGGCCAAGGGAGGGGCCATCCCCGCGGGCGCGGGGAGCAGTCCGGGCCCCACCCCTTGGTGCTGTTCATGCAGGGGCCATCCCCGCGGGCGCGGGGAGCAGATTACGCTGTGTTATCGGGTGCTGGGAATCTGGGGGCCATCCCCGCTGGCGCGGGGAGCAGTTCGGCTCCACCGACGTGCGCGACCTGGTAGGCGGGCCATCCCCGCTGGCGCGGGGAGCAGACCGACCCGGCCGCCCCCGACGTCCTCCAGACGGGGCCATCCCCGCTGGCGCGGGGAGCAGCTGCCCGAAGGTGCGACCGGGACGTCGGAGCTGGGGCCATCCCCGCTGGCGCGGGGAGCAGTTGTGGTTGGAGCCGTCGGGCGACTCGCCGAGGGGGCCATCCCCGCTGGCGCGGGGAGCAGATCCCCTTCGCCTGGCAGCTGGAGAACAGGTCGGGGCCATCCCCGCTGGCGCGGGGAGCAGTTTGCCTTGCCCGGCCGTCGCAGCCTGGCGAGGGGGCCATCCCCGCTGGCGCGGGGAGCAGCACGACTCGGACGCGCTGGACAGCGTGCCCTGGGGGCCATCCCCGCTGGCGCGGGGAGCAGGCGAGCTTGCGCTCGATCGCCCCCCCGGGGTCGGGGCCATCCCCGCTGGCGCGGGGAGCAGCCCTTGTACTCGTCCACCCTGCCCCAGCCCGCGGGGCCATCCCCGCTGGCGCGGGGAGCAGGCGTTGGCGTGCTGGCGCTTTTCGCTGGTCGGGGGGCCATCCCCGCTGGCGCGGGGAGCAGGTCCTCGGCACCCAGCTCTCCGACACCTACAAGGGGCCATCCCCGCTGGCGCGGGGAGCAGCCCCGGTCAGCCGGGTGCCTGCTGGCCGTGATGGGGCCATCCCCGCTGGCGCGGGGAGCAGTGGTGGAGATGGGGAAGGCCTCGGCCACCGTGGGGGCCATCCCCGCTGGCGCGGGGAGCAGCGGGGCGACCGGCGCCTGCACTTCACGGCCTGGGGGCCATCCCCGCTGGCGCGGGGAGCAGAACGCCGACTACGCCCTGGAGAGCCCGCCCTTGGGGCCATCCCCGCTGGCGCGGGGAGCAGTTCAGCTCCCAGACCTGCTGAGTGCCGAACCCGGGCCATCCCCGCTGGCGCGGGGAGCAGTCGCAGTCACCGACGATCACGTCGTCTTCCGGGGGGCCATCCCCGCTGGCGCGGGGAGCAGGAGGCTGTCCGGGACTGGGCGAAGACCCCGGGGGGGCCATCCCCGCTGGCGCGGGGAGCAGTCCGAGCCCCAACGACCCCGTCCCGGACGGGAGGGGCCATCCCCGCTGGCGCGGGGAGCAGCGCTGGATCATCTGCCGCGCCACTTCGAAGGCGGGGCCATCCCCGCTGGCGCGGGGAGCAGCGGCGCCCGGCCTGCGGCGATCGCGCGCTCGCGGGGCCATCCCCGCTGGCGCGGGGAGCAGATCTGGAACAATCCCGCCGCACCCGAGGAACTGGGGCCATCCCCGCTGGCGCGGGGAGCAGAGTCGCGCTGCTCGAAGCCAAGTCGGTCGGCGGGGGCCATCCCCGCTGGCGCGGGGAGCAGCCGAACTTCGCAGCGATCTTCGAGTAGTTGTCGGGGCCATCCCCGCTGGCGCGGGGAGCAGTCCTCCTCCGCGGTCTTCCACGGGCGGTGGAGGGGGCCATCCCCGCTGGCGCGGGGAGCAGGCCGCCGGCCCCTCTCTTGTGCCTTCACTGTAGGGGCCATCCCCGCTGGCGCGGGGAGCAGTCTTGTTGACCTGCGGTGTTATGCGCCGGTGAGCCGGGAATTTGCAAGGTTCAGGGATTCGGACATTAGCGACATCATGTCACTTCCTTTCCTGGGACGGGCCAGCGGCCCTTCGGCGTGCGGGCGAGGCGGGGTTCCGTGGTTGCCTGGTTGGTTCTGTATCGGGTGGTTGGCGTTCGCCGTGGTGGTGGTCGGCTGTTGTTCGGTGGTGCTGTGGAGGTGTCAAGGATCGGTGGAGCGGGGCTGGATGGTTCCACAGCGGTATGACATCGGGCGGTGTTCTCGGCCATTGGTCCGGGCTTCTGGAGGGTTCGAAGGGGTTGGAGACCAGGGCGTTCTTCTCGTGGGCGGATGGTGGCAGCGTGGCCGGGAGTAGTTTCCGGAGCGGCCGTGTGGTGTTCCTTGCTGCCCGGAGGGTGGACTGAGTGGTGTGCGGTCCCGGAGTGAGGTGGCCTGGCGGTGGGTCTGGTCGGGTCGTGGTTTCGCCAACTGACCTTAGGTCGTCGGGTTTTCGTCCTGGCTGGGGTGTGCGGTCGTTGCCGGTCCATATGATCGCCGGTCATCTGCGGCTATCTGCCGGAGTCGTACAGGGCGAAATGGGGTGGGCGGGTGGCCGGCGGGTTCGATCTGCGGTCGCGGTTGTCGGCGGTGGCGCGGAGTGTGTGGGCGAAGCACGATGTGCTGGGTGAGGGGTGGCTGCCGTTGTGGTGCCACATGCAGGACAGTGCGGCGGTGGCGGGGCTGTTGTGGGACGGCTGGGTGCCGGAGCGGGTGCGGGCGCTGGTGGGCGGGGCGTTGCCGGAGGGGGAGGTGGACGGGCGGCGGTTGGTGGTGTGGCTGGCGGGGGTGCACGACATCGGGAAGGCGACGCCGGCGTTCGCGTGTCAGGTGGACGCTCTGGCGGACCGGATGCGCGATGCGGGGTTGGAGATGCCGTACCGGGCCGGGTTGGGGGCGGATCGGCGGTTGGCGCCGCACGGCTTGGCGGGCCAGTTGCTGTTGCAGGAGTGGTTGAAGGAGCGGCACGGGTGGCCGGGGCGGGTGACGGGGCAGTTCGCGGTGGTGGTGGGTGGTCATCACGGTGTGCCGCCGGAGCAGGTGGCGCTCTTGGAGTTGGACGGGCGGGCGGAGTTGGTGCGGACGCCGGGCGGGAGCGAGGGGGCGTGGCTGCGGGTTCAGGGGGAGTTGTTGGACGGGTGCGCGGCGGAGTTTGGGGTGGAGGAGAGGCTGGGGCAGTGGCGGGGTGTGAGGCTGCCGCAGCCGGTGCAGGTGGTGCTGTCCGGTTTGGTGATCATGGCGGACTGGATCGCGAGCAATCCGGACCTGTTTCCGTACTTTCCGCTGGAGACGGGGTACGACGGTGGGCGCCGGGTGGCGGCGGCGTGGCGGGGGCTGGATCTGCCGGGGCCCTGGCGGCCGCGGGTGTCGCAGGAAGACGCCCCGGTGTTGTTCGCGTCGCGGTTCGAGCTGCCGCCGGGGGCGGTGGTGCGGCCGGTGCAGGCGGCGGCGGTGGAGATGGCGCGGGCGATACCGGGGGCGGGGCTGTTGATCGTGGAGGCGCCGATGGGGGAGGGGAAGACGGAGGCGGCGCTGGCTGTGGCGGAGGTGTTGGCGGCGCGGGCCGGTGCGGGCGGGGTGTTCTTCGCGCTGCCGACGATGGCGACGAGCAACGCCATGTTCCCGCGGCTGCTGGACTGGTTGGACCGGTTGCCGGCCGAGGGCGGTGAGCGGCTGTCGGTGCTGCTGGCGCATTCGAAGGCGGCGCTGAACCGGGATGCCGCCGAGTTGCGGGCCCGTTCGCGGCAGCGGGTCGCGGCGGTGGACGTCGATGGCGCGCAGCGGGTGCCGAAGGTCGGGGAGGAGGGTGCGGGCCCGGCGGAGCTGGTGGCGCACCAGTGGCTGGCCGGTCGCAAGAAAGGGCTGCTGTCGTCGTTCGTGGTGGGGACGATCGACCAGCTTTTGTTCGCCGGGTTGAAGGCCCGCCACTTGGTGCTGCGGCACTTGGCAGTGGCGGGGAAGGTCGTGGTGATCGACGAGGCGCACGCGTACGACACGTACATGAATGCCTACCTGGACCGGGTGCTGGGCTGGCTGGGCGCATACGGGGTGCCGGTGGTGGTGCTGTCGGCGACGCTTCCGGCCGCGCGTCGCCGGGAGTTGGCGCAGGCGTACGCGGGTGCCGGTGGGGACGAGGGGCGGTTCGCCGCGGTGGAGCAGGCGCGGGAGTATCCGCTGCTGACCGCAGTGTGCGCCGGGCACGACCCGCTGCTGGGGCGTCCGGCGGCGTCCGGCCGCGGGGGCGAGGTGCGGCTGGAGCGGCTCGAGGACGACCTGGAGGCGCTGGCGGACCGGTTGGAGGACGACCTGGCCGGGGGCGGGTGCGCGCTGGTGGTGCGCAATACCGTCGACCGGGTGTTGGAAGCGGCTGCGGTCCTGCGCGGCCGCTTCGGGGCCGACTCGGTGAGCGTTGCGCACGCCAGGTTCATCGACACCGACCGGGCCGAGAACGACCGCAGGCTGCTGGAGCTGTTCGGCCCGGACGGCTCGCGACGGCCCGAGCGGCACATCGTGGTGGCCAGCCAGGTGGCGGAGCAGTCGCTGGACGTGGACTTCGACCTGCTGGTGAGCGACGTGGCGCCGGTGGACCTGCTGCTGCAGCGGGTGGGCAGGCTGCACCGCCACCAGCGGTCGGGCCGCCCCGCGCGACTGCGGGAGGCGAGGTGTCTGCTGACGGGAGTCGACTGGTCGGCTCCGGTACCCGCGCCGGTGCGCGGCTCGGAGGCGGTGTACGGACGGCACGCGCTGCTGCGCTCGCTCGCTGTGTTGCACCCCCACCTGGAGGAGAGGCGGGGGCTGTCCCTGCCCGGTGACATCAGCGCGCTGGTGCAGGCGGCGTACGGGGACGGGTCGGTGGGGCCCGCGCAGTGGGCGCCGGTACTGCAGGAGGCACGCCTGGTCCACGAGCAGCTGCAGGACACGAAGGCGAAGGCGGCGGACGTGTTCCGGATCCGGGAAGCGGGGAAGGACGGCCGGTCGCTGATGGGCTGGCTGGCCGGCGGCACGGGTGACGCGGACGACACGCGCGCCGGGCGGGCCCAGGTGCGCGACAGTCCGGAGAGCCTGGAGGTGATCGTCGTGGAGGAGCTGGAGGACGGCTCGCTGGCGACGGTGAGCTGGGCGGGCGAGGGGCGGGGAGGGCTTCCGCTGCCGACCGGTTCGGCGCCGTCACCGAGGGCGGCGAAGGCGGCAGCGGCCTGCGGGCTGCGCCTGCCGGCACGCCTGGCCAAGTCGTACGTGATTGACCGAGTTATCGCCGAACTTGAGCGTTTCTATTTCGAAAGTTGGCAGGTTAAGGAAAACCCTTGGCTGGCAGGGCAGTTGATCCTTCCGATCAGGCCCGGTTGTCCGACCCTTCTGGCAGGGTTCCGACTCATGTACACCCGTGAGAACGGACTCGAGGTGTCGAGTGCCGACGCATGACCGCGCGCAAGTCCCGGACGTACCAGAGTCGTTCGACCTGACAGGGCAGGCATGGATCCCGGTCCTGCTGGATGATGGCCGCGAGAGCGAGCTGTCCTTGCGCGAGGTATTCGAACAGGCCGAAAGAATCAGCCGACTGGCCTGCGAGCTCCCCACGCAGGAATTCGCCCTCACCCGCCTGCTCCTGGCCATCATCCACGACGCCCTGGACGGCCCGGGCGACATCGAGGAATGGGCCGACCTGTGGGAGGACCCGCAGGCGCTACACCCGGTGCTGTCCTATCTGGAGGAGCACCGGGAGCGCTTCGACCTCCTGCACCCGCGCACGCCGTTCTACCAGTGCGCGCAGCTGCGGACCGGGAAGGGCGAGGTCTTCCCGCTGAACCGGATCGTGGCGGACGTGCCCAACGGCAACCCGTTCTTCACCGCGCGCTTCCCCGGCGTCGAGCGGATCACGCTCGCGGAGGCCGCCCGCTGGGTGGTGCACGCCCAGGCCTACGACACGTCCGGCATCAAGACCGGCGTGGAAGGCGACCCGCGGGCCAAAGCGGGCAAGGCCTACCCCCAGGGCCCGGCCTGGGCAGGCAACCTCGGTGGCGTGCTCGCCGAAGGCGCGGACCTACGCGAGACACTGCTGCTGAACCTGATCGCGGCCGACCACTGGAGCACCATCCACGGCGACACTCCCGCCTGGCGGCGCCCGCCCGCCGGCCCCGGCGCGGCCGACGACCTGGCCTCCCGGCCCACCGGCCCGCGCGACCTGTACACCTGGCAGTCCCGCCGTATCCGGCTGCATGCCGACCACGACGGCGTGCACGGCGTCGTCCTCACCTACGGCGACCCCCTCACCCCGCAGAACAAGTTCGACGCCGAGCCCATGACCGGCTGGCGGCGCAGCCCGGCGCAGGAGAAGAAACTCGGCCGGCCCCTGGTGTACATGCCCAGGGAGGCGGACCCGGCGCGGGCGGCCTGGCGCGGTCTGGGGTCGCTGATCGCCTCCGCGGCCCCGCTCCAGGGCGCGGCCGCGGACCCGGCGCCGGAACTGAGGCCGGGGCTGGTGCACTGGCTGGCCCGGCTGGAAGCGGACGAGATCCTGCCGAAGGGGCGCCGGATGCGGCTGCGGACCTTCGGCACCGTGTACGGCACCCAGCAATCGGTCATCGACGAGATCACCGGCGACGCGGTGGCGTTCGCGCTGGTCGTGCTGAGCGAGCGAGACACGCGTCTGGGAGACACCGCGAAGACCGCGGTCGCCGACGCGGATCTCGCCGTCCGGGCCCTGGGCGACCTGGCGTCCGACCTTGCGCGGGCCGCGGGCAGCGAGTCCGAGGCACCCAAGGCGAGCGCGCGGGACACCGGCTTCGGAGCCCTCGACACCCCGTACCGGTTGTGGCTGGCCTCCATCCGCGACGGCGACGACCCCACAGAGCTGCGCACCGACTGGCAGCAGCAGACCCGCCAGATCATTTCCGACCTGGGCAGCGGCTTGACCTCCCAGGCCGGCGAGGCCGCGTGGCAGGGGCGGATGGTGGCCACCAAGAAGGGCGAGGCGTGGCTGAACACCTCCTCTGCCGACCTGTGGTTCCGCAGCCGCCTCAAGCGCGCCCTGCCCCTCGCCTTCTTCGACACCCCGCAGCCCGAGCCGGAAGGCAGCGGCTTGGCGCCCACTTCCACCGGCCCGACCGGCACACCGGACGTCTCAGATCCCGGTACCGTTCCCGACCTTGAAAGGGCGACCGCATGACCACCGCCCCACCGGCACCGGCCCCCGCGCAGCGCCGCCCCCTGGGCCCGGTCGGCATCCTCGCCGGTCGCGAGATCGGCCGTCTGCAGAAGGGCTACCTGGACGACCGCCCCGACGCCGTCGCCGCCCTCGCCCGGCTGCGCCGCGGCGCGGGCAAGGACACCTCCACCATCCCCGACCTGTGGGGCCTGCTCGACACCGACCGCCTCCACGCCGACCCGGCGCTCCACCAGGACGCCGCGCACACCGCCCTGTACACGGCCGCGACCCTGTACTCCCTGCACCAGCAGTCCCGCGGCACCCGCATGCACCGGCCCGGCGGAGACGAACTCGGCACCGCCGTGCGCCGCCTGATGCCCGGCAGCGACATGGACGAGCCGACCCGCAAGCGCTTCGTACGGGCCGGATCCGCGGCCACGATGCCCGTCCTCGCCACCCGCCTGCGCGAGATCGTGCTGCTGCTGCGCCGCGAGGAGATCGCCCTCGACTATGCCCTGCTCGCCGAGCAGCTCTACCAGTGGCAGCAGCGGCCGTGGGGCCCGGACAGCGTCCGGCGCTCCTGGGGCCGTTCCCTGCACGCCTACCGCGCTAGGCCCGCCGACCCGGCCAGCGGTACCAGCACCGACACCGATACCGACGACCGCAAGGACAGCGCCCCGTGACCAGCCGCATCATCGTCGACATGCACGCCCTGCAGAGCGTCCCGCCGAGCAACCTCAACCGCGACGACACGGGCGCGCCCAAGACCGCCGTGTACGGCGGCGCCACCCGCGCCCGGGTCTCCAGCCAGGCATGGAAGCGCGCCACCCGCCGCTACTTCGACACCATCCTCGACCCGGGCGAGCTGGGGGTGCGCACCAAGCGCGTCGCCGAACTCCTGGCCGAGCGCATCACCGAACTCGCCCCGGGCACCGGTGAGGCCCAGGCGCTGGCGCTCGCGGCGGAGGTGCTGCAGACCGCGACCGGCTCCAAGATCGAGCCGCCCAAGCGCAAGGTCGAGCAGGCGAAGAAGAACGGCGGCGACGACCCGGCGCCCGAGTCCTCCTACCTGATGTTCTTCAGCGCCCGCCAGCTTGAGCACCTCGCGGCCCTGGCCGTCGAGGGCGCCGCCGACATCAAGGCGTTCTTCAAGGACAAGGACGCCAAGGCCCGCGCGAAGAAGATCGCCGACGGCCGGCACTCCGTCGACATCGCCCTGTTCGGACGGATGGTCGCCGACTCCACCGACATCAACGTCGACGCCGCCGCCCAGGTCGCCCACGCCATCGGCGTGCACCGCAGCGAAACCGAGTCCGACTACTTCACCGCCGTCGACGACCGCAACACCGACGCCGAACCGGGCGCGGGCATGATCGGCGCCGTCGACTTCAACTCCGCCACTCTCTACCGGTACGCGGCCCTCGATGTCGACCTGCTGGAGCGCAACCTCGGCAAGGGCCTGGACGAGAACGAGCCGCCCGCCACCCCGGTGCGCCGCGCCGTCGAGGCGTTCCTGGAGGGCTTCGTCTCCTCCCTGCCCACCGGCAAGATCAACACCTTCGGCAACCACACCCTCCCCGACGCCGTCCTCGTCACCCTGCGCACCTCACGCCCCGTCAGCTTCGTCGGAGCCTTCGAGAAGCCCGTCGCCCCCGACGCCGACGGCGGCCACCTGGAGCCCGCCTGCGCCCGCCTCGCCGACTATGTCCCCGAGATCGAACGGGCCTACGGCGACGACAGCGCCCAGACCTGGGTCCTGCGTGTGGGCCCCGCCACGGCCAAGCTCTCCTCCCTCGGCCAGGAGGCCCCGCGGCTCTCCACCCTGGTGAGCGCCGTGGGCGCCGCCGTCGCTGCACGTCTGGAGCAGCGCGGATGAGCGTGCTGGCCCTGCAGCTGGCCGGCCCCCTGCAGTCGTGGGGGGCCGCCTCGCGCTTCGCCCGGCGCACCACCGAGAACGCCCCCACCAAGAGCGGCGTCATCGGGCTGCTCGCGGCATCGCTCGGTATCGAACGCGGCGACGACGCCGGGCTCGCCGAGCTCGCCGCCCTGCGCTTCGGCGTCCGCATCGACCAGCCCGGCGCCCGGCTGCGCGACTACCAGAGCGCCCAGCACTTCGACACCGGAGAGTCCATGCCGCTGTCCGAGCGTTTCTACCTCGCCGACGCCGTCTTCGTCGCGGCCCTCGAAGGCCCGGCTCCACTCATCGAGCGCCTCCACGCCGCCGTCCGGGCCCCCGTCTACCTGCCCTATCTGGGGCGCCGCTCCTGCCCGCCCTCCCGCCCGCTCGACCTGCCCGACGACCAGAGCGTCCACCAGGACGGCGACCTCGATGCCGTCCTGGCCCGCCTGTCTTGGCGCGCCTCCGACTGGCACCAGCAGCGCCACTGCGACCGTGCGAGCGTCGACCTGACCGTCCTCACCGAGATCCCGCCGGGCAGCAACCCCACCTCGTCCGTCCAGGGCGACGTGCTGCGCGACCAGCCGCTCAGCTTCGACGTTCGCCACCGCCGCCATGGCCTGCGTACTGTCCGCACCACCACCGTTACCGTGCCCAACCCCCACGCCAGGCCCAGGCCCGCTGTCGCCGCGCCGGTGCCCGCCCACGACCCGACGACCCTCCTGGAAAGTGCCTGATGTACCTGACCCGCTTCCGCTTCAACACCGCGCGCGCGGGCGCCCGCCGATTGCTGTCCTCGCCCCAGCACCTGCACGCCGCGGTCATGTCCGCCTTCCCAGAGATCCTGCCCACCGCTCCCGGCCCGCGCGTCCTGTGGCGCACCGACCACAACGCCACCGCCGAAGTACAGCTGTACGTCGTCAGCCCGTCCCGCCCCGACCTCACCCACCTCGTGGAACAGGCAGGCTGGCCCGCCGCGGCCGCTACCGGCACAGCAGGCTGGCAGACCTACGCCTACGCGCCGTTCCTGGAACGCCTCGACAAGGGCACCGCCTGGAACTTCCGCCTCACCGCCAACCCCATCCACCACGCCCGCAGGAAAGACGGCGAGCCCACCAAGCGCACCGCCCACGTCACCGCCCGCCACCAGATGCAGTGGCTGCTCCAGCGCCAGGACGCCGGAGGCTTCCGCATCCTGGAGAAACCCGCGCACCGCCAGCACACCGAACACGGCGACCAGCACCAGCTCGCCGTCCACGGGCAGCGCAACCTCGCCTTCTCCAAGAAGGGCGCCACCGGGCGCGTCACCCTCACCGCCGTCACCTTCGACGGCCGCCTCGAAGTCACCGACCCCGACGCCCTGCGCGGTGTGCTGACCGGCGGCCTCGGCAAAGCCAAGGCGTACGGCTGCGGCCTGATGACCCTCGCCCCGATCGGCTGACCCCGTGAGCACCGTCAGCCGCCGACCGGCCAGCAGCCCGCGCGAACTCGCCCGCGCCGCCGACCGGATCTCCTTCCTCTACCTCGAACGCTGCACCATCCACCGCGACTCCAACGCCCTCACCGTCGAAACGGCGGACGGCACCACCCACATCCCCTCCGCCACCATCGGCACCCTGCTCCTGGGCCCCGGCACCCGCATCACCCACCAGGCGATGAGCGTCCTCGGCGAGACCGGCGCGGGTGTTGCCTGGGTCGGCGAACACGGCGTCCGCCACTACGCGGCAGGCCGCTCCCTGTCCCGATCCTCGGCCCTTGCCGAAGCCCAGGCCCTCCGCTGGGCGAACCAGCGCACCCGCCTGGAGACCGCCCGGGCCATGTACCGACTGCGCTTCCCCAGCGAGGACCCGGCGGGCCTCACCCGGCGGGAACTGCTCGGCCGCGAAGGCGACCGCATGAAGGACTGCTACCGCGCCGAAGCCGCCAGAACCGGCATCCGCTGGAGAGGACGCCACTACACCCCCGGAGACTTCACCTCCGGCGACCCCGCCAACCAGGCCATCACTGCCGCCGCCCAAGCCATGTACGGCCTCTCACACGCCGTCATCGCCGCCCTCGGATTCGTCCACTCCGGCCACGAACTCTCCTTCGTCCTCGACATCGCCGACCTCTACAAGACCGACGTCGGCATCCCCGTCGCCTTCGACGTCGCAGCCGCCTCCCCCGAGGACATCGGCGCCCGCACCCGCCGCGCCCTGCGCGACCGCATCCACGAACTGCGCCTCCAGGAACGGATCGTCGCCGACATCCGCAACCTGCTCGCCGTCGCAACAGCCACCGACGACGAGGACACGGTCAGCCTCCAGACCGACCACGGACAACACCTCGCCGCCGGGATCAACTACGGGGAAGGCAACTGGTGACCGTCATCGTCCTCACCAACTGCCCCATCGGACTCCGGGGCCTGCTCACCCGCTGGCTCCTCGAAATCTCCGCCGGAGTGTTCATCGGATCCCCGTCCGCACGCGTGCGAGACGTCCTGTGGGCCGAAGTCCGACAGCACGCGGGCCAAGGCCGGGCCCTCCTGATCCACACCTCGAACACGGAACAGGGCTTCACCTTCCACACCCACGACCACGCCTGGAAACCCGTCGACCACGAAGGCCTCACCCTCATCCACCGACCGGACGCCAGTGCAGCCCCGGCGTCCAGTCCCGCCAAGCCAGGCTGGAGTACCGCGTCCAAACTCCGCCGCTTCGGAAAACGATGAGACGCTGCAGAAAGGGTTCCGACCTTATGTCCGTTATGCCGGAATCAGCGCAGGTTGCAGTTTCGCGCGATATCGACAGGTAAAGCCGCAGGCCATCAAGACTGCTCCCCGCGCCCGCGGGGATGGTCCCCCGCGCCGGTAGCCGTCCTCCCCGTACCCGGGCTGCTCCCCGCGCCCGCGGGGATGGTCCCTCGTCGCCGAGCGAGGCACGCACAAGTTTTGGCTGCTCCCCGCGCCCGCGGGGATGGTCCCGCGCCGCCCAGCGGGTGGAGCTCGACAGTCTTCTGCTCCCCGCGCCCGCGGGGATGGTCCCACCACGGAGAAGTACATCGACATCGCCTACTCCTGCTCCCCGCGCCCGCGGGGATGGTCCCCAGGAGGACATGGCCGCGATCGCCGCGGCCAACTGCTCCCCGCGCCCGCGGGGATGGTCCCGTCCGGCACAACCGGCCAGCGCCGACGGCGATCTGCTCCCCGCGCCCGCGGGGATGGTCCCCCGCTGGCGATGCTGCGGCTGCGCTGGGAGGTCTGCTCCCCGCGCCCGCGGGGATGGTCCTTCGGCGAGAACCTCGCCACCGAGGCCGAGCAGCTGCTCCCCCGCGGCGAGGTTGCGCCAGCGGCTCTGCCCTATCCCGCGTGATCGGCGGCGAACACCGCCTCGATGCGGGGTTGCGAGGCCGGGCCCGTGTGGGCAGCCCGGGGGATACCGTCAGAGGTGTACCGTCTGGCCCGGTGCCGGGCAGCCGACATGGAAGAAGGGGTTGGTGGGGATGAGCGCCCAGCCCGCCGAACACGGTCCCGGCGGAGGCCGCCTTGGGCTGCCGCCGATGGACACGGTGCAGGAGCTGCGCGCCGCGCTCCGCGCAGGCCACGGCTACCCCTGTGACGCCGAACGCCTGGACGCCGAACTTGCCGCGCAGTTGCTGCGTTGGGTGCCTGTTGACCGGCTCGACCAGGTACTCGCCGTCGTGGACCTGGCCGTCGTCGCCGAGATCGTCGCCGCCTACCGCGGCCGCGTCCTGCTCGCCGCCGATCGCGACAGCGCCGCCGCGATCGACGAAGCGGTCGCCGAGCTGCTCGCCCGGCAGGGCGCCGAGTGAGCCACCCGCACCACGACGACCCCGACGACCACGTGGTCGTGGTGGTCACCGACCGCGCCGCTCAATGCGCCAAGGAGTTCGGTGCCGAGGATGTCCTGGAGGCGCTGCGCAGCGAACTCGAGCGTCGGCCGCGCCTTGGCCGCCCGATCCGGAGCGTTGCCGAGAACGGCCACCAGGTCGAGCTGTACTCCACCCGGATTGAGGGCGACAAGGCGGCTGGCAGAGCGGCTCTCAATGTGGCCTTCGCCTACGCGCCCGCGCCGCCCTGGCCGCCCGCCGTACGGATTGCCGCGGTGATTCCAGAGGACCTGCCGCACTCCGGCTCGTAGAGCTCAGCTGGCATGTTCGCGGCCGAAAGATTGCAGGTCAAACCCCTGGCCGCCGCCAACTGGCAGGTCTAGCATTCCCGCCATGGCACCACCGGGCCGCCGAGCAGCACAGCAGCGCCGCTTCCTTCACCGGCGCTACTGGCCTCCCACGGCCGGGCCCGTCGAACGCCACTTCGTTCCCAGGGGCCGGCTGCTGCGCTGTCCGTGGGGCCGGCGATCTGGTCGAGCGGGCAAGGTGGCGCCGGGGCGGTCCCTCCGCCGGGGCTGGCGCGGCCACGCTGAACGCCTACACCGACGACGCCCCGCTCTACAGCTTGGCGCTGTCCGGCGCGGAGTGGGCGACGATCGACGGGCACCCGGGCTGGAGCGATGAGGATACCGACCACCGCCACCGTGACGAGCAGATCGCGAAGCGGATGTACAACGTCCTGGCCCCGGCGGTGGCGAACGTGAAGAACGTTCGCTCCGCCACCGACCCGGCTCCCGAAGTGGTGGTCGACGACACCCTGGCCTCCTCCGCCCCGTAACCCGAGGCATCCTGGGTCGGCCCCGGTACCGCGCAGCGCCCGGGACGGGGGACACTGGCACCTGTCTCGCCCGCCCGAGACCCTCCGGAGGACACGGGGAGCGCAGCACCCCTGTACGGCCACCACGACGGTGACCAGCCGATCCCGCGTACCCAGGACGCGGTCGCCGCGGTCCTGCCCCCGGCGCAGCGGATGGAGTTCTACCGGGAGATGGGCGAGGCCGACGACCAGGCGATCGGCGGTGTGCTGCGCCGGTGGTGGTTGCGGGCCGAGCTCTACCGCGATGCGGAGGGCGACCGGATCCACGCCGCCGTCCAGGTCGGCACCGCCCCGGGCACCTGCGCGTCCGCGGTCCTGCGCCGACTCGAAGCCCGGTGAACGGCTTCGACGATGCCCCGGCCCATGAGGACGACGCGGACGACCCGATAGTCCTGTCCCCGTAGGTCGAGGAGTTCCTCAGCGACCTGGTCACACCCGCGGAGGTGTTCTCCGCCGTTGTCGCCTTCCTCCTCGACCTGCGCGAGAACCCCTTCCCGCACCTGAGCGTGCCCGTCCCCGGCTGACCCGGGATGCACTCGGCGCCACTGTGCCGGGACGTGGGGCTGGTGGAGTACCCGGTGAACGAGGACACGGAACCGCCGCGGCTTTACGTCTCGCGGATCCTGCGGACGGACTGACGCAGCACACCCGCCCCCGGACGGCCGGGACCCGCCCTCGGTCGTTACGGCTGTGCGAGGCGGGCCTGCCGGGCGGCGACCAGGTTGTGCGCTACCGGCCGCGCACCGCCTCCTCGCTCTCCAGTCAGCGCACGCCGGACGGCTCCTCCATGAGGCCGCTGCACGGGCGCGTAGTCGTTGACGGTGCAGGTCAGTGATTTGAGTACTCGTACGGATACCACGTGTCGCTGCGTGACCGTATGATCGCCGCTTGTATCACCGACCAGGGGGGATCAGTGAGCGAACAGATCAGCGTGGACCCGGCCGAGTTGAGAGCTTCGGCGGCAGCCGCGCGCAGCCTCGGTGAGGAACTGCAGCAGCCGAGCACGGCGGCGATCGCTTCCAGCCGTTCGACCAGCAGTGAGTTGGCCGGATGGTCGATCGGCGGGGAACTGCAGAGCCTCGCGGACGGGTGGGACCCGACGCTCGGCAAGGTGACGGAGCGTCTGGCCACCACCGCCTCGGCCCTGGAGGCCAGCGCGCAGGGGCACGAGTGGAACGACGACCAGATCGCCGACACGTGGCGCAAGCAGGGGCAGCAGTGAGCGGCGACTTCGCGCGCCTGCGGCGCTTCGACCCTGCCGGGCTGCGGGAGACGGCCAAGGGCTGGCGCAAACTGGCCGCCGCGGCGGAGGACGCCAGCAGCCAGCACCGGCACCGGGTCAACGGCCCGCTGCGGGGGCACTGGCAGGGCAAGGACGCGGACAGCGCGTTCTTCACGATGGAGTCCACCGAGCAGAAGCTGGAAGTCGTGCGGGTGGAGGCCGAGTCGGTGGCACTGGTGCTGGACACCGTCGCCGACCGGATGGACCAGGCCAAAACGAACCTGTCGAATGCCCTCCAGCGGGCCGACGAGTGGCACCTGCCGGTGGCCGACGACGGCACGGTCGGCCTGCCGCCACAGGCGGCACCGGACCGCCACGACCCGGACGCCCGCGAGGAGCGGCAGAACCAGGTCCAACTGCGCGACCAGGTCCAGGACCGCATCAACGCCGCGCTCGCCGCCGCCCGCGAGGCCAGCGACCAGGGCGCCCACGCACTCGGACGCCTCAGCGCCGACATCCTCACCCAGCCCCGGGTGTTCGGTGCCGCAGGCGAATCGGCCAAGGACGTCCAGGACGTTGCCAAGGACCTGGGCCTGGCCGCCCCGTACATCCCGGAGAACAAGGACCCCCAGCAGAGCGCCGAGTGGTGGAAGTCCCTGACGCCCGAACAGCAGCAGAGCTACATCACCCTGCACCCCGAGGAGATCGGCCGCCTCGACGGCCTCCCCTCGACCGTCCGCGACCAGGCCAACCGCATCGTCCTGGAGCAGCAGCTCGACGCCATGAAGGCCGGTGACGCGAGGGGCTCGGGAATGACGGCCGACGAGTACAACCAGCGCGAGACCAACCTCCGCGTGCTGAAGGAGAAACTCGACCAGCGCGACGGGGCGGACGAGCAGCACCAGCTGCTCCTGCTGGGCCTGGACCCGGAAGGCGACGGCAAGGCCATCGTGTCCACCGGCAACCCGGACACCGCCACCCACACGGCGGTTCTGGTGCCCGGCACCGGCACCACCATGAAGGAGATGCCCGGCCAGATCGACCGCATCGACCGACTGCAGAACGCCAGCGCAAAGGAGCTCAAAGGCACAGACCAGACGGTCGCGGTGGTGTCCTGGCTCGGCTACGACGCACCCGAGGTCAGCGGCAGCGTCATGACGCCCGGCCGAGCCGAGGACGGAGCCGAGGACATGCGCCGCTTCACCGACGGCTTGCGTGCTGCCGAAGGGGACCGCCGCAGCCACCTGACCGTCATCGGCCACAGCTACGGCACCACTGCCGTCGGGGCCGCCGCAGCCGGCGGCCAGGGCCTGCAGGCCGACGACATCGTCGCCATCGCCAGCCCCGGCATGGACACCGACAGTGCCGCGAACCTCCACATCAACCCCGACCACTTCTGGGCCGGCACCGCAGCCGACGACAACATCAGCCTCGTCACCGGAGCGACCCTCGGACCCGACCCCACCCTCGGTGCCTTCGGAGGGCAGACCCTCGCCATCGACACCCACGGGCACAGCGGCTACTGGGACCCCGACAGCCAGAGCCTGAACAACCAGGGAAAGATCATTGCCGGACTGCCGCCGAGTACCCTCGACAACCGCAGGGACGAGCCTCCCGCCATCGTGCCCGGCCTCTGACACCTGAACGTCGTCTTTGAAAGAGGCGCTTCGATGCACCCACCGAGCAGACCTGCCAGGCGCCGCATCCTGGCAGGCGCCGCCGCTCTGTCCCTGCCACTTCTCCTGGGAGCCTGCATGAACAGCCCTGACCCGAACGAGCCGCTGCCCGTCATGGCCAAGAGTGACGCCCAGGCCTGGGCGCAGAAGATGACCGAGTACATGGCCCAGGCTGCCGGCATCACCCTGGACGCGGACAGCATCACGCCCTTCTTCAGCAACTGCGAGGGCAAGAACGGTGAAGTCGCCAACGACGGCCGCTACACCCTCGCTTACGACGTCACCAGCGTCCTTTCCCGCCCTCAGCACCTCGACGCCATCCGCAAGATCAAGGCGAGCCTCGAGAAGGACGGCTTCACCATCACCAGCTACCGCGAGACGTGGCAGGACCAGCCCAACGTGCTTCTGTACGCCAAGCACGACGAGGGCCGCTACTTCATTGACGTCAGCAGCGGTGCCGCCAGCGACCGCCTCACCCTCAGTGTCGCCACCCGCTGCCTCATGCCGCCCTCCGCATCCTCCGCAGGGCAGCACTAGCAAGCAGTACCCAGACGGACCTCACCACGGCGGCTCGTCCGTCGGCACCAGCGAGGACGGCCTGGCCCTCACGCTCGTCGACGTGAGGGCCAGGCCGTCAGCGTACGTTCACCGGAACCGTCCACTGCCCCGCTTCTACAAGCCGGCCCCGGTGGCCGCGACCGCGGTGTTCAGCCTCTCCAGCACCGCGGCCGCCGCCTGGCGGGTGACCGGGTCCTCGTCGTCGAGCAGCAGCCCGACGAGCTCGGCCGCAGCTGCGGCCAGCGGCACCGGGACCTCGACGGTACGCAGCTGCAGCAGCCGGGCGGCGGCCCGGCCGCCGGCGGTGTTGAGGACTGGATGGTCCGGGCTGCCGCTGCTGCCCGGATGGGGGATCAGGGCGGTCAGGCCCGCGCCGAGGCCGAGGGGCCGGACGCTGGAAGAGGAGTTCACTCCCCGACAACCCCGGCCCGGGGGGCAAGGTCACGGCCACCAGGGTGACCCGTGCGGTGGTCCGGTCGTTGGGCACGGGTGAGCAGCGAGCGGATCGAGCAGGCGACCAGCACCGCGACGGCGGCCGCGGGCGAACTCGTCGACGCGCTGCTGGAAGCCGGTACCGTTCCGGCCCGCAACGCGACGGCCATCCTGGAGACCATCGCCACCCTGACCGCCGCCCTCCAGCTGCGCGGCTCGCGAGCCCTGGACCTGCTCGCCTCAACGCACCAGGCGCTTGCGGAAGTTCGGGAACTGCTGCTGGTCGAAGCTGACCTCGGGCCTGCGGCGCACACCGGTGCGCGGCGCCCGGCCGGTGCTCCGGAGAAAATCAAGCGCGGGCGGCACGCAGCCGGTCGGGCGCGGTGGTGAACGAGTGGACACAGGAGAGACGGATCGGCGGGATCTGTCTCTTCTGTGTCATCAACCCCCTGTTTTCCCAGGTGGAGAGGACATCTGTGTCATCTGTCTCCCGGACCGGAGGGAGGGCGGGACAGGGGGCCGACGGGGATGTCCCAGCGCTGTCCCACCGCCGTCCCAGCAGGCCCGTTTAGTCCGTTTTACTGGGACAGTCCCAGGCCATTCCCCCTGGTGACGGCGCTACGGCTCGACCTGGCCGCCTTCGCCACCCCGGACCGCCTCGCCGGCTTCGGCGGAGTCGCGCCCGCGCCCCGCGACTCCGGCAAGATCAGCGGCAACCTCCACCGCCCCCAGCGCTACAACCGCAAGCTCTAACGCGTCTTCTACACCTCCGCGCTGATCAGCATCCGCAACTGCGGGGAATCGCGGCGCTTCTACGACCGCAAGCGCGCCGAGGGCAAGCGCCACACCCAAGCCGTCCTCGCCCTGGCCCGCCGTCGGGTCAACGTCATCTGGGCGCTCCTGCGCGACCAACGCTGCTACCAGCCGACCCCGCCAGTGGCCCTCGCGGCTTGACATACGGCATTAGGAATCGGTGAGACTCGTCAAACTTCGGTGAGACGGGACAGCCGCGGCTGTCCCGTCTCACCGAAGTTCTACGTATCTCATCGAAGTTCGGTGAGGGTCAGTTGGAGAGGGCCCACTCTTCGCGGTACCCCGGGCGATCGGAGTAGGCGGTCGCTGCGAGCACTCGCAGCGACCAGTCAACGCTGTGGCTGTCGCGGTCCTCCGGACCGGCTTGTTGCGGGTCGCGCCAGGCGGCGAGCCAGCCGCGGTGGATGGCGGTGGTGCGGGCCGGTGAGTAGAGCGCGGCGAGCGGATTGTCAGGGGTGAGTCCCTCGGGAAGCCATGCTCCGGGACGGGCTGCGGCTGCCGCCTCGTCGGCGTCGATCTGCTCATGCAGCCAGGTGATCATGTCAGCGGTCATGCCCGGCATGATCACCCATGACGCTGACAGCGCTTCGCTCAGTTCCTGTCCTCCGGCGCTGTCACCCCCGCCGCCTGAACCCGGGCTCAGGCGCTGGTCCCACCGGTCAAACTTCGATGAGACACGTCAAACAAGCTTGAGACGGGTCAGTGACCTTTGACAGGCGACCTTGACCGTTTGCCAGGTGATCTCGACTGCTAGTGGGTTACTGCCACCTGATCTTGACCGGGGTGAGGGAAGTGGCGGGCGGCCAGGTATCAGTCCCGTGTTCGGCGTCGGCGACAATGCCCGCGTGAAGACCTGGACCGACGACCTTCCGCAGATACCGTTCTCCTGCTGCGACCTCCCTGAGGGCGGGGAGTGGATGACCCAGGAGGAGGCCGCGTCCTACCTGGGCATCGGACCGATCCATCTCAACGGGCTGACACACAACACCCACCGGATCGACTTGGTCCGCACCACCGGCAAAGACCTGGTCGTTACCCGCGCCAGCGTCGAAGCCGAGAAGCACTGGCGCGTCACCGCTCCTCGCTGGCGCAAGCTCCTGCGCCTGTTCAAGGACATCGCTCTCTCGGGGATCTGACAGCGGTCAAGATCGCCTGACAATTGGTCAAGGTGCCGACAGCTCACGGTCGGCGAGGATCGGGTCCGCGTGCAGCACCTTAGCCGACTGCGGGTGCAGCAAGGGCGCCCTTGCTGCACCCGGCTTCGCCGATCCGGCGCGCTGCACCCGGCTGCCCGGCGGTGCTGCAGCGGGAGTCGGCCAGCACCGGCCTGCGCTGCGCAACGGCGGCAACCCGCGCTGCGCGGTGCAGCACGGCGCCCCGTGCTGCACCGCGGCGCTGCGACTGCGACGGGCTGCGCAGCGGGTGGCTGCGACTGAGAGGGCCTGCGCAACCGCCGACTACGCAGTGGCCGTGGCCGGGTGCGGGATGCGATCCGATGCGCAACCGCTCGGAGCAGGGTGCGCAAGGACGGGTGCGGGCACGGCGTACAGGGTGCGACGCCGCAGGTGGAGCGGGTGCGATGGGGATCGCAGTCGCGGCCGCCGCAGGCCTCGGCCGGGCGGGTCGGCTGTGCGCCGGCCCGGCCCCGGGCGGTTACGCATGCGCAAGGACAACCTGCGGAGCCGGCTGCGCATGCGCAACCGGGTGGCGGGCGGTTGCGCATGCGCGGGGACAACCAGCGAGGAGTGCGGGACAACCCGGACAAGGGGGCGGGCCGCTCCGCCTGCTGACTGACCTTTGACAGGCAACCTTGACCGATTGACAGGTGATCTTGATCGGTAGCGGTGCTGTAGGTACGAGACCGATCGGCCACCCGCTGCGGTCGGGCCGAGCGAGTCCTTGTACCTTGCCCGGATGACCAACACCGCTGCTCCTTCGCCGTTCAGGCGCCTGGTGGCCCACCTCGGCCTCGTTCACCGTCCAGGAGGAGAGCCGTTGCCCGGGGCAGCCCAAAAGTCCCGGTTCGGCCTCTTCGTCTCGCCGCGCCTGGACCAAGAGCTGGAGGAGCTGCGGACCCGAATGGCAGCACTTGAAGAACTCGTTCGGGACCAGGGCGCAGAATCTCCTGCCGGACGCGACTGAGCCGTCAAGGTCACTTGTCAATCGGTCAAGGTTGACTGTCAGAGGACACTGACGGGACGACAATGCAGCGCTGCTGCACCGGGCAACGGGACAACATGCAGCACCTGGTGCAGCAACACGTCCGGCTGCTGCTGCACTGCTGCCTGCAGCAGGGTGCAGCGCCGCCTGCCGCTGCACCAGCAGCGGCGGGATTTTCGGACCGGTCCGCAATCAGGGTTCCTTGATGGCCGACCCGGCGGCGGTGAGTTTCGGGTCGGTCCGTAATGGGCTGGGGCCTGGGCGATCGCCAGAGCTACGATCCGGGCATGCAAAACGGATCGGTCCGAAATTCCGGCGCCTCTGACGTGCTGTTCGACGTGGCGGCCGACGCGGTGTGCCAGCGGGCGGGGTGCCAGAACGCGATGCCCGCGGCGGAGCCCGGCAAGCGCGGGCGCCGCTCGAAGTACTGCTCGACGGCATGTAAGTCCAAGGCCGCCCGGGACAAGGCCAAGGCCGACGCCGCCCGCTCCGCGCTGGAGGGCGCGCGGGCCGAGCTGCTGCGCGGCGCGGAGGCCGCCATGGACGTCGCCCTGGCGTTCCTTGACGCCGTGGACGCCGACCCGGTGGCCGCGTACGAGCAGTTCTCCACCGCCCACGCCCTGCTCGCCGCCAGGGTGCGCGAGGCGGCGCAGGACGTGCGCGACGAGATCCGCTGGCCCGGCCTGACCGGCCAGGCGCTGGAGCTGCGCCGCGCCGAGGAGGACCTGACGCGCCCGGACCTCCTGGCCCGCGTCGACCCTCGGCTTCTGGCCGACGAGCCGACAGGCCCAGCCTTTTCGAACCGGTCCGAAAATCCCATCCCCGGGGCGGGCCCGATCGCGCCCCCCATTACGGACTGGTCCGAAAAAGTGCCCGCCCCGGCCCGGGGTACGGCACCGGCTGTTTCGGACCGATCCGAAAAGCCGCTCGCCTCCGTGCCCGTACCCGCCGCGCCGACCGCACCTGCTGCACGACCTGCCGCGGACGCGCCTGTGCAGCACGCGCAGGACTTCGAGACGCTGCGCCGGGCGGCCTGCACCGACCCTGTCCGGCGCTTCGGTGAGCCGCAGCGCGTCGACGACCTGGCGGTGACGTTCGGTCCCGGCTGGACTCTGGCCTCCTGGAGCGACCCGCAGGCCGCCGACATCCAGTTGCTGCTGCACCGCGGGCGGCCGGTGGGCTGGACCGCGCCGCTGCCGGACGGCCCCTGGGGCCGGGCCGGGCACATTGCCGCCCAGCACCGCGACGACAGGACCGCCACGATCCTGACCGACCCGGCCAGCGGCACCCGCACCTACCGCAGCACCGGCGACGCCCTGGACGCCCTGCAGCGCGCCGCCCACACCCCGGCCCCGGCCGCCGCCGGCGTTCCGCGCCTCGTCCTCGGCCCCGCCCTCCGCACGACGCCGCCCACCGAGCGAGGCCTCGGCGAGCCGCGCCGCGACCACGCCGGCCCCGCCCTGGCCCGCCCTGGCCCGCCTCACCTGGCCGGGCCGCTCCACCGCCCACGCCCTCGAGCAGGGCGGACACCTCGTCGGCTGGACCGAGCCCTACCAGGGCACCGGCGACTGGGTCACCCTGCTGCGCGGCCGCCAGGTCGTCGACGCCACCGACAGCGAACCCCTGCTGTCCGCCAACCCCGCCGATGCCCTCACCCTGCTGCGCCTGGCCCTCGACCAGAGCCTCGCCGCCCCCACCGCCCTCCGCTCGCTCCCGCCGGTACGGGGGTGATCCGTGGGCGGCACGGACGGTATACCGTGGAGCGGATCTGCGCAGTCCGGGCCGCCCGGCCGAGGCGCGGTGCCTAGGATGGCGGCCATGCCGAGCAGCGACTCCTCCGCCCCGTCCACGAATTCGGGCCGCGGCCGTCCGTCCCGGCGTGCGACTTCTGCTCGCGCCCAGGCGCCGTGGTCTTCTTCCGCACCGTCGAGTTCAGCCTCGACCTCGGCGGCATGGAGTGGCTCTCCGGCGACCGCTTCTACGCCTGCCCGACCTGCCGCTCCCTGGTCGACGCCGCGAACTGGCCCGGCCTGATCGCCTACGCCGAGCTCGGCCCCCGCGGCGTCCGGGTGGTCGAGGGCTTCCGAGACCACCACGCCCCCGGCGCCGTCGTCTTCGGACCCGGTACCAACCCCGAGGCTGACCGCTGAACTACGCCCCGCGGCCCGTCGCTGTGCCGACGGCCAAGGCTTGGTCGATGAGTCCGTAGACCACCTCGGGGAAGGCCGGCGACGAGGCCACCCAGGACGGCTGGCTACAGGTCCGTCGAGTCTGTAGAACTCGTAACACGATCTTCGTGATCGTTGCTGGTGGGGCGTGACCGATGTGACGATTCGTCCGTTCGTGATGGTGTGAGCAAGAAGCCGTGGATGG
>NZ_JNYE01000115.1 GCF_000717185.1 Kitasatospora phosalacinea | reverse complement strand
GGGCGGGGGTGGGGGCGCGGGTGGGGTGCGGTCAGGAGGCGACCAGTGCCAGCCAGGTCGGTTTGAGCACGCCGCCGTCGGCGGGCAGGCCCTGGGCGGTCTGGTAGGTCTGCGCGGCGCTGCGGGTGCCGGGGCCGAACTGGCCGTCCACGGTGAGGGAGGCGCCGTGCGCGTTCAGTCCGACCTGGGCGGCCTTGACGGCGCTGCCGGAGGCGCCCTGGAGCAGCGTGCCGGTGAGGGACTGCCAGGTGGCCGACCCGACGGTGCCGTCGGCGCCGAGTCCGGCGGCGCTCTGGTACGAGACGACCGCGCTGCGGGTGCCGGGGCCGAACTGGCCGTCCGCGGTGAGGGAGGCGCCGTGCGCGTTCAGCAGGTGCTGCAGCACGGTGACCCGGGTACCGCTGTCGCCCTGCTGGGTGAGCGGCCAGGCGGGGGCGGCGGGGGCGGGCGGGGTGGTGGTGCCGGTGCCGAGGGCGAAGGCCCGGAGCTCGGCGGGGGTGCCGTTGAAGACGTCCTGGTCGCCGGGGAGGACGCCCGCGTCGGCGTACTGCCAGATGTGCTGTCCGGTCCAGCCGTTGGGAGTGGGGGCGGCGCTGCCGGTGTAGTTGGCGACGAACAGCGGGTAGGCGGCCGCGGCGGCGGAGTTGCCGGTGCAGGTGCGCCACCAGTCGGTGGTGGTGTACAGGCTGGGGTAGCGGCCGGTGCGGGCCTTGACCTCGTTGCCGAAGTCGAGGATCCAGGCGGTCATCGCGGAGGTGCTCAGCCCGAAGCAGGTCGCCCCGTAGGGGTTGTACTCGATGTCCAGCAGCGGCGGCAGGGTCGTGCCGTCGGCGCTCCAGCTGCCGCCGTGGTCGACGAAGAAGTCGGCCTGGGCCTTGCCGCCGGAGCGGTCCGGCAGGGCGAAGTGGTAGGCGCCGCGCAGGAGTCCGGCCGCTGCCGAGCCGTCGTACTGGGAGGAGAAGGTCGGGCTGGTGTAGCTGGTGCCCTCGGTGGCCTTGACGTAGGCGAAGGAGGCCCCGGCGGCCGCGGTGGCGGCCCAGTCGACGTTCGGCTCGTACGCGGCCACGTCGAGGCCGAGCGGTCTGGCGCCGGCGGGCAGCGCGGCGGCGAGCGTCCCGGACGGCCGGACGGTGCGGGCCCGGAGGGGGTCGGCGGTGGACGGGCGGGCGTCCGTTCCGGCGGCGGGGCGGCCGGGGAGGGTGGAGCCCAGGTGGTCGGCATCGGGGTGGGTGATCGGCCCGGGTGCGCCCGCGGTGGCGGCCGGGGGCTCGGCCGCCACCGCGGGGGTGGGGGCGCCGAGGGCGGCGGCGCCCAGCGGGAGGAGGAGGGCGGCGGCCAGGACGGCTGACGGGTGGTTCAGGAACGACGGCGCGCTGCGCGGCATGGCTGCTCCTGCGGAGGGTGTGGGGGGCGGGCCGGGGAGGGGAGTGCACCGGCCCGGGGAACAGTAGTGCGGAAATTGACGTCCCGAGCAAGACCCGGGGCAAAAAATTTCCCTCCGCGCAACACGTCGGCCCGACCCCAAGGACGCTGGAAGATACCAGTTCTGACGGTTCGTCAGTAAACGTTCGCCCAGTTGGGAGCAGGCCCGCGGCGGTGCAGCCGGCTCCGGGTGCACCGCCGCGGGCCGCACTGGTCCGCTCCCGCTCCCGGCAGTGCCCGTTGACGTGCCGACCGCCTCGGCGGGAAGTTTCCGACGTGCGGTCAGCGCCCCAGGTGCGCGGCCACCACCTCCGCCGCGGCCTCGGCGCACACCCGCGCCGCGCCGTGCGGGGCCACGTGGAGCCCGCCGCGGGGCGCCGACCGCGGCAGGCCGAACTCCACCACCACCGCGTCCGGCCGCCGGGCGAGCAGGGCGGTGACCGCCGCGTCCATCCAGGCGTGCCGGTGGGCGTTGCGCACCACGAGCACCAGCGGACGGCCCGCGGCCGCGGCGCAGAGCCCGGCCACGGTGCCCACCGGGTCGTCCTCCGCCTGCCGCTGGTCCACCTGCCGCGCCTCGGTGCCCGGCAGGAGCGCGGCCAGCGGTCCGGCCAGGCCCCAGGCGGTGGCGGTGCCCACCGCGACGGTCGGCGTCGGCCGGAACTCGGCGACGCAGGGGGCGCCGCGGCCCTGCGGCGGGACGCCGGTGGGCCGGGCCACCGCGAGTGCGCGGCGCGCCGCGAGCAGACCGGGGGCCGGGCCGTCCGGCGGCCCGGTGCCGTCCGCCGTCCCCCCTCGGGCGGCCGTCCGCAGGGTGCGGGCCCAGCGGGCGAAGGCGGCGACCCGGTCGGCGGCCTCGGCGAGGCGTTCCTCGGGCAGGTCTCCGGTGCGCACCGCCCGCGCGACGGCGGTGCGCAGCGCGTCGTACGCGTCGGCCGAGCCGCGGTCGCCCAGGCACACCAGGTCGGCCCCGGCCGTCAGCGCCCGCACCGCCGCACCGGCGTGGCCGTAGCGGTCGGCGACCGCCCGCATCTCGACGGCGTCGGTCACCACCAGCCCGTCGAAGCCGAGCCGGTGGCGGAGCAGGCCGGTGAGGACGCGCGGGCTGACCGTCGCCGGGTGGTCCGGGTCGAGGGCGGGCAGCAGGATGTGGGCGGTCATCACGGCCCGCGCCCCGGCGGCCGCCGCGGCCCGGAACGGCGGGAGGGCGACGCGTTCCAGTGCGGCGAGGTCCGCGGTGACGGTCGGCAGGCCGAGGTGGGAGTCGACCACGGTGTCGCCGTGCCCGGGGAAGTGCTTGGCGCAGGCGGCGGTGCCGCCCTGCTGGAGGCCGCGCACCCACGCGGCGGTGTGCCGGGCCACCAGCGCCGGGTCGGCACCGAAGGAGCGCACGCCGATCACCGGGTTGCGCGGGTCGGAGTTGACGTCGGCGTCCGGCCCGTAGTCCAGGTCGATGCCGAGGGCGGCCAGTTCGCGGCCGATCGAGCGGGCCACCGCCCGGGTCAGGTCCTCGTCGTCGACGGTGCCCAGCGCGAGGTTGCCGGGCGAGGAGGAACCGGTCGCCCACTCCAGCCGGGTGACGTCGCCGCCCTCCTCGTCGACGGCGACCAGCACGTCCGGGTTCTCCGCGCGCAACTGCGCCACCAGCGCCCGGGCCTGCGCGCGGCCGCCGGGCGGGGGCGCGAAGTTGCGGCCGAACAGCAGGACGGAGCCGAGTCCGCCGGCCAGGCGGCGGCGGATCCAGTCGGGGGCGGTCAGGCCCGTGAAGCCGGGCTGCAGCACGCCGTCGGCGAGCCGCAGCAGGGCCGGGTCCTCCGGCGCGCTCACCGCCCCGCCCCGTCCGCGGCCCCGTCCCCGTCCGCGGTCACCGGCGCGCGGCCCGGGGGCTCGCCGAGGGTGCGGGCCACCACGTCCTCGACGGTCTCCTGCCGGTGCAGCGGGGTGAAGCGGACCCCGCCGCCGTCGTCCACCTCGTAGGCGTGGACGGCGGGCTGCGGGAGGCTGTTGTAGTGGAACGGGGTGGAGAAGTAGTACGCGCCGGTGTCGGGCAGCACCACCAGGTCGCCCGGTGCCAGCAGCGGCAGTTCGCGGGCGCGGGCCACCAGGTCGCCGGCGAAGCAGCACGGTCCGGCGACGTCCTGCGGCACCGTGCCGTCCGCGCCGCCGTCGGCGGGCCGCGGCAGGCCGTCGGCGTCGTAGGGCAGGACCCGCAGCGGCCAGGCGTCGGGGAGGAAGACGGTGCGGGCGGCGACCTGCACGCCGGCGTGGGTCAGGGCGATCGCCCGGCCGCCGGAGCGCTTGGTGTACTCCACCCGCGTGGCCAGGAAGCCGTTCTTGGCCAGCAGGGAGCGGCCGAGTTCGGTGACCAGCCGGTAGCGGCCGCCGAACAGGCCGGGGGCGCCGGACCGGAGGGCGGCGACCTGGTCGGCGAAGGTCGGGTCGTCGCGGTCGTCGGCGAAGTTGACGGGCAGTCCGCCTCCGACGTCGATGCCCTCGACGCGGGCGGTGCCGGCCCGGCGGTCGATCTCCTCGGCCAGCGCGACGACGGCCGCGACCCCGGCCGCGGACAGTTCCAACGGGCAGCCCTGGGAGCCGACGTGCACGTGCAGCCAGCGCAGCCAGGGCCGGACCAGGAAGGCTTCGACGATGCGCTCCCGGTTGCCGGGGTCGCCCAGCGCGAAGCCGAACTTGGACTCGTGGCCCGCGGTGGACATCGCCGCGATGGCGCCCAGCCCCACCTGCGGGTTGATCCGCAGGCCGATCCGGGACGCGGTGCCCGGTCCGGCCACCAGGGCGTCGACGCGCCGCAGTTCCTGGAAGTTGTCGATGTTGACGGCGACTCCGGCGGCGAGCGCCGCGCGCAGTTCGGGACGGGTCTTGGCGGGCGAGTCGAGCACCAGCTGCCCGGGGTCGAACCCGGCGGCCAGGGCCTGTGCCAGTTCGCCGGGGCTGGCCACCTCGCAGCCCAGTCCGTGCCCGCGCAGCAGGCGCAGCACCGGCACCAGGCTGTTGGCCTTCGCCGCGAAGGTGTGCTCGACGCGCTCCCCGGCGGGCCAGGCGGCGTGCAGGGCGGCGGCGCTCTCCGCGATGCCCCGCAGGTCGAGGAAGGCCGCCAGGGGCGTGTCGTCCGGGTCGAGCAGCCCGGCGCGGACGGCGGCGCGCACCGCGAGGTCGCGCCGCCGCGTCCGGTCGGCGGCCCGGGGTGCGGCGCCGGGGAGGGTCATGAGTGCTGCTCCTGCGGGAGGGCGGGAAGGACGGGCACGAGCGGTTCCTTCTGGTAGAGGCGGAACACCCGGTGCAGCCGGGCGTCGACCGCGCGGGCGTAGAAGCGGTACGGGGCGATCCAGGCGATCTCGGACTCGGCGAGGCCCGCCTCCCGCTGGTCGCGCAGGCAGCGGCGCAGCAGGACGGCGCCGACGCCGCGGCCGCGCTGGGACTCGGCGGTGCCCATCGGCCCGAACCAGGTGTCGCGGTTGACGCCGTGGCAGGCGAAGCCGACGAACTCCTCGGCGGTGCCGTCGCCCTGCACCGCGACGTGGCAGCGGGGCGGCTCGTGGGCGAGCGCGGCGGCCGCCTCCTCGGCCCAACTGCCGCCCCAGCCGCGCATCCAGGCGAGGAAGCGGGGGGCGTCCTCGGGGCGGGCGCGGCGCACCCGCACGCCGAGGGCGGCCAGCCGCCGTTCGTCCTCGGCGGTGGTCAGGTCGGTGGCGGCCAGGTCGGTGAGCATGTTGAACGCGTCGGCGGTGTGCTCGTACCCGGCGGCCTCCAGCAGGCACACGGCGGGGGTGTAGCGGATGTCGAGTCCGGGCCAGGCGTAGTGGGGCGGGGTGCCGCGGACGACCAGGCGGGTGGCGCCGGCCGCCAGCAGGCGCTCCTCGACGCCGGCCAGCAGGGTGCGGCCGTGGCCCCGTCCGCGGTGGCCGGGGGCGACCGCGAGCAGGGTGGTGTGTCCGGTGCGCGGGTGCGGGCCGTCGGTCTGCGGGGCGAGCCGGCCGAGTGCGAGGCCGGTGACGACGCCGTCGGCCTCGGTGACGACCCGCAGGTCGGGGCGGTCCGCCGTGAGCTCCCACAGCAGCGTCAGCACCCTGGCCGCGTCGGGGTCGTGGACGAGCGAGGCGGTCACGATCCCGCGCAGTCCGGGGAGGTCGCCGTGGTGCGCGGTGCGCAGCACGGGTGGTGCGGCGTCCCTCATGCTGTCCGTCCAATCCGTTGCTTGATAACATGATTGAGCTTTCGAGCGGTGGAAAACTACCAACGATCGCCCGGGGCCACCAGACCTCCCCCTCCCCGGCGCGCGCACGGCACGGCACGTGGAGCAAGCCATGACGACGATCCGTCCCGCACCCGGCGACCCCGAGCGCCTGGCCCGCGGAACCGCCGCGGCGGCCGCGCTGGTCGCGGCCGCCGTCGCCTCCGGCGGCCTGCCGGGGGCGGTCCTCGCCACCGGGTGGGGCGCGGAGGGCGAACCGCTGGTGCGCGCCTTCGGCCGCACGGCGGTGACCGGCCCGGCCGCCCCGGTCACGGCCGACACGGTCTACGACCTCGCCTCGCTGACCAAGGTCACGGCCACCCTGCCCGCCGTGCTGGGGCTGGCCGGCACCGGCGCGCTGGGCCTGGACGACCCGGTCCGACGCCACCTGCCGGGGTTCGCCGGGGCGGGCAAGGACGCGGTGACGGTGCGTCACCTGCTCACCCACACCGCGGGCCTGCCCCCGCACCGGCCGTTGCACGAGCTGCCCGGGGGGCCCGCCGACCGGCTGGCCGCCGCCCTGGCCGAGCCGCTCGTCACCGCTCCCGGCACCGCGGTCGCCTACTCCGACCTGGGGTTCGTCGCGCTGGGCGAGGTGGTCCGCGCGGTGGCCGGGGCGCCGCTGGACCGGGCCGTCCGGGAGCTGGTGCTGGACCCGCTCGGCCTGGCGGACACCCGCTACCGGCCGCCCGCCGACTGGCGCGGGCGCACCGCCGCCACCGAGCCCCGGCCCGACGGGAGCGTCCCGGTCGGGACGGTGCACGACGAGAACGCGGTGGCGCTCGGCGGGGTGTGCGGCCACGCCGGCCTGTTCGGCACCGCCGGCGACCTGGCCCGCTACCTGCAGCGCGGCTGGCTGGCCGCCGACTCGCCGATCCTCTCCCCGGACGTCCGCGCCGAGGCGCTGCGCTGCCAGACCGAAGGGCTGGGCGGGCGCCGGGGGCTGGGCTGGACGCTGCGCGGCGACCGCTGGGACCACATGGCGCGGCACTGGCCGTCCGACGGCGCCGGGCACACCGGCTTCACCGGCACCAGCGTGGCCCTCGCCCCGTCCGGCGGCCCGTGGGCGGTGCTGCTGACCAACGGCGTCCACCTGGGCCGGGACGCCTCGGCGGTCGTGGCGCTGCGGCGGGCGGTCTGCGACGCTCTGACGGATCCGGATCCCGGTCCGCGGACCCCGCCCGGCGCCCGACCCGCCTGAACCCCGCACGCCCCGGCCGTCCTCCACGCAAAGGAACCCCCATGACAGCAGCCGACGGAACCCGCCCCAGGCGCAGGTCCGCCGCCCGCCCCGCCGCCCCCGCGCCCAGCGGCCCGCCGCAGACGGTGCTCGTCCAGATCCGGGCGCTGCTGCCCTCGCTGGCGCCCGCCGAGCGCCGGGTCGCCGAGGCCGCGCTCGCCGATCCGGCGAACGTGGCCGCGCAGACCATCAGCGAGCTGGCCGCCGAGTGCCGCACCTCGGAGACCACCGTGATGCGGTTCTGCCGCACGCTCGGCCTCAAGGGGTACCCGGACCTGCGGATCGGCCTGGCCTCGGCGGCCAGCGTCGAGGAGAGCAGCGCCGGTTGGAGCGCGGTCGGCGCGGACATCGGGCCCCGCGACTCGCTGGCCGACATCGTCGCCAAGCTCGGCTTCGCCGACGCCCGCGCGGTCGAGGACACCGTCGGCCAGCTCGACCTGCACGCCCTGAAGCGGGCGGTGGACGCGGTCTCCTCGGCCGACGGCATCGACGTGTACGGGGTGGGGGCGAGCGGCCTGGTCGCCCTGGACCTGCAGCAGAAGCTGCACCGGATCGGCCGCCGGGTCAACGCCTGGGTGGACCCGCACATCGCGCTGACCTCGGCAGCGCTGCTGCGCGGCGGCGACGTGGCGATCGGGGTGTCGCACACCGGCGACACCGCGGCCACCGTCGAGGTCCTCGCGGAGGCCCGGCGCAACGGGGCCACCACGCTGGCGATCACCAACTTCCCGCGCTCGGAGATCACCGAGCACGCCGACCACGTACTGACCACGGCGGTGCGCGAGACCACCTTCCGCTCCGGGGCGATGGCCAGCCGGATCGCCGCGCTCACGGTCGTGGACTGCCTGTTCGTCGGGGTGGCCCAGCGCCACCGGGCCCGCACGCTGAAGGCCCTGGAGCGCACCTACACGGCGGTGCGCAACCACCGCCTGTAGCGGCGCGCGCCCGCGGCGGGCCCGGCCCGGGCCCGCCGCGGGCGCCCCGGCCCGCGTCAGATCGGCTGCGCCTCCAGGGCGTCGGCCACCCGCCCGCGGGCGGCGGCCAGGCGGCGGCGCCCCTGTTCGGGCGCGCAGTCGGCCAGCAGGCAGACCAGGGCCGTCTTCAGTTCGCCGTCCGCCCCGGCGAGGGCGTGCGCGCAGCGCTCCTCGTCGAGCCCGGTGGCCTCCATCAGGATGGTCACCAGCCGGCCGCGCAGCTTGGCGTTGCTGGCGGAGACGTCCACCATCAGGTTGGAGTAGGTGCGCCCCAGCGCGACCATCACGGCGGTGGAGAGGCCGTTGAGGACGAGCTTGTGGGCGCTGGCGGCCTTGAGCCGGGTGGAGCCGGCGATCGCCTCGGGACCGGTGTCGACGGCGACGTGCACGTCGGCCAGGTGCGCGAGCGGCGCGTCGGGGTTGGCGCTGACCAGGACGGTGAACGCCCCGGCGGCCCGGGCGGTGGCCAGCGCGCCCGCCACGTAGGGGGTGCGGCCGCTGGCGGCGACGCCCACCGCCACGTCGCCCGGCCCCACGTCGGCGGCGTCGGCGGCGCCGAGCTCCTCGCTGTCCTCGCTGCCCTCGACGGCGGTGACCAGCGCGGCCGGGCCGCCCGCGTGGTGGGCGACGACGATGCCGGACGGCAGCGAGAAGGTGGGGCCGAGTTCCGCCGCGTCGACCACGGCGGTGCGTCCGGAGGTGCCCGCGCCGAAGTAGTGCAGCCGGCCGCCGGCCCGCAGCCGTTCGGCGGTGGCCTCCACCACCACCGCGAGCCGGGGCAGCACCTCGGCCACGGCTGCGGGGACGAGGGCGTCCTCGGCGTTGAGCAGCCGCAGCACGTCGAGCGGGTCGGCCCGGTCGATGCCGAGGGTGCGGGGGTTGCGCCGCTCGGTGGGCGACACGACGCGGACGGAACGGCTCGGGGTCATCGGGTGTCCTCTCGGTTTCTGCCATCGTCCTGCCCGTCTTGTTGTTTTGCAACATCATCTGACACCACTCTCGTTGCTTTGCACCTGTCGCGACGTCAACAACGTCCAGCTCCGGGCAAGTCGCCGAGTTACGAACTTCAAACCTCTCGCGTAACTCATTGACGAGAGCGGGTCACGGCTCCTACGGTCGGCGCACTGTAGCTGCACCCTCGTGCACCGGTCGATCGGAGTCCCGCTCCCATGAAGAACGCCAGACGCGCCGCCCTCCCCCTCGCGGCTGCCCTCCTGCTCGGCGGCACCGCGGCCTGCTCTCCCGGCGCGGGGTCCTCGGACTCCGCCGGGGGCGGAACGTTCACCACCATCGACGGCAACCACCCGATCTCGGCCGGCGCCCCGATGAACCCGTTCAACGCCGCCGGCAACACCTTCCTCGGCTACGACACCATGCAGCTGGGCTTCACCAAGAAGAACCCGCAGGACCCGAACGACTTCTTCCCCGGCCTGGCCAGGAGCTGGAAGACCACCGACACCTCGATCACGGTGGAGCTGGAGCCCGACGCCAAGTGGTCGGACGGCACGCCCGTCACCGTCGAGGACGTCAGGGCGTCGATGGCCATCGCGCTCACCCAGGGCTCGGCCACCGTCGGGGCCGGCCTGCTCACCCAGGGCCTGGACGTCGCGGAGGTCGAGGAGACCGCGCCGCACACCTACGAGATCAGCCAGGTGCCCGGGGCGAAGAACATCCAGTTCCCGCGCCTGGTGCTCACCCAGAAGATCGTCCCCGCCTCGGTGTACGGCTCCCTGCTGCCCGCCGACGTCTGGGACGTGATCCACGCCAGCCAGAGCGCCGACCCCGCGCGGGCCGACGCCGCGAAGGCCGCCGTCGACAGGCTCGGCGAGATCGGCAAGAAGGTCTCCGCGTTCGCCCCCGCCAAGGACGTCTCGGCCGGTCCGTTCGTCATCACCCGGGTCAACCCGGGCTCGGCGGTGCTCGACCGCAACCCGCACTTCTTCGCGGCGGACAAGATCGGCCCCAAGCAGGTGGTGGTGCGCAACTACACCGGCAACGAGCAGATCTGGAGCTACATGACCAACGGCGAGCTGGACGCCGCGCCGTTCACCGCCATCCCCGACAACGTGCTCCAGCGCATCCTGAAGGCGGGCAACCAGCGCGTCGACGCCATCAACTACGTGGACGCGGCGATCGCCTTCAACCAGGGCGTCGCCCCGTTCGACAAGGTGGAGGTCCGCCAGGCCCTCGCGCACGTCATCGACCGCGAGGCCGTCACCAAGGTCGGCCAGCCGGTCGGCGGCACCCCCTCGAAGGCCACGACCGGCCTGATCGACAAGGTCGCCGAGAAGTGGCTCACCCCCGAGCAGCAGGCCGGGCTCGACCCGTACCGGCACGACGAGGCCAAGGCCGCCGAGCTCCTCCAGCGGGCCGGACTCACCAAGAAGGACGGCACCTGGCACCTGCCGGACGGCACGCCGTGGACCATCACGCTGCAGACCGTCAACGGCTTCAGCGACTGGATCGCCGGCGGCACCGTCGTCGCCAACCAGCTGACCGCCTTCGGCATCCCGACCAAGACCGCGCTGACCGCCGACTTCAGCACCTACAAGAAGGAGATGGCGGACGGCAAGTACCCGGTCGGCTTCTGGCTGACCGCCCTGGGCCCCGGCACCGACGCCGCCTTCCAGCGCCTGTACGGTGCGGACGACGGCTTCACCGCGATCGGCGCCACCGTCACGCACAAGTCCGGCCGGGGCTCGGGCAACTGGCTCAACACCCCGGCGTCCTTCACCCTCGACGGCGCGACCGTCAACCCCGGCGAGCTGACCGCGAAGCTGACCGTCCTCGAGCCGGAGGAGCAGAAGGAGATCGTCCAGCAGCTGGCCCTGCTCTCCAACCAGCAGGTGCCGGTGATCCAGATCTGGGACTACACCAACGTGCAGTTCGTGAACGACAAGCGGTTCACCGACTTCCCGAAGTCCGGTCAGGACGGCCTGCTGAGCAACTCGCCCGGGGTGTGGATGATGCAGGGCTACGTCCAGCCCAAGAAGAAGTAGCCGCGGATGAAGGGCTTCCTCCTCCGGCTGGCGGCCAAGCTGGCCGCCGGCCTGACGATGGTGTTCACCGTCGCCACCTTCACCTTCTTCCTCGTCCACGCCCTGCCGGGCAACCCCGGCGACGCCGCCTACGAGGGGTACGTACTGGGCGGCATGCCGCCCGAACTAGCCCGGGCCAAGGTCGCCGTGGTGTACGGGTTCACCTCGCACGAGCCGCTGGTGGACCAGTACCTGGGCTACCTGGGCCAGCTGCTCCACGGCAACCTGGGGGTGTCGATCTCCTACAGCGGCGTCCCGGTCACGGACGTGATCCGCGCGGCCGTGCCCTGGACGGTGCTGCCGGTGCTGTCCGGGCTGCTGCTCAGCTTCCTGGTCGGCTGCACGGCCGGCGTGGTCGCCGCCGTGCGGCGCAACTCCCGCAGCGGGGGCCTGCTGTCGCTGTCCGGCTCGCTGATGGCGGGCGTGCCGTCCTTCGTGCTGGCCCTGCTGCTGGCGTTCCTGTTCCACACCCTGTGGAACGTGCTGCCCTACGGGGACACCAGTGACGTCACCATCGCGCCCGGCTTCACCGCCGAGTACCTCGGCTCGGTGGCCACCCACGCGGTGCTGCCGGTGGCCACCTACGCGCTGCTCGGCTACGGCAGTTGGCTGCTGACCATGAAGTCCAGCGTGGCCTCCGTGCTCGGCGACGACTTCATCCTCGCCGCCGAACTGCGCGGCATCGCCCCGGCCACCCGGATGCGCTACATCGGCCGCAACGCCGTGCTGCCGCTGTTCACCACGCTCGCCCTGTCGGTCGGCCACATGTTCGCCGGCTCGGTGCTGATCGAGGACGTCTTCGACTACCCGGGCCTGGGCAACCTGCTGCTCAAGAGCATCGGCAACCGGGACTACCCGCTGATGGGCGGCGCCTTCCTGCTGATCACGGTGACCATCGTGGTCGCCAACATCCTCGCCGAGCTGCTGTACTCGGTGATCGACCCCCGGGTGAGGCGATGACCGTGACCTTCCCGTCCGCTCCGGCCCTCCCTCGCCGCTCCCGCACCCTGCGGGTGCTGACCCGCCGCCCCGGCCGGGTCGTCGGCCTGGGCATCATCGTGCTGTTCGCCCTGATGGCCGCCTTCGGGCCGCTGCTGTACCCCGGGACGATCGCCGTCGACCCGGAGGCCGTCTACGCCCCGCCCAGCGCCGAGCACTGGCTCGGCACCGACTTCGCCGGCTCCGACGTGCTCCAGGAGGTGGTGGTCGGCGCCCGCTACGTGCTGCTCACCGCGGCGGTCGCGGCGCTGGCCGCCGCCGCCGTCGGGACCCTGGTGGGCCTGGTCGCGGGCTTCCGGCGCGGCCTGGCGGACTCCGGGCTGATGCGGCTGACCGACTTCGTCCTCACCCTGCCCGGCCTGCCGCTGCTGATCGTGCTGTCCACGCTGTGGAGCTTCCACAGCGCGTTCCAGATGGGCCTGGTGCTGGGCGCCACCGGCTGGGGCGGCGTCGCCCGCGCGGTGCGCGCGCAGACCCTGTCGCTGCGCGAGCGCGGCTTCCTGGAGGCCGCCCGCGGCCTGGGCCTGTCGCAGCGGCACATCCTGCTGCGCGAGCTGCTGCCGAACATCGCCCCGTACGTCGCGATGAACCTGCTGCTGTCGGTGATCGGCTTCATCGGGGCCGAGGTCGCGCTGTTCTTCCTCGGCGTCGTGCCGTTCTCCAGCGAGAACTGGGGCGTGATGCTCAACCAGGCGGTCTTCTCCGGCGGCGTGATGAGCAGCCCCGAGGCGCTGACGTACCTGCTGGCCCCGCTGGCCTGCATCCTGCTCATCACCCTCGGCATCGTGCTGTTCATGGACGCCGTCGACGAACTGTTCAACCCGAGACTGCGGGAGCGGTCATGACCGATCCGACGCCCCACCACGACGGGGCCGCCACGGCCGGGGCCCGCCCGGCCGAGGTCGAGATCCGCGACCTGACGGTCGTCTACCGCACCGAGCACGGCGACCTGCCCGCCGTCTCGCACGCCTCGCTGGACCTGCGGGCCGGTGAGATCACCGGCCTGGTCGGCGAGTCCGGCTCCGGCAAGTCCACGCTGGCGCTCTCCCTGCTCAACGCCGTCCCCGCCCCGGGCCGGATCACCACCGGGAGCGTCGAGGTGGCGGGCGTCGGCGACGTCACCCGGCTGACCGGGCGACGGCTGCGCCGCACCCGGGGCAGCGCGCTCGGCTACGTCTTCCAGGCCTCGCAGAACTCGCTCAACCCGCTGAAGACCGTGGGGAAGCAGCTGCTGGACCTCGGCCGCTCCCACGAGGTCGAGGACCTGCGCGGCCTGGTGCGCCGGGCCGGGGACCTGTGCGAACGGATGGGCCTGGACGCCGACCGGGTGCTGGACTCCTACCAGCACGAGCTGTCCGGCGGCATGCGCCAGCGGATCGGCATCGTGCTCGCCCTGGTCCTCAACGCCGAGGTGCTGGTCCTGGACGAGCCGACCACCGCGCTCGACATGATCTCCCAGGCCGCCGTGCTCGACATCGTGCGCAGCGTGCACCGCGAGAACGGGCTCGCCACCCTCGTGGTGACCCACGACATGGGGGTGGTCTCCGAGATCGCCGACCGGCTCGCGGTGATGTACGGCGGGCGGATCGTGGAGCACGGGCCCGCCGGGGAACTGCTGCGGCGGCCCTCGCACCCGTACACCCGGGCCCTGATCGGTGCCACCGCCCGGATCGTCGGCGACCCCGGCCTCGCCCGGGCGCTGCCCGGGCAGCCGCCGGACCTCACCACCCTCGCCCGGCGGGGCTGCGTCTTCCGGGACCGCTGCCCGCTGGCGATGCCGGTGTGCGAGGAGAGCGACCCCGCCCTGTCCGAGTGGACCCCGGGCCGGTTCCGGGCCTGCCACGCGGAGCCGGCGCCCGCAGACCGAGCCGCCGCCGTTCCGGCGCCCCGGACCCAGGACGACCCGATCGGAGGACGGCCGTGATCGAGGCCAGGAACATCACCCGCACCTACACCGGCCGCGGCGCCTTCACCGGCACCCGCACGGTGCACGCCCTGCGCGGCGTCGACTTCACCCTGCCCCGGGGCGGTGCCGTCTCCTTCATCGGCGAGTCCGGCTGCGGCAAGACCACCCTGGGCAAGGTCCTCACCGGGCTGGAGACCTTCGACGAGGGCGAACTGCTCGTCGACGGCACCGACCTGGCGAAGCTGTCGGCCCGGCGGCGCGCCCCGTACTTCCGGCGGATCCAGATGATCCACCAGGACCCGTACTCGGCGCTCAACCCGACCCGGGACGTCGGCCAGATCCTCGGCGACCCGCTGCGGATGCGCGCCCGGGAGACCGGCGCCACCCGCGCGCAGCAGCGCGAGCGCGCCGCCGAACTGCTGGAACTGGTCGGCCTGCGGCCCGCCGTGCTGGCCAAGTACCCGCACCAGCTCTCCGGCGGGCAGCGCCAGCGCGTCGTCGTCGCCCGGGCGCTGACCGTGGACCCGGAGGCGCTGGTCGCGGACGAGTCGGTGTCGATGATCGACGTGTCGATGCGGCTGGGCATCCTGTCCCTGCTGCGGGACCTGCGCGAGCGCCTCGGCATCTCGCTGCTGTTCATCACCCACGACGTGGCCACCGCCCGCTACCTCGGCGAGGGCGGCGAACTGCACGTCATCTACCGCGGCCAGGTCATCGAACGCGGCCCCACCGACACCGTCGTGCAGCGGCCCGTGCACCCCTACACCCAGTGCCTGCTGTCGGCGATCCCGGTGCTGCGCGGCCTGGAGGAGCCCGGGCCCGACCGGCTGGTGCCGCTCGCCGCCCTGGACGAACGGGCGGCCACCCCGGGGTGCCTGTTCGCCCCGCGCTGCCCCTTCGCGACCGCGGAGTGCGCCGCCGGGCGGCCCGCGCTGACCGCGCTCCCGGCCGACGACGCGCACCGGCACGCCTGCCTGCACCCGCGGGCGCGCCGGGTGGTGGCCACCGAGGCCGCGGCGGTGCGCTGACGCGCCGCCGGCCTGGACCGGATGTCGCGGGCCCGGGCCCGGGGCTCGACGATTCGTCGATCGCCCGGGCGGCGGCGCGGCTCGTACCGTGGCGGGCGTGGAGCTTCCCCTGCAGTGCGGCGGACCGGTGCGGGCGGGCCGGGGACGTCGACCGGCCGTCGGACCGGGCCGCGTCCCGGGACCGCCGCGGGTCGGCCGCGTCTCAGGGCCGCCGCGGGTCCGCCGCGGCGGCGGCCCCGGGCCCGGCCACCACGAGCAGGTAGCGGCCCCGCGGGTCCAGCGCGGTCAGGCGGTGCGCGACGCCGGCATCGTAGTGCAGCGCCTCGCCGGCCTCCAGCTCGAAGCGTTCGCCGCCGACCTCGGCGGCGACGCGGCCGGCGAGCACCACGCACAGCTCCTGGCCCGGGTGGGAGGTGGGGAAGGCGTGGTGGGCCGGGGTGCCCTCGGCGAGCACCGCCTCGAAGCGGCGCGCCCCGACCGGGGTCAGCGGGAAGGTCCGCCCCTCCCCCGGCGGCCACGCCCGGGGCTCGCGGCGCGGACGGTGCACCACCTCGGACGACGGGGACGGCGGCCCGGGCGGCCGGGCCGCCGCGGGGGCACCGCCCAGCAGCACCGACAGCGGCGTCTGCACCGCCTCGGCGACCCGTTCCAGGGTCCGCAGCGTGGGGTTCGCGTCACCGGCCTCCAGGCGGCTGAGGAAGCTGCGCGACAGGCCGCTGCGCTGCGCCACCCCGTCCAGGGTGAGCTGCAGGCGGGCCCGGGCCGCGTGCAACCGCTCGCCGAGGCGGGCCGCCGCGCCGTCCTCGCGCGCGTCGGCGGCACCCGTCCCGTCGTCCGCCGCGTACCGTCCCGGTTCCACTGTCTCCCCCTCCCCCGTCCCGTCC
Source organism: Kitasatospora phosalacinea (assembly GCF_000717185.1). Lineage (GTDB taxonomy): Bacteria > Actinomycetota > Actinomycetes > Streptomycetales > Streptomycetaceae > Kitasatospora > Kitasatospora phosalacinea_A. The sequence continues at coordinate 8,296 of NZ_JNYE01000115.1, read as the reverse complement.
GTTCGGACGCCCGCCGTCCACCGCGGCCGGGCGCCCAGCACGCTACCGGTCCCGCTCCGCCTCGCCACCAGGGAGTACGCCGTGAACCGCACCCTCCGCCCGGCCCGGCCCGCCGGGAGCGGCCGATGACGGCCGCCGGCTACGCCTCCGCCTGGTCCGAACCGGCCGTGACGCTGGCCGACGCCGCGGCCGAACTCGGCGGCACCGAGGAGCGGTTGGCCCGGGTCATGCTCGCCGACTGGCCCGACTCGGTGCTGCGCCCGCCGACCGCGCTGCTGGCCGAGGCCGGCGCCGGAGGCTGCGACCTGCACCGGCTGGTGCGCGCGGCCGGGTTCTACGACCTGGGCGAGCTGCAGGCCCGGGTCACCGAACGGCTGGACGGGGAACTGGCCGCCCCGCAGGAGCGGTTCCGGGCCCGGCTGCGTCCGGCCCAACTCCCGGGCCTGAACCGGCGGATGGCCGAACGGGAGGCCGCGAACGTCGCCGCCACCCTGGACGGGGCCGCCGACGACGGCACGCTGGACGCCGCCGCGCGCTCCCTGCTGGCGGCACGGCAGCGTTTCGTCCTGGGCACGGGCCGCAGCCGGGGCCTGGCCCACCTGCTGGCGGCCGACCTGGGGAGCGTGCTCGGCCGGGTCGTCCTGCTGGACGGCGGCACCGACCGCGCGGTGGAGGCACTGGCCGACGCGGGCCCCCGGGACGTGGCGGTGGTCTACTCGGTGCGCCGCTACGACCGCTGGACCCTGCGGGCCGCCCGGGCGCTGCGCCACCGCGGCGTGCCGCTGGTGGCCGTCGTGGACGGCCACGGCTCGCCGGTCGCCCCGCTCGCCGACCGGACGCTGACCGCGGCCACCGGCGGCCCGTCGTTCGCCGACTCGCCGACCGCGCTGGTGGCCCTGGGGCACGCCCTGGCGACGGCGGCGGCCGCCCGTTCCAAGGGGGCGCTGCGCCGGCTGGAACGCCGGGAGGAGGCCAACCGCCTGCTGGGCCGCTTCCCCGACGACTGACCCGCACCGCACCCCGTTGCGCCCCGCACCGCCGAGCACTCCCGAGCACCCCCGAGCACCCCACGAACGAGCAGCTCCCCGACGAGCATTGGTGACCCATGACTTCAGCAGTTCCCGGCCGCCCCGCCCCGGGTGCCTGGCCCTCCCCGATCGAAGCCGAGGACGTGGCCCGCGCGGACGGCGTCCCCGGCTGGGCGGAACTCGTTCCCGAGCCCTCCGGCCTCGCCGTCTGGTGGGACGAGCCCCGCCCGCTGGAGGGCGGCCGCCGCTGCGTGGTGCGGCGCTCGCCGGACGGCACGGTGCAGGACCTGCTGCCGGACGGGTTCAACGCCCGCAGTCGGCTGCACGAGTACGGCGGCCGCGCCTGGCGGCCGGTGTCCCTGCCCGCGGGCGGCCCGGCGGGCGGCGCCCCGGACGGACCGGCGCCCGCCCTGGTCTTCGTCGACTGGCACGACCAGCGCCTGCTGCTGGCCGCCCCCGGGGCGCGGCCGCGGCCGCTGACCGCCGCCGCCCCGGACGCGGCGGGCGACCCCCCGGTGCGCTACGGCGACCTGTACGCGCCGCCCGGCCGCGCCGAGGTGTGGTGCGTGCGCGAGAGCGTCGGAGCGGGTCCGCGCGAGGTGCGGCGCGCGCTGGTGGCGGTGCCGCTGGACGGCTCGGCCGTCGACGACCCGGCCCGGGTGCGGGTGCTGGCCGACGGCCACGACTTCCTGGCCTGCCCGCGGCTGTCCCCGGACGGGCGGCACCTGTCGTGGATCGGCTGGAACCACCCCGCGATGCCGTGGGACGGGACGGACCTGTGCGTCGCCGCCCTGGACGGCCCGGACGGCCCGGACGGCGCGCCCCGGGTGGTGGCGGGCGGCGCGGACTGCTCGGTGGTCCAGGCGGAGTGGCGGGACGCGGACACCCTGTGGGCGGTGGCCGATCCGGACGGCTGGTGGAACCTGCGGTTGGTGCCGCTGGACGGCGGGCCGGACCGGGCCGTGGCGCCCCGGCCGGAGGAGTTCGGCGGGGCGCTGTGGCGGCCGGGCGCGGCCTGGTTCGCCCCGCTGCCGGACGGCCGGGCGGTGGCCGTGCACGGCACCGGCAGCGACCGCCGCCTGGGCGTGGTGGACCCGTCCGACGACAGCGTCCGCGACCTCCCGCTGCCCTACAGCGACTTCACGGCGACCGTGCACGCGGCCGACGGGCGCGCGGTGTGCGTGGCCGGTTCCCCGGACGCCCACCACCGCGTGGTGCTGGCCGACCTGGCCGCCGTCGGCACCGGAGGGCCGCGGCACGAGGCGCTGACCGGTGAGGCCCTGGCGCCGCGGTCGGCCGGCTGGTTGCCGCACCCCCGCACCGAGGTGTTCCGCGACGCCGACGGGCAGCCGGTGCACGCCGTGCTGTACCCGCCGCGCAACGCCGACCACGCGCTCGCCCCGGGCGAGCTGCCGCCGTGGGTGGTGTTCGTCCACGGCGGCCCGACCGGCAGTTCCCCGATGGCGCTGGACCTGGAGGTCGCCTTCTTCACCAGCCGCGGCATCGGCGTGGCCGACGTCGACTACGGCGGCTCCACCGGCCACGGCCGCGCCTACCGCGAGCGGCTGCGCGGCACCTGGGGCGTGGTGGACGTGGCGGACTGCGCGGCGGTGGCGCGCGGCCTGGTCGCCCGCGGCCTGGCCGACGAACGGCGCCTGGCGGTGCGCGGCGGCAGCGCGGGCGGCTGGACGGCCCTGGCCTCGCTCACCTCGGCGGGCCTGTACGCGGGCGCCGTCTCGCACTACGGCATCACCGACCCGCTGGCCTGGGCCGCGGACACCCACGACTTCGAGTCCCGCTACCTGGACGGGCTGATCGGACCGCTCCCGGAGGCCGCCGAACGGTACGAGGAGCGTTCGCCGGTGCGGCACGCCCACCGGGCGAGCGGGCCCGCCCTGCTGATGCACGGCCTGGAGGACGTCGTCGTGGGGCCGGAGCAGTCCCGGGCCTTCGCCGCGGCGCTGGAGGCCGCCGGGCTGCCGTGCACGCTGCTGGAGTTCCCGGGCGAGCAGCACGGCTGGCGGCGGAGCAGCACGATCGTCGCCGCCCTGAACGCCGAACTCGCCTTCTACCGGCGGATCTTCGGCCTCGTGGAGGATCCGGCCGAGCAGTCCGGCGAACGGCCTGCGGCCCGGTCGGCCCGGTCGGCCCCGCGGACGCCGGACGCTCCGGCGCCCCGGCGGGCCGACCCCGACCCGGCAGGCGCCGCGGTGGGGCGACCCGCCGGACCGCCGTCCTCCGCCGACGGCCCCGCCCGGGGCGGCACCCGGTGAGCGCCCTCCGCGCCGGGGCCCCGCCGCTGCGCCCTCCCGCCCTGCGTCCGGGCGACGCGGTGGCGGTCGTCTCGCCCGCCGGGCCGGTGGAGCCGGGGCGACTCGCGCACGGCGTCGAGGTGCTGGAGTCCTGGGGCCTGCGGGTGTCGGTGATGCCGCACGCGGCCGCCTCCCACCTGGGGCACCTCGCGGGGCGGGACGCGGACCGGGCCGCCGACCTGCAGGCGGCCTGGACCGATCCGCGGATCGCCGCGGTGCTGTGCGCCCGCGGCGGTTACGGCTGCCAGCGGACGGCGGACCTGCTGGACTGGCGGGCGCTGGCGGCGGCCGCGCCGAAGCCGCTGGTCGGGTTCAGCGACGTCACCGAGCTGCACCGGCTGTTCGCCGCCCGGCTGGGCGTGGCCACGCTGCACGGGCCGATGGTCGCCACCGGCGCGTTCGCCGAGCCGCGCTCCGCCGCGCACCTGCACCAGGTGCTGTTCGCCCCCGAGACGGTGCGCGAACTCCCGCTGCACGGGGCCGCGCCGGTGGTCGGCCGGGCGGAGGGCGTGCTGGCGGGCGGGAACGCGAGCCTGCTGGCGTCCTCGCTGGGCGGGCCCGGTCCGGTGGTCCCGGACGGCTGCCTTCTCCTGCTGGAGGAGGTCGGCGAGGAGCCCTACCGGCTGGACCGGATCCTCACCCAGCTGCGCCGGGCCGGCGTGTTCGCCGCCGTCGCCGGGATCGTGCTGGGCGACTTCACCGACTGCGGCCCGCCCGCGGCGGTGGCCGGGGTGCTGCACGACCGGCTGGCCGGGCTGGGCGTGCCGGTGGCGGCGGGGCTCCCGGCCGGGCACGGCCGCGTCCAGCTGACGGTGCCGCTGGGCGTGCGCGCCGAACTGACCGCCGTCGGCCGGCCCGGCGCGAGCACCCTGGTGCTCGCGGAACCCCCGCTGTCGCCCCGGGCCGCGGCGGAGCACGACTCGACCGACCACGACCGGAAGGACCCCCGCACGTGCGCGTCATGATCTCCGCCGACATGGAAGGCGCCACCGGCGTCACCTGGCCCGACGACGTGGAGCCGGGCACCGCGGCCTGGGAGCGGATGCGGCGCCTGCTGACCGGTGACGTCAACGCCTGCGTGGCGGGGCTGTTCGCGGGCGGCGCCACCGAGGTGCTGGTCAACGAGGCCCACTACACGCAGCGCAACGTCCTGATCGAGGACCTGGACGAGCGCGCCGCGCTCCTGACCGGCCGGCACAAGCCGCTCGGCATGATGCACGGGGTGCAGGAGGCGGACGGTGTGGTGATGCTCGGCTACCACACCGGGGCGGGCGAGGAGGGGGTGCTCGCGCACACCTACCTGGGCACGGGCCTGGTCGACTTCCGGATCGACGGCGAGGCCGCCGACGAGGGGCGGATGAACGCCCTGGTGGCGGCCGAGCACGGGGTTCCGGTGCTGCTGGTCACCGGGGACGACCTGACCTGCGCGGCCGCCGGGCGCTGGGCGCCGGGGGCGCGGACCGCGGCCGTCAAGCGGGCGGTCAGCCGGTACGCGGCGGTCTGCCTGCCGCCGGCCCGCAGCGCTGCCCTGATCGAGGAGCGGGCCCGGGACGCGGCGCGAGCCGCGCTCGCGGCGGGGCGCCCGGCCGGCCGGCCGCGCGAGCACCGCTTCGAGGTGACCTTCCACGCCACCCACCAGGCGGCGGCGGTGGAGGCGGTGCCGACGGTGGAGCGGACCGGCCCGCGCACCGTCGCCTACACCGCGCCGACCGCCACCGACGGCGCCCGCACCTTCAAGGTGTGCACCACCGTGGCGGCGTCCGCCGCGGAAGCGCACTACGGCTGACGCCCCGCCACCGAGGCCACGCCGTCCCACCGCCCCGCCGCCGCCCCACCGCCCCGCAACGGAGAGGACCCGCCCCATGACCACCGTTCCCGAGCCCGGCCTCGCCGCCGCGGGCGACGACGCCGTCCGGCTCTGCCACGACCTGCTGCGCATCGACACCACCAACCCCGGTGACGGCACCGGCCCGGGCGAGCGGGTGGCCGCCGAGTACGTGGGCGCCGCGCTGGACGCGGCGGGCATCGCCCCGGTGCTGGTGGAGGCGGCGCCGCGCCGCTCCACGGTGCTGGCGCGGATCGGCGGCCACGACCCGTCGCTGCCGCCGCTGCTGGTCCACGGCCACCTGGACGCCGTCCCGTTCGACGCCGCCGACTGGACGAGCCACCCGCTGTCGGGGGACCTCGTCGACGGCTGCCTGCGGGGGCGCGGCGCGGTCGACATGAAGGGCACCGTGGCGATGGTGCTGGCGCTGGCGCGGCACTGGGCGCGCAGCGGGGTGCGACCGCGGCGGGACGTCGTGCTGGCGTTCCTCGCGGACGAGGAGTCGACCGGCGACTTCGGCTCCCGGTTCGTGGTGGCCCGGCACCGGGAGTGGTTCGAGGGCTGCCGGGAGGCGATCAGCGAGTCGGGCGGCTTCTCGATCACCGCGCGCCCGGAGCGCGGGCCGGAGGCCGGGCGGGAGCTGCGGGTGTACCCGGTGGCGGTCGGCGAGCGCGGCACCGCGTGGATGCGGCTGACCGCCCGGGGGACGGCCGGGCACGGCTCCAAGCAGAACCCGGACAACGCGGTGGCGACCCTGGTGCACGGCCTGTCCCGGCTCGCCTCGCACCGCTGGCCGACCGCGCCGACGCCGCCCGTGGAGGCCCTGCTCTCCTCCCTGGAGCGGGAGTTGGGCCTGCGCATCGACCGTTCCCGGCTGGAGGAGGAGGCGGTCCGGCTCGGGCAGCTCGGCGAGCTGTTCGACTGCACGGTGCGCGACTCGGCCAACCCGACGGTGCTGGCGGCGGGCGGCAAGGTCAACGTCGTCCCCGGTCGGGCGCACGCCGAGGTGGACGGCCGGTTCCTGCCCGGCCACCGGGAGGAGTTCCTGGCCACCGTGGACCGCCTGCTCGGTCCGGGCGTCACCCGGGAGTTCATCAACTGCGAGGACGCGGTGGCCGCCGACCACGAGGGCCCGGCGTTCGCGGCGATGGCCGGCGCGCTGCGCGCCGAGGACCCGCTGGCCCGGCCGGTGCCGTTCGTGATGTCCGGCGGCACCGACGCCAAGTCCTTCGCGCGACTGGGCATCCGCTCGTACGGCTTCGCCCCGCTGCTGCTGGACCCGTCGCTGCACTACTACGGCATGTTCCACGGCGTGGACGAGCGGGTGCCCGCCGCCGGGCTGGGTTTCGGCGTCCGGGTGCTGGACCGCTTCCTGCGGACGTACTGAGGAACCGAGGAGGCGTCAGGAACCGGCCGCCTCGCGGGCGCGCAGGGCCAGCCACAGGTCGATCCGGTCCTCGGCGCGGTCCATGTGGCGGCCGGTCAGGCGGCCGATCTTGGCGATGCGGTTCTGCACGGTGTGCCGGTGCAGGCCGAGCAGGGCGGAGGTCTCCGCCCAGCTCCCGTTGGTCTCCAGCCAGACCCGGAGCGTCTCGGTCAGTTCGTGGTCGGGGTCGGCGGCGTCGAGGGCGGCGAGCGCGGTGTCGGCGAACGCGGCGAGCAGCGCGGGGCTGCCCAGGCTGAGCAGCAACCGCACCGATCCCGCCTCGGCCGCGGTGACGGGGCGCCCGGCCTGGGTGCTGGCCGGGAGCAGGGCGTGGGCCTGGCGCAGGGAGAGCGCGGCGTGCTGGGGGGCGACCGCGGGGCCGATGCCCGCCGGGCGGCCGGGGGCGAAGCGGGCGAGCAGCGCGAGCGCGTCGGTGCCCTCGGGCACGACGGCCTCGACGGTGGTGCCGACGGCGCGGGCGAGGCCGCCGGGTATCGCCAGGGCCAGGTCGGCGGCGGTCTCGGCGGCCTCGCTGGGGCGGCCCGTCCCGGGCGGCGGGTCGGCGCGGGCGGCGACGTGCACGGCGAGGGCGCGCAGCGGCCCGGCCGACAGGTTGACCGAGGAGAGCAGGGCGGTGGCCCGGGAGGCGCTGAGGTCGGCGGCGAACAGCCGGCTGAGCACGGTGGTGCGGTGGCGGCGGCGGGGTTCCTCGGCGAGGTGGCGGCGTTCCAGTTCGACGGAGAGCAGGGAGACCAGGACGCTGCCCAGCAGCCGGGTCTCGGCGGTGCTCGCGCCGACCAGCACGACGAAGCCGCGCAGCCGGGCGGCGCCGAGCGGCTGGGCGTGCACGGGGCCGGACGGCAGTTCGCCGCCGCCGCTGCCGCGCAGGCCGCGCAGGGCGACGGCGTCCAGGACCGTGGCGGCGTCCGCCAGCACTTCGGCGGCGTCGGCTCCGGCCGCACCGAGCGGTCTGGCCAGGACGTCGCAGACCACGACGGCGAGACCGGTGGCGCGGTACCAGGCGGTGAGCAGGTCGGCGAGGCCGTCCGGGGAGGCGGCGGCCGCGGTGAGGCGGCGCTGGGTGCGCAGGGTGCGCTCCAGCAGGCGGCGTTCCTCGGCGGAGCGGGCGTCGAAGACGGCTTTGGTGACGGCCGCGGGCGAGGTGCGTTCGGGGACGGTGACCAGCGGGAGGCCGTGCCGGTCGGCGGCCCGGGCGAGGGCGGGCGGCACCTGCTGGTGGGGCAGGGAGGGGCCGAGGCCGAGCACGAGTGCGGCGGCACCGGCCCGGTCGAGGTCGCCGATGAAGGCGGCCAGGTCGTCGGAGCCGGGGCCCAGCAACAGGCCGGTGGTCATGACCACTTCGCCGCCCTCCAGCCAGGCGGACGGGTCGGTGGCCTCGGAGGCGTGGGCGGCCTCGACCGTGCGGCCCAGCCCGGCGGCCCCCGCGGCGAGTTGCAACCGGAGGGCGGGGATGGCCAGGAGGTCGCGGACGGTGAGGGGCATGGGCCGATCGTTCGACGGTTCGGGTGATCTTCGATGTGATAGCACAGGAGGGCCGGTGCGCGCACCGGTCATGACGACTCCGCTGCGTTCTCCGCCGGTCCTGACCGGGCGTCGGGCCGGTCACGCGGTCGGCTCGTTCCCTCCGGAGGGTGACCGTCCTGCTGCTGGACGGGCCGGGCGGGGGGGTGGGGGGGGGGGGGGG
>NZ_JNYE01000114.1 GCF_000717185.1 Kitasatospora phosalacinea | reverse complement strand
ACCCTCCCCGCCCCACGCCCCGCATCCCCACCCACGACCCGAGCCGAGGCCATGCGCATCTGCGTCTTCAACTGGAAGGACACCGCCCACCCCGAGGCCGGAGGCGCCGAGGTGTACACCCACGAGGTGGTCACCCGGTGGGCCGCGGCCGGGCACCGGGTCACGCTGGTGACCGCGGCCGCGCCCGGCGCCCCCGGCCGGGAGTCGCGGGAGGGCGTGCGGATCGTGCGCGGCGGCGGCCCGCTGGGGGTGTACCGGGCCGCCCGGCAGTGGTACGCCTCGCACGGGACGGGACGGTTCGACCTGCTGGTGGACGAGGTGAACACCCGCCCGTTCGGCTGCGCGGCCTGGTCGGCGGGGACGCCGACCGTCGCGCTGGTGCACCAGGTCGCGCGGGAGATCTGGGACGCCCGGTTCCCGCCGCCGCTGTCCTGGCTGGGCCGGTACGTGGCCGAGCCGCTCTGGCTGCGCTCGCTGCGCGGGACGCCGGTGCTGACCGTCTCGCCGTCCAGCCGGGAGTCGCTGCGCGCGTACGGGCTGCGCGACCTGCACCTGGTGCCGGAGGGGCACACCCGGCGGGCGCGGCCGCAGGTGGCGCGGGAGCAGGTGCCGACGGTGGCGTTCCTGGGGCGGCTGTCGCCGGTGAAGCAGGTGGACCACGTGCTGGCGGCGTTCGCGCTGCTGCGCCGCCGGATGCCGCAGGCCCGGCTGTGGATCGTCGGGGACGGGCCGGAGCGGGCCCGGCTGGAGCGGCTGGCACCGCCGGGGACGGTGTTCCACGGGCGGGTGCCGACCGCGCGGCGGGACGAACTGCTGGCCCGGGCCCACGTGTTGGTGGCGACCTCGATCCGGGAGGGCTGGGCGCTGGTGGTGGACGAGGCCGCGGCGATGGGCACCCCGACGATCGGCTACCGGCGCCCGGGCCTGTGCGACTCCGTCCCGGCGGCAGGCGGTCGCCTGGTGGCCCCGAACCCGGGGGCCCTGGCCCGGGCCCTCGCCGAACAACTGCCCGCCCTGGCCGCCGCCCCGTCCCCCACCGGCTGGCGGGGCGGGGCGCTGCCCTGGGACGAGGTCGCGGAGGCCGTCCTGCGCACGGCCGTCGCGGCCGCCGGACTCCCCCCGCTGCACGCCCACGCCGTCTCCGGCGGTGCCGCCCAGTGACCACCACCGTCCCCACCCCCCGCCGCCCCGCCGCCACCGTCGCACCCACCTCCCTCCACGGCCTCCTGCGCACCCTCACCCACCGCGACCCGCTCATCCGCTACGCCCTGCCGGGAGCCCTCGCGGCGCTGCTGCCACTGCTGTGGTTCCGGCCCACCCACCCCACCCTCACCCCCGGCGGTGCCCCGCAGTGACCACCACCGTCCCCACCCCCCGCCGCGTCACCGCCGCCACCGCACCCACCTCCCTCCACGGCCTCCTGCGCACCCTGCGCCGCCTCACCCACCGCCACCACGACCCACTCACCCGCTACGCCCTGCCCGGAACCCTCGCGGCACTGCTGCCACTGCTGTGGTTCCGGCCCGGGCGGGACTTCGCGACGGGGGACGTGGGGCCGTTCCGGCGGGAGGCGCTGGGGGCGGAGCTGGGGAGCGTGTGGGGGCACCAGATCACCGGGACGGGCGGGCCCTCGTACGAGATCGTCCGGCTGCCGGACCTGCTGCTGGTCCGGCTGTGCGGCCTGGTCGGGCTGGGGCCGGGGGTGGCGCAGGCGGTGCTGTACGGGCTGGTGCTGGCGGGGGCGGCGACGGGGGTGGCGCGGCTGGCGTCGGTGTGGTTGCGGCATCCGCTGGCGGCGGCGTGCGCGGGGCTGCTGGCGGTGGTGAACGTGTACACGCTGGTGTCGTTGCTCAATCCGCTGCCGGTGCTGGCGACGGCGCTGGTGGCGTGGTTCGGCGGGCACCTGCTGCGGGCGGCGGCGGGGCTGCGGGTGCGGGTGCGGACGGTGGTGCTGAGTGCGCTGCCGCTGTGCTACCTGGGGATGAATCCGCCGCTGCTGGCGGTGGTGGCGGGGGCGACGGCCGCGGTGGCGCTGGTCGCGGCGCCGCTGACCGGCGGGCGGTGGCGGCCGGTGCTGGGGCTGGTCGGGCGGGCGCTGCCGCTGCTGGTGCTGGTGCAGCTGTGGTGGCTGGTGCCGCAGGCGGTGACGCTGACCGGTGGGGGTTCGGGGACGGACTTCAGCGCGCAGACCAACGTGCAGGCGTGGGCGTGGACGCAGGTGCGCAACACCCTGCCCAACATCCTTGCGCTGAACGCGCATTGGGGCTGGTCGCACGCCGAGTACTACCCGTTCGCGGCGGCGGTGGACCGGGCGCCGTGGGGGGCGGCGCGCTGGGTTCCGGCGCTGCTGGCACTGGCGGGGGCGGTGCTGCCGCCGGGGCCGCGCCGGACCCGGTGGGCGATGCGGGCGCTGGCGGTGGCGACGGGCGTCCTGGTGCTGCTGTGCAAGGGGCTGCACCCGCCGCTGGCGGCGGTGAACGCGTGGCTGTACGCGCACCTGCCGGGGATGTGGCTGTTCCGCGAGCCGATGAGCAAGTTCGGCGTGCTGCTGGTGCTGGTGGTGGCGGTGCTGGCGGGCGCGGCGGTGCAGCGCGCCCTGGACGCCGGGCGGAAGGCCCCCCGGGTGGCGGCCGCCGTCGCGGTGGCGGCCGCGCTGGCGTACCCGTGGCCGCTGTGGACGGGCGCGGTGGTGACCTGGGTGCGGCCGCCGCTGCCCTCGGCGTCGGTGGCCGTCCCGGCGCAGTGGCAGCGGGTCGCGGACGCGGCGAACGGCTCGGCCGTGCCCGGGAAGGTGCTGGAGCTGCCGTTGCAGGGCTACTACCAGGTGCTGACCGACTGGGGTTTCCACGGCGTGGACGACCTGCCGCGCAACCTGCTGACCCGGCCGCTGCTGCAGCGGCTGCCGGGCGGCTACTTCGACAACGCCTCCGGCCCGGCCCGGCTGCTCGCCCTGGCCGAGGACGGCCTCGCCGCCGGGGACGCGGACGCCGCGGCGGGCGCGCTGCGGGCGCTGGGCGTCGGCCAGGTGCTGGTCCGCCGGGACCTGCGCACCACGGCGGGCGACGCCGCCACCGCCGACCCGGCCGTCCTCGCCGCCGCCCTGGACCGGCTGCCGGGGGCCCGCCGCACCCTGGCCACCCCGGTCGCCGACCTGTACGAACTCCCGTCCCCCGCGGGCGCACCGGCCGGTCTGCTGCTCGACCCGGCGGCCGATCCGCGGACCACCGCCGCGGCCGCCGCCCGCGGCGCCGCCACCACCGTCGACCCGGCGGTGCCGGTGGACGCGGCCCGGCTGGCGTTCACCGCCGCGGGCGGCGCCGAGGTGCGGCTGCGCGCGGACGGCGGCCCGTACGCGGCCCGGGTCGAGCGCGGCGCGGGCGCCGCCTACCTGCCCTCCCGCACCGCGGAGGGGGTGCGGCTGGCCGACGCCGGGCGGGCCGCGGTGGACGGCGTGCCCGTCCCGGCGGCGCCCGAGCTGCGGCTCGACCTGCCCGCGGAGGCGACGCCGGCCGCGCTGCTGGTCGGCCCGGAGGTGCTGCCCTGGCAGCCCGGCCGCCCGGTCGCCGTCCGCCCGGGCGACCGGGTCGCGGTCGCCCTCGCCGACGGGCCCGAGCTGACGGCCGACCCGGACGCGCAGGCCGACGGCGGCTGCGGCGGCGCCACCGACCGTGCGGGGGACGGCAGTTGGGTGCTGCGCGCCGAGCAGGGCACCGCCTGCGTCCGCCTGCCGCTGGCCGACCCGCCCGCCGACGGGCTGGTCGCGGTCGCGGTCGAGTACCGGGGAAGCGCGCCGCGGATCTGCCTGTGGCAGGACGGCCCGAACGGCTGCGCGGTCGAGCGCCGCCTGCCCGCCGCCGCCGACTGGCAGACCTTCCGCACCGTGCTGCGGCTGGCCCCCGGCACCACCGGCGCCGTGCTGTACGGGTACGCCGACGCGGACGGCACCCGTCCGGGCGACGCCGCCTACCGGGCCCCGGCCGCCACCGCGCTGGGCGTCGCCGCCGAGGCCACCGCCGCCGCCGGGGACGCGCCGCTGCCGCTCGGACCCGGCCCGCACCGGGTCGACGCCGACCCGGGCCTGCCCGCCGCCGGGCCGCCCGCGTTCAGCGCGCTGCAGGACTGCGGCCGCACCGACGGGCGCGGATTCGCCGAGGCCGGGCTGTCCGCGACCCCGCTCGGCACCGACGGCGTCCGGCTCACCGCCCGCGCCCACACCGCCTGCGTCCGCGCCCCCGTCGACGCCTTCGAGCCGGGCACCGGCCACCGGCCCGGCAGCTACCGGCTGTCCGTCAACTACCGTACGGTCAGCGGCAGTCCGGCCCGGCTGTGCCTGTGGCAGGGCGGCCCGGACCGGTGCGCCGAGCTGCCGCGGACCGTCGACGGCCCGCAGTGGCACACCCTGGACACGGTGGTCACCCCGCCCGCCGACGTCCGCGACCTGGCGCTGTACCTGTACGCCGACGGCGACGACGTCGGCACCACGGCGGTCGAGTACACCGGCGTGCGGCTGACGCCCGTGCTGCCGCTGGCCGTCCGGATCGACCCGGCGGCCTTCGCCACCCCCGCCGTGGCCGCCGTGCCGGACGGCGCCGGGCGCTACCGGGCCCGGCTGAGCGGCGTGGACGGCCCGGCCGTCGTGACGCTGCCGGACTCCGCCGACCCGCGCTGGGAGCTCACCGGCCTGCCCGCCGGGTGGAGCGCCCGCCCGCTGACCCTGGACGGCTACCGGGCGGCCTGGCTGGTCGACGGGCGCGGCGACGCCGAGCTGCGCGTCGCGTTCGGGCCCGACCGCTGGTGGCGGGCGGCCGTCGGGCTGTCCGCCGCGACCGTGCTGGCCTGCGCCACCGTCCTGCTGCCCCGCCGCCGTACCTCCCCCGACCCCCGCCCCCTGGAACCCGTGAGGCCGCCGATGTCCGCCGCCCCGTCCGCCCCCTCCGCCCGGCCCGCCCCGGCCGCGCCGCGGATCGCCGTGGTCGTCCCCACCCGGGACAGCGTCCCGCAGGTCGGGCGGCTGCTCGACTCGCTGGTGCAGCAGCGCGAGGGCCTGGAGGTGCTGGTCAACGAGGACGCGCGGACCAGCCGCCCGCTCGCCCCCGCGCTGCCCGCCTTCCACGCCCGCGGCCTGGACGTCCGGCTGGCCCGCGACAACCCGTCCCGCGCCGCCGGGCGCCGCCGCGGCGTCCGGCTCACCAGCGCCGCCGTCGTCCTGCACCTGGACTCCGACATGACCGCCGGGCCGGGCCTGCTCGCCGAGTGCCGCCGCCTGATCGAGGACGAGGGCTACGACGCCCTGGTCATCCCCGAGGTCTCGGTCGGCGAGGGCTTCTGGTCGCGCTGCAAGGTGCTGGAGAAGCGCTGCTGGGACGGCGACCGCTCGGTGGAGTCGCTGCGCTGCCTGCGCCGCGAGCTGTACGACCGGGTCGGCGGCCACGACGAGGGACTGGTCTGGTCCGAGGACAAGGACCTCGACCTGCGGGTGCGGGCCGCCGGCGCCCGGATCGCCACCACCCGCAGCGTCCTGGTCCACGACGAGGGACGCACCACGCTGCGCGCCGCGATGCGCAAGAAGGCCCACTACGCGGCCACCGCCGGACGCTACGCCGCCCGCCACCCGCGCCACTTCGCCGCCCAGGCCGGACCCTGGCGGCTGCCGGTGCTGGCCGCCCGCGCCTGGCGGCTCAGCCGCGACCCGCTGCTGACGGCCGGTCTGCTGCTGCTCAAGACCTGCGAGTTCGCCGCCGCGGGCGCCGCCCTGCTGACCGCCCCGCTGCCGGGCGCGCACCGCCGCGGGGCCCGCGGATGAGCACCGCGCTGCGCGCCGCCCGACGCCCGCGCCCGCGGGGCCCCCTGCGGGCCGCCGCGGGCGCCCTCGCGGCGGGAGCCCTGCTGTGCACGGTCGCCGTCACCCCCGCGTACGGGCCCCCGGCGCCGCCGCCCGCCGCCGTCGCCGCACCGCCCGCCCCCGCTGCTCCCGGCGCGCCCGCGGCCCCCGCGCCCGGGGCGGAGCTCGGCACGCTGACCGTCCCCCGGCTCGAACAGCTCGGCCTGCCCGCGACGTTCACCGTCCGCGAGGGCGTCGACCGCGGCACCGTCCTCGACTCCGGCGCCGTCGGGCACTACGAGGACACCCAACTCCCCGGCGAGCAGGGCAACCTGGGCCTGGCCGCGCACCGCAACGGCCACGGCGAGCCGTTCCGCCACCTGGACCGGCTGGAGCCCGGCGACCTGGTCGTGCTGCGCACCCCCGCGGCCGTCTACACCTACGCCCTGGACCGCGAGCTGCCGGAGACCGGCGCCGACAACTACGAGGTGCTCGACCCCGTCCCCGCCCAGGCCGGCTACACCTCCCCCGGCCACTACCTCACCCTGACCACCTGCACCCCCGAGTTCACCTCCCTGTACCGCCTGGTCTGGTGGGGCCACCTGGTCTCCGACGCTCCGGCTTGAAAAGTTTTGCGCCATCTTGCAGCAAGGATTTTCATGACGCCCGGATGTCGCCGGGCGCACGGGCGGATGTCCTCGGCGTCAACCCGGCCGCCGTTCCCCTGTCGGGCCCGGCCGAAGGCAGTCCTTCCACTTCTTGAAGGCAAACGGACAATGGGCCCTGGGCGGTGACCTAAACCTGATGCCAACAGGGCGGACCGGGCGGGGCTTCCGTTGATTTCGTGTTGTGATCAACGGGCGCTGACACCGCGTCAGCTCCGACGGAGAAGAGACGGGAAGACCCATGACCACCGCACCGCCCCGCACCACGGCCACCGCCTGGTGGCGTCCGCTCCTGCTCGTGGCCGCCCTGCTGACCGGGCTGCTCGGCGTCGCCGCCCCGGCCGGCGCGGCCACCGCCGAGGCGACCATATCGGTCACGGTCTCCGCCGTGACCAACCCGGGCGACACCGTCCTGATCAGCGGGAACACCGCGCAGCTGGGCAACTGGAACCCGGCCGCGGCCGTCCCGCTGCACACCACCGCGCAGACCTACCCGTCCTGGACCGGGTACGTGCAGATCATCGAGGGCAGCACCGCGGAGTACAAGTTCCTGATCCGCAGCAGCACCGGGGTCGTGACCTGGGAGAGCGTCCCCAACCGCTCGGTCACCCACTCGACGACGGCGATCACCGCGATCGACGACCGCTGGAACGTCGGCAGCGGCGCGCCGGTCGCCGCGAGCTTCCGCGTCACCGCCACCACCGCCTACGGGCAGAACGTCTACCTGGTCGGCAACCTGGCCGAACTCGGCGGCTGGAACCCGGCCGCGGCCGTCCCGCTGACCACCGGCTCCGGCGGCTACCCGACCTGGGGCGCCGGGCTGCAGCTGCCGCCCAACACCCCGGTCGCGTACAAGTACCTGATCAGGAACCCGGACGGCAGCGTGGCGTGGGAGGGCGGCGCCGACCGCACCGCCACCACTCCGCCCACCGGCACCTTCACCACCGCCGACACCTGGCGGCAGTGACCGGCGTCCGGCGCCGGGCGGCCTCACCGCCCGGCGCCGGACCGTCGGCGCGGGGGCCTACGGGTAGGCGACCACGTTGACCGGGACGGTGCCGGACGGGGTGACGCCGCCGGTGTCGTTGACGACGTGCGAGATGGTGCCCTGGTAGCCGAGGGAGACCGTGAGCACGTCGTGGAACTTCACGCCCGCCGTGTTCGGCACCTCGAACGCGTGGTAGGCGTTCACGGCCGGATTGACGTTGAAGTAGCAGTAGCTGCCCAGGCCCCAGGCCTCGTGGCTGGTGACGCCGGTGCCGACCTTGTAGGCGGCGTAGCCGTTCACGCCGGTCGGTGAGATCCAGGCGGCCTGGTTGGGCACGTCGTACGGCATCTCGTTCTGGAAGAAGATCGTCCGCCCGTTCTGGCCGTTCCAGGTGACCTCGTACTTCTGGTAGTGCTCGACGAACAGGCCGGTCGCCAGGACGTTGCTGCCGTTGACGACCACGCCGTTGTCGGCGGTGTTGACGCCCCAGCCGACGGTGCCCGCGTTGCCGTGGTCGGCGCGCCAGGCCCAGATGTGGTCGATGACCGTGTGGTTGCTGTTGACGACCAGGCTGGTGGTGGCCTTGCCCGCGACCTGGCCGCCGATCCGGAAGAACACGTCCTGGACGGTGGTCGGGTCGGCGGCGTGGTTGGCCGTGGAGCCGGCGGCGCCGACGGTCAGCAGGGCGGCCGACCTGGTGGTGCCCGCGTCGAAGAGCAGGCCCTTGAGGCGGACGCCGTCGACGTCGGCGACCTGCATCGCGTTGACGCCGTTGTCGGGGACGAAGGTCGGGTAGCCGATGCCGAGGACCACGGTGTCGGCCCGGGTCACGTTGAGGGTCTGGCCGAGGTGGTAGACCCCGGGGGTGACGAACAGGTTGCAGCCCTGGGAGAGCGCGTTGTTGATGGTCGCGGCGGTGTCCCCGGCCTTGACCACGTAGAACCGGCTCATCGGCAGCGAGCTGCCCGGGGTGCTGCCGGACGCCCAGCTGGGGCCGGTGGCGTTGGTGCGCAGGCTGGGCAGGAAGACCCGGTACCTGCCGGAGCCGTCGACGTACAGGTAGGGCACGTCGCGGGAGACCGGGGTGGTGGCCAGGGTGGTCTCCGGCGGGTTGGGGAAGGTGGTGGCCGGGGCGCCCTGGACGCCGGAGAAGACCATGTTCCACACCCCGCCGTCCCAGCTGCCGAGGCTGCTGTCGCGGGTGTACCACTGCTGCTGCGAGATCGAGGCGGCCTGGCCGGTGACCTTGCTGTCGGCGATGTAGCCGCCGCTCGCCCAGCCGTAACTGGCCGGGTAGAGCGCCAGGTTGCCGTGCACGTCGATCCGGCGGAACGGGGCCGCCTGGGCGACCGCCCAGCGGTTGGTGCCGCCGCCGGGGTTGATCGCCAGGTTCTCGGCGGAGCGCCAGAAGTTCTGGGTGGCGTTGCCCGCGTCGGAGGCGTTGAAGGCGTCGACGGTGATGTTGCCGTTGATGGTGACGTCGTCGGGGTTCTGGCCCAGGCCCGCGACCGAGGTGTAGAAGCCGACGTTGTCGTTGACGTTGTAGGTGCCCGGCTTGAACAGGTCGGCGACCCGGTTCTCGGAGAACTGGGCGCTCTGGGTGTCCTTCATCTGGTTGAAGTGGGCGTCCAGTTGGGACTGGATGGCGGCGCTGGACATGCTCGGGTCGTAGACGTGCACGTTGGGCCCGAAGTCGGGGGTGTCGGACTGCGTCGGGCAGGTGGTGCCACCGGTGGAACCCGTGGGCGTGGGCGTCGGCGTGGGCGTCGGCGTCGGTGTGGGGGACGGACTGGTGCCGGTGCCGCCCATGGTGAAGGTGAAGTGCGGGCTGTCGTACTGCGGCCCGCTCTTCTCGTAGGTGAACCAGTACTCGACGGCGTTGCCGGTGGCGAGCGAACTGACGGTCCAGTTCCAGGTGCCCGCGGTGTTGGTCATCCGGATGTTCTGCTGGTTCGCCCCGTTGACCAGGTAGTGGACGTCCACGTAGAGCGCGGGCGTGGTCGGGGTGAAGGCGATCTTCAGCTGGGTCGCGTTCAGCTGGGTGGCGCTCTGCGTGTAGTCGGCCGCGGCCGAGGCGGGGCCCGCGGCGGCGGCCAGGCCGAGCAGGGCCGCGAGGGTCAGCGCCATCGCGGCCAGCAGGGCGAGGAGGCGGGGGCGGGGGTGGGAAAGGGCGGTCGTCCTTCGCATGGGGGTCCTCTCGTCTGGCTTCGCAAAGTGAACGCCAGGCCGAAGTGGGGGAAGGGGGTGGTGTCGCCTTTCTGCTGAGCCCGGTCGGTCGAGATCGGTTGAGAGCGCTCTCTGAGCTCGTACGGAAGTGTTGGGGCGGTGACGGCCCACCGTCAAGTAGCGCGCAGCCTTCAACTCTCGAAGACACAGCTCGCCCCTGGACTCTAAACAGTCAGCTGTGTACGTTTAACGGGTCATCGCAGAGCAGAAGGAGTCGGCCATGGCCGAGGCACCCGCCGTACACGGCACCCTTTTCATCGGCGGACGGTGGGAGACCCCCGCCGGAACCGACACCATCGACGTCGTCTCGCCGCACGACGGGACGCTGGTCGGCCGCGTCCCGCACGCCTCGCCGCAGGACGTGGACCGGGCGGTGGCCGCCGCCCGGGAGGCGTTCGACCACGGGCCGTGGCCGCGGCTGCCGCTGGCGGAGCGCCTGGCGGTGCTGGAGCGGATCCAGGCCCTGATGCTGGAGCACAAGGACGAGTTCGCCCGGGTGATCAGCGCGCAGAACGGCTCCCCGGCCTCGTTCAGCGCGGTCAACCAGGCCGCGGCGGCGGCCGTCCAGTACGGGCTGGTGGCGGCGGCCGCCCGGGAGTTCCCGTTCGAGGAGCGGCGCGAGGGCCTGCGGCAGCCGCTGCTGGTGCTGCGCGAGCCGGTCGGGGTGGTGGCCGCGGTGGTGCCGTGGAACGTCCCGCAGTTCGTGACCGCCGCCAAGCTCGCCCCGGCGCTGGCCGCGGGCTGCACGGTGGTGCTGAAGCCGAGCCCGGAGACGCCGCTGGACGCCTACCTGCTGGCCGAGGTGTGCGAGGCGGCCGGGCTGCCGGAGGGCGTGCTGAGCGTGCTGCCCGCCGACCGGGAGACCAGCGCCCACCTGGTGGCGCACCCGGACGTCGACAAGGTCTCGTTCACCGGTTCGGTGGCCGCCGGGCGCCAGGTGATGGCGTCCGCGGCGCAGCACCTGGCCCGGGTGACGCTGGAGCTGGGCGGCAAGTCGGCGGGCATCGTGCTGCCGGACGCCGACCTGCCGTCCACCGTCGCGGGCCTGGCCGCCGGTTCGCTGCTGAACAACGGGCAGGCCTGCGTCGCGCTGACCCGGATCCTGCTGCCCGCCTCCCGGTACGAGGAGTTCGCGGCCGCGCTGACCGCCGTGTTCGCCGGGCTGCGGGTCGGCGACCCGCAGGACCCGGACACCCAGGTCGGCCCGCTGGTCTCCAAGCGCCAGCAGCAGCGCAACCTGGACTACATCCGGATCGGCCGGGAGGAGGGCGCGGAGCTGCTGGCCGGCGGCGGCGTCCCGGCCGGGCTGGAGGCGGGCGCCTACGTGCAGCCGACGCTGTTCGGCGAGGTCACCAACGGGATGCGGATCGCCCGCGAGGAGATCTTCGGCCCGGTGGTCTGCCTGATCCGGTACGAGGACGAGGACGAGGCGGTGCGGATCGCCAACGACTCCGACTTCGGCCTGTCCGGCGCGGTGTTCACCGCCCGCACCGAGGAGGGCGTCGCGCACGGCGTCGAGCTGGCCCGCCGGATCCGCACCGGCACGTACACCGTGAACGGCTTCACCATCGACCTGCGCGGCCCGTTCGGCGGCTACAAGAACTCCGGCGTGGGCCGGGAGTTCGGCGCCGAGGGCCTGGGCGAGTACCTGGAGCACAAGACTGTCGCCCTGCCCGCCACCGCCTGACGATCCGTCAAGAGCTAGGAGTACCCACCATGTTGGCTGCAATGATCACCGCCCCGGGCGCCACCGAGCTGGAGGTCCGCGACGACGTCGAGGCGATCGGCTTCGGCCCCGGCACGGTGCGGGTCGCCATCCGGGCGACCAGCCTGTGCCACTCCGACCTGTCGGGCATGAACGGCACCATCCCGGCGCCGATGCCGCTGGTGCTCGGCCACGAGGGCGCCGGCGAGGTGCTGGAGGTCGGCGAGGGCGTCACCCACGTCCGCCCCGGCGACCGGGTCATCGTCAACTGGCGGCCGTCCTGCGGCGAGTGCGCCTGGTGCGTGCGCGGGCAGGGCCAGCTGTGCCAGAGCGGCAACGCCGCGATGACGACGCCCGCGTTCCGCTCCGGCGGGCAGGACCTCTTCCGCTTCATGGGCGCGGGCACCTTCGCCCAGGAGGTGGTGCTGAACGCGGGCTTCGCCAGCCCCGTCCCCGAGGGCGTCTCCTACGACGCGGCCGCGCTGATCGGCTGCGGCGTCACCACCGGTGTCGGCGCGGTGTTCAACACCGCGGGCGTGCGGCCGGGCGAGACGGTCGCGGTGATCGGCTGCGGCGGCGTCGGCATCAGCGCGGTCCTCGGCGCCAAGGCCGCCGGGGCCTCGCACGTCGTCGCGGTCGACCCGGTCGCGGCCCGCCGCGAGTGGGCGCTGTCCTTCGGCGCGACGGCCGCCGTCGCCCCCGAGGCGCTGGCCGACGCGGTCGGCGAGGCCACCGGCGGCCTCGGCTTCGACCACGTCATCGAGGCGGTCGGCCGCCCCGCCACCTTCCGCTCCGCGTACGACGCCACCCGGCGCGGCGGCAGCGTGGTGCTGGTCGGCGTCGGCGGCGCCAAGGACGAGTTCCCGATCAGCATGTGGGAGCTGTCCGCGGGCGAGAAGCGGGTGCTGCCCTCGTTCTACGGCGGCGACACCGTCACCCGCACCTACGCCCGGATCGCCGAGCTGGTCCGCACCGGGCGGCTCGACCTGGAGCGGCTGATCACCCACCGGCTGCCGCTGGCCGGGATCAACGAGGCGCTCGGCCTGATGCGCAGCGGCGAGGCGCTGCGGATCGCGCTGACCGTCTGACCCGGCCCGAGCCGTCCGACCCCGTGCTCCCCGGCGCCTTCTGAGCGGGCGCCGGGGGCGCGGTCAGTGCTCCCAGTAGTCGATGTCGGGCAGCTTGACCCAGCGGTCGGCGGGGCCCGCGACGGCGCGGTCGTCGGTGGGCCGCAGCTCGGCGAAGGCGCAGGCGGCGGCGACCGCGCGGTGGTGGAACAGGTATCCGGCGAGGACCTGTTCGGAGGTGTCTGCGGGGTTCGGGCCGCCGCCGGGGTGCAGGTCGCCGGCCTCTACGGTGCCGTCGCGGGCGATGCTGCCCTGGTTGCCGCTCTTCGGGTTGGCGTACAGGCCGTAGCCGAAGGTACCCGCGGTCAGCCGGGCCAGCGCGCCCGGGGTGGCGGGGGTGCAGCCCCAGGGCTGGGTGACGACGCAGCCGCCGGGGACGGTGGTGGCGCCCGCGATCAGC
This sequence comes from Kitasatospora phosalacinea, assembly GCF_000717185.1. Lineage (GTDB taxonomy): Bacteria > Actinomycetota > Actinomycetes > Streptomycetales > Streptomycetaceae > Kitasatospora > Kitasatospora phosalacinea_A. Next base: position 14,879 of record NZ_JNYE01000114.1, on the reverse strand, counting down.
AGGCCCTCCTCCATCTCGTAGGCGTAGGGGTCTTCGAGGAAGTCCTCCAGGTACTGCGCGTCCAGCGGTTCGCCGCCCAGTCGGCGGACCGCCTCGTCGGCGTCGATGCCCGCGACGCAGGCCAGGCCGGTGCCCTCGTGGTGGAACTCGCCGAGTGCCGCGACGAGTTCGCGTCCGCTGCGGGCGGTCTCCCGTTCGGCGGGCGTCAGTTCGGTGCCCGCGGTACCCGCGGCGGGCCGCGGGAACAGGTCGGGATCGGGCCCGGCCAGGGCGAGGCGGCCGGGCGACCAGCCGCCGAGCTGGGGCAGCCAGGGGTCGGCCCCGGCGGCGGCCAGCGCCCGGGCGTTGTCCGCCCGGCCCGCCATGACGGCTGCCCACAGGGCGGTCGTCCCGTGCTCGATCGCGTCCACGTCCGCCACCCGGGCGGCGAGTTCGGCCACCACCTGCGGGGAGCCGTAGGCGGCCGCTTGGTGCAGCGGGCGGCCCGCGCCGTACCGCTCCGGGTCGGCGCCCGCCTCCAGCCGGGCCAGCACCGCCGCGTGGTCGCTCCAGCCCGCCCGGGCGATCCCGTCCCAGCCCGTCATCGCGCCCCTCCGTCCGCGCCGCCCGGCACGGTCGCCGAACTCGTCCGCACACTGTCGCACTTGGGTCCGACACCCGGGCCGGGCACCCGGGGCCGGCCCCGGGTGCGGATAGGATTCCGGCATGCCCGCACCCTCCGACGACGCCCGGCAGCGCCGCGTCCAGCAGCGCGCGCTGGAGACCAGGGACCTGCTGCTGCGCGCGGCGGTGGACGTGCTGTGCGACAGCGGGTACGCCGGGTTCTCGACGCTGGCGGTCGGGGAGGCGGCGGGGGTGAGCCGGGGGCGGCTGGTGCACCACTTCCCGACCAAGAACGCGCTGATCGAGGCCGTCACCGACCACCTGGCCCGCTCGTACGCCGAACTGGCCCCGGCCCAGGCCCGGGAGCTGGCCGCGGCCCCGCAGCCGGACCGGGCCGCGCAGGGGCTCGGGATGATCTGGCAGCTGATGAACACCCGGGACTACCAGGCGTTCCTGGAGCTGCTGATCGGCACCCGGCACGACCCCGAACTGCGGCCGGTGGTGCGGGAGTTCGAGCGGAGGCTGGAGCACGAGCTGCTGGCCGCGGTGCGGGTCGTCTCCGGCCCGGCCGCCGACTCCCCCGAGTTCGGCGCCTCGCTGCTGACCGCACTGCAGGCGATGCGCGGGCTGCTGCTGCTCTCCTCGGCGGGCGGGCACGACCTCGCCGCCGACTGGGAGGCCGTCCGCGGGCGGCTGCTGCTGCTGTTCCGCCCGGCCGCCTGAACGCACCGCCCCCGCTGGTCCATTCGGATGCGAACGGGCCGGTAGCCGTAACCCCGCGGCGGGCGGCTGCCGACACCGTGGGCATGACCTCTTCTTCTTCGTACCACCGCAAGGGCCTGGCCGCGCTGGCCGCCGCCGTCTGCGTGGCGGGCGTGACGGGCCTGGCGCCCGCGCACGCCTCCGCCGTCCGGGAGCCCGCGGCCGACGCGCCGTGGGTGGTGTCGCTGGGCGACAGCTTCATCTCCGGCGAGGCGGGCCGCTGGTCCGGCAACAGCAACGAGTCGGACGACGGCTGGTCCGGCACCGACCGGGCGTACGACCCGCAGACCGACGAGACCGACCCGACCCGGGTGTACGGCGCCTCGTACGAGAACGGCTGCAACCGCTCCGACGTCGCCGAGGTGCAGTCCCTCACGCTGGACGTCCGCAAGCTCAACCTGGCCTGCTCCGGGGCGACTTCGACGGCCGTCAAGCTGCCGGAGAACGGCGGGAAGCCGTTCAAGGGCGAGCCCTCGCAGGCCGGGCAGCTGCAGAAGGCGGTGACCGGGCAGCCGGTGCGGGCCGTGGTGGTGTCGATCGGCGGCAACGACCTGGGGTTCTCCGACATCATCGCCGAGTGCACGAAGCAGTTCCTCAAGCCCTTCGGCGGCTCCCCCTGCGCGCCCGACGCCGAGCAGCAGGTCAAGGACCGGCTGCCCGGCGTGCGGACCGCCGTGGTCGAGACCCTCGCCGACGTGAAGACCGCCCTGAAGCGGGCCGGGCACCGGGACGGCTCCTACCGGCTGGTCCTGCAGTCCTACCCGTCCCCGCTGCCCGACGCCGCCCGGGTCCGCTACCCCGGAGAGAAGTACGACCGCTTCACCGCGGGCGGCTGCCCGTTCTTCGACAAGGACCTCACCTGGGCGCACGACGACCTCGTGCCGCAGATCAGCGCCACCGTCGCCGAGGCCGCGCACGAGGCCGGGGCCGAGTTCCTCGACCTCTCCCGCGCCTTCGAGGGCCGCGAGGTCTGCTCCAAGGGCACCCGGCAGGCCGACCTCGAGCACCCGCCCTCCGGGAGGACCAGCGAGTGGATGCGCTTCCTGACCACCGGCGCGGGCCAGGGCCAGCTCCAGGAGTCGCTGCACCCCAACCGCTACGGCCAGCAGGCCCTCGGCGCCTGCCTGAGCCTCCAGTTGGAGCAGCCCACCGGCGACCACCGCTGCGTCAACACGCCCGGCCGCGGGCCCGCCGCGATGGAACTGGCGGCGAGCGGCTGAGCGGCGCAACCGGCTGAGCGGGGGCGGGCCGACGGTGTGTCAGCCGGACGGGGCACGGCGGTCGGGCCAGGATGGCGACCGACTGTGACCGTGGCGACAGGAGGGCACCGGTGGCGGAGCGGCAGGACGGGCCGGGCGGCGCGGGCGCCTCGGGCGCCTCGGGCGGGGAGGACCGGCGGACGCGGGTGCTGGTCGCGGTCGGGACCAGGCCCGAGGCGATCAAGATGGTGCCGGTGATCCGGGCGCTGCGGGCCAGCACCCGGCTGCGGCCGCTGGTGGTCTCCACCGGGCAGCACCGGGAGCTGCTGGCCGAGGTGTTCGACCTGGCCGGGATCCGGCCGGACGTCGACCTGGCGGTCGGGGAGCCGGGCCTGCCGCTGAACCACCTGTTCGCCCGGGTGCTGTCCGGCCTGCAGGAGGCCCTCGCCGAACTCCTCGGCCCCGCCGACAGCGTGGCGGTCGACGGCCCGTCCGCGCGCTACCCCGCCTGGGCGCTGGTGCACGGCGACACCAGTTCGGCCGCGGCCGTCGCGCTCGCCGCGTTCCACCTGCGGATGCCCGTCGCGCACGTCGAGGCCGGGCTGCGCACCCACCGCACCGCCACCCCGTTCCCCGAGGAGCTCAACCGGCAGCTGGTCGCCCGGATCGCCGCGTTCCACCTGGCGCCGACCTCGCTCAACGAGGAGAACCTGATCCTGGAAGGGGTCCGGCACGAGCAGGTGTTCGTCACCGGCAACACCGCGGTCGACGCCCTGCTGTGGGCCTCCGCCACCACCTCCGCCTCCGCCCGCCCCTCCGGGCGGCCCGAGGTGGACGCGCTGCTGGCCGACCCCGGCCGCCGGATCGTGGTGGTGACCGCGCACCGCCGCGAGAACCTGGCCACCGGGGCGCTCGGCCACGTCGCCGCCGCGCTCGCCCAGGTCGCCGCCGAACGGCCCGACACCGCGTTCGTGCTGCCGCTGCACCCCAACCCGGCCGTCCGCGCGCAGCTGCGACCGGCGCTCGACCCGCTGCCCAACGTCCTGCTGACCGAGCCGCTGCCGTACCCGGTGTTCGCCGCGCTGCTGGGGCGCGCCGTGCTGGTGGTGACCGACTCCGGCGGCGTCCAGGAGGAGGCGCCCGCCCTCGGCGTCCCGGTGCTGGTCACCCGGGAGAGCACCGAGCGCACCGAGGGCGTGGACGCGGGCACCCTGCGGCTGGTCGGCACCGAGACCGGTGCGGTCGCCGCGGCGGTGCGCCGCCTGCTGGACGACGACGGGGCGCGCGCCGCGATGGCCGCCGCCGACAACCCGTACGGCGACGGGCACGCGGCCGAGCGGATCGTGGCCGCCCTGGAGCACCTGACCTTCCGCACCCCGAAACCGGCCCGCTTCGGCAGCGGCTACCGGCGGGCCTCGGTGCTGCGGGCCGCGGGCTTCGACGAGGCCGCGATCCACCGGGCGGAACGGGCCGGGGCGTGACGGCGGACGCGGAGGGCGCGGCGGGGGTGCCGGGCGCGGCGGGCCCGACGGGGGCGCGGGACGGGCGGTACGGGGCGTGGGGGCGCCGGGTGCTGTCGGTGCTGCTGGGGACGGGCGTGCTGCTGGCCGGGTGGGCGCTGGCCGGGTCGGACCGGCCGGCCGGGCGGGCGGGCGGCGTGGCTGGTGCTGCGGGACGGGGCGTTGACGCTGGCGGTGGCGGCCGGGCTGTTCGCGGCCGTCGCGGGGGCGGCCTGCGGGCTGCGGGCCGCCGGGGTGCCGCGCCGCCGCGCGGCACCGGTGGCCGGGCCGGTGCCGGAGGGCCCGCACGGCTCGCACGGCTCGCACCGGAGGTCGCGGTGAACCTGCCCGTCGGTCCACTGACCACGTTCGTCCTGCTGGTGCTGGGCTACGGGCTCACCTACTTCCTGGTGCTGCAGTTCTCCGGGCGGCTGCGCGTCCGGGCCGAGCAGCGGCAGGGCAGCCGACCGGCGCCGGAGGACGGGGAGTTGGTGTTCTGGTTCCTGGTGCCCTGCCTGGACGAGGAGGCGGTGATCGGCGCGACGGTGGCCAACCTGCTGGCGCAGGACGCCCGGGCCCGGGTGACGGTGGTCGACGACGGGTCCGCCGACGCCACCGCCGAGCGGGCCCGGGCGGCGGGCGGCGACCGGGTCGAGGTGCTGTCGCGGCGGCTGCCGCAGGCCCGGCAGGGCAAGGGCGCGGCGCTGAACGCGGCGCTGCCGCACCTGGTGGCGGCGGCGGAGCGGCTGGGCGTGCCGGAGGAGCGGGTGGTGGTGGCGGTGATGGACGCGGACGGGCGGCTGAGCCCCGGCGCGCTGGCGCACGTCGCGCCGCTGTTCGCCGACCCGGCGGTGGGCGGCGCGCAGTTGGCCGTCCGGATCCGCAACCGGGACAGGCTGCTGACCCGGATCCAGGACGCCGGGTTCTGGGGCGCCGCCGCGACCGCGCAGTACGGGCGCGACCCGTTCGGCACGGTCAGTCTGGGCGGCAACGCCCAGTTCGCCCGGCTGTCGGCGCTGCGCTCGGTGCCCGGCGCGCCGTGGACGGACTCGCTGACCGAGGACCTCGACCTGGCGCTGTCGCTGGCCGTGCGGGGCTGGCGGCTGCGCACCACCAGCCTGGCGCACGTCGTCCAGGAGGGCCCGGAGCGCCTGCGGGCGCTGCTGCGCCAGCGCACCCGCTGGGCGCAGGGGCACATGGTCTGCGCCGGGCGGCTGGGCGAGGTGTGGCGCAGTTCGCGGCTGGGCACGGCGGCCGCGCTGGAGCTGGCGCTGTACCTGCTGCAGCCGTGGTGCCTGGCGCTGCCCTGGTCGGTGCTGGCGCACCTGCTGGCGGTGCTGGGCGTGCTGGCGACGCTCGCGGTGGGCGCGCACAGCGGGGCGGCGGCGGCCGTGGCGACGGCGGTGGCGGTGTACCTGCTGGCGTTCGCGCCGCACCTGTACCAGGCCACGCTGTACCACCGGCGCACCCGGCACTACGGCTGGTGGCGCTCGGTCGGGCTGCACCACGCCTCGTACCTGCTGACGTACGTCACCTACCTGGCGACCTGGCGGGCGCTGTGGCGGATCCTCCGGGGGCGGCGGGACTGGGCGAAGACCCGGCGGGTGGCCCGGGCGGCCCGGGGGCAGTGAGCCGGGCGACCGCGGAGGCCCGGCGGAGCGTCACCGCGTGCCGCGAGCGGACGAGTCGCCGCGGCGGGTAGCGCGCGTCGGCGGGTCGGGTGGTCAACTCGGGGCGTCCGGAGTGGTCGTTGAACTCGCCGAAGCGCAACCCTCCGTCGGGGAGCGGGAGTTCGGTGCGATCCGTGGCGGCCCGGCAGCCGTCCGCGCAGCAGTTGCCGGGGGCCGCGGCCAGGTGGGCGGTCCGGTGGTGGCCGAGGCGACCGGCGCGCCCGCGACGTACCTGATGGTCTTCGGCGAGAACCACCCGCACTTCCACGTCCTCGTCACCCCCCGCGGCGAGGACGTCCCCGCGGACCGGCGCAGCGGGAACATCCTGCGGCTCGCCACCGAGCACGCCGACCCGGAGGCCGCCGCCCGGCTGGTGCCGGAGGTCCGCCGCGCCTACGAACGCCTCGCCGCCGCGGCGGTGCCGCTCCCGTCCTGACCGGGCTCCCGCCCGCCGCGCAGGCTCCTGAGCCCTCTCGCGGGTGCTGTCAGGGCTTGAAGTCGGTGTAGTCAGGGGGTCCCGGTTTCTGCGGATTCCTCCGGGGCAATCATTCACAGGATCACTTCACCCGGAATCGACGCAGCATCAGGAAGTGTGCTGGACAGGCCGGTTGACCAGTTGGGCGAGAGCCTACCGGGGAGGCGTCCGGGGAGGCCGCGGGGGCGCGGGCGCCGCCTTGGCTACAGGGCTTGAACCCAAGGGCCGATTCGGTCCCAGTCGTTGACAACGTTGCCAGGGTCCTCTTTGCTTACCGCACCGAGCCTCCGCCGGTTCGGTGACACCCCGTCTGTTCCCTTCTGGAGGGGCAACGATGAAACGCTGGCGCCTCCCCCTGGCCGCCTGTCTCGTGGTCCTCGGACTCGCCGTTCCCGCGCCCGCCCAGGCGGCGCCCGCAGCGGCGGCCGCCGCGGTGTCCGATCCCGCCTCACTGGTCAACCCGCTGCTCGGGACGTCGCACGAGGGCAACACCTTCCCCGGCGCCGACTCGCCGTTCGGCATGGTGCAGTGGAGCCCCGACACCCCGACCCGGCCGCCGGGCGGCGACTACGCCTACACCGACAACACCATCACCGGGTTCAGCCTGAACCACCTGTCCGGGCCCGGGTGCGGGGCAATGGGGGACGTACCCGTCCTGCCGACCACCGGCGCCGTCGACGGCGGCGCGACGGTCGGCTTCTCGCACGCGAGGGAGTCCGCGAGCGCGGGCGCCTACTCCGTGACCCTGGACAACGGCGTCACCACCGAGCTGACCACGACCGCCCGTTCCGGCATGGCGCGCTTCACGTTCCCCGCCACCACCCGGGCCAACCTGCTGTTCAAGCTGAGCGCGGACAAGGCCACCAACCTGCACTTCACCAAGGTCAGCAGCACCGAGGTCAGCGGCTCGGTGGACGCCGGCCTGTTCTGCGCCTCGGCGCCCTCGTACACCGCCTACTTCGACATGGTCTTCGACCGGCCGATCACCTCCACCGGCACGTTCGACGGCGGGAACTCGGTCACCTTCGACACCACGGGCAACCGCACCGTGCAGGCGAAGGTCGGCCTGTCCTACGTCTCCATCGCCGGTGCCACCGCCAACCGGACCGCGGAGAACCCGAACTGGGACTTCAACGCCGTCCGCACCGCCAACCACGACGCCTGGAACGCCGTCCTGGGCAGGATCGCCGTCACCGGCGGCACCGCGGACCAGCAGAAGGTGTTCTACACCGCGCTCTACCACGCACTGCTGCACCCGAACCTGCTCAGCGACAGCGACGGGAAGTACTGGGGCTTCGACCGCAGGGTGCACACCGTCAGCGGTCGGCAGCAGGCCCAGTACGGCACCTACTCCGGCTGGGACATCTACCGCACCCAGGCGCAGTTGGAGGCACTGGTCGCCCCGCAGCAGGCCAGTGACAGCGCGCAGTCGCTGGTCAACGACTTCGCGCAGAGCGGTCAGCTGCCGAAGTGGTCGCTGAACTCGGCCGAGACCAACGTCATGAACGGCGACCCCGCACCGGCCGTCATCGCGGACTACTACGCCTTCGGCGCACGGGACTTCGACACCGCCGCGGCCAAGGACGCGATGGTGCGGCAGGGGTCGGCGGGCAACGGCATCCGGCTGGGGCTCGACTACCAGTCCAACTACGGCTACCTGCCGTCCGACGGCACGTACGCGCCCGGGTTCTACGGCTCGGTGGCCACCCAGCTGGAGTACGCAGCCCAGGACTTCGCCGTCTCCGCGTTCGCCGGAGCGCTCGGCGACACCGCCGTCCGCGACCAGTTCGCCAACCGGGCCCAGGACTGGCGCAACGTGTTCAACCCCGCCTCCGGCTTCATGCAGCCCAAGCTCAAGGACGGCACCTGGCGCGACGGCTTCGACCCCACCAGCAGCGACCAGTTCGTCGAGGGCACCTCCTGGCAGTACACCGGCGCCGTCCCGCACAACGTCCGCGGACTCGCCGACGCGATGGGCGGCAACGCGAAGCTCGCCGCCTACCTGGACGCCGTCCTGGCCGACTTCCACGGCTCCGGCGGCTCGCACGCCGACCTCGGCAACGAGCCCTCCATCGAACTCCCCTGGGAGTACGACTACATCGGCCGGCCCTGGAAGACCCAGAAGACCGTGCGCGACGTCCAGAACCAGCTGTGGCCCAACGACCCGGCGAACTGGCGCGTCGGCAACGACGACCTCGGCACGATGAGCGCCTGGTACGTCTTCTCCGCGATGGGCTTCTACCCCCAGACACCCGGCACCGCCGACCTCGCCCTCGGCTCGCCCCTGTTCACCAACGTCACCGTCACCCTGGCGGGCGGCGGCAGGCTCGTCGTCAACGCCCCGCAGGCCGCCACCGGCGCCCCCTACGTCCAGAGCGCCACCCTCAACGGCGCCAGCTGGAACAACGCCTACCTCCCCGCGGGCTCCGTCATCAACGGCGCCACCCTCGACCTCGTCCTGGGCACCACCGCCAACACCAACTGGGCCACCGCCGTGTCCTCCGCACCGCCCTCCTACGGCGGCAACGGCGACGCCCGGCCGCCCCGGGTCCAGGTCGGCCCGACCGGTCCGATCGGTTCCGGCCTCGCGGGCAAGTGCCTGGACGCGGCCGCCGGGGGCACCTCCAACGGCACCCGGGTGCAGTCCTACGGCTGCAACAACACCGCCGCGCAGCGCTGGACGCTCCCCGGCGACGGCAGCGTCACGCAGTCCGGCAAGTGCCTGGACGTCAGCGGCGGCTCCACCGCCGACGGCGCCCCCGTCCAGCTGTGGGACTGCAACCAGAGCGACGGACAGAAGTGGATCCCGCGCGGGAGCGCCCTGGTCAACACGGGCTCGGGCAAGTGCCTGGACATCCCGAACTCCGGTACGGCGGACGGCATCCAGCTCCAGATCTTCGACTGCAACGGCACCCCCGCCCAGCAGTGGACGCTGCCGCGCGCCCGCACCGGCGCCACCCCCTCGGCGCTGGCCGGCAAGTGCCTGGACGACAACGCCGCCGCCACCGCGAACGGCAACCGCATCCAGTCGTGGAGCTGCAACGGCTCGCCCGCCCAGTCGGTCACCGTCCCCGGCGACGGCACCCTGCGGATCCTCGGGCGCTGCGTGGCCGCGTCCGGCAGCGGCACCGGCAACAACACCCCGGTCGTGCTGTGGGACTGCAACGGCGGCACCGGCCAGCAGTGGGCCTACGACGCCACCACCAGGGCGCTGCGCAACCCGCCGTCCGGCCGCTGCCTGGACGTGCCCAACTCCGGTACGGCCGACGGGATCCAGCTCCAGCTCTTCGACTGCAACGGCACCCCGGCCCAGCAGTGGAACCTGCCCGCCGCCTGACACCGCCGCACCCCCCACGAACGGGGTCACCCCACGGCCCCGCCCCCACCCGACCCAGGAGACCCCCATGCCTCCCGTACCCCGGCCCCTGCGCGCCGCCCTGCTGTCCACCGCTGTCCTGGCCGCGGCCCTGCCCGGCACCGTCCTCACCGCCACCCCTGCGGCGGCCGCCGACGCCGCGATCTGCAACAAGTACTGCGACACCCGCGACCCCGCCCTCAGCCCGCAGGACCGGCAGCCGGTGTCCGCGACGCTGTCCGGCCGCACGCTCGTCCTGCACTTCGACGACGCCGACGCGATGGGCTGGGCGTCGATCACCGGCGGCGCGGGCGGGGACGAGGTGTGGCTGGACCGCTCGATGGACGGCGGCCGCACCTGGACCGGCGGCAGCAAGCTCGGCGACACCAAGGTGCCCGCGGGCGGCAACGGCTGGCGCACCCTGATGTACAACGTCGACGACTGGAACACCCGGGGCGTCGGCGCGCTGCGGGCCTGCGGCCAGGTCGGCAGCACCATCGCCTGCACCCCCTGGGCGCGCACCACCTGGAACGCCTGGGACCGGCGCACCGCCGCCGCGACCGCCCTGATGATGTCGTTCGACCGCGGCACCAAGCTCTTCGGCGGCAACGGCTGGTGGACCGGCGCCAACGCGCTCACCGCGATCGTCGACAACGCCCGGGCCACCGGGATGAACAGCTACACCTACGCCATCGCCGAGACCTACGACAAGAACATCGGCGCGCAGGGCGGCAACTTCACCAACGAGTACCTCGACGACACCGGCTGGTGGGGGCTGGCCTGAGTCGCCGCCTACGACCTGACCGGCGACAGCCGCTACCTGAACACCGCCCGCGCCGACGCCGACCACATGTACGCCAACTGGAACGGCACCTGCGGCGGCGGGGTGCGCTGGAACACCAACGGCAACTACAAGAACGCCGTCACCAACGAACTGTTCCTCCAGCTCACCGCCGCCCTGCACAACCGCATCCCCGGCGACACCGCCTACCTCCAACGGGCCCGCGACGAGTGGAACTGGTTCCGGAACAGCGGCATGGTCAACACCGACCACCTGGTCAACGACGGCCTCAACGACGCCTGCGCCAACAACGGCCAGCCCACCTGGACGTACAACCAGGGCGTGATCCTCGGCGGCCTCACCGAGCTCTACCGCGCCACCGGCGACGCGACCCTGCTCACCACCGCCCGCACCCTCGCCGACGCCTCCACCACCCGCCTGACCAGCGGCGGCGTCCTGCGCGAACCCGGCGAGGACGACAGCTGCACCAGCGACGGCGCCTCCTTCAAGGGCGCCTACGCCCGCGGCCTGGGCCGACTCAACGCCCAACTGCCCGACCACCCCTACGCCCCGGCCCTCAGCGCTGGTCGTCGGGCACGCCGATGGCGCCGGGCCAGTCGGTGACGGTGGACACGGGCGCGGTGCGGCCGCTGGCGCGGATCACCATGGACTCGGGTGGCAGCGCGAACGACTACGCCCGCGGCTACCAGGTGTTCCTGTCCACCGACGGCGCGTCGTGGGGCTCCGCGGTGGCGACCGGCAGCGGTACGGGCGCGTTGGTGACGGTCGACTTCCCCGCCCGCAGCGCCCGCTACGTCAAGGTCGTGCAGACCGGGACGTCCACCTCGTGGTGGTCGATCACCGAGTTCAACGCCTATAGCTGAGCCGCCCCGCACACGTTTCCGCCCGCGTCCGGCACCCGGACGCGGGCGGACGCATGGGACGGTCCGGACGAGGGGTGTGCGCCAGAATCGTGGCCCGTGCACCGTGCGGGTGGCTCGGGAACCTGCCGGACGTGGACGCCGGACGTGGACGCCGAACCGCTCGCCCGGACCGCTCGCCCGGACCGACGAGGGTCCTGCCCGGCCGCGTCCGGCAGGGCGTCCCCGCGCAGGCCGACCGGGGATCCGTCGGTGAGCGGCTCCCCGACGTGACTCCGCCCGCGTCCGGGTGTCGGACGCGGGCGGAGTCACGTAGCGGGCGGCCCGGCTCAGCCGTAGGCGTTGAACTCGGCGATCGACCACCACGAGGTGGACGTCCCGGTCTGCACGACCTTGACGTAGCGGGCGCTCTGCGCCGGGAAGTCTCCGCGCCAGCGGCCGCACCGCGCCCGTGTCCACCGTCACCGACTGGCCCGGCGCCATCGGCGTGCCCGACGACCAGCGCGAACCCGCCACCCCGTCCAACATGTTCGCCGCCACGTCGCTCCCGCCCGTGGCGGAGGCCGAAGCCGACCAGCCCGTGCGCGGCAGGACGCTGACCGCGCCGCCGGAGGTGTAGGCGTTGAACTCGGCGATCGACCACCAGGAACTGGACGTACCGGTCTGGACGACCTTGACGTAGCGGGCGCTGCGGGCGGGGAAGTCGACCGTCACCAACGCACCCGTACCGCTGCCGGACGCCACCGCGGAACCCCACGACGCGCCGTCGGTGGACAGGAACACCTGGTAGCCGCGGGCGTAGTCGTTCGCGCTGCCACCGGAGTCCATGGTGATCCGCGCCAGCGGCCGCACCGCCCCCGTGTCCACCGTCACCGACTGGCCCGACACCATCGGCGTACCCGACGACCAGCGCGAACCCGCCACCCCGTCCAGCATGTTCGCCGCCACGTCACCCCCACCCGTGGCGGAGGCCGAAGCCGTCCAGCCCGTGCGCGGCAGCAGGGTCAGACCGCCGCCGGTGCCGCCCGTGCCGCCCGTGCCGCCGGTGACGGTGGTCTGGGCGGTCAGGCGCAGGTCGCGGGAGGAGGAGCCGACCGAGACGGTGTGGGTTCCGGTCGCGGTGGTCCAACTCCCGTTCCAGTACTGGAAGCTGCGGGCGTCCAGGGTCAGGGTGACGTGCCGGGTCTGGCCGGGGTCGAGGGCGACCTTCTGGAAGGCGCGCAGGTTCTTGGGCGGCTCGCCGCTGGTAGCGGGCTGGCCGACGTAGACCTGGGCGACCTCGGAGCCGGCCCGGGTGCCGGTGTTGGTGACGTCGAAGCCGACGGCCGCGTTGCCCGCGGCGTCGGGGGCGGAGACGGTCAGGCCGGAGTACCCGAAGGTGGTGTAGGAGAGGCCGTGGCCGAAGGGGTACAGCGGCTCCTTGTTCTTGGCGTCGTACCAGCGGTAGCCGACGTCGACGCCTTCGGAGTACTGCACGCTGCCGTTCTGGCCGGGCCACTGCGCGGTGCTCGCGGCGGGCACGTCGGCGAGCGACTTCGGGAAGGTCACGGGGAGCTTGCCGGAGAAGTTGACGTCGCCGTAGAGCAGCGCGGCGATCGCGGTGCCCGCCTCCTGCCCGGGGTACCAGTTCTCGACGATGCCCTGCACCGAGCCCGCCCAGGGCATGGTGACGGCGGAGCCGCTGTTGACCACCACGACGGTGTGCGGGTTGACGGCGGCGACGTCCGCGACGAGCTGGTTCTGCGCGGCGGACAGGTCGATGTCGCGCAGGTCGGAGCCCTCGGACTGGAAGTCGCTGACGAAGACCAGCGCCAGTTCGGAGCTGCGGGCGGCCGCGACGGCCTGGTCGTGGGCGCTCTGGCCGGGCACCGACCAGCCGAGGGTGGCGTTGCTGCCGCCGCCGGCCTGGTAGTAGTCGACCTCGATGCTGACCGGCTGGCCGGCCGTCAGGGTGACGCTGCCGGTGCGGGTGGTGGGGCCCTGGTTGTACCAGTTGTTGATGACCTGCTGGCCGTTGACGAGCAGGCGGCTGCCGTCGTCGCTGTTCAGCGAGAACTGGTAGCTGCCGCTGGCGGGCGGGGTCAGCGTGCCGGTCCACTTCACCGACCAGTTGGTGGCGTTGACCCCGGCGGCGGGCGACTGGCCGCCCCAGACCGTGTCGATGCCCGCGTCGACCCGGCTCGCGACGACCGGGCCGGACAGGTCGGTGCTGTTGTGGTACTCGCCGTACAGGCCGGTGCCGGTGCCGCCGGACGGCTTGAGCGCGCTGGCGGGCACCGGCGGCAGCGAGCCGTCGGCGGACGGGCCGCCCTGGGCGAAGGTCACCGTCGTCCCGGCCCCGGCGCGGGCCTTGATGCCCTGGTAGGGCGTCACCACGTGGGGGGCGTTGACGGCGGCGCTGCCGCCGCCCTGGGTCATCACGCCCGCCCCGGCGTCGTCGCCGATCACCGCGATCGACTTCACCGACGGCGCCACGGGCAGCACCGCGGCGTCGTTCTTCAGCAGGACGCTGCCCTCCTGCGCGACCTTCTGCGCGACGGCGGCGTTCGCGGCGTTGGTGACGACGGCGTCCCGGTTGCCGTTCTGCGCCCGGTCGAACAGGCCGCGGCGGAACATCGGCACCAGCACCCGGCGGACGTGGTCGTCGATCGTCGCCTGCGACACCTGCCCGGCGTTGACGGCGTTGGTCAGCGCGGTGCCGTAGTAGTCGCTGCCCGGCATCTCCACGTCCAGGCCGTTGTTGGCCGAGGCGACGGTGGAGTGGGTGGCGCCCCAGTCCGCGGTGACGAAGCCCTTGAAGCCGAGGTCGCCCTTGAGGACGCCGTTCAGCAGCGGCCCGTTCTCGCAGGCGAAGGCCCCGTTGACCGCCGAGTACGAGCACATCGCGGAGTCGACGCCCTGCTGGACGGCGGCCTCGAAGGCCGGCAGGTAGATCTCCCGCTCGGCACGGTCGGAGACCACCGCGTTGTCGGCGAGGGTGTTGCGGTTGGTCTCCTGGTTGTAGACCGCGAAGTGCTTCACCTGCGCCATCGGGCCCTGGCTCTGGATGCCCGCGATGTCGGCGGCGCCGATCTGCCCGGCCAGGTACGGGTCCTCGCCGAACGACTCGAAGGCCCGGCCCCAGCGCGGGTCCCGGACGATGTTGACGGTCGGGGCCAGGACCACGTTGGTGCCCTTGCCCCACTGCTCGGCGCCGAGCACCTGGCCGTACGCGCGCATCAGCTCCGGGTCCCAGCTGGCCGCGCCGGCCACCGGGGCCGCGAGCTGGGTCACGCCGGTCAGGCCGTCCCCGGCGCCCACCGGGCCGTCCTGGAAGTGCAGCGCGGGGATGCCGAGGCGGGTGTTGGCCGGGATGCAGCCCGCGTAGCCGCAGGACGGCCCGCCGTGCAGCATGGTCAGCTTCTCGGCCTGGGTCATCGCGGCGAGCAGTTCGTCGGCGCGCTGTTCGGGGGTCTGGGCGGCGTTGGTCCACGGCTGGTCGGCGGCCCGTGCCGCCGGGCTGCCGAGGGTGGCCAGGGCCCCGGCCACCAGGAGGGCGGCGAGTGGCCCGGCCAGGGCGGTTCGCAGGTGAGGACGGCGCACGACGGCTCCAGTCGGCGGAAGGGCGCCCCGGCCGACGGCTCGGGGCGCGGAAGTGGGGGTGGGGGGTGGGGG
>NZ_JNYE01000113.1 GCF_000717185.1 Kitasatospora phosalacinea | reverse complement strand
ACCGTGCTGGACGACCTGTCGACCGGGTTCGCGGCGGGTGTGCCGGAGGGTGCGGAGTTCGTGCGGGGCCGGATCCAGGACGCGGGCGAGGTGCTGGACTCCTCGTTCGCGGCGGTGCTGCACTTCGCGGCGTCCTCGCAGGTGGGCGAGTCGGTGGCGGACCCGGAGAAGTACTGGCGCAACAACGTGGCCGGTTCGCTGGAGCTGGTGTCGGCGATGCGCAAGGCGGGGGTCGGCACGCTGGTGTTCTCCTCGACGGCGGCGGTGTACGGGGAGCCGGAGGAGGTGCCGATCAAGGAGAGCGCGCGGACCTCGCCGACCAACGCCTACGGGGCGACCGCGACGCGCTGGGCTGGGTCCCCAAGCGCCCCGAACTCGACCGGATCGTCGCCGACGCCTGGGAGTTCACCCTCGCCCACCGCGCCTGACCAGCACCCCTCCCGGGCCCGATCACCACCCCGAAGACCCTGTGTACAGGAACTTCACCAAACCCCCACGCCGCACTGGCACGCGCCCGTAGGCTGAGTGCGGACCGGTGGGGGTCGGGCCACGAGCAGGGGGGCAAGGACGGATGGGGCGTACACGCGTCCTGGTGGTCGACGGCCACCGGATCTTCGCCGAGGCGCTCGCCACGGCACTGGCCGCCGAACCCGACGTGGACGTCGGGGCGGCGGGCAGCGCGGCGGCGGCCGAACGGGCACTGGAGCGGGCGGTGGGTGAGCACCGCCCGTACGACGTGGTGCTGGTCGACGTCGACCTGGGCGTCGTGCCGGTGCCGCCGCCCCGCGGCCCGGCCGCGTTACCGGCGCCCCGGCGCGCCCCGCAGCCTCCCGGCGGGCAGCAGCCGCTGACCGACGGGATCGCCCTGGTGGCCCGGATCCGGCGGGCCCACCCGCAGCTGCGGGCCGTCCTGCTGGCCGCCGCGGACGACCCGCAGCGTGCCGCCCGCGCCCTCCAGGCCGGGGCCAACGGCTGGGTGGCGCGCGAGAGTTCGCTCGGTGCGCTGATGACGGTGGTGCGCGGCGTCCGGCGCGACGAGACGCACCTGCCGCCCGCGCTGCTCACCGGCGTGGTCCGCGAGCTGACCTCGGCCCGCCGGGACCGTTCGGAGAGCGAGCGGCTGGTCGCCGCGCTCACCCCCCGCGAGGAGGAGGTGCTGCGCTGCATGGTGGCCGGTCTCGGCCGGCAGGCCGTCGCGGAGCGGCTGTTCCTCTCCCCGCACACCGTCCGCACCCACATGCAGAACGTCCTGGGCAAGCTGGGGGTGCACTCCACGCTCGCGGCGGTCGCGGTCGCCCGCCGGGCCGGGATCGCGCCCCTGGAACCGCCCGCCGCCCCCGTCCCGGCCCCGGCACCGGCCGTCGCCCCCGTCACTCCGCCGACCGTCGCCTCTGCCGCAGGCCCCGGCCCGGGCTGAACGAGCCCGCGCCCTTCCGCACGTTCCACTCCGCGAGTCAGGTAGACCGGAGGTCAGATGTCGCCGCACCCCACTGCCGCACGCCCGCACCGGGACCGCACCCCGCTGCCCGTCCAGCGGGCCGGTTCGACCGGCCTGCGCACCCTGGTCGTCGGGGCCGGCGCCGCCGGGACCGCGCTGGTCCGCGACCTGGACCGGACCCCGGCCTTCGGCCTCCATCCGGTCGGCGTCCTGGACGACGATCCGGCCAAGGCCGGGCTGCACGTCTCCGGCAGCCCCGTCCTCGGCCCGCTCGCCGACCTCACCGACCTGGCCCTCGCCCACGACGCCCAGGTGGTGGTCCTCGCCATCCCCGGCCTCCCGCACCAGCGGGTGCGCGCCCTCGCCACCGCCGCGGCCGCGGCCGGCGCGGCCGTCCGCTACCTGCCGTCCTTCCTGTCCGCGCTGCGCCGCGAGGTGGTCGGCTCGGACATGCGCACCCTGGACGTCAACCGGCTGATCGGCCGGCACGAGGTCCACGTGGCCTCCTCGGACGTCCGCACCGTCATCGAGGGCCGCCGCGTCCTGGTCACCGGCGCCGGTGGTTCGATCGGCAGCGAACTGTGCCGGCAGGTCCAGGCGTTCGGGCCCGCCGCGCTCTACATGCTCGACCACGACGAGTCCAACCTGCACCGGCTCCAGCTCGACATCTGGGGCGAGGCGCTGCTCACCGACGAGTCCCTGGTGATCGCCGACATCCGGGACCGCCCCCGCATCCAGCAGATCTTCCGCGACCTGCGCCCCGACGTGGTCTTCCACGCCGCCGCGCACAAGCACCTCCCGCTGCTGGAGCGCCACCCCAGCGAGGCGGTGAAGTCCAACGTGCTGGGCACCGACCACCTGGTCGAGGCGGCGCTCGCCACCGGTGTCGAACGCTTCGTCCTGATCTCCACCGACAAGGCCGCCGACCCGACCTCGGTGCTCGGCGCGAGCAAGCGGCTGGCCGAGCTGATCGTCCAGGCCAACGCCCGCGACGCCCGCAACCTGGGCACCGGCGTCTTCACCGCCGTCCGCTTCGGCAACGTCCTCGGCTCGCGCGGCTCGCTGCTGTCGGTGCTGGAGGAGCAGTTGCGCAGCGGCGGCCCGGTGACGGTCACCCACCCCGACGTCACCCGCTTCTTCATGACCATCGAGGAGGCCGTCGGCCTGGTCCTGGAGGCCGGGCGGATGGCCGAGGGCGGGGAGGTGTTCGTCCTCGACATGGGCGAGCCGGTCCGGATCGTCGACCTGGTCCACAACTTCGCCGAGCAGGTGCAGTTGGGCGCGGACGAGGTGGAGATCCGCTACACCGGCCTGCGGGCGGGGGAGAAGCTCAACGAGGCCCTGTTCTCCGACAACGAGGAGCGCCTCCCCACCGCCCACCCCCGGATCTTCGCCACCGTCGCCGACCACGCCACCGTCCCCGAGGACCTGGCCGGCGGCCTCACCGGCCTCTACGGCGCGGCCACCGTCAACTCCGACCCCGAGGTCCGCGACCGCCTGGCGGCGCTGCTGCCCGGCTACCAGACCGCCCACACCAAGACCCCGGCCCTGGCCACCCCGTACCCGGACGGCTTCTAGCGGCCCCTGATGGCGGACAGGGCCTAGCTGCTGCGGTCGAAGGGGGCCACCAGGCTGCGGAGCAGGGCGGCGAGTTCGGTCTGCTGGGCGGGGGCGAGCTGGGCGAGGATCTCGCGCTCGTGGGAGAGGAGGCCGGCCAGGGCCTGGTCGGCCCGGTCGCGGCCGGCCTCGGTGAGGCGGACCAGGACGCCGCGGCGGTCGTCGGGGTCGGGGAGGCGGACGACCAGGCCCTTGGCGGTGAGGCGGTCGATCCGGTTGGTCATGGTGCCGGAGGTGACCAGGGTCTGGGTGAGGAGCTGCCCGGGGGAGAGCTGGTAGGGGGAGCCGGCCCGGCGCAGGGCGGTGAGGACATCGAACTCCCAGGGTTCGAGGCCGTGCTCGGCGAAGGCGGTGCGGCGGGCGCGGTCGAGGTGGCGGGCGAGGCGACTCACCCGACTGAGGACCTCAAGCGGTTCCACGTCGAGGTCGGGGCGCTCTCGGCGCCATGCTGCGACCAGGCGGTCGACCTCGTCCTCCATGACGATCAGTGTATCGGGGGGTGTGTCGATGTGAAGTCTCTTGACATCAAGAGATAACAAAGGAACTCTCGTCGTCACAGAGATATCTTGACGTCGAGATACTTTCGGGAGCCGCGCCATGCCCGCCCACTGGGACGCCGACCAGTACCTCCGCTACGCCGACCTGCGGAGCCGCCCCTTCGCCGACCTGCTCGCCCGCGTCCCGGAGCTGCCGCCCGCCCCCACCGTGCTCGACCTCGGCTGCGGCCCGGGCAACTCCACCGCCGCGCTGCGCCGCCGCTGGCCGGACGCCCGGCTGCTCGGCCTGGACTCCTCGCCCGAACTGCTGGCGAGGGCCCGCGGGCAGGACGGCGAACCCACCGCCGCGTACCGGGAGCAGGACGTCACGCGGTACGACCCGGCGCCCGAGCGGCCCGACCTGATCGCCTCCAACGCCGCCCTGCACTGGATGGACACCGATACCGCCGACCACCTGGAGCTGCTGCCGCGCTGGGCGGCCGCGCTGCGCCCCGGCGGGGTGATCGCCTTCCAGCTGCCCGGCAACTTCGCCGCCCCCAGCCACACCCTGCTCGCCGAGCTGCGCCGCGCCCCGCACTGGCGCGAGCGCCTCGGCACCGCCCGCCCGGACGCCTCCTGCCACGAGCCGGAGCGCTACGCGCGGACGCTGCTGGCCGCGGGCTGCACCGCGGACGTCTGGGAGAGCACGTACACGATGGTGCTGCCGGGCCCCGACCCGGTGCTGGAGTGGGTCAGGGGCTCCACCCTGCGCCCGGTGCTGGACCTGCTGCCGGACGCGGCGGAGCGGGCCGCGTTCCTGGCCGAGTACGGGGCGCTGCTGCGCGCGGCGTACCCGGCGACCGGGCACGGCACGCTGTTCCCGTTCCGCCGGGTCTTCGCCGTCGCCGTGAAGGGCTGACGCGGCCTCACTTGGCGCCGGGCAGCGCCGGGTGGCGCCCCAGCACCACCACGCCGACCACGATCGCGGCCAGCCCGGCGCTCTGCCAGGCCAGCGCCCCCGGGGTGACCCGCAGCCGGTCGCCGAGGAAGCCGACCGCGCAGGCGATCCCGGCCAGCGGCTGGGCCGCGGTCAGGGCGGGCAGCGACATCCGCAGCGGCGCCGCCTCGAACGCGGACTGCACCAGCAGCAGGCCGATCACGCCGAGCCCGACGACGGTGTACGGCGGCCAGGAGACCAGCGCGGCCGCGGCCCCGTCCTGGTCGATCCGGTCGAAGGTGCTGCGGGTGAGCGCGTCCTGCAGGCCGTAGAGCAGCCCGGCGGCCAGCGCCAGCAGGGTGGCCTCCTCGAACAGCGGCAGCCGGCGGGCCACCGCGACCAGCAGCAGGGCCAGGCCGGAGACGATCCCGAACACCAGCCAGTACCGCAGCGGCCCGGCCCCGGGGCCGCCGCCCCGGGGCTGCCCGGCGGCGATGAACGCGGTGACGCCGAGGGCGATCAGGGCGACGCCGATCCAGCCGGGGCGGCCCAGCCGGGTGCCGGTGATCCGGCGGGCCAGCAGCATCGCCCAGACCAGGTTGGTGGCCAGCAGCGGTTCGACCAGGGCGACTTCGCCCTGGCTGAGGGCCAGCGCGGAGAGCGCCTGGCCGCCGATCATGAAGGCGATGCCGAGCAGCCAGTCGGGCATCCGCAGCAGGTCGAGCAGCAGCCGCCAGCGCAGCAGGTCGCCGCTGGGGGCGCGCTGGGCGGCGTGCTGCTGCAGGACGAATCCGGCGCCCAGGCAGCAGGCGGCGCCCAGGGCCAGCAGGAAGACCGCCACGGGCGCTCCTGTCGCGGGGCGGCCCGGGGCCCCGGTACGGGATCGGGCCGGTCGATGTCAGTTCTTGCGCTCGCCGACCAGCTTGGGGTGCCGCTCCAGGCCCTCCAGGCCGTGCCAGGCGAGGTTGACCAGGTGGGCGGCGACCTCCGCCTTGGCGGGCTTGCGCACCTCCAGCCACCACTGGCCGGTCAGCGCCACCATGCCGACCAGCATCTGCGAGTACATCGGCGCCAGCCTGGCGTCGAAGCCCCGGGACTTGAACTCCAGCCCGAGGATGTCCTCGACCTGGGTGGCGATGTCGCCGATCAGCGAGGCGAACGAGCCGGTCGACTGGGCCACCGGCGAGTCCCGGACGAGGATCTTGAAGCCGTCGGTGGAGGTGTCGATGTAGTCCATCAGCGCGAACGCGGCCTGCTCCAGCAGCTCGCGGGAGTGCCCGCCGGTGAGCGCGCCGGTGACCATGTCGAGCAGCAGCTGCATCTCGCGGTCGACGACCACCGCGTACAGGCCCTCCTTGCCGCCGAAGTGCTCGTACACGACGGGCTTGGAGACCCCGGCGCGTTCGGCGATCTCCTCGACCGAGGTGCCGTCGTAGCCGCGTTCGGCGAAGACCGCCCGGCCGATCTCCAGCAGCTGCTCGCGGCGCTGCTTGCCGGTCATCCGCACCCGGCCGCCGCCCTTGCCCCCGCTGCGGCGCGGGGGCTGCCGATGGCCGGCGCTGTCTCCGTTGGTCCCGTTCACCCCTCCATCATGCTGTAGGCGCCGACTCATGCGGCGCGGCGGGCGGCGATCCGCTCCGCGCCGGGCCAGCGGACGTCGTGCGCCCAGCCCGCCCGCTCGAACCAGCGGATGACCCGGGCGGAGGAGTCGACCTGCCCGCGGAGCACGCCGTGCCGGGCCGAGGTGGGGTCGGCGTGGTGCAGGTTGTGCCAGGACTCGCCGCAGGACAGCACGGCCAGCCACCACACGTTGCCGGAGCGGTCGCGGGACCTGAAGGGGCGCGAACCCACCGCGTGGCAGATCGAGTTGATCGACCAGGTGACGTGGTGCAGCAGCGCGACCCGGACCAGCGAGCCCCAGAAGAAGGCGCTCAGCGCGCCCTGCCAGCTCCAGGTCGCCAGGCCGCCGACCAGCGCGGGCAGGCCGAGCGAGATCAGCGTCCACAGCCAGAACAGCCGGGAGATGCGCCTTATGGCCGGGTCGCGGACCAGGTCGGGCGCGTAGGCGAGCTGCGGGGTCTGCTCCTCGTCGAACATCCAGCCCATGTGCGCCCACCACAGGCCCTTGAGCAGCGCGGGCAGGCTCTCGCCGTAGCGCCACGGCGAGTGCGGGTCGCCGTCCTTGTCGGAGTAGCGGTGGTGCTTGCGGTGGTCGGCGACCCAGCGCACCAGCGGCCCCTCGACGGCCAGCGAGCCGAGCACCGCCAGGCCCAGGCGCAGCGGGCGGTTGGCCTTGAACGCGCCGTGGGTGAAGTAGCGGTGGTAGCCGACGGTGATGCCGTGGCAGGTGAGGAAGTACATGCCGACGGCCAGCCCGGCGTCCAGCCAGGACAGGCCCCGGCCCCAGGCCACCGGGACGGCGGCGAACAGGGCCAGGAACGGCACGGCGATGAACAGGGCCAGGGTGGTGCGCTCCAGCACGCCCTGCTTCTCGCCGCCCCTGGTGGCGGAGAGCGAGGTGGCGCTGCGCTCGGCGGTGGTCGGTTCGTCCTCGGCGGCGCGCGGCGGCGCCTGCCCGGCCTGGGTGGTCATGGCGCTCCCGGGGGTGAGGGGGGAGGAGCTGGTACCTACGTGACCGTAACCTACGGCATCGTAGGTAGCGTTACCGGGCAAGCGGAGGGCCCCCGCGGGGACGTGTCGTGCCACCCGCCCGCCGGGCGGCGGCCCGGGGGCGGGGCGTCGTTCGTGTGCCTTCGCGGAAGGTGGTGGAGCTACGGGCCGTCAACCCGTAGGCTGTGCTGGGCGCGCGACGCGCCCTTTCCGCCGTGGTGTAATGGCAGCACAGGGCCCTTTGGAGGCCTTTGTCTGGGTTCGAATCCTAGCGGCGGAGCCCCTCGCGGAGCCCCCGCCTGCCGGTTCCGGGCCCGCCCGACCGTTTCGGACGGTCGCCGTTCCCCTCCGCTCGGTATCCTCGGTGCGCCCTCAAACCGCATCGACCGAGGAGTCTCCCCGCGTGAGTGCCAACCAGCCCGCCGCCGTGATCGTGCTCGCCGCCGGGGGCGGCACCCGGATGAAGTCCAAGGCCCTGCCGAAGGTGCTGCACGAGATCTGCGGACGCTCCCTGGTGGGCCACGCGGTCAGTGCCGCCCAGGAGTTGACGCCCGGTCAGCTGGTCGTGGTGACCGGCCACCTGCGCGAACTGGTCCAGGCCCACCTGGCCGAGCACTACCCGGCCGCCCGCCCCGTCGTGCAGGCCGAGCAGAACGGCACCGGCCACGCCGTGCGCACCGCGCTGCAGGCGCTGGCCGCCGACGGCGTGGAGCTGGACGGCACCGTGCTGGTCACCACCGGCGACGCCCCGCTGCTCACCGGCGCCACCCTGGCCGCGCTGGCCGCCGCGCACGCCGAGCAGGGCAACGGCGTCACCGTGCTGACCGCCCGCGTCCCCGACGCCACCGGCTACGGCCGGATCCTGCGCGGCCCGGACGGCGCGGTCGCCGCGATCGTCGAGCACAAGGACGCCACCGCCGAGCAGCTGGCCGTGGACGAGATCAACTCCGGGGTCTTCGCCTTCGACGCCAAGCTGCTGGCACTGGCCCTCTCGCTGGTCGGCACCGACAACGTGCAGGGCGAGGAGTACCTGACCGACACCCTGGAGATCCTGCGCCGCGAGGGCCACCGGGTCGGCGCGGTGGTCGCCGCCGACCACCGGGAGGTCGTCGGCATCAACGACCGGGTGCAGCTGGCCGAGGCCCGCCGGCTGCTCAACGACCGGCTGCTGGAGCGGGCGATGCGGGCCGGGGTGACCGTGGTCGACCCGGCCTCCACCTGGTTCGACGTGCAGGTGACCTACGAGCCGGACGCGCTGGTCCACCCGAACACCCAGCTGCACGGCGCCAGCCACCTGGGCGAGGGCTGCGAGGTCGGCCCGAACACCACGCTGACCGCCACCTCGGTCGGCGCGGGCGCCCGTGTGAGCAACACCACGGCCGAGCGCGCCGAGATCGGCCCGGAGGCGGCCGTCGGCCCGTACGCGTACCTGCGGCCCGGCACCAGGCTGGCCCGCGGGGCGAAGGCCGGCACCTACGTCGAGATCAAGAACTCGGAGCTCGGCGAGGGGGCGAAGGTCCCGCACCTGTCGTACATCGGGGACGCGACGATCGGCGAGGGCACCAACGTCGGTGCGGCGTCCGTCACAGTGAACTACGACGGGGTGAACAAGCACCGGACGGTCATCGGGGCCCACTGCCGCACGGGTTCCGACAACATGTTCATCGCCCCGGTGACGGTGGGTGACGGCGCCTACACGGCCGCCGGATCGGTGATCACCAACGACGTCCCGGCCGGTTCGCTGGGCGTCGCGCGGGCCCAGCAGCGCAACATCGCGGGCTGGGTTGAGCGGAAGCGGCCGGGTTCGGCCTCCGCCCGCGCGGCCGCCGAGGCGGGTGGGACGCAGTAGCCGGACGGGGCGGCCGGGGATCTTGAGGAGTGGTCCCCGGCCGCCGGACCGGCGGCCGGGCGCGTAATCTGAAGTACACACGTGCGCCATCGGGCCTGTTCGGCCGTGCCTCGGCGTACTCACCCAGAGTGGCAATACACGAGGAGACGGTGCAGTGAGCGGGATCACGACCTCCGGTGAGAAGAAGCTCAAACTCTTTTCCGGCCGTGCCCACCACGAACTTGCCGAGGAGGTCGCCCGCGAGCTGGGCACCGAACTCGTCCCGACCAAGGCCCTGGACTTCGCCAACGGCGAGATCTACGTCCGCTTCCTGGACTCCGCCCGCGGCGCGGACTGCTTCGTGATCCAGAGCCACACGGCTCCGATCAACCAGTGGATCATGGAGCAGCTGATCATGATCGACGCGCTCAAGCGCGCGTCGGCCCGCAGCATCACCGCGATCCTCCCGTTCTACGGCTACGCCCGGCAGGACAAGAAGCACCTCGGCCGCGAGCCCATCTCGGCCCGCCTGGTCGCCGACCTGCTGCGCACGGCCGGCGCCGACCGGCTGATGGCCGTGGACCTGCACACCGCGCAGATCCAGGGCTTCTTCGACGGCCCGGTGGACCACCTGTTCGCGCTGCCGATGCTGGCCGACTACGTGGGCGACCGCGTCCCGGACCGCTCCAAGCTGACCATCGTCTCCCCGGACGCGGGCCGCGTGAAGGTCGCCGACCAGTGGTGCGACCGGCTCGGCGCCCCGCTGGCGATCATCCACAAGCGCCGCGACATGTCGCAGGCCAACACGATCCTGTCCGCCGAGGTGGTCGGTGACGTCAGGGACCGGGTCTGCGTCCTGGTCGACGACATGATCGACACCGCGGGCACCATCTGCGCCGCCGCCGAGGCGCTGTTCGACGCCGGTGCCGCCGACGTCATCGTCGCCGCCACCCACGGCGTGCTCTCCGGCCCCGCCGCGGACCGGCTGAAGAACTCCCGGGTCAGCGAGTTCG
This sequence comes from Kitasatospora phosalacinea, assembly GCF_000717185.1. Taxonomy (GTDB): domain Bacteria; phylum Actinomycetota; class Actinomycetes; order Streptomycetales; family Streptomycetaceae; genus Kitasatospora; species Kitasatospora phosalacinea_A. Next base: position 14,754 of record NZ_JNYE01000113.1, on the reverse strand, counting down.
TCTTCACCAACACCCTGCCGACCCCGGCCCAGCTCCAGCTGGACAAGATCACCACGCTGTCGATCGCCCCGTCGATCGCCGCCGCGGTGCGCGAGGTGTTCGAGGACGGCTCGGTCACCAGCCTCTTCGAGGGCGTGCACTGACCCCTCGTCAGACCCCCGCCGGCCCCCCGCCCCGACCCGGAGCGGGGGGCCGATTTCACGTCCGCGCCACACCCCGGTTAGTCTTGGGAGACTGCTCGGCGAGGGATGCCCTTCTGGTGCTCCGTGATCGACGCGCGAGAACGATGCGCCTTGATCGAACCGCCGAGCGTCCCCCCAAACGTACTTGAGGGTGTGGCCCGGCGGTTCTGTCGTTCCTGCACCCCTTCGCTTCACGAGGAGTGCAGTCGTGTCCGAGATCCGCATCGCCGCCGAGTCCCGCAACGAGTTCGGCAAGGGTGCCGCCCGTCGCGCCCGCCGCGCCGGTTTCGTCCCCGGTGTCGTGTACGGCCACGGCCTCGCCCCGGTGCACCTGAACCTGCCCGGCCACGACCTGATGATGGCGCTCAAGACCCCGAACGCCCTGCTGGTCGTCCCGATCGAGGGCAAGGACGAGTTCGTGCTGCCGAAGGCCGTGCAGCGCGAGGCCATCAAGCGCACCATCGAGCACGTCGACCTGCTGCTGGTCAAGCGCGGCGAGAAGGTCACCGTCGAGATCCCGGTCCACACCGAGGGCGAGCTGGCCCCCGGCGGCAACCTGATCGAGAACGTGCTGAACGCCCTCCCGATCGAGGCCGAGGCCACCCACCTGCCCGAGTCGGTCACCGTCTCCGTCGAGGGCCTGGAGGCCGGCGCCGCGATCACCGCCGGCGACATCACCCTGCCCTCCGGCGTCTCGCTGGCCGTCGAGGCCGACACCGTCGTGCTGCAGGTCATCGGCGCCCAGGCCCCCGAGGCCACCGAGGAGGAGGCCGCCGACGAGGCTGCCGCCGCCGACGAGGCCGTCGAGGCCTGATCACCGCACCTTCGCTGCCCCGGCCGTCCCGCCCCGTGCGCGGACGGCCGGGGCAGCGGCGCGTCCGGGATGATGTGACGCTACGGAGAACACCCGCGTGAGGAGCGGCATGAGCGAGTACGACGGCCCCTGGCTGGTGGTGGGCCTCGGCAACCCCGGCAAGGAGTACGCCCGCAACCGGCACAACATCGGCTTCATGGTGGTCGAGCTGCTGGCCCAGCGCATCGGCGCCAGGTTCAAGGCCCACAAGAGCCGCGCCCAGGTCGCCGAGGGACGGCTCTCCGGCAAGCGGGTCGTGCTCGCCGAGCCGATGAGCTTCATGAACCTCTCGGGCGGCCCGGTCACCGCGCTGCGCGACTTCTACAAGGTGCCGACCTCGGCCGTCGTCGCCGTCCACGACGAACTCGACCTCGACTACGCGGCCCTGCGCCTGAAGACCGGCGGCGGCGACAACGGCCACAACGGCCTCAAGTCGATCACCAAGTCGCTCGGCCCCGACTACCACCGCGTCCGCTGCGGCATCGGCCGCCCGCCCGGCCGGATGGAGGTCGCCGACTTCGTGCTCAAGGACTTCTCGTCCACCGAGCGCAAGGACCTCGACTGGTTCGTCGACCGGGCCGCCGACGCCGTCGAGGCACTGCTCTCGGACGGCCTGGAGCGGGCCCAGCAGAACTACAACTCCTGAATCCCCGCCCCCACTTGGCACCTGGTGCCGGTGCGGCACCGGATCCGGCCACCCTCCGTACACAACGTTCATGCAACGCTTGCCCGCTGGAAGCTGACCGGGGGTCAGAAAGGCCGGCGGATCCGATAGCGTCGTGAGCGGTACAGCAAGGATTGAAGTGCCGTCTATGGGGGTATGGGCCGTGATCCGGTCGAAGCGCGTGGGGAAGGTCGTCGGGGGCACCGTCCTGTGCCTGGCCGCCGGAGGGTGGAGCGCCGGGGCCGCCGCGGCCGCCGAGGCCAGCCCCGCCCCGGAGCCCGCTGCGGCGCGGCTCGCCCCGCCCACCGGCTCGGCCGGCTCGGCCGGCGTGTACGCGGTGGGCGGCGGGCTGCTGGTGGTGGCCGGCGGGGCGGCCGCCTGGGTGCGCAAGCGCAGGAAGGCCTGAGGCAGGACGACGGACGGCGGCCCGCCCCCGCGGAGAGCGGGGGCGGGCCGCCGTCGTGCTGCGGGCGGGCCGGGTCAGCCGGTGTTGCGCAGGCCCGCCGCGATGCCGTTCACGGTGAGCAGCAGCGCGCGGGCGCGCAGCGGGTCCTCCGGGCGGCCGGCCGCGACCTCCTCGCGCTGCCGGCGCAGCAGCGCGACCTGCAGGTAGGAGATCGGGTCGAGGTAGGCGTCGCGGACGGTGAAGGTCTGCTTGAGGACCTCGTTGTGCTCCAGCAGCTCCGACTCGCCGGTCAGCCGCAGCACCTCGCGCAGGGTGAGGTCGTGCTCGGCGACGATCTGGTCGAAGACGTGGTGCAGTTCGGCCGGGACGAGCTGCTCGACGTAGTGGCGGGCGATCCGCAGGTCGGTCTTGGCCAGCGTCATGGCGACGTTGGACAGGAAGTTGCGGAAGAAGTGCCAGTTGCCGTGCATCTCGTCGAGCACGTCGGTCAGCCCGGCCGCGCGGGCCGCCGCCAGGCCGGAGCCCACGCCGTACCAGCCGGGCACGATCTGCCGGGACTGCGTCCAGCCGAACACCCACGGGATGGCCCGCAGGCCGTCCAGGCCCGCGCCGCTGTCGGGGCGGCGGGACGGGCGGGAGCCCAGGTGCAGCGAGGCCAGCTGGTCGACCGGGGTCGCGGCGAAGAAGTACTTCGGCAGGTCCTCCTGCTCGACCAGGGCGCGGTACGCGGTGTGCGCGGCCTCGGAGACCTGGTCCATCGCGGCGTCCCAGCGGGCCAGCTCCTCGGGGGCCTGGCGGGGCGCGGTGTGCAGCGCGGAGGCGGACAGCGTGGCGGAGAGGGTCAGCTCCAGGTTCTCCCGGGCCAGCGAGGGCAGCAGGTACTTGTCGCTGATCACCTCGCCCTGCTCGGTGACCTTGATCTCGCCCTCCAGGGTCCCCCACGGCTGGGCGAGGATCGCCTCGTGCGAGGGGCCGCCGCCGCGGCCGACGGTGCCGCCGCGGCCGTGGAAGAGCCGCAGCCGGATGCCGTAGCGGTGGGCGACGTCGCGCAGCCGGCGCTGGGCGCGGTGGATCTCCCACTGCGAGGTGGTGATGCCGCCGAACTTCGAGGAGTCCGAGTAGCCGAGCATGACCTCCTGGATGTCGCCGCGCAGCGACACCAGCAGCCGGTACGACGGGTCGGAGAGCATCTCGTCCAGGATCCGGTCGGCCTCCTGGAGCTCGTCGGTGGTCTCCAGCAGCGGCACGATGCCGATCTTGGCGATGCCCGCGTGCAGGTCGATCAGGCCGGCCTCGCGGGCCAGCACGGCGGCCGCGAACACGTCGTCGGCGCCCTGGCACATCGAGATGATGTACGACTCGACGATCTCGTCGCCGAAGCGCTCGAAGCCCTCGCGGATGGTGGTGAACACGCCCAGCGTCTTGGCGCCCGCGGCGTCCAGCGGCGCCGGGGTCGGGGCCAGCGGGCGGCGCGAGCGCATCTCCTTGGACAGCAGGCGCTGGCGGTACTCGCGCGGCATGTCGGTGTAGCGCCACGCCTCCTCGCCGAGCCGGTCGAAGAGCTGGCCCAGCGCGTGGTGGTGCGCCTCGGCGTGCTCGCGCACGTCCATGGTGGCCAGCTGCAGGCCGAACGCCTCGATGGTGCGGATCGCCCGGGCCAGGCGGCCGTCGGCGATCAGGCCGCCGCGGTGGGCGCGCAGCGAGTCCTGGATCAGGCGCAGGTCGGCGATCAGGTCGCGGGTGCCGACGTAGTCGCGGCCCGGGGTGGGCGGGGTGCCCGCGGCCAGCCGGTCGCGGGTGTTCTCCAGCTTGATCCGGATGCAGGTGGCCTTCAGCCGGTACGGCTCCTCGGCGTTCATCCGCTTGTAGCGCGGGCTCAGCTCCGGCAGGTGCGCCAGGTCGGCGTCCAGCGAGGCCAGCAGCTCCTCCGAGGCCCCGGCCAGGCGCACCGAGGTGGAGAGCGAGGCGCGCAGGTCGTCGACGGCCTCCAGGGCGTCCTTGATGCCGTACTCGTGCTGCAGGTTGAGGACGTCCCAGGTGACCCGCGGGGTGACGTTCGGGTTGCCGTCGCGGTCGCCGCCGATCCAGGTGCCGAAGGTCAGCGGGCGGACGCCCTCGGGCAGCGTCAGGCCGACCCGGGCGAGCTCCTCGTGCAGCTCCTCCAGCACCTCCGGGACGGCCTCGCGGTACAGCTCGTCCAGGTAGTAGACGGCGTTGCGGGCCTCGTCGGTGGGCTCCGGGCGGGCGATGCGCAGTTCGTCGGTCTGCCACAGCAGGTCGATCACCTCGGCGAGGCGGCGGTCGGCCTGGCGGCGGGCGGAGGTCTGCCGGGCGCTGTCGACCCGGCCGGTCGCGGCCTGCTCGCGGTGGATGCGCTCCAGCAGCTCGCCGACCCGGCGCAGCTTGTTCAGCACCGAGCGGCGGGCCGCCTCGGTGGGGTGCGCGGTGAACACCGGGCGGACCGCGAGGTTGGCCAGGGTGTCGGCCAGGTGCTTCGGGTCCGCCTCCTTCAGCTGGTCCATGGTCTGCGACAGCAGCGAGCCCTCGCGGGCCCGGCGGGAGGCGAACTCCCGGCCGCGGTGCACCTGCTCGGTGACGTTCGCCAGGTGGAAGTAGGTCGAGAAGGCGCGCACCAGCTTCGCGGCGGTGTCCAGGTCGATCTCGGCCAGCAGCTGGGCCGTCGCCTCGCCGTCGGTGCGGCTCAGCAGGCGGACCTGCTCGACCAGGCCCAGCAGTTCGGGGCCCTCCTGGCGCACGAGGGTCTCCCCGAGCAGATCGCCGAGACGGCGGATGTCCGCACGCAGCGCGGCATTGTCGTCCGCGTCGGCGATCACGGAGGGGCTGTCCGCCGGAGTGGGGACCGGAGCGGTCACGGCTGTCTCCCTGTGGTGGTGGGGTTCGGCAACGGCTCTGACATCACCGCGGTGCTGGTGACGGGTGCGGACCGCGCTGTCCGACGGGCAACAGCATAGGTGGCACGCGGTGCCAGGACGGAGAGGTGGCCGGATGGCGGACAGGTCGGGGCACCGGGTCGCGCTCGGGGGGCCTGACCGCCGGGGCCGTTTGCGTATCGTGTCGGTCATGAGTGAGAAGCCGGCGGGGGACGGCGTGTGGTGGTGGGCGCGCAGGCGCAGCGCGGTGCTGGACGTGGGGCTGGCCGCGGTCTCGGGGCTGGAGTGCGCCGTCGGGGCGTACGGGCTGGTCCGGGACCGGCTGCACTGGGGGGTGCCCGCCACGGTGGTGTGCGTGGTGCTGGGGGCGCTCGCGGGGGCGTCGCTGGTGGTGCGGCGGCGGTGGCCGGTGGTGCCGGTGGTGGTGGCGCTGGTGTTCGTGCCGGGCTTCTTCGGCGTGGTGCTGCTGGTGGTGTCGCTGTACACGCTCGCGGCGACCTGGGAGTGGCCCTCGCGGCGGGCCCGGGTGGTGGTGCTGTCGGCGGTCGCGATGGTCGAGACCTTCGGCATGGTGCTGCTCGCGATGACGGCGCCCGCCGAGCGGCCGACCACCGAACCGCTCCCGCCGGCCTGGGTGTTCGTGGTGATCGCGGCCTTCGTCGCGGTCGGCATGGCCCTCGCCCCGATGGTGACCGGCCTGTACGTGGGGGCCCGGCGGCGCCTGGTGGAGTCGCTGAAGGACCGGGCGCTGGGCCTGGAGGCCGAGCTGACGCTGCTGGCCGAGCAGGCCAGGGAGCGGGCCTGGCGGGCCCGGGCCGAGGAGCGCACCAGGATCGCCCGGGAGATGCACGACGTGGTCGCGCACCGGGTCAGCCTGATGGTGGTGCACGCCGCCGCGGTGGAGCGGATCGTCCCCAAGGACCCGGCGCGGGCCCGGCAGTCGGCCCAGCTGATCGGCGAGACCGGGCGGCAGGCGCTGGACGAGCTGCGGGAGATCCTCGGCGTGCTGCGGATGACCGAGCCGCAGGAGCAGGTGGAGGCCCCGGTCGGCGGCCTCGGCGAGCTGCCGGAGCTGGTCGAGCAGTCCCGGGTGGCGGGCATGGCGGTGTCGCTGACGGTCAGCGGCGAGCGCCGGGCGTACGTCGCGGAGGCCGAGCAGACCGCGTACCGGGTGGTGCAGGAGGGCCTCACCAACGCGCACAAGTACGCGGGCGGGGCCCGGGTCTCGGTGCTGCTGGCGTACGTCCCCAACGGGGTGCGGGTGTCGGTGGTGAACGAGTGCCCGGGCGGGGCCGCGGTGCCGGTGGCGCTGCCCAGCGGCGGCAACGGGCTGGTGGGCATGCGCGAGCGGGTGGTGGCGCTCGGCGGGGCGTTCCACGCCGGGCCGGAGGACGGCGGCGGGTTCCGGGTGGAGGCGGTGCTGCCCTCCCGGCTGCGGCGCTCGGTGGCGCCGCCCGCCTGAGCCTCCCCGGCCGGGCGGCTGCTCACTGCCGGGCGGCTACTCCCCGGCGTCCGCGGTGCGCAGCCGCTGCGGGGCGTGGCCGAGGACGAGGGTGCCGATCGCCCGGTCCACGCTGGGGCCCAGGTACCACTCGCCGGTGTGGTCGAGGCTGTAGACCCGGCCGCGCTCGTCGATCGCCAGCAGGGCCTGCCCGTACAGCTCCTCGCCGAGCGGGGCGAGCCGGGTGTCCAGGGCGCGGCCGAGGTCGGCCAGGGTGCGCGGGGCGTGCAGGCCGCAGCGCGGGTCGAGCAGGAACGGGGTGCGGGCCAGGGTGTCGCCCGCGCCCGGGACGTCGAAGGCCAGGCCGCCGAACTCCGCCCAGGCCTCGATCGCGGCGGGGAACACCGCGTGCTGCGGCTCCAGCGGGCCGCCGTACGCGACCAGGGCGTCGGCCCACTGCTCGGCCTGCCGGATCTCCCAGCGGCCGGGGTGCCAGCCGGCCTGCTTGAGGGCGGCGGCCACGTCGGCCGGGAAACGGGGCTGGGTGCGGACGGTGCTGGCGTTCAGGGCGTGCTCCGGAGGTTCGGGGACAGGGCGGGGTGCGCGCTCGGCGGCGCTCGCTAGCGGCCGGGCGGGCCGACCGCGACGCTGGCCACGTTCAGGTGCTCCAGCAGCGGGGCGCAGGAGCGGCACGGCGGGGCGTGCGTGCCGTGCGCCGGGTCGCCCTCCTCGCGGATCCGCAGCGTGGTCATCCGGGCCCCCTTGAGCGCCTTGCGGGCCTCCTGCACCGTCATCGGCTTGCGCGCGGCCCGCTTCGAACGGGACGCGTCGACCTGCCCCAGGTACTGGGAGAGCAGCGCCGCCTCCGGGCAGCGGCCCACGAAACGTTCGCGCTTCTCCACCGGCAGCGCCGCCAGGAACTCGCCGACCAGCGGGTGCAGCATCGGCGACAGCTCCGACTTCTCCCCGGCCAGCGTGTGCACCTCGCCACCGCGCAGCGACAGCGCGGCCGCCACCGCGGGCAGCAGGCTGTCGCGCTGGTGCCGCAGTACGGGCGGCGGGCCCGGCTGGTCCATGACTGCTCCTCGGCGTCGGTGCGGCGCACCGGCAGTTCTCCGCTGCCGGGGGTCTGCTGACGGACGGTGTGGATCACGCAGGGTAGCGGGGCCCACTGACAGTGAATCCTCGCCCCAGAGCGTCCAGCCTGCCAAACCGGTTCCCGGCGCGCCGCGCCGGGGTGCGGACACGGGGCGCGCGGAGGTGTACGGAGGGCCGAACTCCCGCCGCGCGCGCCCCTGGTGGGCTGCACCGGTTTTGCCGATTGTGCCCCGATGGGCCCGGCCGGGCCGGTACCGTTCGAGCGACGCGGCGGCAAGGGGGGTCTTGCGATGGGGTCGAACGTCGTGGCGCACGAGGCGCCTGGGGAACACGTGCCCACACCGGGCAGCACCGAGCACCCGCCCGACCGGCGGATCGGCCTGGCCGTCGTCGGCGCCGGGTACTGGGGACCGAACCTGGTCCGCAACGCCCAGCAGACCGCCGCGCTGCGGCTGCACTGGCTGTGCGACCTCGACGAGCAGCGCTCCCGCAAGGTCCTCGGCGAGTACTCCACCGTCGCCGCCACCACCTCGTACGAGCAGGTGCTCGCCGACGAGCGCGTCCAGGCGGTGGCCATCGCCACCCCCGCCGGGGCCCACCACCGGCTGGCCCGGGCCGCCCTGGAGGCCGGCAAGCACGTCCTGGTCGAGAAGCCGATCACCACCACCGTCGCGGAGGCCGCCGACCTGGTCGCCCTCGCCGAGGAGCGCGGCCTCGTCCTGATGTGCGACCACACCTTCTGCTACACGCCGGTGGTGCGCCGGATCCGCGAGCTCGTGCACGGCGGCGAGATCGGCGACGTCCAGTTCTTCGACTCGGTGCGGATCAACCTCGGGCTCGTCCAGCCCGACGTCGACGTGCTGTGGGACCTCGCCCCGCACGACCTGTCCATCCTCGACTTCGTGCTGCCGCCCGGCGTCGAACCCGTCGGCGTCAGCGCCCAGGCCGCCGACCCGATCGGCGCCGGACGGGCCTGCGTCGCCTACCTGACGCTGCACCTGTCCAACGGCGCGCTCGCCCACTGCCACGTCAACTGGCTCTCCCCGACCAAGGTCCGCACCACCCTGATCGGCGGCTCCCGCCGCACCCTGGTCTGGGACGACCTCAACCCGCAGGCCCGGCTCGCCGTCCACGACCGCGGCGTCGACCTCACCCCGCCCGACGAGCTCACCGACGCCATCCGGCACCGCGCCCTGATCTCCTACCGGGTCGGCGACGTGGTCGCCCCCGCCCTGGTCGAGCAGGAGGCGCTGCGCAACGTCATGGGCGAGTTCGCCGCCGCCATCACCGAGGGCCGCGCCCCGCTCACCGACGGCCGCGCCGGACTGCGCGTGCTGCGCCTGCTGCACGCCGCCTCCCGCAGCCTCGAACTCGGCGGCGCGACCGTCCCCGTGGACGCCGCCGACGACACCGAGACGATCACCCGCCACCGCACCGCCGAGCAGAAGGCCGCCGCCCGATGAACGCCGCCGTCCCCCTCGAGGGCTCCCGCTGCCTGGTCACCGGCGGCGCCGGAACCATCGGCTCCACCGTCGTCGACCAGCTGATCGCGGCCGGGGCCCGCGAGGTCGTCGTCCTCGACAACTTCGTCCGCGGCCGGACGGCCAACCTGGCCCGCGCCCGCGAGCTCGCCGCCCCCGGGCAGCTGCGGGTCGTCGACGGCGACATCCGCGACCGCGCCCTGCTGCGCGACCTGCTCGGAACCGGCACCGACCTGCTGTTCCACCTCGCCGCGATCCGGATCACCCAGTGCGCCGCCGAACCCCGGCTCGCCCTGGAGGTCATGGTCGACGGCGCCTTCGACGTGGTCGAGGCCGCGGCCGAGACCGGCGTGCGCAAGGTCGTCGCCTCCTCCACCGCCTCGGTCTACGGCCTGGCCGACGACTTCCCCACGCCCGAGACCCAGCACCCCTACAACAACGACACCCTGTACGGCGCCGCCAAGGTCTTCAACGAGGGCCTGCTGCGCAGCTTCCACGCCATGCACGGCCTCGACTACGTCGCCCTGCGCTACTTCAACGTGTACGGCCCCCGGATGGACGTGCACGGCCGCTACACCGAGGTCTTCATCCGCTGGATGGAGCGGATCGCCGCCGGACGGCCCCCGCTGATCTTCGGCGACGGCGCCCAGACCATGGACTTCGTCCACACCGAGGACATCGCCCGGGCCAACCTGCTCGCCGCCGCCGCCCCCGTCACCGACCGGGTCTACAACATCGCCTCCGGCAGCGAGGTCTCGCTGCGCGGCCTGGCCGACGCCCTGCTCACCGCGATGGGCTCCGACCTCGACGTCGAGCACGGCCCCGCCCGGGACACCGCGGGCGGCGTGGTCCGGCGCCTCGCCGACGTCTCCGCGGCCGAGCGCGACCTCGGCTGGAAGCCCGAACTCGGGCTGGAGGAGGGGCTGCGCCAGCTCGTCGGCTGGTGGCGCGAGCAGAGCCGGGACCAGGACCAGGGCCACGAGCAGGGCCAGGGCCGGGGCTAGGCGCGCAGGACGCAGGACGCCCGCGGGAGCAGGCCGCGCCCGGGCGGGGGAGCCGTCCACGGGCGCGGCCGCCCCGTGCAGCGAAGCCCCGCGCGATGCGAAGGAGCACCACCGTGTCCACCATCCCCGTCATGATCCCCTGGCTCGGCGACGAGGAGGCCGAGGCCGCCGCCGAGGCGGTCCGCTCCGGCTGGGTCGCGCAGGGCCCCCGGGTGGCCGCCTTCGAGCGGGCGTTCGCCGAGCACCTCGGCGTCCCGCACGCCGTCGCGGTCTCCTCCTGCACCACCGCCCTGCACCTGGCGATGATCGGCGCGGGCGTCGGCCCCGGCGACGAGGTCGTCGTCCCCTCGCTCTCCTTCATCGCCACCGCCAACGCCGTCACCTACGTCGGCGCCACCCCGGTCTTCGCGGACGTCGACCCGGCCACCGGCAACCTCACCCCCGACACCGTCGCCCCGCTGCTCACCGACCGCACCCGGGCCGTCGTCGCCGTCGACCAGGGCGGCGTCCCCGTCGACCTGGACGCGATCCGGGCCCTGGCCGAGCCGCGCGGCATCCCCGTCGTCCAGGACGCCGCGTGCGCCGCCGGCTCCGTCCACCGCGGCCGACCGGCCGGCGCGGGCGCCGAGATCGCCGCCTACTCCTTCCACCCGCGCAAGCTCCTCACCACCGGCGAGGGCGGCATGGTCACCTGCCGGGACGCCGCGCTCGCCGCCCGGCTGCGGCGCCTGCGCGAGCACGGCATGAGCGTCTCGGCCGCCGACCGGCACGCCGGGGCGGCGGGGGCGGCCGTCGTCGAGACCTACGACGAGATCGGCTTCAACCACCGGATGACCGACGTCCAGGCCGCGATCGGCCTGGTCCAGCTCGGCAAGCTCCCCGCGATGGTCGCCCGCCGCCGCGAACTCGCCGCCCGCTACCGGGAGCTGCTCGGCGCGGAACTCGCCGCCCGCCTGGTCGGCGACCCGGCGCACGGCACCACCAACTACCAGTCGCTGTGGCTGCTGCTCCCCGAGGACGCCCCCGACCGCGGCGAGGTCCTCGCCCGGCTGGCCGCGGACGGCGTCTCCGCCCGGCGCGGCATCATGGCCGCCCACCTGGAGGCCCCGTACAAGGGCACCGCCCGCGTCCCGCTCCCGGTGACCGAGACGATCACCGCGCGGACGCTGATCCTGCCGCTGTACCACTCGCTCACCCACGAGCAGCAGGACCACGTCGTCGCCGCCCTCAAGGCGGCCCTGGGCCGCGCCCCCGGTTCCGCCAACGAGAGGTTCTCACCGTGACCGACATCCCCCTGGTCGACCTGCACGCCTCGCACGCCGAGATCGCCGACGAGGTCCGGGCGGGCTTCGACGCGGTGCTGGCGAGCGGGGCCTACGTCAAGGGCCCGGACGTGGCCGCGTTCGAGCGGGAGTACGCGGCCTTCTCCGGGGCGGGCCACGCGGTGGGGACGGCGAACGGCACCGACGCGCTGGAGATGGCGCTGCGGGCCCTGGAGCTGAAGCCGGGCGGCGGGGTGGTGCTGCCCGCGAACACCTTCGTGGCGACGGCCGAGGCGGTGGTCCGGGCCGGGCTGCGGCCGGTGCTGGTGGACGTGGACGAGGAGCACCTGCTGATCGACGTCGAGCAGGCCGCCGCCCGGGTCACCCAGGCCGTCGCGCTGCTGCCCGTCCACCTGAACGGTCAGCTCGCCCCGGTGGAACGGCTGCTGGAGGTCGCCGACGGGCTGCCGGTGGTCGAGGACGGCGCCCAGTCGCAGGGCGCCACCCGGCACGGGCGGCCGTCCGGCAGCTGGGGGCGGATCTCGGCGACCAGCTTCTACCCGGGCAAGAACCTCGGCGCGTACGGCGACGCGGGCGCGGTCGTCACCGACGAAGCCGAACTCGCCGACGCGGTGCGGCTGATCGGCGACCACGGCTCGGCCCGCAAGTACGTCCACGAGAAGTTCGGCTTCAACTCCCGGATGGACACCCTGCAGGCCGTGGTGCTGCGCGCCAAGCTCCGCCGCCTGCCCGCCTGGAACGAGGCCCGCCGGGCCGCCGCCGAACGCTACGACAAGCTGCTCGGCGGCCTGGACGGCCTCACCCTGCCGCGGACCCTGCCCGGCAACGAGCACGTCTGGCACCTGTACGCGGTGCGGGTCGAGCGCGACCGCGACGGCGTGCTGGCCGCCCTCCAGGAGGCCGGGATCGGCGCGGGCGTGCACTACCCCGTCCCCGTGCACCTGCAGCCCGCGTTCCGGTACCTCGGGCACGGCGGGGGCGCGTTCCCGGTCACCGAACGGGCCGCCGGGCAACTGCTCACCCTGCCGATGTTCCCGCAGCTCACCGAGGGGCAGCAGACCCGGGTCGCCGAGACGCTGGCCGCCGCGCTGCGCCGCCGCTGACCCGCGGCGGGTGCCCGGCCGGGCGGTACCCGGCCGGGCACCCCCGTGCCCCTGAACGCGAACGGCCGTTGCCCTAGGCTGGTCCCCGAGGAAATCGGCTTCTGCCAGTGGGGGACCACAGATGACGACAGGTCGGCCCGGCACCGCCGCCGCGCCCAACGCGGCGTACGCGGGCCAGGTGGTGCAGTTCCCGGACCCGGTCCGGGCCCAGCGGCACCCCCAGGGCGTGCGCGTCGACGAGAACGGGTACCCCGACTTCGCGCCGTACGCGGCCGCCGCCGCCGAGGTCGCCGACCCGCCGGAGGGCTTCGGCGTCGACGAACTGCGCCTGACCGACTACGTGTCGGCGAACGCCGCGCTGTACACCCAGGGCCACGGGCTCTGGGCCGACCTGGACAGCGCCGTCGCCACCCCGCCCGGCTGGACCTGGCACCACGTGGTCGGCCGCGCCCCCGCCGGCTGGCGCCGGATGGAGCTCGTCCCGGTCGAGGTCAAGGCGCTGCTGCGGCACCACGGCGGCCTGGCCAGCTCCACCGCCGACCACACCCGCCGCGGCACCCGCCCGCTGCAGGACCACCGCCCCGCGCACTTCTCCCTCGCCAAGGACGGCGGCGACCCGGTCGCCGTCACCGAGGACCTCGTCCAGCGCGCCGAACAGCGCCTCGGCCACCCGCTGCCCACCGCCTACCGGGACTTCCTGAAGCTCACCGGCGGCCGCGGCCCGGCCGGCGTCGCCCTCGACGTCGACCTCGGCCTGCTGGTCGACCAGCCGTTCCTCACCCTCAGCGAGGAGTACGGCACCCACGACCTGGTGTACGCCAACAAGTGCCTGCGCGACCACCTCACCAAGGACCACCTCGCCGTCGCCTACCTCCAGGGCGGCCTGCTGACCGTCAAGGTCCGCGGCGAGGGCACCGGCTCGGTCGCCTTCCTGCCCTACGACGACGCCCGCGACGACGGCTCCGACGAGCCCGTCGAGCAGCGCGTGCAGCGCCTCCTGCTGCCCTGCGGCGACAGCTTCGACGCGTTCCTGCTGCGCCTCGCGGGCAGTCCCGCGGAGCTGGAGACCGTCGCCGAACTCATGGTGGACGGCGGCTTCGCCCGCGCCGTCCCGGTGAACTGACCAGAACGACAGGGGTGGACGAGACGTGGTGACCACGTACGCGCAGGCGCAGGAGACCGCCGAGGACTGGATCAACGCCGGGGTGCCGCGCTCGCAGCACCGCGAGGTGAAGGTCCGCGAGTTCGACCTCGGCTACGTCTGCTGGGCCGTCGACGGCAGCGAGCACACCGGCGGCCCCGGCAGCTCGCTGCGCCTGGTGATCGCCCGCGACAGCGGCGCCAGCACGCTCTGGCCGCCGCTGCCGGTCAACGAGGTGGTCCGGCAGTACGAGGAGCTGTACGGCACCGGGAGCGCCCCCAACCCGGCGGGCGCCGCCAAGCCGGTGCGCGGCGCGGTCGAGGCCACCTCCTTCCTGCTCAGCCCCCCGCAGTGGCTGCAGGAGGCCGGGGCGGCCGCGATCGCCGCCGAGGCCGACCGGCTGGGCGCGCCCGCGGCGCCCGCGGCCCCGGCCTCCGCGGCCCCGGCCTCCGCGGCCCCGGCCTCCGCGGCCCCGGCGCCCGCTGCTCCGGCGCCCGCTGCTCCGGCTCCTGCGGCCGCGCCGGTGCCGCCGGGCCCGGGCCCGGTCCCGGTCCCGGTCCAGCAGGGCGGGCAGCTGCCGGAGCCCGGTGGGGAGGGCCCCAGCTACTTCACGGGCGCGCCCGGCGCGGGCCTGCCCGTGCCGCCGCCGCCCGGCGCCCCGGGCGGGCGCGCCGTCCCCGGCTCCGAGGACGCCACCGTGCTCACCCCGGGCGGCCCCGTGCCGCCCGGCCCGCCCGTGCCGCCCGGCGCCACCCCGCCGTACCCGGTCGGCGGCCCGACGACGCCCGTCCCCGGCACGCCCGTCCCCGGCACGCCCGTCCCGCCCGCTGCCCCCGTGCCGCCGGGTCCGTCCGGCCCCGGGGTCAACTACGCGGCCACCATGCTCGCCACCGACGGCCCGCCCGGGCTGATGGGCCTGCCCGGCGCCCCCGGCCCGGGCCAGCCGGTGCCCGGCGCCCCGCAGATGGGCCGCGGCGGCCCCGGCGCCCCGCCGCCGCCCCCGCCGAACGACCTGCTGCCGTCCACCGGCGGGCCCGCGCACGCCCAGCTGGGCCGCGGCGGCCCCGGCGCGCCCCCGCCCCCGCCGCCGAACGAGCTGCTGCCCCCCGGCGGCGGCCCCGCCCCCCCCCCCCCCCCCCCCCCCCCCCCCCCCCCCCCCCCCCCCCCCCCCCCCCGGGGGGCCCCCCCCCCCCCCCCCAAGCTGGGC